>DATNPH010000278.1:0-40390 GCA_036703315.1 Coleofasciculaceae cyanobacterium
GCATCGCTTTACGTCGTTGAATTAATGACAGTACCGACGAATTCTGTCTTGTGCTAGGCTACTCCTGTATTGTGGCACAAAAAGGGCCACAATACCAAGAGAAAAGGCACTAAGAGTTAGGCTGTCTGAGGAAGAGTTTAACCGCCTCAAAGATGACGCTGATGATACAAATCGGCTTGTCTGTGAAGTAATTCGGGATTACATCAGGCATGTTGCCGAGAAAGCCGTCCTTCTAGGACGGGGCTTGTATCCCATTTTTTCGGTCAAACGATAGCTGATACCTACAGATTGTCGATTTGCTTTCGTAGTGATTCCAATTCGTCGTCAACAGCCGAATTAGATGACGAGGATTTTTTCTCCTCGGAGGCAGGCAGAACTGGCTGTGAAACAGAGCCACCCGTCAACTGGGCTTTCATCGCCGCCAACTCATCATCAACGTCACTGCCGGATTCGAGCACTTTAAATTGCTCTTCTAAGTTACTACCAGTCAGCTCATACGCTGCCTTAGAACGAGCCTCCATCTCCAGAACTTTGTCTTCCATGCGCTCAAAAGCACTCATTGCCGAGCCAGTGCCCAGCCGACCAACCGTGCTTTGCAACTGCTCGTTCGCTTTAGCCGCTGCTGCACGGGCCTTGAGCATGTCTTTCTTGGTCTTGGCTTCAGAAATCTTACTTTCTAAGGCAATCAGGTTGCGCTTGAGAGTGTCCACCTGAGTGTTCTGAGCATCCAGCTGCTCTTTGAGTGTAGCGGCCGTATCGGCATTGGCTTTTTTGCGTACCAGTGCCTCACGCGCCAGGTTTTCATCCCCTTTCTGAAGGGCCAGTTGGGCTCTGCTCTGCCAGTTGTTGGCTTCTGATTGGTTTTTGTTATATTGCTGCTCGGTGCGTTTTTGAGTGGCAATTGCCCTGGCAACCGCTTGGCGCAGTTGCACTAGGTCTTCTTGCATATCAATAATGGCTTGATCCAGAATTTTTTCTGGATCTTCAGCCTTACTAACCATATCGTTCAGATTAGCTCTGACGACTCTGCTGAGGCGATCAAATAATCCCATGACGCTGTCTATCCTCTCGGAGTGTATAAAGTAGGTGTAAAGTAGGCTCTACTGCGTCAGCCTGCTTGGAGTAGTGTTGAGGTGTAAGCAATTGATGCTCTCCCGTCTCAAGTCTAAAGCGCTTCTTTGAATCACTCAAAACACCCATCCCCAAGCCATTAAGAAAGGAGGCTGTTAATCCAGTTTAAAAACTTCCATTCACAAAGTGCTACTTCATAGCCAGTTTCTTCAACCGTCAAGCTGTAAAGGGGTAGTGAGTAGGGAGGTAGTTTTGAGGGTTAATCAAAGGAGAAGGGGTGAGGCAGATCGTTTGATGCGTTCTATCCCTGTTCCGGGTTTTTGACAGATGAAGATTGACTAGAGGGGAGTTTTGCGGGTTCGGTGTAGGTTGGCATGTTGGCTTTTAGCGCTGCCAACTCAGCATCAATGTCATTGCCACCTTCAAGAGCTGCAAATTTCTTTTCTAGTTCATTGCTTCCTAGCTCGCCTATTGCCTCGGATTGGGCTTCGAGCTGTAGCACTTTTTCTTCCATCTTCTCGAAGGCACTCATGGCATTGTTCGTGCCGACATTGCCTAACATCTCTGTAATTTTCTGTGAGGCTTGAGCGGAGCGTGCCCTGGCAATGTACAAGTCTTTTTTCGTTTTGGCTTCGGAGATTTTGCTCTCCAGCGTCCGCATATTGTCTTTGAGTTTGGTGACGACATCCGCTTGCTGTGTTAGCTGAGCCTGCATCGCTTTTGCTGTTTCTACGTAGGATTTTCGCCGCGTCAACGCATCTCGTGCCAAGCTTTCGTCCCCCTTGGATAGTGCCAGCTGAGCACGGTTGTACCACTCTTGAGCTGTGGATTGAGCTTGGGATGCCTGTCGCTCGGTACGTTTTTGGGTAGCGATCGCCTGAGCTACAGCCTGCCGCAGGCGAATTAAATCCTGCTGCATATCGTCTACAGCTTGTTCCAGCACTTTCTCTGGATCTTCCGCCTGCCCGATCAGGTTGTTGAGGTTGGCCCGAATCACTCGCAGGATGCGATCAATCAATCCCATGGCACATCTCCATTTACGTTGGGGGTCGGGGAATGTTTAACATCATGGTATCTCAGAGTCAAGATCCAATTTTGGATTTTGGATTTTGGATTATTTGCTAATCGTATTGTGTCCAACGTCCAGGTTTATCCTTGAGTGAACTAATGACTAATCACTAAGGACTATTGACTCAATCAAGCCACTTGGCTTCACCACAACTATTGACTTCCTCATAACCAGACTCCAACGTAAAACCAACCTCTGACAACTCCCTAAGGACGATATATTGTGGCAGAAATTCCCTGTTGCTGGAGTTCCTTGATCAAGGTTTTTGCCTCAGACTCCTGCTTGAAGGCTCCCATCTGAATTCGCGCACCTTGGGGGAAGGTTTCTACGTAGGCATCAGGAACGAACGTTTTTGCTTTCACTAGGGTGCGATCGCTCGTGTCGTTGATCAGCACGTAGTAGAACGTCCCTTCAGCTGATGCGGAGTTGACTGTAGCTTGCTCCTGAGAGGAAGAGACTTGCGGCTTCTGCGTTGTGGCAGGAGCCGTCGGTGCTGATGATGGGTTTTCCTTAGCAGAGTTGGCTCGTTGGCTGGATGCTGTCGGTGCCATCAGTGATGTCCCCGTCGAGGGAACAGTTCTTTGCTGTCCCGCAGGCGGTAAAAGTGCTGAAGATAAATCTGAAGATGAAGAACGTCTAGGAAGAGCTGTGTTAGGGATGACAGGTGGGGCTGCCGATGTTGCTCTTGAGCTAGGCAAATCTGGTAGTGTGGGTATCGGTGATGGCGAGGCTGACGGCGTTGGACTAGCTTGCAAGTGGCTCAACGTATCTAAATTCAAATCTACAAATTCTTCCGTAGCTAGATTGGGACCATTAGCGATCGGTGCATCTTTTGACGGATTCCCCTTTGCCACTGTCGTCTCGGTTGGGCTTGAGGACGTATCTGGTGTCTTGGAGCCAAACAATCGATCAAGACCTAGAGCGGTGACTAGGGAGCGGTTAGTCACTAGATAGACCAGAGTGGCGCTCGAAAGCAGCACAAGTAAAATCGAACCGAGAGCCAACGGGGTCAGTAGTCTGTTGGGGGAACGCTTTTCAGGCTGAACGGTTTCCTCTTCTTCCGACAGACTCTGTAGTAGTTTTTCCGATGATTCCAGATAATCGTCGGGTGGCGCTTGGTCAGCGGCTAAAGGATCGGTTTCTATCCCCGCTGATTCTCTAGGAGAGGTCAGCTGTGTAACACTTGGCTCACTGCCTGAATTGTCAACAGTTGACTTGGTCGATAAAGGGAATACTAGCGTATTGCCAGGTTCAGAGATAGCCGATGAGCGGGCATCTAATTGACCAGTCTGAGCGATCGTCTCTTGAGTCGTCTCCTGGGACGGTTCAGCGGCTGGTGTCTGGTTGCCCATTGCTAGGGGGAATGACATTACTGGAGCTTTGCTCATTCCTAGTGCTCGCTGCTGAGTTTGACCTCTAGGCTGTTCGATGGAAATCAAATCAAGGGGCTTACGGGTTTGATGACGACGCAGACCACGAGGAGAGCTCACTGAGTGCCCTGCTCGTTGGCGTCGGTAACGGGCTAATTCTTCTTCTAACTGCACATCCAAACTGCTAAGAGCAGCTTGCAAGACTGGGTTAATTGACTGGTTTGTTGAGGAATGAGTCGAGGACTCAACTGAGGTGTTTTGGTTCATAACGGTTTAATGGTGAGTGTTTGAATTTAAATTCTGTAGTGTATACTTCTTGGCTTCTATTCCAACTCAGGATTCAGGGCTTTCACCTGTAGGACTCACTTGGGTGACTCTCGCTGTCAGTTTATACAGGCTTGTTGATTGTGAGGCAATAGGTATACATATAGAACCTCTACCTTTGTTGTTGTTGGACTAGGATTCAGTATAGAGGCGTTACCACCCATAGGATTACTCCGAAAACAAAGCCCTTGTTGAGGGAAGAAATAGGACATATGCTTAAATCTTTTAATCATATATTAGGTACGATTCAAAATCAGCCACAGTGGCAAGAGTATAAGCAGTTTCAACAGTTGCTTAAATGCTGGAGTGAAGTCGTGGGAGCTACTGTCGGACAGCAGACACGACCGTATTCGATCTCTAGGGATGTCCTTTATGTTGCCACCTCTAGTTCTGTTTGGGCTCAAGAACTTATATTTAAGCGTCGTCTTATCTTGAAGAAATTAAATGCCCAGTTGTCGAGTTCATTAGTTGACATTCACTTTTCTACAGCTCAGTGGCAGAACGACTTTTCTACAGGCGACGCGGCATCAAAACCGCAGCCGAGTTCTTGGCAAGAGCATCCTAGTCACGTTGCTGAGGCAGAATATGCCTCACCCAGTACTCAAACAACCTTGCATCGAGATGCTCAAACGGCTTTCCAATACTGGGCAGAGGTAATACAGGCGCGATCGCTTTCCTTACCGCTTTGTCCTCAGTGCCAGTGTCCCACACCACCCGGAGAACTCGATCGCTGGAATATTTGTGGTCTTTGCGCTGCTAAGCAGTGGCAAGGTTAGAGAAAAGCTAGTCAGTTGTCAGTGAACAAACAACTCACCATTGACGAGCAATCCCAGGTACTTTAGTCCTGGGATGACCTTAATGCAATTGAGTTAGGCTTCTTAAGTTTCCTCGTTTACCTTAGATACAGGAACATATCTCTCTATCAATTGACCAACCAATAACCCTAAGACCCCAAATAAAATTCCTATTATCATTATGTTTAACTCAACACTGCTAAAAACTATGATGTTGGGGTTTATAAGAGTTAAAAATAGTACAGAAGAAGCCGATATACTACTCATGATTAAAGACAGCCTCACGCTCCCTTTTGTGAACCTATAATGTCCTGTTTCTGAAAGCAGATAGGCAACGAAGGGAACCATCACAGCGGCTACATAGGCGGCATAAAAATAGACAATTAGATTGACAATTTCGCCACCCTTCAAAGCAACAGCTAGAGCCAAAATCGCATTCGTAACAGCGATAAGCAGCCGATTAGAGTTAGATATAGGCACAATATTGAAGTCTAATATAGTCTTGGTCTGCACCCGCAATATACTGCTGCCCACACCCAACGCTGGAACTAATAAAGACATAATTAGGACAATGGCTAAAGGCTTGCCACTACCGCCACCAATCCACCATAAGATAAAGGGGAGTACCTCTTTCCCATCGATATCAGCAGGAAGAATACCTGTATTTTGGGCAGCTACTACAACTGAACTGGGCAAAAAGGCAAGCAACAGCAGCAAAATTGCCGCCAAGAGGCAGCCTTGATAGAGACTTCGCGTATCCTTTGCCTGAACCACAAATTGTTGGTATTTCATATCTATGAGAACCAGCAGAATGGTACACACTGAGATGCCTACGAAATCGGGTGGACTCACTTGTTTTAGTGATCCAATAAAGTCCACAGGCGATCGCAAATAATCAGGAAAACCATGCAATACCCACAGTCCGTAAAGCAGCGCCAAGCAATTGAGAATCAGCAATCCTCGAAATAGAAAACCTGCTTTCTCCACGGGCAACAAGGACACAATCGTAAACAAGATAGCCAAAGCCACCATGCTAGATACCACTGGTACTCCCAAGACTTTGAGAATGAAGGCTCCAGAAATCATCTGGACGGCTTCAATGCCAATCAGTGATGACCACGACATCAACCCTACGATGATTTTTACTTGGTTCCCGTAGAGGTTTCCCAGTAATGTCCAAATTTGCTCTACTCGTGTCCAGTAAAACTTGGCTAGTGTGAACAAAAGAGCGATCGTACCTAAGCCAAGACAGACAGCATAGAGGCTACCAGCTGTACCCAAGGTCAATGATTGCTCAGCGGTCCCCAGGAGAAACCCTAAGCCGTAATGGGCACAAACCAGCAAAGCAGCTAGTGAGAAGGCGTCTAGTTTACGGTTTTGAGATATATTCACACCCAGTCCTTTTTGTCACTACTTGCCAATTTTTGCACCCACCCAAGCGCCAGTTGTGTTTTGTTAATAGACAGTGAAGCCAGTTCCTGAAAATGGTCGCCCGTACAGGAGTAAGAAAGAGAAATTTTTATCTTCTCGCCTTTTATCTCCTGTCACCCCCGCAGGGTTGACGGGAGATAAAAGGCGGTTAAAAGACGGAGCTTTAGTGAGGAGGTTCAATACATCCTATTTTAATATTTAATATATCGCATCTAGCTAGTAAACCTATTAGGATAATGGGATGCTTACATTGGCTTACCGTTACCGAATCTATCCAGATGCCATTCAAGACCAGATGCTCATTGAGTGGATGGAAATCTGTCGAAGTGGCTTTAACTATGCGCTACGGGAGATAAAAGATTGGTGCGATAGTCGTAAATGTTTGGTTGATAGATGCTCTCTTGAAAAAGAGTACATTCTTCCTACGGACTTGAAGTTTCCTAATGAGGTCTATCAGCTTAATAACTTGCCTAAAGCCAAGAAAGAATTTCCTCGATTGAGTGAAGTTCCTTCTCCGGTTCTTCAGCAAGCTGTTAAGCAATTGCACAGAAGATGGGAATATTTTCAGAAGAGAGGATTTGGCTTTCCCCGATTTAAAAAGTATGGGCAATTCAAGCCGTTGCTTTTTCCTCAATTTAAGGACAATCCGGTAATAAACTTGCATGTCAAGTTGCCCAAAATTGGAGCAATTCCCATTAACTTGCATAGACCCATTCCAACCGGATTGGAAGCGAGGAAAGTTCTTTGGTGAAGTCGATGCTAGGGGGACTTCTCAACAGTGTCCTGAATGTGGTGGGGAAGTCAAAAAAGACCTGAGTGTGAGAGTTCATCGCTGTCCTCTTTGTGGATACACAACGGACAGGCAGGTAGCAGCCGGTCAAAATATCAGAAATCGAGGTATAGCCTCTATTAGTACCATAGGGCTTAGGGGAAAGGAAACTGCCTGTGCAGCCGATCTACCAGAGGTTGAGGTAACTCAATCTAGGCAAGTGGCGCAACCCCGCAAGGGAAAAACCAGGAAATCCAAATTGTGAATTTTGGAAGCCCACGGCACAATCTTTGATTTGCCGTGGGAGGATGTCACGCTTCATTGTGCGCGAACCACGCATGGGATCTATCTAGAAATAACTGTTACCTTCGATATTCGTCTCCGCAGTCGCCTATTAACCGATATAGATCCCGTGATTTTTCAAGCACAGCATCGATCTGGTTATAGTCTTCGGTATCTAAAACCAAATCAAATACCCTTGCATTGTCCTCCAAGTGCGACGATGCGCCTAGCCTTGCACCGACAATCACACTAGCCACCGCAGGTTTATCCAAGATGTAACGAACTGCAACGTTGGGGATACTTACGGCATGTTTATCAGCAATTGGCTTGAGTACAGAAAGCAGTTCTTGAAATAGACTCCAACCTCCCCAGGCATCTATCATGTTCTTGTATTTTCTCAAGCTAGCGGTTGAAAGCTCTCCGCCTCTTGGTTCAGGTTGTCCCACATACTTCTCAGATAATAAGCCACCGCAGAGTGTCCCGTAGGTGAAAAGCTTGATCTCATGTTGGGTACAAAACTCCACCATCTTGACTTCAGGACGCTGATCGATGATTGAAAACTGCACCTGATTAGACACGATTTTTATGCCGGCTTCAGTGATAATTTTCAGGTGTTCGGTATCAAAGTTAGTTAAGGCAAGGTGTTTTATCTTACCCTCATCCTGAAGTTCCGACATGTACTTGAGGGCGTCTAGATAGTTTTTATCCCGGTATTCCCACCAGTGGAATTGCATTAAATCGAGCGTTTCAACACCCATTCTTCTGAGAGAGATATCAATGTTTTTCTCGACCAACTGCTTCGTCATTTGGGTTGGTCTTGGCACCCACTTGGTGAAGGCTTGGAGATTGGATAACGCTTCTTTTCCACGGGTAGCGCTTAATTGACGCCTGAACTCTCCAATGAAATCTTCGGCTGGGCCGTAATGGTCAGCTAAGTCCCAGGTGGTGAAGCCAGCATCCATGTACTCGAACATCATCTGGATTGCCCGTTTTGGGTCAATGTAGCCGTGAGCACCAGATACTTGCCACATCCCGTTTAAGACACGGCAGATGTTCAAATCTGGGGTGAACTGTAGTCGGCTTGACGCAGGTAGGTTCATCTTGAAAAAGGGTTTGAGTACGGTCTGAGAGCGTAGCGGCAGCCTGTCCCAGTTGCTACACACCTATTGTTACAGAAAAGTAAATTTTTGTTTCCGTGCTGACTCAGAGCATAGGTCATTTGAAGTTTAAGCTCATCCCACGCATAAATGACGTGGGAAAACAGCTCCCTTAAGCCAAGATGTTTTTTCTCTTCCATATTTTAAAAAAGGAGCTTGAGACAAAAAAACTTTGCATCCTTCATCCTTTTTGGTCAACGCTGTCCTGGCTTATGATTCAGTTGCCCTTAGAACTTTCATGCCTACCTGTGAACGAAACCTGGCTTGCGTTGATGATTGGAAATTCGCGGCTACACTGGGCTTGGTTTGTCGATGACACGCTTCAGGAAGCGTGGGATACTAACCATCTATCAGAAGCAGCCGTTCAACAGCTGCTCCAGCGTTGGGTGTCTGGCATAATTCCAGAAGAAATTCTGCCACGCCTATTGATTGCTCAACAGTTGGACATTCCCAGGCACTTACCTCTCTACATAGCTTCGGTGGTACCCACTCAGACAAAGCTATGGGCAACTTATCCTATTACTAAACTCATCACCCTAGCCCACATTCCACTTTCAGGAGTTTATCCCACTCTGGGAATTGACCGCGCATTGGCTGTATTAGGGGCAGGTGAGACTTTAGGTTACCCCGTACTGGTCATTGATGCTGGTACCGCACTCACGTTTACTGGTGCCGACATTCACCAGAGGCTAATCGGGGGGGCAATTTCACCAGGATTGGGATTACAGTTACAGTCTTTGGGGCAAAGGACAGCCGCCCTACCAGCAATCCAGCTACCGTCACACTTACCATCGCGTTGGGCTATCGAGACACCTGCGGCAATTGAGAGTGGGGTTATTTATACTGTCCTGGCAGGTATCCGGGACTTTATTGAGGATTGGACATGTCAGTTTTCCAATAGTCAAATTGCTTTAACAGGCGGTGACTCGGCTGTGTTACTGACCTATCTACAAGCCCAGTTCCCAAACACAGCGCATCAGATAATTGCTGATCCCCACTTAATCTTTTGGGGAATGCGCTTAGTTAGGCTGAAGCTTGCAGGTTAAGAGGCGTGTTGGAACGTTCAACCTTGCAACCGTCCAACGCTTTTAACAAAGTCATGAATGTACCCAGCTACCACATCCGGTAAATCTTCGGTTAAGTCATGACTACTGTGCGGAATCATCTGTAGCTGGGCATCTGGGATTTTGTCAGCATAGGTTCGACTACGTGCGATCGCACCAGGAGTATCGTTTGCTCCTTGTAGAATCAATGTCGGAACTTTGAGCCATTCGAGTCGTTCTTGCACGAATTCCGCTTGAATTTCTGACCACCGTCGCCGGAACAATAGTTGGCACGCAGTCGGTGAACGCTTTAGCTGTTGCCGCTGTTGCAGGGCTTGTTCAATGCCTTTGTGACGCCCGAACAGCCGTGCTAACGGAAGCAGCGATCGCAGTACACTATGGGCTAGTGAAGGACGCCCTACCAACCATCTCCCTAACCCCCCATTTCCTGGGTGTCCTTCTGCCTGAACGCCTTCTGGTGCTAATAATACAAGACCACTAATTTGCTGCGAGTATTTCAAAGCATAACTAGCCGCAATCCAGCCCCCTAGAGAGTGACCCACTAAATACACCTGTGGTAGGTGTAGCGCCTCCAGGTAGGCAAGCAAACACTCTACCTGTAACTCTATCGAGTAGTGGAGTTTAGGTCGCTCGGAGTCACCAAACCCTAATAAGTCGGGGGCAAAGCACTGGTAATCTTCACTTAAACGTTCAATGAGCGGTAACCATTGACTGCCATCGCTCCAAGAACCATGTAGAAACACGAGAATCGGCCCCTGACCGACTTCCCGCCAGAAAATTTGCCCTAATGGTAACTTAATTCGAGAATTGCGTAAGGGTAGAGCCATTCTGCTTGCAGAATTTTTGTTTAGAGTCGCATCGGTCAACCGATTTTGGATTGTAGCTTGCTGATAGCCCAGCGTTAGCGAATCTTCGTGCATCTTTGTGAATTGACTTGATCAAGTTATTGTGGCGCAGCCACTGTTTTCATGCTCAAGGCTTAAGCGATGACTGTCTTGCCGTCGAAATAATCCTGCAACTGTTGCTCATGATCATGGCTAAGGTTGCTCATTGGGATAGCTGAACGCTCAAACGCTTGGACTTCACTGATTTCTAAAGTATCCTGTATCTGTATTGTTCCCTGGACATCAGCTTCTACCAGGACACAAATAGAATGAATTCTGGGATCGCGATCGGGTGCTGAGTAAATCCCAACCAATCGGCGAATCTTTAGCAACTCCAGTCCTGTTTCTTCCGCTAACTCTCGCTGGACTGTGGTTTCAATGTCTTGACCCCAGTTCACCATGCCTCCGGGCAGTGCCCACTTACCGTTGTCACGCCGCCGGACTAGGACAATTTGCCCATCCGGTAAGAGCGGGATGATGCTTGTACCGGTGACAGGATGGCGAAATATAATTCCCAGCACTGTTTGTACAAATTGCCATGTTCCACGCATTGATCAGAAGGCGGCCTAAGCCTCGCGAATGATTACTTACCGACTGTTATCATAGACGTTACGGTTGCATGTTCGGTAAGTTAATTGAGTTATAGAAAACGCACCCTTGGGTGAACTTCAATGTTGAACGTCTGAGACGTTTACTCTTCAAGAGTCCCTGCTACAGCTAGTAGTCTTAGGAACAAAGCACTTGTGGCAAATCTCTCGTCATGATCATGATTTGTCTGCCCAAAGGCTTCGTCTGTATAAAAAAGCATCTCCGTGTGTTTTAAAACTGTCTCTTTTCCAGAAGATTGGTAAGATAGACAAGCCAAGCTCAATCTTTTGCGAAGGATTTGTGAGGCACATTTTTCTATAAACGAGGTAAACATGGCAAAGCGCCGCAATCTAAAAAAAGAAAAGGCGCAGAGGAACCAAGCTTATGCCCGTAAGTTTCGTAAACGCAAAAATACGGGTCGTTTCTCTAAAAACAGACGGTACAACAGACCGCCAATGGATGAGAATCAAGAAGAAGACGACGGCGATCGCGATCAAGGAGGCGATCGGAGGGTGTCAGCTATGTAAGAGGATTTCGAGAAGTATTTCCCTTGCTGCCTAATGTTGCCTTGTTGGCACCTCCGTCTCTAAAGCATGCTTTTATCGTCAATTGACGCCAAGCGTTCCCGCATAAAAGTAAACAAAACTTAGCTTAATCTCTGCGCAGGAGGCGAGCCTAATAGGTTTTACAACTGGCTCGTCTTTCCAATCAGCTGGGCATTAACAGTCTACAGATTGATTAATGCCCATTTTTTTATAGGAGTCAGTTGTCAGTTGTCAGGCGATCGCGTGCCTCTTGAAGGGCTTGATGTACCTGCTCAAAACCCGTACCACCGTAACTGTTCCTTGCGGCTACGACTTGAGTCGGTGCGATCGCCTCATAAACATCGCTTTCAAACGCTGGATGCAATTCCTTCCAGTCTTCCAGGCTCAAATCCTTGAGCAGTTTCCCGTTAGCCAAGCAAGTTCTCACAACCTTACCAACCAAGTTGTAAGCTTCCCGGAATGGAACGCCCCGTGCGGCTAGATAGTCAGCAACGTCTGTGGCATTAGAGAAGTCTTCTGCAACCGCTTGAGCCAAACGCTCCCTCTTGAAATCCAGCCCCTCCTGCAACAGAATTGTCATCGCTTCCAGACAAGCTTTAACAGTCTTGACACTGTCAAACAGAGCTTCTTTATCCTCTTGCAAATCTTTGTTGTAAGCCAGAGGTAAGCCCTTCATCAACACCAACATCGCTTGCAGATGACCAAAAACACGACCTGTCTTTCCTCGTACCAGTTCCGGAACATCGGGATTTTTCTTTTGGGGCATGATGCTCGAACCGGTGGCACAGCTATCTTTGAGGGTGACAAAGCCAAACTCTTGGGATGCCCAGAGAATAATTTCCTCTGCCAACCGACTCAGGTGTACCATAATCAGGCTAGCGGCACACAAGAATTCAATAGCAAAATCGCGATCGCTCACACCATCAAGGCTATTGCGATAAACACCCGCAAATTCCAGCAGCGAAGCCGTATAGTGTCTGTCTATCGGGAAAGTAGTACCAGCTAAGGCTCCACAACCCAAGGGTGAAGTATTCACTCGCTTGTGAATCTCTCCTAACCGCTCCCAGTCCCTCTGTAGCATTTCAAAGTAAGCCAGCAGGTGATGAGCTAAGCTCAGCGGTTGGGCGCGTTGTAGGTGTGTATAACCAGGAATTAGGGTTTCAACGTTACCTTCGGCCAGGTTGAGCAGAACTCTTTGGAACTCGCGCAATTGGCTGCAAATTTGTACGATCTGATCCCGTAGATAAAGGCGCGTATCGGTACCTACCTGGTCATTACGCGATCGCGCCGTATGCAGCTTTTTTCCTACATCTCCAGCAATCTCCGTCAAGCGTCGCTCAACCGCAAAGTGGACATCTTCGGCGTCAAGACCAGGATTAAACTTACCCTCGCGGTATTCTTGACGGATTTGCTCTAAACCTGTAGCCAGTTGCTCTCCCTCTTCTGAAGAGATTATGCCAGTGTGAGCGAGCATTTTGGCATGAGCAATAGACCCAGTAAGGTCGTACTCAATCAGTTCAATGTCGAAGCCAATACTGGCATTAAAGCGAGCAATTGCCGGATGCAATGCGGATTCAAAGCGCTGGCTCCAGGTTGTTTGTTTAGTCACTGCAGTAGTCCTTAGTCAATTGTCAGTTGTCAGTTGTCAGTTGTCAGTTGTCAGTTGCTAATGACCAATGACTAATGACTAACAACTGTCAAAAAGATGTCATACTCCGAAACAGGTAACCGATGGCTATCCCAATCAGCAGTGCCCAGACTTGACCCGTTTTAATAAACTTATTCCACGCACTTGCTATCTGGCCCAAAAGATTCGCATCACTGATAGTTTGAGCCAGCACGTTCCAATCAACTTGTAAGTGGCTACTTAGCTCAGCTAGTTGGAAGTGATTACTCACACCTGCTAGTACATCACTCCAAGGGCTGATACTATCCAATCCAACGATCACGGCTTGCATCCCTTCAACAACCATGGCAATTATTACCTCCTGGAAAATAGGTCACTCGGATGATTTTACCTGCATCACGACCAGGGTCATATCATCCCCATTGCGGTTTGTTGCCCCAATAAACTGCTGCACCTGCTCAAACAGGTAATCCAAAATTGATTGGGCATCACTGCAATGGTCACAAGCCCATTGGAAAGCTTTTGTCAGGTTTTCTTCGTCAAAGCGATCGCCATTCTGATTCGATGCATCGGTGAACCCATCAGTGTAGTAAATAATTGTGTCTCCATCTGTCAGCTTGATTTGGGCATCTTCATAAGGAGAATCTGCCTCCAGACCAATCAGCATCCCGTCGGTGTCCAATCGTTGGATTGAACGGGATGACGCCTGCCACAACAAAGGTGGATTATGAGCCGCATTGCTGTAGTATAAAATCTGATTCTGGGGGTCGTACTCGGAATAAAATAGCGTAACAAATCGATGGGAATTTTCTAAGTCGGCGTACATCACCCGGTTCAGGTGTTGTAGAATTCGCGCTGGTGAGTGACGATTAAGGACTTCTGCGCGCAGCATACCCCGTGTCATCGTCATAATTAAGCCAGCTGGGACGCCTTTACCCATTACATCCCCAATCACAATGCTCCAAGATACAGATGCTCCGTGACTGTCGGTTACTTCATCATCCTCTTGCTTTTTGGGTCTTAGCTGGTCATAGTTAGCTGGAATAAAATCGTAGTAATCTCCTCCTACTCGGTTAGCTGTTTGACAGCGAGCCGCTAGTTCAACCCCCTTGATGTTAGGACATTGACGTGGAAGCAGGCGCAGTTGAATGTCGGCACCAATTTCTAATTCTCGATCCAATCGTTCTTTCTGACGCAGCTCGGCGGTAAGTTCATCATTGGCGATCGCCACTGCTGTTTGATCGGCTACCAACCGCACTAATTTCTGTCGTGTAGGCGTCCAGGTGTACTGTGGATCACTACTAAAAATATATAGACGCCCGCGTTCTGAATTCTTAACCAGAATCGGGGTACCGAACAACTGCACATCTGCTCCTAGAGCATGGCTCACCTGCTCATCAAGAGATGCCTGGAGTAGTTCTAAAGACACGGGATTGGTCGAGTCAGTTCCTCCATCACTACTAGAAGCCGTTACTTGACGGGCTGCCTTTTCTATTGCTTTACGAATATCTTGGCAAGCCTGACCTTCCTGGCAGTGTAGCCGTTCCAGACGTATCTGACCGTTCGGTTTGAACAAAATCAAAGCGCCACCATCGGCATCGGTTACCCGCGCTGCCATCAAGGGAATTAGTTCCAAAAACTGATTCAAGTTGTTGAAGCTGCGTAAGGCAAACCCCAATGAACTCAATAAATCTTGAATCTTGTGCTGTTCCCGGTGCAAACGCGCTACCAGTTCTTTGAGGGTAGCAACGGGTGTCCCCTCAGTAGCAGGACTACTGCTGCTGTCAGCTGAGGTTGAGGGTTGACGCGGAACAGGCAGTGCTGTCATAGCATCAGGCGTAGGGAGCATTAATTTGTTCAGAGAAACAATTAGATCAGACTAATCAGGAGCACAAGCAAGTATCTTCAAAAGCTGTTTTGAGCAGCTGTTGAGAGTCTAGATTACTAGGAAGCCTCCATCAGTTAGTTGGGTTTTTCCGGATAGTTTCCCTTAGAGCTTAATTCAATGAGGGAGGTATCGAGAAAAACTGTATGGTTTCATACAGTACCACTGATTGCCTATGGTAGCTCTCTAGAAGTCTAGTTCAAGATATTGTATAAGGCATTTAGCCTACTTGGGATGTAAATAATAGTGTCAAGCAACTACCTTGCCAATGTTCCGCTAGGGATATTACTGGGCTAATTAGTTTTTTTGACTCGAAGTCGATTAGGGACAGCTTGTAGCGCGACGGGTTAGTACTTTTGTTTTTGAGGTTGATTCAGAAAAACTTGAAAATAGAAAGATAGAACTAGGCAAGATAAAATCAGTCAGTGATTAATTCCCTGATGGAAGTGGTTAGGCTATTGGCGAAGAAGTAGTTCAGGAGTTCACAATGAACTTCTGTTTCGACAGCTCGCACAACGGTATTCGCTTTCGCTTCAGAGAAGCTTGAAACTCTAGTTGCTTATCACCCACTGATCAGCGCTTCAACAAACTCGTAGCTAGAAAAGGGACGCAGATCTTCAATGCCTTCGCCAGCACCAATAAAACGGATGGGTAGACCTAGTTGCTTCACTACGGCAAGGGCAACGCCTCCTTTAGCCGTACCATCGAGTTTGGTTAAAACAACACCACTGAGTTTAGCGGCTTCTGAGAAGACTTCTGCCTGACGCAGACCGTTTTGACCAAGTGTAGCGTCTAGAACTAGGAGTGATTCAATCTTAGCGTCAGGGGCTTTTTTGTCTACAATCCGACGAATTTTAGCAAGTTCCTCCATCAGGTTTTTCTTGTTTTGCAGACGTCCTGCTGTGTCTACTAGAAGTAATTCTGTATCTCGGGCTTGCGCGGCGGCGATCGCATCAAACACCACAGCGGCTGGATCGGTATTCTTTCCGGGATTGGCAATCACCTCTATGTTACTGCGCTCTCCCCAAACCTTTACCTGTTCCACAGCTGCTGCTCGAAAGGTATCAGCAGCAGCAATTAAGCATCGATAGCCCGATTTACTCGCCAAGTGGGCAAGCTTACCAATAGTTGTTGTTTTACCGACACCATTTACCCCAGTCATCAGCCAGATATTTAAGGTATCTTTTTCGGGTACAAATGTTGAAGTGTAGGATTCCTGACAGGGTCGGTCGAGCAAATCCCGTAGGATTTGTTTTAGGTAAGCGATCGCCTGCTCTGGTGGCAACACTTCCTCGCGCAGTTTTTGTTGCAGAGTATTGATAATGTAATCCGTTGCCTCAACGCCGACATCTGCCTGTAACAGCAGAGACTCAATCTCCGCCACAGCGTCTTGATTTAACGGTCCTTGACCGACAATCGCCTTGAGCTGGTTAATTAAAGTGCGACGGGTTTTGCTAAGTCCCTGACGCAGACGTTTGAGCCAGCTAATCTCCTCTATGGATATATCTTCAGGGCGACGCCCTTGAGCCGCCAACACTTCCGCTGACCACAAGAACCCTTCATCAAAGGCAAGACCAGGAACTTCTTCTACGGTTGTTGCTGCCGATTCAACTGCCTGTACTGCTGCTCTTACAAATTCTGGTTCTGGCGTCTCGATCGCTGTAGCTTTAAGACGGTCTAACCGTTCCTGTCGCTCTGTACTGCGCGCCCATATAGGTACAGGGGCAGCAGGGGCGTCCTCGACTTGGGCAACAGCTAGTGGTACCACCTCTGATTCTACGGCGACCTGTTCTTCCGGAATGATTGCTACTGTCTCCGTTTCCAGATCAGCTGATTCAACAACTGCTGGTTCTTCTAAAAGAGGTGCTGCTGACTCAACAACAGTTTGGTCTTCAGATGTAGGTGTTAATGTCTCTGCCGATTCTAATACTTCCGCCGCTACTGGCGATTCTATCGCTTTGGATTCTGATTCTACTGGCTCTTCCTGAGATGTGACTGATACAACATCCGGTGGTGCTTCTAGTGTTGTTGTCTCTACCGTTTGATCAGCTGCTCGAGCTGTTGCTGCTTCTGCCTCAGCTGTGGCTTCTATTTTCGCTTGAGTAACAACAGACTCCACTGGAGCAGACTCTTGTTCAGCTAGTGCCTCAGCCGTTTCTGTTGGGGAAGGTTCCTCCTGAGGTGCCGCCGTTTGCTCTGTTTCTTGTGACTGTTGCTGCTTCTGGATATTTTTGTAGGCAGCTTTTGCCCAGATCAGATAATCCTCAGCAACTGCCGTTGGCGGCTCCTCTTTTGAGGGGTCTTGAGCAGGTTCTGCTGACTGCTGCTCTGTAGCCTCTTGTTCCTGTTCAACCTGGGGGGTATCGGAGCGAGTCTCTTCTGACGACTCGTCGCTCGTGCCAAACTGTCGGCGGAACCAATTAAAAACCATTGCACCTACTTAACTATCGGCGTTAATTAATTTCTCTTAAGAGTACTGAATATCTTGACACTTTTACCCCCGAGGCACGTTTCATCCCCTTCCTTTATCCCGGTGCTTTTACACTTTTGTTTTGTTCTGTAAGTGGGCTTCAGCACGGATGCGGTCAGTGACACGACGCAACACCCCATTGATAAATCGGTGCCCTTCTTCATCACTGTAACGCTTGGCAAGCTCCACAGCTTCGTTAATAGCGACTCGATCAGGGATGCCTAGAAATGAAATTTCTGCTACAGCAATCCGCAAAATATCTCGGTCAATGCGAGCTAGGCGGTTCAGTTGCCAATCTTGGAGGGCTTGGCTTAACGTTTCATCAATTTCAACCTGCCGACGGCTGATTGTTTTAAGAATCTCTAGAGCGTAAGTGCGGACTTCTTGCTGATTTGTTAGCTGAACCACTTCTGGGATTTCTACAGCCGTCCCGAGTCGGTTGATTGCTTTCTCAGCCAGTTCAATGGCATCAGCCACCATGGCTCTGGCACTGCGTACATCAACGGCGCGAGTTTCGCTGCTCAGGAGGCGCTCGCTCCCTCGTTTGAGTTCTGCTGCTGCTGTCTCTAATGCCTCTTGAATTTCACCACTGAGCGTGCGGACTGCCGCCAGGATCATATTATTTAGCTGCTGCGTATCCAATCGATCAGGTGCATTAGGCATCTGAGAGAGGCTCAAGAGAGCCAATTCACGGGCAATTCTGCGGGGTTGCATGGGTTTAGCTACGAGTGAAGAGAAAGTATAAAAATTTACAGATGAAGCCAGGATTAGGAGTTACAAGGGCTTAATCTATCTTAGCAATTCCCCCTTTTCTCGGAGGCTCTATTATTTCACTAGCCTACTACTGACGGCTTAGTAGTCAGAATTAGAGAACGGTGTACCTTAAATTGTGAAGATTTGAGTGGCTGTGGGCTCGCCTCTGGGGCGTTGACTAATTGTTCGTCTATTAGCCTTCTTCCGTCGGTAAAGCCTGCCGTCTTATGTCCGCTAAGGGTTGCTCCAGTTTTTTCTGGCCGTAAGGCATCGGGATTGGCACTGGGGCGGTTGAGGAAGTTGGACTAACGATGCCACCGGAAATTATCACCTTAAAGGCGTCTTCTATAGACATAGACAAATTAATGACTTCGTCTTCCGGAACAATGGCATACCAGCCAGTTGTAGGATTGGGCGTTGTTGGGATAAAGATGCTCAGCATCGGGCGACTCATTTGGGATTGAATCTCGCTGCTCATGAGGCCAGTGACGAAGGCAAGTGCCCATATACCTGGACGGGGATACTCTACCAAAATTACGCGCCGGAACTTACCATTAGAATCCTTTAAAAGCGTCTCCAATAGCTGTTTGAGAGTTTTGTAAACCGACCCAGCTAAGGGGATTGCTTGCAAAACTCGCTCTCCGAAATCCAACAGCCACCGTCCTGCTATATTCCGTGCCATTAAGCCAATCAGCAGAATAAAAAGCAGTGGCACAGTCAGCCCTACCAGCAAATTCAGCAGATTTACCAGGATTGGGTGGAGGTTATCATAGGGATTGATTTGCTTAGGAATGCGGGTTAAAAAATTAATTACCCAACTGGCGATAGTAATTGTCAGCCAGATTGTCGTAGCGAGAGGAATCACTACTAGAAGACCTGCAATTAGGTCATTCTTCAAGTCCTGCTTTAATCGTTGGATCACAGGGCACCGACTCTCCTTACAATGGCTCTTAATATTGTGTCGTTACTACCTCAATCACTGGTTTTTTGCGGCGACAAGCTCGTCAATTCCCACAGAAACAGTGAATGCAGCAGGGCAACCCGCCGTTGATTGGAGTTGAACTCCCACCCAACTGCTAGATCTGCCTCAGTGAAGCAGTGATCCTCGTATAGGGTTCCATTCCTATTTGTAAAGCTTGTAAAGAATTGTTGCAAGTAGCGCCGTCCCTGTTTAAGTTTTGCTTCCCCCACGTTTGGCTCTCTTATCAGGCATCGGATGTCCGAGATTGTTATTTGTGCCGCAAACCGACACACAAAGCGAGTCTGAGTAGTTTGAGAAACAACTGGTATAACACAATACAATCTTAACAGAGAAGAACCAAAGCTTCGGAAGCCTTTATCTAGCAGAGATTGAAGCAGAGAATGCCCTTATGATAATTGTAAACAGTTGTTACAACATCTAAGCTGGGCGACGGTTTAGCGATGAACCTTATAAGCCGCCTCGTAATCCCGTCCAGCCAAGAGTGATATAGCCAATTGCTAACAGCAAGCTAATCAAACCCGTCCTTATACCCGACTTCAAAGCATTAGTTTTTGTTTGGTTCTCTGCTTCTTGCTTTTTAGTACTAATTTCAGTCTTTTTCGCCTCAACTTGTTGATTAAGAGCCTTAGGATCTTGCTGGAACTTCTTCAATTGATCCCTAAGTGCCTGTGCCTGAGGGAGCTGATTGGGTGGAACTTTACCGCCCTCGATCGCCTTGTCTAGCTCGGCAAGCTGCTGAGGATCTTTGATAAGGGCATTGACTCTCTGCGTTTCACTTTCAAGTTGAGTTTGAGCTTGAGTCGCTTGCTGCTTAATTTGGTCGAGTTCCTGATTGCTTTGCAAAAGAATATTGTTGAAGTGCAGTGGCACTAGCAGCAGAAAGATTAACCCTAAAAGGCTAGAGAGCAAAAACGCCCAGAATCTTAAGTCTAGTCCCGAAGACTTTCTCTGTGTCGCCGAAGCCTCCTCAGTGTTGCCAATCCAATATCCTGCCAACAACAGCGCAATACCCACCAGAGGGTAAATGCCTTGATCAACCACTTGGGTTGTAAAGGCTAGCTGCCAACTCCTCTGTAGTGGGTTATAGGGAATAGGCAGAATCAGGATATTTAGCAGGGAAGACAAAATGATGATCAGTCCGACAGTTTTGAGCGCTAGAGCTGTGAACGGGGAATAAATAGGACTAGTTTTCATGGGTAATGTGAAAGGACTTTGATAATCCACTCTAACTTTACTGGGCGACCTCCTATACTCCCATAAAGGTGGTGTTTATACCGTGGAAGAGAGTATTGGCTCAATAAACTAGCAGAGGAAGCAGGGGGGAGTACGTTACTTAACAGACTCGGTACTAACTGAGCCGATAAGTCGCGATCGCCATGACATACTAGGCAGGTAGTTGCGATTGCTAAGCACGCTTTGTGAGGCTCGCCTTCTGTTGCGTTAGCACAGTTCGTAACTAAAGAAAGCAGTTTCCAAGCGCCTCGCTTTTGAAAGCTGGTGCGTTGAAACACTACCAAAGCCACAAGGTGAGAAAATTTTAAATCGGCTGAAAGGTTGTATGAAAAAATTTGTTGAAGTTCTACCAGACAAGGCAGCATTAATAAACCGATCGCTTGAAGTCGTCCTCTCCAAATTGCAAGCCGCCATTCAGGAACAGGGTCGCTGTACAATTGCCCTTGCGGGTGGCGGCACACCGAAGCCATTGTATGAAGCGATCGCCACCCAAGACCTTCCCTGGGAGAAAGTCCATGTATTTTGGGGTGATGAGCGCTACGTTTCCCCCGATCACCCTGATAGCAATCAAGGGATGGCACGTAACGCTTGGTTAGACAAAGTTGATATACCGGCTGCTAACATTCACCCAATGCCCACTGACGGAGTAACGCCATCTGCTGATGCCGAGAAGCATGAAGACCAACTACGTGAATTCTTCGGGACAGCCGTAGGAGAGTTTCCTGGCTTCGATGTAATTTTGTTAGGCATTGGCGATGACGCCCATACTGCCTCACTGTTTCCTCATACAGAAGCTCTGCAAGTGCAAGATCGGTTGGTTACTGTCGGCAACAAAGATGGTCAACCCCGCATCACCTTCACCGCACCACTAATTAACCAGGCCCACTGCGTTGTTTTTCTTGTCGCTGGTGCTGGTAAACGACCCGCTCTAGCTCAAATATTTGCCTCCGAAGCTGACCCTCTAACTTACCCAACTCGCTTAATCAAGCCTCAAGGAGAACTCTGGTGGCTCTTGGATGAGTCAGCAGGTCAAGAGCTAAAAAATTAAAATATATTAACACAAAGTGTAGAGGGGTGGATTACAAAGTATGAAACATTGTTACAAGTTTCACCCTTATAGTTGGCGAGAGATTCTTTCTGAGGAAGGTTTGTGCCTCTCTACAGAGTGGACAACTTGTTACTTTCATCCTTCATTAGTTTCTTTGATGTTCACAATTTCTGACGATCTGAGCGTCCACTGTGCTTTTATGGGAGGATGAACACCGGCAGCAAGGAGGTTTTATGATTGTCTGCCCGAACTGCAATCACCAAAATCCGGACGGAGCTATCCAATGTGAAGCATGTTACACCCCTTTACCAGCAACCACCACTTGTCCTAACTGTGGAACAAGTGTTCAGACCGACGCTAGCTTCTGCGGTCAGTGTGGCTTCAATTTGAGTGTGAGTACCCCACTAGGAGAAGCCAGAACATCGGCTCCAAGTCCACTCCCCGATCTGCCAGATTTGGGAACCCCTGACCCAGAGCCGAATCAGACAAGCTCACCTGACCCTAAACCGAGTTCACCACTTCCGGCTACGGTCGTCAGTCAACCACTCAACCCAGAAGCAGAAAACACGATTCCTCCTGACCTAGGGACACTTCCACCATCTCCCGTTGTTCCTGACCCAGGGACACTTCCACCATCTCCCCCTCTCGCTCCTGAACCAGTCGGGTCACAACCAGCGAGCAGTGGCGCTCCTCCAGTATCACCAGTACCTAGTAGTCCACCCCCAGCACGGGTTGCCTCCTCTGGCACTGCCAAAACTCAGTTACAAGTACAGGCGGCTAAACTGCATCATGTCCAAACCAATACACCGATTGAGTTGCCGCCTGATCTGTCGGTGATTCATATCGGTAAGCCCAATGAGCAAATTCCCCCTGACATTGACGTTTCTGGTTTTCCAAACTCAGAGATTGTTTCCCGAATTCATGCCGATATCCGAGTTGAGGGAGACGCTTACTACATTGAAGATGTTGGGAGTTCTAATGGCACTTACATCAATCACACCCCCCTACCTAAAGGCAATCGACACCGATTACGAGTCGGCGATCGCATTAGCTTGGGCAAAGGTGATCAAGTGACATTTCTGTTCCAAAATTCTTGAGCATCCTACTACCTATGGTCTGCAACTTATTGCCTGAAATCTCCCCAAATGATTATGGGATGAGGGGTCAGAGCAAATTGCAGACCCGCTTTTTAAGTGATAGCCTTGAGGTAATACTTTTGCAAAAGTATCACTCTCACAAGTTGCCAATTTTGCAGGTCAGACAAAAAATTACCATTGACGTGTACACTTAGTTGCACGGCAAGAGTGGCAACTACTAGTAGGTATAAACAACTAATACCTATCTATCAGTATTCCTGGACATAAGTGTTTGAAAAATGTAACGCCGGTGATTACTCTGACCCTGCTACATCCTCTCCAGTCTGTGCCTGTTCAAAGTTGGCCATTTGAAAACGAATCAGTAATTCGTATTGGTCGCTCAACAGATAATGAGGTTATTCTCTACAGCGCTGTAGTTTCTCGTCACCATGTAGAGCTACGACGTAATGGTTCGGGTTGGCAAATTATTAGTCTAGGTGCGAATGGAACCTACATTGATGGGAAACGCATTACCCAAATGTCGGTCGTAGATGGAATGATTATCCGTTTAGCTAGCTCGGGCCCAAAACTTCAGATTCGCATTGAAGGAGAAACACCTAAGACTAGGCTGAAGACAGCTTTAGGAAAGCGAATTTCTTCCCGACAAGCCGGGATAGACTCTGTCAAAGATACCCTCGTGGAAGGCAGAAACAGGACAGCAGAAGAAGCCAACTAACTAGATACAGAGGTTTCAGAGGTTTCAAAGTCCTGGGGTCTAAACGCAAAATTGATGCATCGCTGTAGTACTAGCTGCATCGTTAAGCGATGCATCAAGAGTGCTAAGTTTTTATTAAATTTTCATAAGTTTGAGCTAGGCAGCAGCGGGGTGCTGGCGTTAAGGTGATGTGAAATTCACCTAGAACAGCGATTCCTAACAAGCTACCTGAGTGCAATACCCGAACGACCCTAAATAATGAAGAACGCTCTCCCAAATTATAAATATTTGGAATTTTTGCATAAATAGGCCCAGAAAAGGGTGAGTAGTATTACAGCTACCTTGCAAAAACCAACTTTTGCAAGGACTCCCTTAGATTAAGGCTTTGGAAATCTGATAAGTTCATACTCCTAAACAGCGTGAACACAAATGAATTCTCAAGATGATCAGGAAAAAGAGCTTCGGCGTCGAGAACAAGAACTGCAAGCACGAGAGCATGCCATTCGGCTTCGAGAACTAGAGTCTGAAATCAATCAGCCGCTGGTGCATCAAACTGTCAAGCATCGAGAACCTGAAAGTTCACTGAAGCGGTGGTACAGACAACTGGTGAACGTGGGGAAGTTTGTAGGGATTGTCGTTGCTGTGGTAGTTGGCATCAAGGTAGCGACATGGCTTGCCACTGTGATTATAGTCGGGGGAATTGCCTGGGTTGCTTACAAACTCTTTTTTGAAGGCGATCGTCGCTCCAGACGTTAACAATGGATGTCGTGAACTGGAAAGGCGAATTATGTTCTCCACTGCCTACTTCTATCTCAAGAACTCTCTAAAGGCAAACTCATCTCGATGCCTCGATCTATCTTATCCAAAGCTAGTAAGTTATTAAGTAATAAACATGAGCTACAAAGTTGAAACTGACAGTTTTATTAATGACTTGGAGCGAGTCACAAAAGTTCGTTATCAGGTAGCTAGTTCGCTTGAAAGCATCGCACAAACAATTGGTAAATCTGAAGCTGAAGGTAAGAACGCCTCTGGGGGACTCGGTTTAGAACCAGAGATAGAAGACATTGAGATTGCCAGTAAAAACCTCCGTAGTGGCGTATTTCGGCTTCTAGTTTTGGGGGATATGAAGCGAGGTAAAAGTACTTTCCTCAATGCCTTAATCGGGGAAAACTTATTACCCAGTGATGTAAATCCTTGTACGGCATTACTCACGGTTTTACGCTATGGTTCCGAAAAGAAAGTTACCGTTTACTTTAATGATGGGAGAAGCCCTGAACAGCTGGACTTTCAAAAGTTTAAGCATAAATATACAATTGACCCCGCTGAGGCTAAGCAACTGGAACAAGAGAAAAAGCCAGCTTTTCCAGGTGTTGACTACGCAGTAGTCGAGTATCCCTTGCCCTTGCTGGAAAAGGGGATTGAAATCGTTGATAGTCCGGGGCTAAATGATACAGAAGCACGGAACGAACTGTCTTTAGGTTATATCAATAATTGCCATGCCATTCTATTTGTCCTGAGGGCATCTCAGCCTTGTACACTTGGGGAACGCCGTTATCTGGAAAATTACATCAAAGGTCGAGGCTTATCAATTTTCTTTCTAATTAATGCTTGGGATCAGGTTCGTGAGGGATTGATTGACCCTGATGACGAGGAAGAACTGCAAGAAGCTGAAGGGAAACTGCGTCGAGTGTTCAAAGCCAACTTGGCAGAGTATTGTCTGGTGGATAGACATGATATTTATGATGAGCGAGTTTTTGAGATTTCTGCCATTAAGGCGCTGAGAAAGCGAATCAAGGATTCTTCAGCTTCTCTGGAGGGAACTGGATTTCCAGAGTTTATGGGCGCACTCAATACGTTTTTGACTCAAGAACGAGCGATCGCGGAACTGCGACAAGCCAGAACCCTAGCACGCCAAACTTACACTCGTACCAGGGAAGCCGTTGAACGTCGTATACCCTTACTTGAGCAAGATGCCAAGCAATTGAAACAAAAGATTAATTCGGTTGAACCGGAATTCAATAAACTGACTAATATCCGCGATCAATTTCAACAAGAGATTCGTTCTACCAGAGATACAAAGGCGAGAGCGATCGCGGATTCGTTCCGCTCTTATGTCTTAAATTTAGGAAACACCTTTGAAACGGATTTTCTACGCTATCAACCTGAGCTAAAAATGCTTGATTTCCTCAGTAAGGGGAAACGTGATGCATTCAATGCCTCCCTGCAAAAAGCGTTCGAGCAGTATATTGCTGACAAATTTGCCGCTTGGAGTCTAACGGCAGAACAAGAGATGAATGCCGCCTTCCTTGAACTATCTAGGAGTGCGGCGAACTATGGTGCCTCCTACAATCAAGTCACCGATCGCATTACCGAGAAATTGACTGGGCAAAAAGTCAATGTTAATGCAACTACCGGGATTGAAGAGGATAACTCACCCGGATGGACTAAGTGGGCAATGGGACTGTTTTCACTCGCTCGCGGTAATATTGCTGGTGTCGCTATGGCTGGGGCAGGCTTTGACTGGAAAAACATCCTCTTCAACTATGTCGCAGCGATCGGTATTGGTAGCATTATTACGGCAGTGACTGGTATTTTCTTAGGGCCAATCGGGTTTGCGCTCATTGGGATGGGTATTGGTTTTGTGCAAGCCGATCAAGCCCGGCAAGAATTGGTGAAAACCGCGAAGAAAGAATTAGTGAAATATTTGCCTCAAGTGGCAAACGAGCAATGGTTACCTGTTCATGATGCTGTCAAAGAGTGTTTTGATACTTATGAGCGTGAAGTTACCAAGCGGATTGATGCTGATATTGAGGCGCGGATGGCTGAGTTAGATAATCTGCTCAAGCAAAAGCAATCGTATGAAATTAATCAGGGTGTAGAATTAGAGCGTCTCAAGAAACTGGAGGCTGATGTCTCCTCTGAATTACAGAGTGTTGAGACAGTGTATCAGCACTTCATTGCAACCACGGCCTGAACACTCAATAATTTCGACAGAGTTATCAACCAAACGACTAGCAAATAAAGGCAGGTTTTAGAGATGATAAATTGGCCCGCCTGGATTCCTAATCCTACTTCGTGGATGAGTGCAATTTTCCTAATTCTGCATCATCTGATGTCTGTCGGTTCTGCCACTCAATCTGACCAATAGTATGGAACAGCAGGAAGTTTGTCAGCAACTCTCAACTTATCTTAGAGCTGCTATTGGGCTGCTTGATTTTGACCAGAACTCGCAGCTGCGAAACGATGTAATTTCCATCTGCGATCATTTGGAGAATCCAAGTTTTCGGATTGCTGTTTTTGGCCCCTTTAATTATGGCAAGTCAACCCTGCTTAATGCTTTGTTAGGGAATCGGACTCTACCGATTGATCTGATTCCCACAACAGGCGCGGCTATTACCGTTAAGTATGGAAATGAGCCACATACTCGAATTAAGCTGTTGGATGGCAGAGAAATTTATGAAAGCGGAACGGAAGTTCTCAAGCAATTTGCCATCCTTGATGATAATAGGCGAATGCGCAGTGATGTTGCTTCTGTAGAGGTTTTTTGTCCCCATCCTTTCCTCCAAACGGGTGTAGAACTGCTGGATTTGCCTGGAACGAATGATAGGGAAGCACAGGATATGCTGGTGCGTGACCAATTGCTAACGGCTGATTTGGTTGTTCAGGTGCTAGATGCTCGAAAGTTAATGACGTTAGGGGAACGTGAAAATCTGAGAGATTGGCTGATTGACAGAGGTATTAAAACCGTTGTTTTCGTTGTCAATTTCCTGAATTTGTTAGAACCTGAAGACCAAAAACAAGTCTACAATCGTCTACTTTTTGTGGCAGAAAGTTTTCGGGCAGCGTTACCGAATAATGTTAGTAATCTGTATCGTGTGGATGCCTTACCTGCTTTAAGAGCAAGACTAAAAGGCGATGTGTCAGCTGCACAGAGTACAGGACTGGCGATGTTTGAATCTGCCTTGCAAACAATTGTGGCGGTTCAGCAAGAGAAGCAAGCGGTTCGTTTTCCTCGTGTGCAGGCGATCGCGTTTCAGGTAAAGACTGCGCTACAAGCCAAAGCGCAAGCGATCGCAACTGACTTGGAATCCGCTGAAACTAAGCGCAAGACGAAGACCGAGATTAAACAAAAGGCACAGAAACTGATTCAAAAAGGTTTCTCTGCAAGCGTTTCAGACTTCCAGAGTTGGCTGTACCTGCCAAAACTTATAGACCGCTATCAATCTGAAGTAGCTTCAGCACTCCAGCAAGGTACATTTAGTACCTGGGAACGTGGCGTATTCAAGCAAGCGATCGCAGAGCATCAACAGGCTGTTGTGAAATGGGTACATCAAGCCTGTGAGTTTTTTAACTACAGTCAACCTGCTGATCTATGGATTTCATTTCCTGAAAAACCCGAAGTCATTCTACCCGAACCCCCCAACCAAGCATCTAGTTCAAAACAGTCAAATGATGTTGCCCCAGTTGCACTCACAACTGGGCTGGGTTGGCTTTTAGGAGGACCCGTTGGAGCGGTAGTGGTTGGGGGCGCTACCTATCTACTCAATCAGATTAATCAAGATACAGATTCAGACCAACCAGAACCATTAATTTCTGATTTGGATGCAGTCTCACAAGCTTATACTGAGGCCGCTCAAGACTATCTAACTCGCTTCAGTACTCAAGCGTTCTCCACGCTTCGCAACTATGAGGAAATAGCAGAAAAGCTTATTAACACTCAAGTAACTGAAGAACCGTTGAAAATGACAATGCAGCATCATCAGTTACAGTTACTACAAACTTTATTGGATAACTTGAATCAAGAGTTGGAGTCGCTGAGCGCCAGATTGTCACTTGAAAAATAAATCGTGCTATGAGAGCCGTATGCCGTCTTGTCGCTTCCTTACTACGCTACGTCTGCTGACTCTCCTTCCCGACATCTGGCACCTGTCCGTCCGCTAACCCACCAGGGAATCAATTCTCTGGCTCGTAAGTTAAGTCCTCTCAAGAGGACTAAATGCCTAGTTTACATAGCTTTCAGTCTATTTTAATGGACTTAATCGATGAGCCCGGAAATTGATTTCCGGGCGGGTTGTATAGCTTACTGAGAAGGGTGCAAGATATCAACTTCGTCACTTATAGCTGTCTCTCGTTCCGACGCTTGCCATCTCGCTAACGCTACAGCTTCGCTTCACGCTAACGATCCAATCCAAAATTACTTTGTCACCCTCACCAGTGGCATAGTTGTCCCTACTTGAAACAAACCCGACAAAAAGAGTCGGGTTTGTTTGACTGGTTTTTTGGACTGTGTTACTATCAGGCGACGATTGACGGAAATAGGAAGATTGTACTTATGACCCAGGCTGCTATACCCCAGACATTACCGACGTCTGCAACGTTTAAGAATCTGACGTGTAAAGAATGCGGTGCCGATTACGAACCTCAGGCAATACATGTTTGTGAGTTTTGTTTTGGTCCTTTGGAAGTTAGTTACGATTACGACGCTCTCCGACGCCACGTAACCCGCGAAAGTATCCAGGCAGGTCCGCATTCGATTTGGCGCTATCGTCCGTTCTTACCTGTTGCCACTGATAATGTCATCGATGTTGGCACTGGCATGACGCCCTTAGTGAAATCTAATCGGTTAGCACGACGCCTAGGTCTGAAAAACCTCTACATCAAGAATGATGCTGTCAACATGCCCACCCTCAGCTTCAAAGATCGGGTGGTGTCTGTTGCTTTAACTAGAGCACGGGAACTCGGTTTCTCTACAGTGTCCTGTGCTAGTACTGGTAACTTGGCCAATTCTACAGCCGCGATCGCAGCTCATGCTGGCTTAGACTGTTGCGTCTTTATCCCTGCTGACCTAGAGGCTGGTAAAGTCCTAGGCACCCTGATCTACAACCCCACTGTCATGGCAGTGCAAGGCAATTACGACCAAGTCAACCGCCTGTGCTGTGAGGTTGCCAACACCCATGGCTGGGGCTTTGTCAACATTAACCTACGCCCCTACTACTCTGAAGGCTCAAAAACCCTTGGTTTTGAAGTTGCCGAACAACTCGGCTGGCAGTTGCCTGACCATATCGTTGCACCTTTAGCCTCTGGCTCGCTATTTACCAAAATCCACAAGGGCTTCCAGGAATTCATCAAAGTTGGTCTGGTTGATGATAAGAAGGTTCGCTTCAGTGGGGCACAGGCAGAAGGTTGCTCACCCATTGCTCAAGCTTTCCGGGAAGGACGCGACTTTGTGACGCCCGTTAAACCCAACACGATCGCTAAGTCTATTGCGATTGGCAACCCAGCTGACGGTGTCTATGCCCTTGAGCTAGCTAGAAAAACTGGTGGGGAGATTGAATCAGTCAATGATGCGGAAATTGTTGAAGGCATGAAGTTGCTAGCGGAAACGGAAGGTATCTTCACCGAAACGGCTGGTGGCACCACGATTGCTGTCCTGAAGAAATTAGTAGAAGCCGGAAAAATTAACCCGGATGAGACTACCGTTGTCTACATTACTGGTAATGGCCTGAAAACCCAAGAAGCTGTGCAGGGCTATATTGGTGAACCCCTAACAATTGAGCCGAAGCTGGATAGTTTCGAGCGGGCATTGGAGCGCTCACGGACTCTTGATCGCCTGGAATGGCAACAAGTGTTGGTTTAATAGTTTTCTTTCGTATTACTTGGTAGAGAGGTGCCTACAATATCTCTACAATCCAAAATCCTTGATTTAGAATCCAACTATGGCTGTCAAAGTTTTGATTCCTACGGCTCTGCAAAAATTCACTAATGAACAAGCAACGATTGAATGTATCAGCAGTAATGTTGCTGAACTGTTCGACGCTCTTGAACAAAGCTGTCCTGGTATTAAAGGACGCCTGTGTGATGACGAGGGCAAGCCGCGTCGCTTTTTGAACTTTTACGTTAACAGTGAGGACATCCGCTTTCTAGAGGGTACAAATACAGAACTCCAAGATGGAGACGAAGTGAGCATTGTACCAGCAGTTGCCGGTGGATGATGCATCCTACTAAGTACTGCGTGTTGCCCTATCAAAGTCAATCAACTAAGATCAACCTTAATTGCTAGAATTCTTCACATTTCTGGAAACAGCGATGATGGAGAATTCTTCCTTTTATACTCAAAGAACTTTTGACTTTTGACGTTCACGGTAGCGGCACTAGCGGCACTAGTGGCTTTAGTCTTGAAATAAAGTGTTCCCTGGGAATATAGCCGTAGAATTAAAATAAGTGTCAAAAGTACGCAGGGTCGCAAAAGCGTCTTTTTACCTCAAACCCCTTGGTAGCTACAGCTACCAAGATAAATATACGAAGACCTGAAAATAAGCGATCGCAAAACACATAAAGACATAGAGAAAAGGATTCACTTGAGCTATGGCAGAAGAGAAAAGTCCCAATCCAGAGGCAGAAGTAGCAGAAGTCGAGTCTCCTTCTCCTAATCCAAACGCTGGAGAATCGGGAACTCCAGCTGCCTCTATAGAGAATGCTCCCAGTAGCGATGAATCGAAGGTAAGCGATTTTCCCACGGCTAATGCCCCTGATCCCCAAGCGACAATCCCCGAAGCCAATCCTGATGCGCTTGATCAGTCGGATGTAGATCCAGCAGAAGCCAATCCACCTGCCAAAAAGCCAGCCGCAAAAGCTGCCGATAAGAAGAAGCCTGAGGCTGAAGCGGCTGACGGGAAGAAGCCTGATGCTAAAGCGGCGAAAGCCAAAAAAGAGAAGGCACCCGCCGTTGAAGACAAGCCCTTTACTCAATTTATTGAGCAAGACTACTTGCCAGCCTTGAAGAAAGCTTTTGCTAAAGAAGGAATCGAGGATGTAGAAGTGACCTTTGTTAAGGACAAAATCCAGATTCCTGGTATAAGCCCAAGCGATGCTTGCTGGCAAGTAGCAGGTTCCTGGAAAGATGGACAGCGCCGGTTCAACATTTATTTCCCTGAGGAAGACATTAGTAAGCTAAAGGCTTTCTCTTGGGCTACAAATGGGACTCACCCCAGTACTCTAGAGTCTTTCATGATTGATGAGCGCAGAGTAACGCTAGACCTGATGGTGTTTTACACCATGCAACGGCTGAACGCTCAGAAGTGGCTGGCTAGGAATTAGAGTTCTGTCAAGTACCCCACTTGTACGCGCCGCATCAAGTGGGGCTTCCGGCGATTTTGCTAGATTAAGAGCGCGACTATAACCTTACCCAACTGAGTCACCTCACTGGGTAATAAGTATTTAGGTGGACAAAAAATTGTCAATATGTTGCAACTCTTAACGTTCTGATCATCTTTCCCGACCCTGTCCCTTGGTAGACTGAATTCCAGCTAGCGAAACAAATAATTAGCACGACTCCCAAGGCAAAAATAAAAAGAAGATGGTAGATTCCCTCAAAAAACCTGGTTTTGAAGAGATGCGACCAGGGGTAAAAGTCCCAGCGAAGGAAACCCTGCTGACGCCCCGGTTCTACACCACCGACTTTGATGAAATGGCGCGAATGGATCTCTCGCCTAACGAGGATGAGCTGCTCGCGATCCTAGAAGAGTTTCGCGCTGATTACAATCGCCACCACTTTGTCCGGGATGCAGAGTTTGAACAATCCTGGGATCATATTGACGGGGAAAAGCGTCAGTTGTTCATTGAGTTTCTAGAGCGTTCCTGTACGGCGGAGTTTTCCGGTTTCTTGCTATACAAAGAATTGGGACGCCGCTTAAAGAACAAAAACCCACTCCTGGCAGAATGCTTCACGCTGATGTCTCGTGATGAGGCACGTCATGCGGGGTTCCTGAATAAAGCGATGTCAGATTTCAATATGTCGCTAGATTTGGGATTCCTCACGAAGAGTCGTAAGTACACCTTCTTTAAGCCGAAGTTTATTTTCTACGCCACTTACCTCTCAGAGAAGATTGGTTACTGGCGGTACATTACTATTTATCGGCACCTAGAAGCGCATCCAGAAGACCGCATCTATCCGATTTTCCGGTTCTTTGAAAACTGGTGTCAGGATGAAAATCGCCACGGTGATTTCTTTGATGCCCTCATGAAAGCTCAGCCTCAGGTTTTGAATGATTGGAAGGCGAAGCTGTGGAGTCGGTTCTTCTTGCTGTCAGTGTTTGTGACGATGTATCTCAATGACATCCAGCGTGCTGACTTCTATGCCTCGCTCGGTTTAAATGCCCGTGAGTATGATAAGTACGTGATCGAGAAGACGAACGAAACGTCAGCGCGGGTATTCCCAGTGATTCTGGATGTGGAGAATCCAGAGTTTTATAATCGCTTAGAGATTTGCATCAAGAATAATGAGAAGTTGAGTGCGATCGCATCTTCCAAAACTCCCAAATTCCTGCAATTTTTCCAGAAACTGCCCCTCTACGTCTCAAATGGCTGGCAGTTCGTGCGACTGTACCTGATGAAGCCCATTGAAGTGACATCCTGGCAAGGTACTGTCCACTAAAGTTTGCTCCGCTAACTTTTGATTTTGGCGGTTCTGCACCCGGTAGAACCGCTTTTTTTATGAAGGGCTTTTGACGCAAAGGACGCAACAAATGAGACTGGGATGGAATAGGTGGCAATTGGGAATAGGCTTACTCTTAGCCGCTACACCTGCCTGGGGGGAAACGCTGCCAGTGGAGTCTCCTAGTCCCATCATCCATCCGGTGGTAGAACAACGAGTTGCTCCTGGGGAAACGCTGCTGAGTCAAACCCAGCCAACCCCCCAGCCTCAAGCGACACCACAACCATCCGCTCAGGATTTGGATTTAAGCCCAGAAATCATTGAAAATAGTCCCGTTTTGCAGCGCTGGCGGCGTCAGGTACCGAATGTTTTAGAAGAAATTCGCAATGACCCCAGTTTTCGGACTCGGTTACGGTTGGGTTACTCCCAGTTTCCCTCTACTGGGCAAGCCGCAGGTTTTAATGTCGGTGTGGAGGATGTGTTTATTGGTCGCAGTGGCTTAACGGTGAGTGGGGATTATCAAAGGTCATTTAATGGTGAGCGAGAAGCTTATGGTGCAGACTTACGTTACTATGTGCTTCCGTTGGGCGGTTATGTCAATATCGCGCCACAGGTGGGCTACCGGAATCTAACATCTGGTAAATTTTCGACGGATGGCGTCAATGTCGGTGCGCGGTTGATGTTGGCTTTGTCCCGCACGGGTGCGGCAGATATTTCTTTAACACAGAGTTTTGTTTCTCCTGGCAGCAATGAGGAAGTGGGCATCACAACGCTTTCGGTTGGCTATGCTGTTACCCGTAATCTGCGCTTGTCTACAGATATTCAAAGGCAGAATTCTAAGGAAGACAAGGATAGTCGAGTAGGGATTGTTTTAGAGTGGATGCCTTGAGTTTCAATCCTTGATAGGGATTAGAGGTAATTGTAACTCTATGGCAGCTGGGGAACTATAAGAGGATACTTCACCAGTTTCAATCCCTGATAGGGATTAGAGGTAATTGTAACGTGGGAGTTCCAAGCAGGCTCTTATTCATCCAGATGTTTCAATCCCTGATAGGGATTAGAGGTAATTGTAACCCGAAGGCGAGATGTTGGCGTTAGTGGCACAGTTCGAGTTTCAATCCCTGATAGGGATTAGAGGTAATTGTAACAATTTCCCATAGTAGAGGAAGCTCATGCCTTCAACGTTTCAATCCCTGATAGGGATTAGAGGTAATTGTAACTTCAATCTCTGTCACGTTGCTGTGAGCGTATTCGTTTCAATCCCTGATAGGGATTAGAGGTAATTGTAACCCCAGTTCGCTATAAACACCTTCTTATCTCGGAAGTTTCAATCCCTGATAGGGATTAGAGGTAATTGTAACTCGATCTAGCTCGAAGAGTGTCTATCCTCTCCCCAGTTTCAATCCCTGATAGGGATTAGAGGTAATTGTAACCCTGCTCCATCCGATCTGTTCTCTTGCTCAACGAATTGTTTCAATCCCTGATAGGGATTAGAGGTAATTGTAACCTTTAAGTGGCTTAGTTGCATTTTCCAAAACACGTTTGAGGTTTCAATCCCTGATAGGGATTAGAGGTAATTGTAACATTTAGTTGCTGAAACCACAGCAAGAACCAATGCTGATGGGTTTCAATCCCTGATAGGGATTAGAGGTAATTGTAACGTTCGGGTATTCATCCTTCGATGATTAAGTGGTACGTTTCAATCCCTGATAGGGATTAGAGGTAATTGTAACTTAACCCCAAATCCGTAGCATGGATTTAGCAAACTCTGTTTCAATCCCTGATAGGGATTAGAGGTAATTGTAACATTTAGCCCAAAATTGTGTACGGTCTACGGGAAAGCTGTTTCAATCCCTGATAGGGATTAGAGGTAATTGTAACTGCTCAACCAGTAGGACATAGTATCGTTATAAACGTTTCAATCCCTGATAGGGATTAGAGGTAATTGTAACACGTAGTCAGCAAGAGTGGCAAGCAGCGGACTTATGTTTCAATCCCTGATAGGGATTAGAGGTAATTGTAACATGCCAACAGGCTGGATCGAGATTGTCTCTATTGTTTCAATCCCTGATAGGGATTAGAGGTAATTGTAACAGGGCGTTGATTGTCCAGATCGCAAAGATAAGTAAGGTTTCAATCCCTGATAGGGATTAGAGGTAATTGTAACGGTTCAGTTCAGTTTCTATTTCATCTGTGTGCTTGTTTCAATCCCTGATAGGGATTAGAGGTAATTGTAACGTTGGCGCAATCCAATCCTCCACCACGGATTAGTTTCAATCCCTGATAGGGATTAGAGGTAATTGTAACTCGTCGTTAGGCTGTTCAATGTCCCGCCCGTAAGTTTCAATCCCTGATAGGGATTAGAGGTAATTGTAACGTCGAGCAACCCATAGCGGCGATAAGGCATGCAAAGTTTCAATCCCTGATAGGGATTAGAGGTAATTGTAACAGGATAGTGATTATGCCTAATGTAGTTAATCTTCGTTTCAATCCCTGATAGGGATTAGAGGTAATTGTAACGAAGGCTTAGTTATCACTCCTGATAGTAACCCCGTTTCAATCCCTGATAGGGATTAGAGGTAATTGTAACCCCATAGGGATTTTCATTAGTCGTGTGATGGAAGCCGAGTTTCAATCCCTGATAGGGATTAGAGGTAATTGTAACCTTATATAAAGGAGGGGAATTGGTCGCCGCTCAAGATAGCGTTTCAATCCCTGATAGGGATTAGAGGTAATTGTAACTTCCGACGTTCCCGCCCAACTCCCAACAATGCGGGGTTTCAATCCCTGATAGGGATTAGAGGTAATTGTAACATGAAGTATCAATCAAACCAGCGCTTGGGCCGAGTTTCAATCCCTGATAGGGATTAGAGGTAATTGTAACCTTTGGATGCTGTCCAGGTTTCAAAGCTAGATTTGTTTCAATCCCTGATAGGGATTAGAGGTAATTGTAACCATCTGTATCATCATCAGGAGGTTCAGGTGAATTTTGATCGCCGTTTCAATCCCTGATAGGGATTAGAGGTAATTGTAACGCTTGTCAGTCAGTGCGGCAATTGCTACTGCCGCGTTTCAATCCCTGATAGGGATTAGAGGTAATTGTAACTGTCATCCACCGAGGAAAAAAACGGATATTTACCACCGGTTTCAATCCCTGATAGGGATTAGAGGTAATTGTAACGATATACACCTTCCATAATTCGCTTGATGGGCTGGTTTCAATCCCTGATAGGGATTAGAGGTAATTGTAACTTTTACTACACCTCTAGCTAATATCATTCCAAAACTGTTTCAATCCCTGATAGGGATTAGAGGTAATTGTAACGAAGAAATTGCAATTAACAACGAGCGGATAAAGCTGTTTCAATCCCTGATAGGGATTAGAGGTAATTGTAACAGCCTTCTGTTCAATTAACGCTTTTCGAGTTCAAGGTTTCAATCCCTGATAGGGATTAGAGGTAATTGTAACAAGTCAGTGTCGTTAACACGACAAACTTCTAAGTTTCAATCCCTGATAGGGATTAGAGGTAATTGTAACCGAGTCGCCACTCGTGCCACAGGCAGTTTCAATATCTCGTTTCAATCCCTGATAGGGATTAGAGGTAATTGTAACCGGGCGACGACAACTTCAAAATCATTAGCCTCTGTTTCAATCCCTGATAGGGATTAGAGGTAATTGTAACCTGAAGACTTCCCAAACCTCGACTCCAGCTTAGTTGTTTCAATCCCTGATAGGGATTAGAGGTAATTGTAACCGCTAGAGCCTGGAAGGCTTACTATATTTAGTTTTCCATGTACTGTTGCGCGAACCTCCTGCATAATAGCATTTCTATGAAGCGATCGCGTAAGATGGTACTTGCTCATTTTTGCTCAAACTCATTCCTAGTAAAGGTTTCAGGAGTTGCGCGAACCTTGCTTCTGAATCAAAACCCTCAAATTCTTACAGCGAAAGGCGTTGAGGCTCAAACTAGCAGCCCCTGCAAAAAAACACCTGCCCCTTCGCGCAAATCATGCTTCTCTATGGGTTTCGATATAGATATCTCAGCTTAGTTCATCTTTATGGGATAAACTACTCGATCGCGTTTCGTGTGAGATGGAATGTAAGTCTCGCACCATCTCTTCACCACCAGCATGTTTAAAGCCATGCCTTTCGTACCAAGCGCGAAGATTATCGATTCCCATAGGACTTGAGGCATCCAATTCCAACCGGATCGGCTTGTCATTAAACTTTTCGCAAAGAGCGTCTAGGATAATAGAGCCGTATCCTTTCCCTCGATCATCTGGCATCACAGCAATAAAGTGGATGAAGTATGAATCTGTAGCGGAAGAGACACAAGCCACACCAATTAATATATCTCTGTAAGTAAATTCATATCTAATTTCTCCAGGAACGCCATAAATCCGTTCAGAGGCTACGATAGATAGGTCAATCATCGGATTATGTATATGGCTACATTAGTTATTTGGCAATTGTAAGGATAGAGAGTAGCTAACTTTTCAAAGCCTATACAAAAACAAGGATAGTAAGCCAATAAATTTACAAAAACTTCACGCTAGCTAAGTAACCTTTACTAACTAATTGGTAAAGATAAAAGCCTACTTAGCTATGTAGCCTAACTAGGTTTATCTCTTAATGCGGCTTCATCGGTAATTCACAAAATCTTCACATTAGCTTAGTAGACTTTATTAATTAAAAATTTTTTGAATTCCTATTTTCATTAATTCTCTAACTCTAGACAACAAAGCCTCCCAGCTCTTCAAGAGCTGGGGGTTTCCTTTTTAATTAGTTATTAGTCCGGATAGATGGGAAAAAATCTGTAGGATTCATTGACGGTCATAGAATCAATATGCTTACGTGGAAAAAGGTGCGTCTCGAGAAAAGGTGGTGTGAAGTTTAATGAGGCAAACCTATGCGTTTCCATGGCGTTGCTATTTGTACTTTAACCGTTTTCTTAGCTGTAACTGGAGGGCTAAAAAGCCAAGCCAGTGAAAATCTGAGTTCTAACGGTTCTGCTAAGGAGTCAGTAATCCCTGAGCAGAGTGTTGTAAACCCAACTGCTGCTCCAAAAGAAATAGAAGCGATCGCCTCCAGACAAGAATCTCCCTTAGAGCCTTCTTTGTCGGGCCACAACACCAAAGCGGTGGCAGAGGCAAAACTAGAGACAGTGGCAGAAGCCACCCCACAGGTAAAAGTCTCAGAGCGTCAGGCGCTCCAGGCTGATAACTCCCCAACCATGTTATCAACCCCCAAAGCCAATCCGCCTGCATTAGATCAATCTTCAAACAAAAATTCTTCCTTATCTTCCCCTCTTGTAGGAGGAACACAGAAAAGTTCAGTCCTATCCAAGGCTGAGGCACTTCGTCCCAATGAGCCGATTACCCAGTCAGCCACGACTAACGGCAGCTCACTGACTGCACAGACGAGTTCCCAAGCTGATGCTACCTGTGTTGCACAAGCCGTCTCAATTCCTGAATCTAGCGGTAGTTCAGCAACCAATCAGCTCGCTCAAGGTTCAACAACACTCAGACGCTGCCCTCGTCCGGAACCCATTGCTCCCGTGGCAGTGCCCAAACCAGTAGCGGAATTTGAATCCTCGCCAGCCCTCAGCATCTATATTCCTGTTGGATATGGTGCAGATAGAAACACCGTATTCCTCAGCGGCAGTTATCAAGACACTGTGCGAAGAGATGCAGGTTCTGTGGGAGCAGGAGGCATTGGAATTGGTCTAGGCGATGCTCGCAAATCTGTAGGTTTAGAGCTATCCTATGCCTTAGAAACCACCGATGACAGTTTCGGCGAAGGAGGCTTTAATGCTAAGCTGCACCGTCAGTTGGGGCAAGATTTGGCAGGAGCGATCGGCTGGAATGGTTTCTTGAATATTGGTCGCAATGACTTTGAACAATCCAAATATGGTGTAATTACCAAAGTTTTCCGAACCCAAGAATCACTCAATAGTCCTCTCAGCCGCGTTGCTGTTACTGTTGGTGTCGGCGATGGACAGTTCCGGTCAAACGGTGCTGTTGCTGTGGGTGATAACAATGTCAATGTATTTGGTAATGTTGCCATTCGGGTTGTCCGACCGGTTAGTTTTATTGCAGAGTGGACTGGGCAAGATCTGGCACTGGGTCTTTCGATCGCACCCTTTAGAAACTTTCCCTTCGTAATTACCCCAGCCGTGCGCGATGTCGTTGGTGCTGGTGACAGAGCGCGATTTGTCTTAGGTGCTGGAACAGCGATTCGGTTTTAAGGAGGAGGAGTACACACAATGCGAACAATTAAATCCCTTGGTTGGGTTGTAGGTCTATCTATTGTCGTCGGAGCGCTAAGCGCTGCTCCAGCTAGAGCCGACAAGAGCTTTTCCGATATCACGGGAACCAATATCTGGAACAATACCGCACCCATTTTTGATACTGATACCAAGCTAGATCCGAAGTTAATCGAGAACATTACAAGAGTTAATCGAGACTCAGAATCCGCCTTCAACGCTTGTAATGCCGCCGTTGCCCAAGCAGAACAAAATGTCCCTACTTCCCGCAGGTTTGCCCGACAGCCCTCTACTCAAACGGCTGAAGTTCCTACTGCTTGTCGGCAGCTAGAACAGTTAAGAACAGAAGCAGAAAACTTGAGAAGAACTGCACAAGAAGTCGAACGCTCAAGGGGAAATTCAGCTTTTCTGACTTGGTAGAGTTTCGGCTATAAGCAGGAGCTAGAAGACAGTAGTCACAAAGCGCGAGTACAGAACCGTTTGGCTACTGGCTCCTGACTACTGAATTCTTCTTTTGTCAGTTAAACAGCAACCTTGTAGTTGAGGAGAAGTCGTAATAACGATGAGGCAGATAAAGCGTAAGCGCGATCGCGCCACTGGGATTGGGTTATTAATGGGAGCAATGGCAGCAGGAGTAGTCAGTTCCCTAGCCGCGCCCGTTCAAGCTCAAGACTCCTTTGGGAATCAGGTGATTCAGTTCCCAGTAGATACCACAGTTGAATTTGAATTCAAAGAGTCTCATGGAGCCTTCCAGTCAACTCTTGGAATCATCGATCTGGAGACTGGTCAACCCGTTAAAGAGCTGTTTAGGGAAACTAAACCCTATGATGGCTACGGAACAGGAGAGCGTCAGACTCGTGCTGGTTCAAACAGCCTGGGCACGTCTCTAGATTATCTGGGGACGGTTCAGGGAGGAACCGTAGAAAGTCGGTTGAGTGAGTTCACATTTAAGGCAAATACCCGATATGCCTTTTACCTGGAATCTGTGAGCCCCACGGGTCAAACTAGACGTACTGTTGTGTCCACAAGCAACTTAGCCACTATGTTTGATGGAACCTTGGACGCAGGTAATCGCAACGGAGTTATCGGCAGCCGCATCGCCTGGGATGATAGCGGACTACCCGAAGCTAAACGAAAAGATAACGACTTCGATGACTTTGTAGTTGAGGCAGGAGGTTATCTGGTAACCGTACCCTGTGTGCCAGTCAAATAAGTCTTAGTTAGGTGTCGGGAAGCTGAAAAGGCGGTTTGTGTAAGTCACAGACCGTCTTTTTGTTGCAATTTTTCAAATAATGATTTGACCTATCTTGAAAGTCTACTTTCATCCTTCGTTGTGAGTGCAGCTCATTGAGTCTCTTACAAAAGTCAAATTGACCTCCTCACTAAAGCTCTGGCTCAGTCCCCCCGTTTCGGGTAGGGCTGATTCATTCTCGCAAAGCCAGAGTCCGCCAGGGGTTAAAACCCCTGTCTCATAGAATCAAGTCCTCTCAAGAGGACTGAAAATCACTATTTGAGTCGTCTTTAGACGACTTTGGCTATTAGCCCGGAGTTTAA
>DATNPH010000029.1:0-3396 GCA_036703315.1 Coleofasciculaceae cyanobacterium
GGAATACCAGCGTGCAGCTCAACTTCGACGGCAGCAGCTTGGCGATAACCGGGCAGTTTTTGACGATCGCTTCCAAGAATTACTCACGAAAGCGGGTCGGGTGGAGGAACTCGCTGAACTTTGCGCGGGAAAAGCCTACGAACCGGAGCGATCGCCAGAAGAAAAAGCGCGTTTGTTGCGACGTATTCAAGACCTAGGAACGCGAAATCTGGTTGGCTCCAAATGGCTGAACCTTGTTGCTACAGAGCTTCCTAGCATCGAGGCTTTAGACAGACGCGGGTTTGAGGAGCAAGCCGGTCAATGGCTTAAAGCCGCAACAAGAGAGGTTTTGGGAGACTACATCGATGCTATTGGGCTTGACCTTGGTACCAGTAACAGTGTGGTTTGTCTCTACAACAAAAAGCGAGGAGAGCCAGAGGTTGTGGAATGGCACGGGCGACGGCAGATTCCTTCCGTGTTTGCGATCGATCAACTGGGACGGGAACTGGTTGGCGTACCCATATCCGAGTTGCTGGGGAAATCACCTCGCGCTATTGTCACCAAAGCCAAACGGCAGATGGGAACGGACACTAAATTTAAGGCAGGCGGTCAGGTGTACCGTCCTGAGGAAATTTCTGCTCGTATCATTAACTGTGCCCGTCAATTAGCCAGAGAGTATCTCGGGAAAAAGATTGGTGAGAAAATTTCCCTGATGGCAGCTCGGACAATGGGGACTTCTCCACCGGAAGACTGGATAACAGCTTACCTTGAGAAACACCCCCCCGCCATTCCTTTAGCCAATGCGGTCATTACAGTACCGGCTTACTTTAATGATGCCCAGAAACAAGCAACCAGGACTGCCGGAGTATTGGCTGATATCAACGTCCTGCGCCTGATTCACGAACCTACGGCGGCTTGCCTTGCCCAGCGCACCCGCTCTTCTCAAAATGAAACAATCTTAATCGCTGATCTTGGAGCGGGAACCTTTGACCTTTCCATTATTGAAGTCGAGCAAAGCGTCTTTGAGGTACTGGAAATCGAGGGAGATAACGCGCTTGGCAGTGCAGATTTAGATGATGTGTTGTATAGTCACTTTCTTGAGTTCGTTAAAGTAGAAACCGGACAGGATATCGCTAGCTATCGCCAAGCGGGAACCCGTTTGCGTCAGGCTTGCGAAGAACTAAAGATTGAACTTTCATCCCGCAGTGCTTGGACAATTGAGCTACCCCAATTCCTCAACGGTAGCGCGATTGAGGTGGCACTGACACGAGACGAACTGGAACGCCTCGCTGCCCCTTGGATCGATCGCATTCGGGCAACCTGCAAGAAGATTAATCGTAAACCCAGCCGAATACTCCTCATCGGCGGTGGAGCGATAATGCCTGCTGTCCGCAGGGGCATTAGAGAAGTATTTGGACAGGAACCTAGCTCGGATTTAGATCCACTAACAGCCGTTGCTCGTGGAGCTGTCCTCCAAGCCGCAATACTGATGGGTGCGCTACAGGAAGCCATCTTACTGGATGTCGTTCCGTTCAGTCTGGGCATTAAATCCTATGTAGCACCGGGTCAGTTTAAGTTTGATTCCTTGATTCCCAAGCACACAACAATACCATCTGAGAAAACGCAACGCTATACCACGATTGAGGACAATCAGACAAAAGTGAGAATTGAGGTTTTTCAGGGAGAGTCACCTGTTCCTGAGAACAATTTCAAGATTGGACAATTTATCCTTGAAGGAATACCTCTAGCCAAAGCTGGGGTTCCACAAATCGATGTCACATTCGATATTGATAGCAATTGTCTGCTGACCGTAACAGCCCGTGATGCCGGAACGGGGAACCAATGCGGCATCACGATCGCCGACTCGCATCTTCTCACACCAGCCCAAGCGGCTTCGCTGCAAGCTAGATTCCGAGACTCTCAGACCCATCAAGGCTACCTGACACGGTTAGAAAAACTGGCTGGGGAACTCGCACAGATGCTGCGCGAAACCCAAAGGATGGGTATTCTGGAACTCTCAGCGCGTTTGCGAGAGCGATTGCAATACTATGAAGGTCACCGGGAGCGGTATTTGCCCACTGCTACAGACAATAACAGGTTGTTTGAGGTTTATCGCAACCGGGACGAATTAGAGATGAAGGCAAGGTTAGCTCAGGATCGGTGGGACACCTTAAGTCGGAGTAGCCATACTTGGTTGGACGGTTATGGGTCGCTGGATTGGCGTTCTACAGAAGTCGGAAAGCGAGTGGAGCAATTAGTCGAGGAAGGCTTTAGTTTACTCGATCGCACTCGTTCGGCGGCTCAAGAGGTTACAGAAGTGGCGGCGACTTACACAAGATGGTTGAGTGCGATCGAAAACCTTCCAATCAACCCTGAGGGAAATGCCGAAGAGTTGGCTCAACATTTTCTCCGTCTTAACCGCTACTCGGAAGCCATAACTCATTTCGATCGGATTGAGGCTCCCCTGTCTCCACTTCAGGTTGAACTGGGTCTAGAGATTTTGGCTCGTTCCCGACAGCGAGAGGCTTATGCAGCATTGTTTGTAGAACACGCCCAAAGGCTTGGAGTTCACAGTCCCGACAATGCTCGCCTCAATCACTCGGTGCGGATTTATGCCTCCTCAGTGGTTTGGATACAGGTGAATTTAGCAGGAGGGTCTGCCGCCAGTGGCAGTGGTTTTGTGATTAGTCCCAATGAAGTGGCAACCAACCGTCACGTTGTCATCAACGAGTCTACAGGGCAATGTGTTTTGCCTGAAGCGGTAAGGGTGATTACTAAGGAAGGTTCTCTCCGGGTAGCATCCATACATTTACCCACTGGGAGCGCGGACGATGTGGCAATCCTGCGCTTGCAACCAGAGTGTGCATCTGTTACTCCATTACGATTGGGCTTTTCGGAACTCGTTGAGGTCGGGGAGCGAATCTTGACGGTTGGCTTTCCTGCTCCTGGCGAGGGTGGGTTTGAAGAGAATCTCTACTGCAATGTTGGTCTGGTAAACCGTATCCGACCGAGTCAATTTTGCACTGAGCGGGTACTAGAGGTTAGTATTCTGCTTCAGGGGGGAATCAGCGGTGCGCCGATTTTGAATCAATTGGGAGAGGTTGTAGGACTGTTAAGCTTCTCAAGCGAACAGTCCTTTTATGCCATTCCCGTTGAGGTTTTGCGCCGCCTTCGTTTGAATGTTCAAGGATGAATCTCTATCCATTAATCGCAAATAAGTTCACAATAAAAATTCGAGGCAAGAGCTGAAAGTGCGGGTGGATCGGAGAGTTACGCTATAGTTCCTAATTTCACGGAAAAACGCGGAAATTAGTTTGCAGGTGTAACCTTGACTGGGTGAACTACCACACCCTTTATCCCATTGCAAAAAGCGTTTGGGACTACTTTGCGAATAATGTTATAACTACCGTTACAGTC
>DATNPH010000039.1:0-37212 GCA_036703315.1 Coleofasciculaceae cyanobacterium
TGAGGATTACTAGAAGCTTCCGGCTTGGGAGATGCTTGAGGATTACTAGAAGCTTCCGGCTTGGGAGAAGCTTGAGGATTACTAGAAGCTTCCGGCTTGGGAGAAGCTTGAGGATTACTAGAAGCTTCCGGCTTGGGAGAAGCTTGAGGATTACTAGAAGCTTCTGGCTTGGGAGAAGTTTGGGTATTGCCTGGAGTTGGCGTACCCGTTAAACTTCCTGGGAGTCTACTATCGCCTTGAAAATGAACTGGAACTAAATAAGTCTGTGCCTTGCCTGTGGCTGGCAATCGAGATCCCCGAATAGTTGAGAGCGCTAGGCTATCAAAAACCTCCTCCTTGCCAGAACTGGAAACTACCTTGTTGGAAGTGATATTACCCTTGTCATCTACATTCACTTTCACAACGACTTCGTAGTTGACTCCGGCGGAGCAAGCATTTGCTGGACAGCTGCCAGAAACTGGAGGAAGTATTTCCAGGTTTTGCTGTTCGCTATCTGTAAGATTTTGGGCTAACTGCTCGACGATTTTTCTGTTGTAAGGGTCGTAAACGTTAGGGTTGCTATTGCCTGTCGAATTCTGACCTGGAGTCGGAACCGCCGCCTGAGTTGTCCCTGTGGAAGATGTTGTAGGATTAATTGTCGAAATTCGCCATGGATACTCTCTCCCTGGAACACCAAGATTAGCAGCCCCCGACAAAGATATGTTAGGAGGATAGCCCGATTGTCCATTCGTTTGGTTGGAAGGCTCTGATGGCGCGGTCATCGCTATGCTGTTATCTGGAGGCACCCATAGGGGAGCAGGATTGATACCCCCTATTAGTGATGAAAGATCGGGTCTGGAAGCTCTCCATGACCCAGGAATCGGAGCAATTACCACCGGTTCCATGCCTTGAGGAACCGTTGGGCTTTTGAGAGTTAGCTGTTGTTGCTTGGATGATTGTGCCTGTTGCTTGGGTAATTGCGGCATGGCTGGCAATGAGAGCGCACTGCTACCTGGTGGTAAAGGCCCTATCGGAGGTAAATTCAGAGGGTATAAGTCTTTAGAAGATAGTGAGGGTAAAGAGGTAGACGGAGCAGATGGTAAGGGATACAAGGACTGAAGCTGATTGGGGAAAGACGGCAGAGGTGCAGGTTGTGGTAGGCGACTCTGCTCTGCTGGTGATAACTCTACCAGTCGAACATTGCGTAATGGTCCCTGCTTTTCCTGGGAAGCCAAAGGCAAATAAGGTAGCGATACTCCCACGAGCGCATGGATGCCTATGGAAGCCATCACCGCAATACCAGTCGGCTGAAACAGCTTTAGCGGCAAGGTTTTAATCAGGCTAGGGAAGCTTTTGGTAAAGGAAGCGTAAGACATAGCAGTTCAGTTCACTCCACTGCATTATGGCAGGCAGGTTATCACGTCAGGCGGTTTCAAAAAAGTATCTGCCGAGATGGCGAGTTTGATTCTTTATGATAGTCTCAGCTGTTTGAGAACAGGGCAGTCGAGCTGCCAATTTTTTTTTGTCGTATTTTAGGACAACGACGACACCTTCAGCTACAGAAGTTTCCGTCTATTTACTTGGCTTGACTTGATTTAGCTAGCCGATCGCGTAACTTTCACAATCAGTAGGGAAAAGTAAGGTAATTTCAGGTTGGGGCGATCGCGTAAATCGTCATAAATCACTTGTTCGGGGCGCGTTGCTCGTTCTACCACCCACGCTTGCTCCAATAGCTGACGCCGATGCAGCACATTCCAAACCTCCGGGTAGACCGAATTCACCTTCATTAGTACCACAACATCTGCCCAGTCCAAAATTGTTTCGAGTTCCCCCACATTATAAAGAGCAGGAATTACAACAAGGCGCTCTTGCCTTACTGTTAAAGGCATCCTTAAAGCCGATGCCGCCGCCATTGGAGAACAAACTCCCGGTACTGTCTCGACGATACACTCAGGATGCAGCTGTTGCAGCATCTGCGCTAAATAAGTAAATGTGCTGTAAAAACTGATATCTCCTTCACAGACAAAAGCCACATCTTGACCCACATGGAGGTACTGCCAGATCTGCTCTGCCGCCAGTTGCCATGCTTGAGTCAGGATGTCCATATCCTGCACATAAGGAAAAATTAACGCTAGCTGCACCTGATGGCTTCCCAACCATTCATCCACAATTTGCTGAGCAATTCCTGGATTGCCGTGAATCCCAGCAGGGAAAGCCACAACAGGTGCCTTTTTCAGGATACGCAGTCCTTTGAGGGTAATCAGTTCAGGATCACCCGGTCCAACACTAATACCGTACAGTGTGCCAACTTGCACAAAATTCACTTGTTAAGATTTATTAATAAATAGTAGATTTGGACTGTCAATCCAAAATCCAAAATGCCATTACCGACTGTCATTTTACCGGGCTATTTCGCCAGTGCCATTGAATACCGTTGTTTAGAACAATCTTTAAAAGAGTTAGGGTTTCCCACCGTCACGGTGCCACTACGACAACAGGATTGGTACCCCACGGTCGGCGGTCGCTCAATGGTGCCGATTTTACGAAAACTCGACCAGACCGTGAAACAGCAGCTTAAAGACTACAACGCTTCTAAGATTAACCTGATTGGTCACTCAGCGGGTGGCTGGATTGCTCGGATTTATTTGGGAGAAAAGCCCTACAACATCCACCAAGATGTTACCGAGTTAGCGGGTTTATGGCACGCTTACCCCTACGTAGCGACTTTGGTGACTCTGGGTACACCTCATGTTAGCCAAGAGCGCTGGACAAAACGCAATCTGGATTTTGTCAAAATCAATTATCCAGGTGCTTTTTACCCAGATGTTAACTATGTTTGTGTTGCTGGTAAGGCAATCTACGGCGAACGACGCTTGGGTAAATGGTTAGCGTACAGCAGTTACCAGCTAACCTGCGGAGTGGGCAACTGTTGGGGAGACGGCATTACTCCGATTGAAGCCGCTCATTTAGAGGGGGCGACCAATCTTACCTTGGAAGGCGTCCTGCATTCTCCCAGAAGGGCAGGAATTTGGTATGGTTCACCAACGACTTTACAGTCTTGGGTACAGTATTTAAGTTGAAGGTTTGGAAGTTTGAAGTGATAGGGCTAGCTTTTTCTAGGTATTCATGATTTTGCGGGTAATGGCGCGATCGCAGTAGCTCTAGTACAAATTGTCGTGATGTTTCTCGGTTGGCAATTTCGTAGCAGTTGGTTGACGGCATGGATCAGTGGCATTCTCCTAACTAACGACTATCGGCTTAGCTTGGACAGCCATGATTCTCGATTGGAGCGATCGCGTAAATTGACCTACTCCGCCAGTGCCTTACGGCTCAGGCGGATTCTCAGCACAATTGCTGATTCTCAATTCATTCAGACGACTTAGAAAACTGACATCTCTATCAGCCAACCCTCCACTTCTAATGGGGCTTTCTCGGCGGCTCTTGGTAATTTCTCGCTCCTAAAAACAGCCCCAGAACCAGTACGTCTCCAGTGGCTAACCCGAAGCGGGTGGCTGTAATACTTCCCTTTTGGGTTGAATGATCTCTATAGCCGTTTCTGGAACAGCAGATGAAATTGGGATTTCCTCAACTTCCGGCAGCTTCTCTACTGCCAGACGGGACGAGGGACTGGCACCTGATAAGCGTTTGAGAAGTGTTGGTCTTGGGTCATGCAGCAGGTAAATAATTTGATCGCCCGATTGCCAACTTTCAGTCGCGGGCACAACTTGGAAATTCCCGTCTCGTTCCACCAGTAACGGTAATAATTCGCCAGAACGAATTAAAGCTTGTAAATGAGCCCGCTGAAACGCAAATCCTGGTTCTCCTAATGCGGTTTTGCCCAACTTTACTTGCCCATCATTGAGGTACTGATTCCAAGTTTTGATGGGGAGCTGTGGGACGAAAGCCTGATTAACTTTACTTTTGTTGGGGGTCGTATTGCTCTGAGGGTCGCGAGGAAATACGGCTAAGACTCGCGGGGGTTTAAACTCTTCAGCCGCTCGTTGAGCTAGTACCGAGTTCACCTCACCATTACTGGTCATTGCTAGAAACGTTCCCATCGAGTCAAGCCCTGCCTCTTCCAAAACATCAATATCTAGACCACTGCTTTGGATCACCCGTAGATTTTCTTCCTCCGCTTTTTGGCAAGCTTCCGGGTCTGTGTCAATCAGCACTACAGACTCACCTCGCTCTTGGAACATCCGGGCAATCAGAATGCTCAAGGGATTACAGCCAATGATTACAGCACCTGTTGTTTCATGATTTCGCTCAATTTGCAGCCACTTGGCTATCCAGCGAGCTGTCAGTCCTTGCCAAAAAACCGTCAACATAATGGTGAGAAAGACTAGGGCTTTAATAGAGTCACCACCATTAATCCCCCGCTCGGTTAGGAGAATCGCAAATAAGGAAGCAACCGAAGCGCTGACGATTCCTCTAGGAGCAACCCAGGACAAAAAGAATTTCTGTCGCCAGTTCAGCTCACTGTTCCAGGTACACAAGGTGATGCTGATGGGGCGCACGACAAACATCAGTACGAAGACGGTAAAAAGGCTCCCCCAGCCCAATGCAAAGATACTGGCAATAGACAAATCGGCGGAGAGCAAAATGAATAAGACAGAGACACCAAGGATAGTCAATTGTCCTTTAAAGCGTCGTAATAACCGCTCTTCAGGCAGGGCAGAGGCTCCCAGAACCATTCCAGCAGCCACAGTTGCCATCAGCCCTGACTCACTGCGAATCATTTGTGCCAAGCCAAACAAGCCCCATAGTCCAGCGAGTACGACCAGGTTTTTGAGTTCTTCTGAGATGAAATTGGCACGTTTGAGAATTAAGCCCATTAACCAACCGCCGCTAGCGCCGATACTAGCACCGATGCCCAGACGTAGAGTTAAACCAATGATTGCCTCGGAAGGACTAGCATCACCGTTCAAAATTGTGTCTAGCACGACAACAGCGAGGATGGCTCCCACGGGGTCAATTAAGACACCTTCTCCCTCTAAAAGAGTGGCTACCTGCCAATCCACTTGCACTTGTTTGAGTAGAGGGCTAATTACAGTAGGACCGGTAACAACGACTAGTGAGGCATAGAGAAACGCGATCGACCAGGGAAATTCACCTAGCCAGTGAGCCGCCATGCCACCTCCCAGTAACGTGATCAGTGTCCCCAGTGTGACCAGGTTTCTGAGACTACCGGAAACTTTGCCCAAGTCTCGCAGATCCAGGCTTAGTCCACCCTCAAACAGAATGACAGCCACTGACAGGGCAACAATTACTTCTAGACCAACTCCTAGTTTGTTTGGGTGCAATATACCTAAGCCATCTGATCCTAGGAAAATGCCAAACATCAGCAGAAAGACGATGCTAGGAACTTTGAGGTACTCAGCTATTACCTGGGCACTGATCCCAGCGAGGACAGCTATGACCATCTGTAGCGTTAGTTCAAATGATCCTTCCATAGGCGTAAGTTTCGCTGGTGCTCAAATCAGGTTTAAATGCCTCGTTTTCTGTATTCAAAAGCATGATTGGGTTTTAACCAAGTGCAGTAAAGGCGTGACCTGACATGTGGAAATGTGCAGAATGCCTCATACAACAGGGTACAACTTTCAACAAATCCAGGTATTGATATCGCCTTGGTCAGAAACTAGCGTTTAAATAATCACCAAAGCTCTGATTCGAGTTCAAAGTCAATGGTGAGATGAGAGTAACCAGTGCTGGGCTGATAGGGATAATCTAATTTATCAAGACATCATTGTGCCATTGAGGATTTGTTGACGAGGCTGTTGTGGATTTCCCATAATATCTGACGAATCTAGCCAATCTGTACTTTCCCACTTGTATCTATCCGGACAAATTGGGTTAGAACAGGTAGAAAGGCTTTGGTGAGAGTATCAAGGTTATCAGCCCGATCGCTCCCCCCTGACCCTACTTCTACATAAAGAAGGCTATTTATTTTGCTGATCGGCTAGCAATTTTTCAAATTTGGTTTGTAGTTTGAACAAAAGGTTAAATTTTGAATCATTCCGGGTATTTTAGCACTTAGGGTTGATAAGTCTGTTCTCTTGATTAAGGGTGAACTCTCAATTGGGTGTGACACAAAAGTTGGAAGTGACAAGATTGTTATTGTGTGCTAACTCTACCTTACGAGCTTGGTGTTTCAGCTTCTAGAGTTGGGAAAATCTACTTTTGGGAAAGTTGACCTAATGAAGGACGCTATCGGGTTTTGCGAAAGTTGCTGTCGCACAAAGCTGGATTCCATTAAGATCGGCTGCGATCGCGACGAACTAATCAACCTAACATTGAAATCTAACTTGGGTCAGTAAATTTCTCATTCATAATTGGAAAGTCACTTCCTAAATGCGTACCGCTGCTGTAAGCAAGGTTGAAAGCAATCAGTAGGTTTGATTGCCAAGAGGGCTAGGACTGGCAACGAGCAGTAATCTGAATTGTTTTGTAAAGATGGATCGTCAAACTTTTGCGTGGGATCGCGCTGGGAACAAAATTCGCAGGGCGGATTGCTGGATTGAAAGGTTATGGGTTTTAGGCTTATTCCTAGCGGCACTGCTTTTACTTGGAATTAATTTAGGTAGCCCACCGCTTTTAGAGTGGGGCGAAGGAACTGTTAGCTTGGTGGCGCGTGAACTGCAAAGAGCATCCGTGGGGTCTTGGTCGTGGTTTTACCCAACGCTTTCGAGTCAACCTTATCTGGAGGAACCACCTCTACTTTATTGGCTAATTGCTACGGCTTATCAGATTGGTGGCATCAACGAGTGGACGACGCGCTTACCAGGTGCCATCCTAAGCGCCCTGGCTGTACCGCTACTGTATGGAATTGGTCGAGAAATCTTCCCCTCTCGTCAAAGTGCCCTTTTCTCTAGCTTGATTTATCTAACCTTATTGCCAATGGTCTACTATGGACGTTTGGCGACGGTGGATGGTACGGCGCTGTGCTGTGTGACACTCATGATGTGGTGTGTGTTGCGATCGCGTCGTGACTTACGCTGGGCACTGGGTGTGGGGATAGGATTAGGATTGATTTGCCTTACCAAAGGTCTTCTACTGGGAGCATTACTGGCAGCGATCGCTCTTTTGTTTCTGGGATGGGATACACCCAGACTACTCACCTCTACTTACTGGTGGTTTGGCTTGGTTCTTGGCATTGCGCCTGTGGGGTTTTGGTATGCTGCCGGAGTGTTGAAATACGGTCAGACATTTATTTCTACAGGCATCACCAACCAATTTCTAAAGCATCTTTGGCTATCGGTAACAGCTTACAGTAGTTTTCCTTGGTACTACTACCTCGTGGAAATCCTGAAATTTTTTCCCTGGTTACTATTCTTTCCTTTTGGATTGCGGCTTGCCTGGGAAAATCGCAATTGGGGTTGGGCAAAATTGGTGCTGGTTTGGGTTAGCGTCTGTTTGCTAAGCATTGCCATGATGATCACCAAACTCCCTTGGTATACTTTGCCAATCTACCCAGCCTTAGCGCTTGCGGTTGGAGCACAGCTAACTGAAGTTTGGCATTGGCCTAGTCACAAATCTTATCCCCTCGTCTGGAGTTACATCCTAAAACTGCTGGCTGTGGGGGGAATTGTAAGTAGTGTTTACTTCGGATTGATCGCTACTACTGAACGGTCATTAGGAGTGATTTTTGCCTCTGTTGCGTTAACAATGACAATGGCAGCTATTCTGGTTGCTCGACGTGACCTGCAATTTATTTTAATTTTGTTTTGGGGCATGTATATTTCGCTGCTGATTTTTACGACTTCTCCCTATTGGATGTTGCCCGGGAAAGAAGGTTATCCCGTTAAACCCATTGCCGCCATTCTCCAGGATGGTACGCTTAAAACTCAGGCGATTTCTACATGGTTTCCTGATGTAGGTTCTGCCGTTACTCCACCCTGAATTTTTATAGCGATCGCCAAATTTTCCCAGTATATAATTTAAACTCAAAAAATACGGGGAGTCATAACTAACCGTTTTAATAATTATTCAACATTAGCCCTCTCAACTCCACTCTCAACTTAGTGAGCTTAGAGTCAGCCAGGCAAATTAGCAAAGCCTAAAGCTGAGTGTTGATTACTCAAGAGTGCGATTGATTAATAATAAAGATACAGGCAAAGCACTGGATTACCTTTTTAAAGGGTTTTAACGGTGCTTTGCCCCTAAGGTTGTCTCTAGAAAACCAACGAAAAATTACCAAGTCATAACAATTACTCTTATCCGGCAGCCATGGGTTTATTTTTCTGGCTGTCGCCTCAGTAAGTTGTATTTGACACAAAGGCTGTTTGGCTTTACGTTCACTTAATGATTGAGGTTCAGGACGCCTCTGGAATTTCTTCTTCTTGGCTGTCAAGCTGTTTAAGGTGAATGTGCTTGCGTCCTAAGGTGATTTCAAATTCATCTCCTGGCTTTAAGCCCATCTGTTTAGTATAGGCAGAACCAATCAGCAGGTTGCCGTTTGATTGCACACTAATACGATAACTGGCACTGCGACCACCACGTCCATTGCCATTGGTTTTACTATCTAACTCAATTCCCTCCGCATCAATAAGGGCATTGAGAAATTTCATCATGTTAACTCGCTCTACTCCGTTCTTTGTTACGGTGTAGTAGCCACAGGCCCTAGCTTTTTCTTCTTTGCTGAGGTTTCCTAGCTCTTTGACTTTCTTAATGAGTGCCTCACCCTCTAACGGGTCGATTTTTTTCTTTTTAGCCATCAACTTGAATCTAAAACTAATGAGTTAAGCGGTGTGCAGGTATTCTGCTCGACTGATGGTTAACCAAGACAACAAACTCTCAGGGTTATATCAGCTTATAGAACTATATTACACAAAGAGTGTCAATTTTGTTCACTACATTTGTTTACTCAGAGTTTGTAACTTACGATAAACATCCTCAAGAGTTTGTGAACAACTGATACATTCAGAGAATGCTGTTGCTTCAAAGCCTCGATGTCTCAAAAAAACAGCAGACACGTCAGCCTCGTATCAATTGGGTGATGAATCAAGCTTGAGGATAAATACATAATCCTTTCGGTTGATAGTACAGCCTTCGTTGGGCACACAATAATACTAATCGAGTAATTAACATAGGCATCCGGTCTTTAAGACCCAAAAGCAAGAGTGACTTAACTCGCTAGGCATTGCTCAAGCCGATATCTATAAAAAGAAATAGATTGTACTCTATGAAAACTTTCAATCTGTTATGAAGCTTACAACTCGTGGACACTATAGTGTTAAAGCGCTGCTAGATCTAAGCCTACAGCAAGAATTTGGACCAACATCTGTCAAAGCGATCGCTCACCGACAAGACTTACCAGCTCCTTATTTAGAGAAGCTTCTGATAGAAATGCGTCGCGCCGGTTTAGTTAACTCAGTGCGTGGTGCTCAAGGCGGTTATCAATTAGCGCGTGAGCCTGCCCAAATTTCTCTTGGTCAAATATTAGAAGCTGTCGGTGAAACAATCGAGCCACTACGCCACCATACTCCAGATGCTGAACAAGCTGAAGACTGGGTGACATTTACTCTCTGGCATCGACTACACCAAAAACTCAAAGAAGCGTTGTATAGTATAACGCTTGCCGACCTTTACTACGACGCCCGTAGTTGGCAAGCCGCTGTTGGAGAAGAGACAAGCTTTGTTGTGTAATTTTTCTTCAAAAATGATAGCAGTAGAGGCAAGTATTTTATTAACGGGACTAGCGAAGCTGATCATTAATGAACAGGTGAGGTGTTTGTCAAAAAATATCGGCTCCCTAGATTCGTTCGTACCTAGTGCAGAAGTGGAAGCTGTGCTTCTTGAAAAGCCTCTATTGTGTGAAAAGCTGAAAGCACTATTTACATAAATAGAATAGTCAGGTTGCAGAACACTTCTATTTAATGGATACAAGCATTGTAAGTTTAGTTCCAGCTGCTGTTTTGGTTTTGTTGCTAGCTGCTAGCCTGGATTACATTATCGGTGACCCGTGGGGCTGGCCTCATCCTGTGCGAGTAATGGGTTGGCTAATTTCTCACTTCAGCCACTTTGCTCTAAAGCATTGGAACTCTCCGCCCAAACGCCGCGGGGCTGGTATTGTTTTGGGTGTGGGACTAATCATCGGCAGTGGATTGGCAGGATGGTTAATTGTGCAAGGAGCAAGCTGGATACATCCACTAATGAGTGTTGTAGTAGAGAGTATCTTGCTAGCTAGCTGTTTTGCCGGTCGGAGTTTACGGACAGCAGCCGTTGATGTTCTACAACCATTAATCACTGAGCAAGTGGATCAGGCACGTTCTACTTTGAGTCAATATGTTGGTCGAGATACAGAAAAATTAGATGAGCCAGAAATTTTTCGTGCAGTTCTGGAAACAGTCACAGAAAATGCCACGGATGGAGTGAGTGCGCCTCTGTTTTATGCCATTGTTGGGGCATTTTTGCCTGGGGTTGGTAGTCTTCCCCTTGCCCTCGCTTACAAAGCCGCAAGTACTCTCGATTCAATGGTTGGCTATCGCGTTGAGCCTTACACGGATTTGGGTTGGTTCAGTGCCAAACTGGAAGATGTTCTCACTTGGTTGCCTTGTCGGTTAACCGTAATTACACTGGCACTTTTGTCAGGAAAACCCCAACAGGTTTGGCATCTGTGCTTACGTGATGCAACTAAAGACCCTAGCCCCAACTCGGGTTGGAGTGAGTGCGCCTATGCAGCGATTTTGGGTGTTCAACTGGGAGGAACAAATTGGTATCAGGGCATTGCTAAACACAAACCACTTCTGGGCAACCCAGTTGAGCCAATTACATCTACGAAAATTTACCAAGCGTTACGACTAACACGATATTGTTTTTTGATTTGGCTTGGCATAGCGCTCGCCACCTTGAGCCTACCAGCTTTCCAAGCATTAACAAGGGCACTATAAGGTGTTTCTCCGGGTAACCATATTTCTACAGCGATCGCGCCACAGGCGTAACAATATTAACAATATGTAGTTGTCTGCCGTTGCTATCTTCCTTCTGAAATGGCAGGCTTCAGCTGCGGAGTACTTATCACTCGCTTTATAAACAACAAATCAGGATGCCAACTCAAATTGTTGAAATTCTTTCAGCCGAAGAACTACGCCGTATGGTTACCCGTTTGGCGTCTCAAGTGATCGAAAAATCTGGGGATTTGTCCAACCTTGTCCTAGTCGGCATTTACACCAGAGGCGTTTCCCTAGCTAAGATGCTGGGGCGTCAGATTGAAGTACTAGAGCAGGTGAGAGTACCAGTAGGAGCACTAGATATTACTTTTTATCGGGATGATCTCGATCAAATTGGCATCCGAACACCAGCAAAAACCGATATTCCTTTCGATCTGTCCGGCAAGACAGTGGTGTTAGTAGATGATGTCATCTATAAGGGGCGCACAATTCGCGCTGCCCTAAATGCGGTGAGTGAATACGGTAGACCCCAAGCTATTCGTTTATTGGTTTTAGTTGATCGAGGACATCGCGAGTTACCCATTCGTCCCGACTTTATCGGTAAGCAGCTCCCAACAGCAGCAGAAGAACAGGTGAAGGTTTATTTACAAGATATCGATGGGCGAGATGCCGTAGAGTTAATCAAAGATAATTGTCAATCAACCCGCCTGTAGTAAAGTTTTGAGTTATGAGAGAGACCCAGACGCGGAAGGCAGACCACCTACGGATTTGTCTGGACGAAGATGTACAATTTCACAGCGTAACCAATGGTCTGGAACGCTACCGCTTCACCCACTGTTGTTTACCAGAACTGAACCGCAGTGAGATTGATATAACGACCACCTTCCTAGGAAAATCGCTGGGAGCGCCATTGCTGATTTCTTCAATGACTGGCGGTACAGCGCAGGCAAAGACAATTAATTTTCGTCTAGCTGAAGTTGCCCAACATTACAAGCTGGCGATGGGCGTTGGCTCTCAACGGGTAGCGGTAGAGAACCCCCAGGTTGCCGATACGTTTGCCGTGCGATCGCATGCCCCTGATATTCTTTTATTTGCCAATCTCGGTGCGGTTCAGCTCAACTATAGCTACGGACTCGATGAGTGCCTGCGTGTGATTGACCTTTTACAAGCAGACGCCTTGATTTTGCATCTTAATCCTTTACAGGAGTGCATTCAGTCCAATGGTGACACTAATTTCCGGGGTTTAATTGACAAAATCAGTATTTTGTGCAGTAAATTATCCGTGCCCGTGGTTGTCAAAGAAGTGGGGAATGGCATCTCAGCCGGAATGGCGCAGAGGTTATTCGATGCTGGAGTGGCGGCGATTGATGTTGCTGGAGCTGGTGGCACATCTTGGGCAAAGGTGGAAAGTGAACGAGCCTTAACTCCCCAACAGCGTCAGTTAGGACTGACTTTTGCTAACTGGGGTTTGCCCACGGCAGAGTGCATCACCAGTATTCGGGCAATAGCTCCAGGCATCCCTTTAATTGCTTCTGGAGGATTACGCAATGGCTTGGATGTTGCCAAAGCGATCGCTCTTGGAGCAGACATTTCTGGTCTAGCATGGCCCTTCCTACAGGCTGCCGCTGAGTCGGTAGATGCCGTTGATGCCTTAGTGCAGCTGCTAATTGCAGAAATTACCACGGTTCTCTTCTGCACAGGTAACGCTACCCTAGCTCAGCTAAAGCACTCCAAGGCGTTGCAGAAGCTAGCATAAATAGAGTTAGGCGTTGGCAGTTGGGACTTGCTAATTGTCGTTTCTTCCCTATTCCCTATTCTCCATTCTCTATTCCCCACCCACATGCGTCAATTTCTTAAGCAAACCCTTGCCAGTACGGTTGGAAGCCTTGCAGGTCTCATTTTGTTCTTTAGTTTAGGTACTGGTGGACTACTATTTTTATTAATTGCGGCGGCATCTAGAGATCACGGACCGCAAGTCAAAGACAAATCGGTGCTGGTTTTCGATATGTCTCAAAACATTACCGATAGCGAGCCAACTTCAAACACCCGCGAGGCACTTGAGGAAGCAATATCAGGAGAGTCGGCTGATTCTGTCACTCTGCGGACAGTTTTAGATACCTTAGACAAGGCCAGTAAAGATAAGCGAATTATTGCTCTGTTCTTAAATGGTAGTAAAACCTCTGCTGGACGCAGCACTGGTTTAGCAACGCTTAAGGAGGTACGCGAAGCCCTTGAACGGTTCAAAGCGACTGGGAAAAAAATCATTGCCTATGATGTTGATTTAGGCAAGCAGGCTTATTACCTTAGTTCCGTGGCGAATACGATAGTTCTCAACCCGATGGGAACGTTGGAAATTAATGGCTTTAGCTCTCAGCCACTGTTCTATACAGGAGCCCTGCAAAAATATGGAATTGGTGTTCAAGTTATCCGAGTAGGGAAGTACAAGTCAGCCGTTGAACCGTTCATTCTTACAAAGCTAAGTCCGGAAAACCGACAACAGACTCAAGCGTTATTAAATAATCTTTGGAGTGAGTTTCTTACGACGGTTAGCAAAAGCCGCAAGCTCACCCCTCAACAACTACAGGCGATCGTAGATAATCAAGGGGAGTTGATAGCCTCGGAAGCTCTTGGGCGGCGTTTAGTAGATAGGGTGGCTTATTTGGATGAAGTTGTAGCTGACCTTAAGCAGCTGACGGGTAGTAGTGAGGAAGATAAATCATTCCGGCAAATTCGCCTTACTACTTACGCCAGAGTTAAGAACAAAAACTCCAAAAAGCACAATTCTAATAACAAAATTGCCTTGGTCTATGCTCAAGGTGAAATCGTTGATGGTCAAGGTAGTCGCCAACAGTTGGGGGGTGACAGCTTTGCCAAGCAGTTGCGACGCGCGCGACTCGATGATGATGTCAAGACAGTAGTGCTGCGCATCAATAGTCCTGGAGGGAGCGTTACAGCATCTGAGGAAATTCAACGGGAGGTAAGGCTTATCCGTGACAAGAAACCGATAATTGTCTCGATGGGCGATTATGCTGCTTCCGGAGGCTACTGGATTGCTACAGGCGCTAATTATATTTTTGCTGAGCCGAATACTATCACGGGTTCGATTGGTGTTTTCGGTCTCCAGTTTAATGTCCAAAAGCTAGCCAACCTAAATGGTATTACTTGGGATGTGGTAAAAACAAGTCGCTATGCCGACAAAGCTACGGTTGCTCGCCCTAAGACACCACAAGAGTTGGCGATCGCGCAGAAATCAGTCAACCAGATTTATGATCAGTTTCTCAATAAGGTAGCAGAGTCCCGGAAACTATCGAAACAAAAGGTCGCACAGATTGCTCAGGGACGAGTCTGGACAGGTCAAAATGCCAAGCAGTTGGGTTTGGTAGATGAGATTGGGGGTCTTAATGATGCCATTCAGTATGCTGCTAAGCAAGCCAAACTAGAGAAGGATTGGGAACTGGAGGAGTACCCAGAAGATAGCAGCCTGGAAGAACGGATTTTGAAAACGCTCACTAGTGAGGCAAGTACTCCCAACACAAAGCGACCTGATCCACTGACTACAGAGTTGATGAAGCTACAAGCCGACCTAGAAATCCTTAAATCGATGAACGACCCTAGAGGAGTGTATGCTCGTCTGCCCTTCAACTGGCGGTTTGATTAGCTTGTCATTAGTCATTAGTTGTTCCTGGTACATACCGAACTACGTCGTGCTAGGGTAACGCTCCTGGTAAATACAACAACTTTTGACTAAAATTTCAGTGAAATTACGGTTACATTTTGCCAGAAGATGAGTAAAGTAGATTAGAGCACTAACTTACTCCTTAATTTTGCACATCTATCTATGGATAGAAAAAATAACCGCCTCTTGATTCTGATTGCAACCTGTAGCATTGCTGGTGTCGTTCTTGGTGGAACGACCAGTTGGGCATATAGCAATCAATGCTTACAAGCCAAGAATGTGACCAATGATTGTCTGACCGTTAATCCTACGAATAAAATCTTTGAGGGAATGAGTGTTGGCTTGTTGGCTGGTGCTGGTGCAGCAGTTGGTGCTGCCTTGCAATTGAGGCGTCAGGAGCGCTAAAGAAAAATCACCAAAACGTAGAAGTATGAAGGCTGAAAACAAGGGAGTTAAAATCTTCTTCCAACTAGGAGGCAGTATTTTTGTCCTTCATACTTCATCGTTCAATCTTTAAAACACCCTTGGCTTTTTGATTAGAAACGATAATTGCGAACCTGCTGTTTTGGAGCTTCGCCAACCCGTGCCCATAGACTTATCGGCACGGCATCTCCCTCTGTGTTCACCTTGATTTCCATAACAACTGATGGTTTCTTTGGCCGCTGAGATGAGTTGGGTGGCGGCGATAGCAGTTGCGACTGAGTTGAATCAGCTTTTTGGGCGGCGCGGAGATCAGCATTAATCTCCTCCCGTTGGTCTTCAGGAATATAGTAGGTTTCCAGTCCGTACTGGATTGAACCATATTCGGCAATACCTTTGAGAACAACCTGATTGGCTGGTAGCTGAGAGGGGAGTTTGATGCTTACGGCTACTGGCTCCCAAGGTTGTGGGAGTTCAGCTAAAGTTGGCTTGGCGGGTGCTTCCAAAATTACATAGAACTGTGTACCTGGCTTGATAAAGGTAAAGGTCAGCTTGTTCCCATTGGGTTGTTGCTTCGGTAATTCCTGCCAACCTGGAAGCTTGCGTAAGTTGTCCTGACTGGAGATATCATACCTCAGTGTTTGAGAGTAGCCCCGGGGCAGTTCGTAAGGGTCTACTGGTACTGTCTGGAGGATAACGGTTTTGCCCCTCAGCTGAGTGTAAATGGCTTGTGCCGGAACAGCGAGAATTAGTGCAGTTTGAAATACAAGAGGTACCCAGAATCTCCAAAGGGCTGTGGAATTGGGAGAGTCAGAATTAGAGGTCATATTGAAATACAAGAGGTACCCAGAATCTCCAAAGGGCTGTGGAATTGGGAGAGTCAGAATTAGAGGTCATAAAGGGTTAAAGATTGATAGGTTTAAAGTTGGCAGGTTGAAAGTTTAAACGTTCAAAATTAACCCTCAGCGTCGAAGTCGGACGTATCGCTCAAACCAGAGTCCGGCAGCAAGAACTCCAAAGCCACACACTAACAAGACTATGGATTTGAATAGTAGGTCGGTGTTGTACTCTAACATCCGAGTGAAAATTTGTAGAGTCAATAGCACCATTCCGCCCCAGAACCAACGTCGTTGACCTTGTGCTAGTCCTTTACGGATGAGACCGACGCCAAGAAGGAATAAGAGTAGGTTGAAGATTAGCACGGCGGCGATCGCAATCATGCTGATACTTAGATGCCAAAAGGAAACTAAGGCACTGATGGCAATCATGCTCATAACCAGGAGGGTGGTTAGGTCTAAGCGACGTAATAGTCGTAGCCACTCCAACAGAGTTAGACCACCTAAGAGCCAAATATCTACAAGGAGAGGTAATAGTAGTTGTGAGGCGTATTCAGTTGATGGCACAGAGGATGTGTTCCATATCCCGTAGAACGATAAGAAATAAAATAGGAAGCTGAGGAAGGTTATGGCAAGAGTGCGGGCTGTACCATTGAATAACTCAGTTGCTGTTGAGCGCACTCTCCAAAGGGAATCATCATAAGCCCATAAAAGTGCAGGGGGTAGGGCGCATGCGATCGCCGCCATCCAACCTGAGGAACTCAACACAGTGGCGCGTATTAAGTTGGCTTCCAAAGCATAAACCACCCCGATCGCACCGATGCGAAAAATCCACCGCGATCGGCACCAGTAAGCCAGTGGGATAAACATCAAACCCGCCAACACTGGCATATGTTGCACCAATAGCCGTAGCCAAGAAAACTCTCCTATTGGCGCAAATTCAGGCTGTCCCTGTAAATAGCCTAATCCGATCAGGAAGGCAGCTAGTATCCCTAATACCGTCAACCGTAGGCTATAAGCCATTGCTAAGATGCCTAATCCCCAAACGATAAACAACTGGTACAGTAACCCACTCTGATGAAACAGTTGAGACATCAGAGCTATATTTGCCCCTAGAGACAGCGCCCCTAAGAGTAATAATCCCTGCCCCAAACGACGTTGCCATCGCTCAGTAGGGCGTCGCCATAGGTAAAAGCCAAGTGCGTTAATGCCAATAAACCCAATCAGCAGTAATGTTACTTTCCACTCCCGTGACCAGGTTTGCCAGTTAGCGGCGACAAAGGTGATGAGACCCAAGCCTAGGAGGATACTACCTAACCCCAGTAAAATCACGATGAAGCGGTTACGGGCAGCTGTTTCAAGGTCACTAAACTGGTAGCGATCGGATAATTGGTCATACACAGAAGCATCAATTAATCCCTCAGTTCGCCATTGCTCTGCTTCTTGACGCAACTGACGACGAAACTTATCTGAAAGCATAACGACCTGGGATCTGAACCCATACAGGCAGACCTTATCAATTCAGTAGTCCTAAAAATGTAACCCAAACAAGTTGGTGCCTCCTAGTTTTGTATCCTTATTAGGGTAGGGGCGTAAGGCTGTGCGATCGCCAAAGAAAATCTGTTGGGTCTTCAGCAACCTATCAATATCAACACACTCAAGCAGAGGCACACCAGAATGGTACAACAACTACCAACTGAGGCAGCATCAGCGATTATCTACCCCGACAGCGACAGTCAACCGATGGCAGACAACACTAAACAATTCCGTTGGATTGTAGTCATTAAAGAAAATTTAGAAATCCTGTTTGCCGCTGTTGCTGATGTATTTATCGCTGGCGACCTCCTTTGGTATCCCGTTGAGGGAGATAATAAAACTCGTCAAGCACCGGATGCCATGGTCGTCTTTGGCAGACCGAAAGGAGATAGGGGTTCCTATAAACAATGGGAAGAAGACAACATCGCTCCCCAAGTCGTCTTTGAAATCTTATCTCCTGGAAACCGACTCAAAGAGATGACCAAGAAACTCCACTTTTACGAACGCTATGGCGTGGAGGAGTATTACATCTATGATCCAGACCGAATAGATTTGGTTGGCTTACAGCGTTCTGGAGACAAGTTAGACGTGATTGAGGAGATCAATGGTTGGGTCAGTCCCCGCTTAGGGATACGGTTTGAGTTGAAACCAGACACCCTGGAAATTTTCTCACCCTCAGGAGGGCGGTTTCTCACCACTGTTGAACTGGATCAACTACGAGAGCAGGAACATCAACGTGCCGAGCAAGAACGCCAACGCGCCGAGCAACAGAGTCAACGTGCCGAGCAAGAACGCCAACGTGCAGATGAGGCACTTGCTCAACTCGAACAGGAACAACAGCGTTATCAAGCTTTGTTAGAACAGTTACGAGAACGGGGTATTGACCCAGAACAGCTGTAAGAGCAGGTTTTTATAAGGGCACGATACTATCGTGCTCCTACGGTGTAATGAATGCAACGAAAAATGCTATGGCGATCGCGCTTAGCTGAAAATCTTGAAATAACTTCATAGGTAGAATCGCCCGCAGTATGAAGCGATTTCGCCTGCCTTTCTTCCTGGCTTGAATGACAAAAAAAACGCCTAACTCTCTAGAGCCAGGCGTCTTGCAAAAATCACGGTAATCTTAGCTTTCAGGCTTCAAATCCGGAATTGACTGAGCGCTAATAGCTGGTTGCCGATGACTAATCACAGCTTGTTGCAATATTGGGGTACGGCTGACGGAACTGTTCGCCAAAGTAAACAACGGGTTTGACAGAATTCCCGCCAGAGAAGTTGCTAGCAGCGTTAGCACCAAACTCACTTGCAAGGGACGCATACCCGGAAGGTTCCAGCGGATTTCTGGGTAATTCTTCACAGCGTCGGACATTTCTTGTGGTTCTTTAACTACCATCATCTTGACGACGCGGATGTAGTAGTAAATCGACACTACAGTGGCAATCAGACCCAGCAAGACTAAACCATATAGTCCCGCTTGCCAACCTGCCCAGAATAGGTAGATTTTACCGAAGAAGCCTGCCAGAGGCGGAATTCCACCTAAGGAGAGTAAACAAAGGCTTAAGCACAGCGTCAGGAGAGGGTCTTTTTGATAGAGACCAGCATATTCGCTAATCTGGTCAGTTCCCGTGCGGAGCGTGAAAAGAATGACGCAGGCAAAGCCGCCTAGGTTCATGAACAAATAGACCAGTAGGTAAAATATCATACTGGCGTAACCAGCATCAGTCCCTGCAATTAAACCAATCATGACGAATCCAGCCTGGGCTATGGAAGAATAGGCTAGGAGACGCTTCATGCTAGTTTGGGTTAGGGCAACGACGTTCCCCAAAACCAGACTCAAGATAGTAAGGGCAGTGAAGACAAAATGCCACTGTTCTGTAACCAAGGGGAAAGCCGTTGTCAACAGACGAATGGCTAGAGCAAAACCAGCTGCTTTGGAACCGACGGAGAGGAAGGCAACGACTGGAGTAGGAGAACCTTCGTAAACGTCAGGTGTCCATTGATGGAAGGGAACGGCTGAGATTTTGAAGGCAATACCCGCGATCGCAAATACCAAAGCAATCAAAATCCCTAGGGATTGACCCGCCTCTAGAGACGCTGCACCCTGAGCGATCGCATTTAAGTTCGTCTCTCCTCCAGACAGACCATACAACAACGAGACGCCATATAAAAAGACGGCTGAACTCGATGCTCCAATCAGCAAGTACTTCAAAGCTGCCTCATTGGAACGGGGGTCACGCTTCATGTAACCCGTCAGTAGGTAAGATGAAATACTCAGGGTTTCCAGTGAGATAAAAATCGCTACCAGTTCATTGGCTCCTGATAGGAACATCGCTCCCAAGGTAGCTGTGAGCAGAATGCTGATAAATTCTGCTAAAGAGGTACCAGCCTGCTGCACGTAGCGAATTGACATCAAAATCGTTACAGCCGTTGACAAGGCAATGATGCCTCGAAACGCCACACTCATGGCGTCACCGTTGAAGCTCCCCAGAAAGGCGATGGGATTCGTAACATCCCATTCGTAATACAGGACAACTAGGGCACTCAGCAGACCCCCAATTGCCACATAGGGAAGTGCTGGAGCAGCCCTCCTGCCAGAAATTAGGTCAATTACTAAAACCAGCAAGAGGGTAATCAGTACAATTCCCTCCGGCAAAATTATCCCAGTATTCAGCTGGGCAGCAAGATTGGCAAAATCCATAGGTTCTATAGCTATTGTCTATGGTTATGTCGGTATTAACATTAACTTTTTTATCTTATCGATGATTGGAACCAGTTGGTCAGAAACATTCCCCTCAGTTCTATAATTTGGGTCTGTGACTTAGATGACAATTCAAGTTTGCTGGAGAAATTCCTCTGGATCAATTCCCCAATTCACCCAACGAATTGCTGCATGAGCTGATTCAATATCAGGTGGCACTCGTAAGGCATGAATTCTTCTCGTGCTAGGACAAGTCATTTTCAACAAATAAATTGGCTCTTCTAGCGCTTTATCAACAGCAGCATCAATTTTTAATAGTGTGTATTCCTGCCAAAAATATACTAACTGCGTTTGCAACTCTCGGCAAATTCTGGTATAGCCAATTTGTTGAATTAGTACTTGCCTAACTTCTACATTTTTCTCTTCTAAGAGCCAGCGCGATTGCCACTGTGTAGAAGGTAGTTGTCCGTATTTTTTAGGTAAACTTACACCATGATAGGAGTACAGAGTGTAGCCATCCGCAAACTGAATTGCGGGTTCTCCTTCAGCGTGTAAGCGATTTTCGTCGTCTAAAGAGAGTTTAATAGGGCGATCGCAAATCAAGCAAACCCTATCAAACTTTAATCGGAAAACCCAACCACACTCGTTACTCGTTGAGTAGTGATTGATAGACTTCCCAGGTAGCTTGATCGTGAGCCAAACCTAAAACAGAAATACAAAAGTCGAACCATATGCCATACGAAATCGATACAGATTCGGATTTCTGTTCAATGTAGTGGTAGCAGTCATAAGCAAAGAATGGCTCAGCTATTTGTTGCCACAATTGTTTCCATAATTGATTCTCTATTTGACTACGTAGTTGGATAAGTAGTCGCCCATATAGTTTTTTCCGCAGCGGAAAAACTTGATCGTATAGTTGGTTGTGTTGTTGCCACCACTGTTGAGTTTTCAATTGGTTCTCCCGTTGGCTTGGAGTACTCTCTTAGGCGGCGTAAGGGCTATCAAAAAAAGAATTTTCTTAGGTTCTGGCAAACCCATTAGAGCATAGGCGGCTTTGACGGCTAAACATGCTTTTTGACGAGCAATTGGCTTGGTGGAAAGTGCGATCGCTTTGTCTCTATAAACTGAAATAAGCGCTTCTTGCTCAGGTGTCAGCTTGTCAATCAGCGACCTATCTCCATCCCGGCGGCTCATATTCTCGCTGAATCAGCACCATCCAACTGCCGTCGGGAATTTGAATTTCCTTATGCTCTTCGTGAGTCAACGTTGCAGTCTGTGAAAGCACCCGCAGATGGAGTGTGTCATTTTGTTGGTACAATTCTGCCTGTCCTTGGCTGATGCAGTGCTTGTGTCGTGTTACCTCGCCTTCTGCTAAGGTCAAGTGAGGCAGCTTTTGTCCTAACCCCTCTAGAGCGGCTTCGTTACCAGTCTCCCGTACAGGTACTAAAATGACATCGCCTTGTCGAATCGGTTGCATAGATTTATTCCTCAATATGCATGTAGTACGTTGTAGTATGATTGGACTAGCAAGATTGTTGAATTGCAGCACTCCATAATTGCTGGTTACAACCCTGTAACATTGACTAACTAGTACGTTTCAAACACTTCGCCATGCCATAATCCCCGTTTGACCCGACGTTGGCACTTATTCTGGCACAATCCGGAGAAGAGGGGGTCGCCATTGATATCAGCTATAAGTAGAGTCAAGATACATTTAGCAAGAAGGCTGGCGATTCTGTGCCAGGAGCCTCTACGTGTGAGCGTAGCGAGACCTAGTCTAGCCGAGCGATCGCGTCAACACACGCTACCCTTTAAACATCGTTTCATTGGTCTGTTTTTAAAATTTCTCTTGACATTTTGCCCTCTCTTCATCAAATTTGTTTGACTGTCTAGCCAGCTGCTATTTTCCGGAAGTGCCATGTCAACCCTCGTCATTGTTGAATCTCCCACTAAAGCACGTACCATCCGCAACTACTTGCCCTCCAGCTATCGCGTTGAGGCATCGATGGGACATGTTCGTGACCTCCCTCAATCCGCCACTGAAATTCCGCCATCCGTCAAAGAGGAACCTTGGGCGCAGTTAGGGGTAAATGTGGAGCATCACTTTGAACCTCTGTATGTTGTTCCTAAAGACAAAAAGAAAGTCGTTCAGCAGCTCAAAGATGCCCTGAAAGATGCCAAAGAGCTAATTCTCGCAACAGACGAAGACCGAGAAGGAGAAAGCATCAGTTGGCATCTGCTGCAAGTGCTGAAGCCAAAAGTTCCCACGAAGCGGATGGTGTTTCATGAAATCACCGAGGAAGCCATTAAAAAGGCTCTGAAGAACTGCCGTAGTATCGACGAACAGCTGGTACACGCCCAAGAAACACGACGAATTTTAGACCGCCTAGTGGGTTATACCCTCTCTCCCCTGCTGTGGAAGAAAATTGCTTGGGGCTTGTCGGCTGGTCGTGTCCAGTCGGTAGCCGTGCGGCTGTTGGTTAATAGAGAACGTCAACGTCGGGCTTTCCGTCAGGGTGGTTACTGGGATTTAAAAGCTCTCCTAGAGCAAGCGAAAACCCCTTTTGATTCACGGCTGGTAACTGTGGCGGGCGTTAAGATCGCAACGGGTAGCGACTTCGATCCCAATACAGGTCAAATTATTGCAGGTCGGCAGGTAAGATTACTCAGTGAAGTTGAAGCTAGAGAACTGCAAGAACGCTTAACTGGCAAAACTTGGACAGTTAGTGACATCGAAGAACGGCCCGTCACCCGTAAACCAGCTGCACCATTTACCACTTCAACGCTACAACAGGAGGCAAACCGGAAACTGCGCCTATCGGCTCGTGATACGATGCGGACGGCTCAAAGTCTGTATGAGCAGGGGTATATTACCTATATGCGGACAGACTCGGTGCATTTGTCTGAGCAGGCGATCGCGGCAGCACGCAGCTGCGTCGAGCAAAAGTACGGCAAACAATACCTAAGCCCACAACCGCGCCAGTACACGACGAAAAGCAAAGGCGCTCAAGAAGCCCACGAAGCCATTCGCCCTGCTGGTCATACGTTCCGTACTCCAAAAGAAACCGGTTTGAGCGGTCGAGACCTGGCACTTTACGACCTAATTTGGAAGCGCACTGTCGCCACCCAAATGGCGGACTCCCAGCAAACCCAAATCACGGTACAGCTGCAAGTCGAAGAGGCTGGTTTTCGTTCCAGTGGTAAGCGTATCGATTTCCCTGGTTATTTACGCGCCTATGTCGAAGGTTCTGATGATCCAGATGCGGCTTTAGAAGACCAGGAAGTGATTTTGCCGCCCCTCAAGGTGGGGGATCATCCCAACTGCCTGAAACTCGCAGCAGACGGTCACGAAACTCAGCCTCCAGCACGCTATACCGAAGCCTCTTTGGTAAAAACGCTCGAAAGCGAAGGTATTGGCCGTCCGAGTACCTATGCCAGTATCATTGGCACAATCATCGACCGAGGCTACGCCCAGATGAACAGTAACGCCTTGGTTCCTACCTTCACCGCATTTGCGGTCACGGGTTTACTGGAAAAGTACTTTCCCAACCTTGTGAATACTAGCTTCACCTCTCAGATGGAGCAGACCCTTGATGAAATTTCTACCGGAGAAGCCGAATGGCTTCCCTACTTACAGGAATTTTACTTGGGGGAGAAAGGACTGGAGACTCAGGTAAAAGAACAAGAAAGCCAAATCGACCCTAATGAAGCCCGAACTGTTGAACTGGAAAATATAGACGCCAAAGTCAGGATTGGTCGGTTTGGTGCTTACATCGAAGCGGAAAATGGCGATGGTATAGTAACAGCTTCGATCCCTAAAGACCTAACCCCAGCAGAACTTGACCCGGAGCAAGTAGAGGTATTGCTGCGGCAGAAAACAGAAGGGCCAGATAAGGTCGGAATGCATCCAGAAATCGGTGAACCAATTTACGTCCTAATTGGTCCTTATGGTCCTTATGTCCGGCTGGGTGATATCTCTGAGGAGAATAAAAAACCGAAGCAGGCTTCTCTACCCAAAGGCGTCAATATTGAGGATGTGACGTTGGAGATGGCAGTAGGACTACTGTCTCTGCCTCGTAATTTAGGCATCCATCCTGCCACAGGCGGCAAGATCCAGGCAGGGTTAGGACGCTTTGGTCCCTATGTTGTTCATGACTTGGGTAAGGAAGGGAAAGAGTATCGATCGCTCAAAGCGGGCGACGACATATTGACAATTGAGCTAGGACGTGCAATAGAGCTACTGTCTGAACCTAAGAAGGGACGCGGCGGGGGCGCAAGCAAGTCGAAGAAGCCTTTACGAGAACTGGGTACACATCCAGAAGATAACGAACCCGTGAATATCTACGATGGTCCTTATGGTCCCTATGTAAAGCATGGGAAAACAAATGCTTCTCTGCCTGAAGGTCAATCCGTGGAAGGCATAACCCTGGAAACCGCACTGGAGATTTTAAAAGCCAAGGCGTCTACGAAGAAATCGGGTAGCAAGTCGAGTAAGTCATCTAGTTCAACTAAGAGTAAGTCAACCGGGACATCGTCTAGTAGCAAGACAACCACGAAAAAGACAACCGCCTCGACTAGCAAGAAGAAAACTTCAACATCTAGCCGTTCGAGCTGAAGCGTCAGAGCTATCAGATTTTGTGACTTGATGATGGGGTAGGGTGTGATGCCTACCTCATTTAATCACTGTTGTCTATGTCACTCAATAGAGAATCAATGAAGCGGCCTACAGTAGCATTCCCTTATCCTTAGGGGTGGCTGTTGGCCTCCTATACCTTTGGTATCCGATAAATTTTCCAGTAATCAACCCCAGACTATAAACCTACAAAATATGTAAATTAATATTACAAACCCTTTAAAAATATATTGAGAAATGCGCCAAATCTGAGTGAGGAGCTTATCCTTAAAATTTAAAGAAATGTGTCGAGGAATATCATGGATAAATTTAGCAAGTATCGCCTTACCTGTACTCTCAGCTTTGGCGATATATATGGACAAATCATCGTTTGGTTAATAGTCATTTTCCTGAGCCTCGCCTCTTCGCTAGCGCTTTGGAGTGCCGATCGCCATATTTACGCCTTAGCTACCGTAGGACTGATTCTGGTACTGTCTCTGCCGTTCTTGCTGTTTGCCTTCGTGACCACACTGCTAAACCATATTGAGCTGTCTCCAATGAGCCAAGACCAAACAACTGAGACAGTCCGTGGAAATTCGCCTAACCAGAAACCACTTGAGGCAACAAGCTGATTTGATTTTAGATTTTAGATTTGGGATTGAAGTTGAAAACCTTTAAAAAGTTCCCTACCCAAAGGTAGGGAATTTTTATTAGTGCCAAGATAGAAACCAACAGGATTCTAGATTTCGGACTGAAAATGCAAGAACACGATGTCGTTATTGTCGGAGGCGGTTTAGCTGGGTGTCGTGCTGCCTTAGAGATTAAACGGCTTAACCCCAGCTTGGATGTCGCCCTTGTTGCAAAAACTCACCCAATTCGTTCCCACTCAGTCGCGGCACAAGGCGGTATGGCTGCGACGCTGAAAAATGTGGATGTTGAAGATAGTTGGGAAGCCCATGCCTTTGACACAGTTAAGGGTTCCGACTATCTGGCAGACCAAGATGCTGTGGAAATCCTCACCCGCGAAGCTCCAGATGTAGTCATTGATTTGGAGCATATGGGGGTACTGTTTTCCCGTTTGCCTGATGGGCGGATTGCTCAACGTGCGTTTGGAGGACATTCTCATCGGCGTACCTGCTATGCCGCCGACAAGACCGGTCACGCCATCCTGCACGAACTGGTCAATAATCTAAGGCATAACGGTGTCCGTATCTACGATGAATGGTACGTGATGCAGCTCATCTTGGAAGATGCCCAGGCAAAAGGTGTTGTGATGTTCCACATCCGAGACGCTCAGCTTTTGGTAGTACGGGCAAAAGCCGTGATGTTTGCCACTGGTGGTTATGGGCGGGTGTACAACACAACATCGAATGATTATGCCTCTACTGGGGATGGTCTGGCCATGTCAGCCGTTGCTGGTGTGCCATTGGAGGATATGGAGTTTGTGCAGTTTCACCCGACAGGTTTGTATCCCGTTGGGGTCTTAATTTCTGAGGCGGTACGAGGCGAGGGGGCGTATCTGATCAACTCACAAGGCGATCGCTTTATGGCGAACTATGCTCCCAGTCGAATGGAACTCGCGCCTCGTGATATTACCTCAAGAGCGATCGCCCGTGAAATTCGTGCAGGTCGAGGTGTTCATCCTGATGGCAGTGCTGGTGGCCCTTGTGTCTATCTTGATCTGCGCCACATGGGCAAAGAAAAGATTATGAGTCGAGTTCCCTTCTGTTGGGAGGAAGCACACCGCCTAGTGGGTGTTGACGCTGTCCATCAGCCAATGCCTGTGCGACCTACGGTTCACTACTCGATGGGTGGGATACCTGTAAACACTGATGGACAGGTACGGAGTGGTCCCGATAGCCTGATTGAGGGCTTCTTTGCTGCTGGGGAAACAGCCTGTGTTTCTGTGCACGGGGCAAATCGACTAGGGAGTAATTCTCTATTGGAGTGCGTCGTCTACGGCAGAAGAACGGGGGCGGCGATCGCACGCTACGTCCAAAACCGCAAATTGCCGGAAATCGACGAGCGCTCCTACCTCCATGCTGCCCAGGAACAAATAAACGCTCTGTTGAACCAATCGGGAACAACTCGAATAGCTCAACTGCGTCAAACCTTCCAAGACTGCATGACCGAATACTGTGGCGTTTTCCGCACTCAAGAGTTAATGCACGAAGGCTTAAATCAGCTCAAACAGCTGCAACAACAGTACCAGCAAATTTACTTGGATGATAAAGGCAGCTGCTGGAATAGTGAACTCTTTGAAGCTTTGGAACTTCGCAGCTTGATGGTAGTTGGAGAAATTATCTTGACTTCTGCTCTGAATCGGCAAGAAAGCCGGGGTGCCCACTTCCGGGAGGATTATCCTGAGCGGGACGATGCTAATTTCCTTAAACATACACTGGCTTACTATTCGCCTGCTGGCATTGATTTGAACTATCAACCCGTAGTGATTACGATGTTTGAGCCGCAAGAGCGAAAGTATTAAGCAAGTCAAAAGTCAAAAAAGTATAACTCTCTTGAAAGTGGGGAGTCTCAGATCTCGCACCAGCGCCAAAAACCGGGTTTCTTGCGATTGTTGCAACCTGAAAACCTTGATTCTTCGTTGAGAAACCGGGCTTTTCAGGTCTTGTTGACAATGGTGCAAGATATGAGTAAGAAGTGGGGAAAATATAGCACTTTTCAGATCCATAGACCACACCGTAGGGGCACGATATATCGTGCCCTACAAGCAACTGTGTTCCATTCAATTGAAAACCGCTATAAACTTTCACTTTTCAGTGTGTACACAGTTCATGAAGTTTCAATCGCAGACACTCTCCTCAAAAATGAATAGAAAATGAATCAAAAATGAAAAGAAATTGATGAATTATTTATGTAGGTACAACATCTGACTAAAGTAGTAGTTTTGTGTTGCTTTCATTAGTTATTTGTAGTAATATAAATACCTATTGAAGGGGAGTAGCTGCTGGTAAATGTATTTCCAGCCTGCCTGAATCAACATACTGGTGATGAGCCTGGTTCAGGTGACAAATGAGCAATTAGCTTTTAGTCTCTAGTCCGTAGTTAATTAACTAAACGCTACTGGCTGATGACTAATGATAACTAACAGCTATTTGGAAGCGAGACCTTCACTAAGTTCACATGTGATGTGAGCTTGGTGAGGTTTCTTGTTCCTTATCAAGCTCACTCAGAAAAGAAGAAAATCCTGAGGAGCTTGAAAAGATGCTAACAGCCTTTACTGCCGGTTTATTACTCATTACAGTTTCTGAATTAGGCGATAAAACCTTCTTCATTGCTGTAATTCTTGCCATGCGACATTCCCGGCGTTTGGTATTTGTCGGTGTCTTGGCAGCTTTAGCCGCGATGACGATTTTGTCAGTCTTGCTAGGACGAGCGGTATCTTTTCTACCAGCCTTTTATATTCATTACGCCGAAATTGCTTTGTTTGCTGGCTTTGGGCTGAAGTTACTGTATGAAGCCTATCAAATGCCTACTCAATCAGACGGCGTAGTAGCAGAAGAAGCCATGACGGCAGTCAAGGAAGCGAAATTAAAAAAGCCTTGGAAAAAAACGAAGCTGGGAATTTTATTAGAAGCATTTTGTCTAACCTTTTTGGCTGAGTGGGGCGATCGCACACAAATTGCTACTATCGCGTTAGCGGCATCGAATTCAGCGCTAGGCGTTACCAGTGGAGCTATCTTAGGGCATGGAATTTGTGCGGCGATCGCGGTGATGGGGGGGCGTATGATTGCGGGACGCATTTCTGAACGAACGCTGACAGGAATTGGCGGTTGCTTATTTCTGTTGTTTGGCGCGATCGCTATTTGGCAAGGTGCTTAATACCAAGGGGTTCATGAGTGTTAACGCTCATGAACCCCTTGATGCAACTCAGGATCATAAAGGAAGGAGTATCACCCAGAACCCTTCCTTCACTAGACCTCCTGCATGAATCATGAAATGCCCCCTCACATCCCCCAAGTGTGGGGGACTTTAATTCTTATTCCCCCCAGAATTAGGGGCGAGGGGAGCGAAAATTCTATTCGTGCAGGAGGTCTACTTAAGAAGTCTGAAGTGTAAAGGATCTTAGCGCAGCGTCGGAGCTTTAGTGAGGACGTTAGCCGAGAATGAAGTAATAATTTATCGGTAAATGCCTGTGTTCTGTTTGAGCGAAAAAAGCTGCTTTTTTTATCGCCCTTTATGAGTGAGGTAATTTTATACTTCAGCCTTCAGTTGGCTTTCCCTAACCTACCTAATTGGGATCACTTGGTGTTTTTGAATCAGCTGGCGCTTTGGAATCGGTTGATGGGCTACTAGAAGCGTCTGGTGCTTTCGAATCGGTTGATGGGCTACCAGGAGAGGCAGATGGAGAACTGCTAGGTGGTGGTGTATCGCTTGCCAACTGTTTGACTTGGTCTTTGTACTGGGCAGGTGCTAGGGAAACAGCTGTTGTAAACAGAGGTTTGGCTTCTACATTTCTGCCTTGTGCTTTTAAAATTAATGCCTTGCCTAGTACAGGTCGAAAATCTTGTTTGTTAGCCTTAATCGCCTCATCGTAGATAACGATCGACTCAGTGAAGCGCTTCTGGCTGGCGTAAACCTGACCTAGCAGCAGCTGCACTGAAATGATATCTACGGTTCCCGGTTTAATCTCATTAACCTGTGTTGCCGTTTTTAATGTGTCTTGCAACAGACCAATTGCCGCTTCTGGTCGGTTTTGCTGGATTTGCAGACTCACAAATCCTTGTAAAGCATTCAAGTTCCCCGGTTTCGAGGCTAAGATGGTGCGGTAAGTTTGAGCGGCTCCCTCGCGATCGCCGATTTGCTGCTTTAGCTGAGCTAATAAAACTGCATAATCACTCTGGTCAGGATTTAGTTTGACAAACTGTTCTAGAGGAGCTACTGCTGCTTTGAAGTTCCCCTGCTGAAGCCGTACCTTTGCTAGCTCCTGCAAAGCCTTTGGATTCTGTGGCTCTTTCTGCAAAACCAGCTCCCAGCTTTTGGCTTGAGATTCCAGTTCTGCTTGCTTTGTTGCTGGTGTGGCTCCAGCAGAGGGTTGACTTTCCTGGAAGACGCTCCCCAGCAAAGGAACCATCGAAAAACCCACAAATGCCAGCGCTGCCAGCACCAATACTACGCTTAACCAAGGACTGCGCTTTTGAGACACGAAACTTTCTTGAACTCTATAGACATTATGAACCGACTTTGTGATTTTCCAGTTCTCCAAACATGAACCGTGCCAGAATATTGACAGCATTGAGATGAAGTTTAACCATACCCAGGCTGCTCCGATTAAAGATTTCATAAACTTTGCGGATATACCAGTCATCTCACTGCATTTTGTACAATGGGCAGACTGATACCAGACTTTCTCACCTCCGGCGCGTTTTACTTGCTGTTCTCCAAGGGCACTGCTTTTTGGAGCTGCACTGAACAGCTAGATGGTGTTGAAAAAACGACGCTTTCGACGTCAGCCCTACTCCCATACGGAATGTGTCTCCGCCCCTAGGAGGTTATATGAGCCCTTCTGTGAATCGGTCTTCCGACTCACCCCACTCCTCTGACGAAATGACGCCAGAGGCTAACAGTGTGCAAAGCCAGCACCAAGCCACGCCAACGGGCGATTCTCAAAACGCTATTGATTTAGCCGCTACAGCTGATTCGACCGAGATAATGCCATTAGATATCAAGCGACAGCAACCGATTCCTCCACCCAGTGAACCGATGCAGTACCGAGCAATCGGACTGATACGGGGACAATATATGCCTTCCGCAGAGCAATTGACGCGGGGCACATTACTGGCAGACGATGGAACACTGATTGATGCTGTGTTACTTGGTCGAGTGATGAGCTTGGTAAAAAATCACTTGGATTTAAATCAAGCTCACCTCTGGGTTGTTTATCCCCGATCTAGACAAGAGGACGGTAACTTACACGTCCAAATTGTTGGTGTCTGGGAACCTGAAAAACTGAATAAAACACAGTCAACCCAATCCCTCGATACAGATGAAACCCCCGAGAACCCCGAAGCAGAGCTATCTCAAGAGGTATCTGAACCATCTGAATCAGATGGCTTCCCAGTTCTCCAAAATGGCTATTTTTCCATTCGAGGCGAAGTAATCTACCAATCGCGGGACGAGGAACAAGTCGTTGTCAAAATCAAGCAGTCTCCCCGTAAAGAGGCGGATAAGACTAAGTTTTTCAAGTTAAAGCTCAACGGTTTTCTTGGAGACAAAGTTGTCGGTCATTTCTGGGATTTCCATATTCAGCTACAGGAGAATACCTTAGCGATTCAGGAGGCCAATGATATTGGTCTATTGCCGGCGAAGAAGCGACCAAAGTTCAACAACAAGAAAAAACCACCGTTCAACAAAAAGAAACGTGTCGATGTCAAAAAGACTGTTTCAAATCAGCGCCCCATTCGCAAGGGAGAGCAACCTGTAACCTCAACATCAACATCAACACCACCCAAGCGCCGAGAACCGCTACCAAAACCAATCAAGCGCGGCGAACACAAAGGTGGAGGCGGTTCGTCTGGGAATCCTTCCTAGCCTAATTTTGGATTTTGGTATTTGTCTGGCATGAGTTGTATCCAACCCATAGCTTCAGGAATTGAGACATTCCAAAATCCCAAAATAAGCGATCGCTAACTCTGGTTATTTGCTGAGAATACCAAGGTTGTAGAGTAGAGGCATGTCAATATCATGCCTCTACTCATAACGTTGGCATGTTTCTATTGAAGGAATGAAACACCCTAAAAATAGGGAACTACAGGTCTCCCATAACTGCAATTAAAAGGCGAATCTATCATTATAATCGCGCAGGGATTTAACAGCGAGAGTAAGCTGTGGGACATTTAACTTGCATAGTTGCTCTTACAAGAGAGCCTCTCGCCCCTATCAGAGTGCCAATTAGATGTACAGTAGCTGACATCAATCCAAGGTAATCTGAGAACCCCAACGGTCTTGAGGCAGAAAAGAACGGTCTATCGGAATTGGTGCCACTGGTTCAGTTAGGGTAAACTCGCCCCTCTCGATCCATTGCTTCAACTCTAACGCTACTTGTCGTGAGAGGAAAAGACTTGCCAGAGGAGCAACTCGTACTGATTTGCCATCAATTGTGATGCGACCCGTCTTCAGTTGAGCGTAGCTTACTAAGCCGAAGGTAGGACGAACGCGCCGGGGAATGGAAAAGTCCACAACTGGCGCGACAATTTCTTTATCTTGTACGGCACAGCGGGTGATAACTTCTTCGGTTAAGACGGGCAGTGGCACACCGACGCCTAGCATGAGCGAAGGCCCATAATTTTTGAAGTAGCAACCTCGTACCCATTTGGGGTTCATCTGCTTAGCATCCCCAATTAAGGCAAGGGTGGCAGCTGGTCCAACTGGTGTCCGATTGGCAAGGCGTTTTTGTAAAGGGAAGTGTTGAGTGCCTTCCCAGGCAATGTAGCCGATGCCCCCACCCAGAAAAATCTGAGTTCCAAGACCAATTAGCTTTAAGTCAGGATCATTAAGTAAGGGGGAAATTGCACCGGGATTGGAGTAGACTGCATTTGAGAGTCGGGGTTGGAGAGGACCGAGGTAAGTAAATAAGGTGCGATCGCCTCCATTAACACCCACAATAAAGTTTTGATAGAGATTGCGAGGATTAAATAAATAGAACTGATTAATCGTCTCACTGGTAATGGTTGTATCAAAAGTGGATCTAGGGTAACAATCTGTTACATGCCCGATCGCACGTAACTGTACTGATTTCCCAGCAATTAGGTCTTCAATGACATGACCACCGCCACGTTCTCTAGACTCTTCTCCATCTGGAATCTCACCAATACCCGTATAATCTACTGGCTGAGTTGCCCCTAGATACAAATCCACAGCCCCAAAACCTGCATAAACAGGGACACCATCTATCCAGCACTTGCGAATTTTTATTGGTGGGTCTGTATGCCCTAAATTGATAATTGCCCCCGAGGACTCCATCGGCTCAAAGGTACCCGTCGTAATAACATCAACTTCCTTAGCCACCTGGGTGACACCAACTTCTGCTACCCGTGCTTTCACTTCCTCTACAGTCCACACCACCGCACAACGCCGGCGAATTTTGTCATTAATTTCAGCAAGGGTTCGCATAGGGAAATTTGACTAGTTAGTCATTAGTTATTAGTTATTAGTCATTAGTTTAGTTTTTTGGATACGTATCTTGCTCCTGGTGGAGGAAATGTCTAAGGTCTCTCCTAGCCACGTCAAGCTATACCGGGAGGCGGCGTAGTCAACTAAAGATTAATGACTAATGACTCTTTTTATTTTCCTGCTCATCAGCATTCGGCTTGTAAAAAATTGTATCTTTTTCTTCGAGCATCTTTTCTGGTTCTTCTGAACAGTCAGAAACCTTGAAAAAACCTAAATTCCTTGCTAATCCAGCTTTGTTTTCATGATGATGATGCCAATGATCGAGAATATCTTTAACAATTACTTCCTTTAGCCAAACTTGACCAACAACAGTTAGGGGCAGAGCTAAAAGTAATCCCAAAAAACCGAAAAAAGTAGCGAAAAATACTTGAGCCATCAGCGTCACAGCTGGTAGAAGTGATACTTGCTGCGCCATCACGTATGGAGTAAGCAGATTAGATTCAACCTGCTGAATCACAACGTAGAGAATTAATACAGTGATCGCTTTCCACGGTACATCCAGCAGAGCGATCGCTATTGGTGGTATCACACTCAATGCTGGTCCAATATTAGGAATAAATGTCAAAAACCCTGCCAACGCTGCCTGTGCTAGTGCTAGTGGAATTCTCAGTACCAATAAGCCAATAAAACTTAATGAGGCAATAACGAACATGTTGAAAAGAATGCCAATCAGCCATCCCCGCAAAGCTACGTCGCATTCATTCAAAATATAGTCAACTCGATGTCGATAAAACGAGGGGAAAAGCCGTATGAAGTTTTTACGGTAAGGTGCAGGATCAGCAAGCAACATTAACGTCAAAACTATTACCAGCAGAAGGTTAACAACAACATTTAAAGAATTAGAGACAAAGCTAAATCCACCTCCTAATAAGCGATTGGCTAGAGGTTGCAGTTGTTGAACCAGTTGGTCAATACTCGGAAGATGCTCCATTAACTGGGGAGAAATACGAGCTTGCAGCACCTCAACCCATGTGTTAAGCCGATCTATTCCCTGAGGAACTAACTTACTTAGCTCTTGAAATTGGTCGGCAAAGGGCGGCACTATCAATAAGAAAAACCCTACCAAGACACCAAGCAAAAGAGACACTGACAACAAGACAGCAAAACCCCGCTTCATGCCTGAGCGCTGGAATTTTTTCACTAGGATATTTAAGGCATGGGCTAAGACGACGGCGGAAAATATCAGCAGAAGTGCCTGCCGAATTTGCCACAAGATGTATACGGAAAGAATAAAGGCAAGTAAGCCTATCCATCTACCTAGAGTCAACGTCAAACCTCCGAATTGCTTTGGCTTTACAAAGCAGTAGTGTCCAGTTCAATGCAGCTAGATTAGCCGACTCTTGACTACAGCGCCAACGGTTTTCGGTGTTACTGGTACGACGATTAGCTAAGGGAGTGGTGAGTAGGGAACAGAGATTTTCAGGGCAACGTTTGTGTACTCGTGTTCATGGGCGTCTAAGTTGAAAACGTCAGTTGGCGTGCTGTGCCGTCATCGACGAAGCGCTGTTCACCAATGCCAACTAGTTCCACAAGGGTTTCACGCGATACAGGTGAAAATCTACCCTCACGTACTCCAATTTCAACTATCGTTTGTTGACCTTCTGAATGAACACGGTAGGTTGTTGTGCTAAAGGCACCTGTTTTGTGTTCGAAGGTGTGACCGTCATCTTCATAGAGCGTAAATTCGCCTGTACCCTTCCAGATCCGAAGCGTTAACTGGTCTAAGGGACGTTCATCAACGTATTGCATTACTGGTGCGATCGGAATAATCGAGCCAGCACGAACATATAAGGGCATCCGCTCTAAGGGCGCATCTGCCAGGATGTGGGTTGAACCTTCAAAAGTTTCGCCACTCCACCAATCGTACCAGCGACCTTCCGGCAAGTATACGGCACGTTGTTCAACGCCTGGACGGTAAATAGGAGCTGCCAGTAATGAGGAGCCTAGCATTACTTGGTCTGAGAGCGTAAAGGTCTTTGGATCATTGGGGAAATGATAGAGCAAGGGTCGTAGAATCGGTGCGCCAGTGGTTGCGGCTTCCCAGAAGAGAGTGTAAATGTAGGGCAGCAAGCGGTAACGCAGTTCCATGTACTCACGGCAAATTTTCTCAACCTTATCGCCAAACACCCAAGGCTCATGTTGTGCGGTACTCAGTGCCGAGTGTCCTCGCATCAAGGGATAAAGCATTCCCACTTGCATCCAACGCACAAAGAGTTCAGCCGTGGCATTACCCGCAAACCCACCAATGTCAGCACCCACAAAAGCAACACCCGATAGTCCCAGATTACAGAGCATCGGTAGCGACATTTCCAGATGTTCCCACAACGATTGATTGTCCCCCGTCCACACGGCTGACCAGCGTTGGATACCAGCATAGCCAGAGCGCGTCAGCACAAAGGAACGCTCTGTTGGGCGTAGCTGTTCAAGCCCTTTATAAGACGCCTGTGCCATTGTCAGTCCATACAGGTTGTGAGTTTCAGCGTGGGTAGCACCCTCTTCAGGTGGTCCCTGGGACGCATCAAGGGGAAATGAAATCTTGTTACCAGGGTCACCAAAGGGACGGTCATCAAGTGCGGGTTCATTCATATCGTTCCAAATGCCAGCAACTTCAAGACTGGTCAAGCTTTTTTGCCAGCTTCCCCACCACTCCCGTACTTCAGGACGCAAAAAATCAGGAAAGACAGCTTTATCAGGCCAAACATACCCATGAAACAGCTGACCATTTGTTTTGCGCACGAAATAGTCGTTCTTTAGTCCCTCGTCGAAGACCTGGTAATCTGCTTCTGGCTCATACTTGACGCCTGGATCGACAATTGTCACCGTCTTGAAGCCATCCTGCTTTAGATCATGTAGCAGTTGTTTAGGGTCAGCAAAGCGCTTGGGACTCCAGGTAAAAATCCGGTATCCGTTCATATAGTCTATATCGAGATGGATGACATCACAGGGAATCCGGCGCTGACGAAATTCCCGAGCAAGTTCGCGCACTATGTCTTGTGATTCATAGCTCCAGCGACACTGGTGGTAACCGAGTGACCAGCGCGGTGGCAAAGACATCCGTCCGGTTAGCTGGGTGTAAGTATTAATAATTTTTGCGGGTTCAGGACCGTAAATAATGTAGTAATCCAGTTCACTGCCTTGTGTCTGCATCCGCCAGACACCAGGTTGCTCAGCACCAATATCGAACTGGCTCCAAAACGTGGTGTTGAAGAAAAGCCCGTACCCTACCCCTGGACGCAACGCCATGAAGAAGGGAATTGCTTGATACATATTGTCTGTAAGGACGTCGTAATCAAGCGCATCGTAAGTCCAGTTCGTTCTAACTTTAGACCGCTGATCGAGTAAACCCGTTCGCTCACCGAAGCCATAGAAATGTTCATCCGCTTCAATCCGTTTCCATCCAGCGATCGCACCAGTCCGCCATCCCACCCCTTGATCGGCATCCTGAGCAAAGGGCTGTCCTGCTGAGTCGAAGCATTGGATATGACAAGGGTCACGGGACACTACAAGGCGCAACTGCTCAGTCTCAATTTCTATAGCCTCTGCTTTTTCTCGCACCTCAAATGGCACAGTAGACCATTCTTCATCCGCCTGCGTTACTGCCCACGATCGCCTCGGCAGGAACTCACCACTAGGAGTCATTCGTACCCGTATTAAGTTCGGTGCTAGTACACTGATGCTGAGACATGGCTCGCCACACTTGAAGCGGATATGGCGTTCATCCTGTTGTATAGCTTGTACTGCCCCGATAGTTGACCAAGACGGCTCAGTTGTGTGCAGTTTTCCAAAATATTGCGGCATAGTCCCTGATTGTAAAGAAATGCAAAGTTTACGTAATCGTCAGCACTCTGTTACCAGAGAAGGTAATGACTGATTGTTTGTTTTGTTGAGGTGAGCAAGGAAGCGATCAACACTCTTCAACAAAAAATCGGCTTGAATTCCCATATCTTGCAAGAGTTCAAGTGGAGTTGTTGAACTGACGCTAGACGGTTACCTCCCCCAGTTGAGAGTTACATAATTAACTGGCAAAAAGCTTGTATCGCTAGGCACAGATAGACTGACAGTCAACTCGTCACACCCACAAAAGATTGCCGTACTTATAAGTAAATCTAATGGCAATGATTAGAAGCAGTGAAGTAAAAGCTCTTGCATTTGTAACGGAATGTAAATAGTATTAGAAGCAAGGTAAAGATTGTTTACCTAGATTCATCCGAACCAAATACATAGCAATTATCTGAACCATGACAACCACATTACAGCGTACTGAAGCCACATCAGTGTGGGATCGGTTCTGCCAGTGGATCACCAGCACAAACAACCGCCTGTACATCGGCTGGTTCGGCGTGTTGATGATACCCACCCTGTTAACCGCCACAACGTGC
>DATNPH010000049.1:0-67867 GCA_036703315.1 Coleofasciculaceae cyanobacterium
ACTTACACGCTTTGTTAATAGGTATTGATTGCTATCTGCCTAATGAATTACCCGATGGTGCTTCCTATAAGAGCTTGAAGGGATGCGTGCGTGATATTAACCATGTGGAGGCTTTCCTCAAGCGCGAGTTCAATCTACCATCAGAGCAAATTTATAAGCTAATAGCTTCTAATGTTGACGGTGCGACTGAACCATCTGAGCCAATCGATGAATGGCCGACTTACGAGAATATTGTAAACAGGTTTAAACAACTTATCGAGAAGGCTCAACCTGAAGACCAAGTGTACATTCACTACTCTGGTCATGGTGGGCGGACGATAACCAATTATCCAGAACTCAAGGGAACCCAGGGAATTGATGAAGCGCTCGTTCCTACTGATATTGGTAATCCAACATCTCGCTATCTGCGCGATATTGAGTTAGCCGCACTCCTACAAAGGATGGTAGATAAGGGGCTAATTGTTACAGTCGTGCTAGATAGCTGCCATTCTGGAGGAACGACACGAGCTGGCGACTCTGGCATTCGTGGCGCAGATAAAAGTACTGTTGATACAACATCGCGACCGACAGAAAGCTTAGTGGCATCGGTTGAGGAATTGGCGAAAACCTGGCAAGATTTAACAGAGGAAACCACTCGTAGTGGTACTTCAGATATTAGTTTCCTGCCGGGAGCCAAAGGCTATGTGATGTTGGCGGCTTGTCGTCCTAATGAGTACGCCTATGAGTATGCGTTCAACGGAAAGGAACGTAATGGAGCACTCACTTACTGGCTGCTGGATTCTCTACAAAATCGCAGTCCAGATCTGACATATAAGGTACTCTACGATCGCATCAATGCCAAAGTCCATAGTCAATTTCAGCAACAAACACCCATGTTGTTTGGCGAGGGCAAGCGTTTAGTCTTTGGTAGCGAGTCCGCTTCCCTACAGTATGCCGTGACGGTGATGCAGGTCGATGCAAGCAAAAATCCCATCCGAGTCCAATTGAGTGCCGGTCAAGCGCAAGGTTTAAGTGAATGTACACAGTTTGCTATCTATTCACCAGGGACAATTGATTTTACTCAGGAAGAGAAGCAATTAGCGATCGCTGAGATTGTAGAAATCGGTGCTATAGACGCTTGGGCTGAAATCGTTAAGACTCTTCGTGGAGAAATCGAGCAAGCGGCGCAAGCCATACTCCTGTCAGCACCCGTCGAGATTGTCCGACGAGTCCGTCTGTTTTATCAACCAGAAAGCCCAGTGCCTCCAGGTATCGATCAGAATGCAGCTTTGCAATCAGTTGAGGCTGCTTTGGCTGGAAATGGCTGGCTGAGATTAGTGTCTGACAATGAAGCCGCCGACTACCAAGTTGCAATCAACCAAGCTGGTGAGTACGAGATTTGCGATCCATCCGGAACACCCATCGCCAATTTACGACCACCCCTGAAGGTAAGCGATGGCAATGCCGCTCAGAGTGTGGTGAAGCGTTTAGTACATCTCACTAAATATAAAGCTACTGAGGAGCTTGACAACTTTACACCATTAACGAAAAAGCTTGTAGTTGAATTAGCGGGCAAACAAGCCAACTATAGACCCGGAAGACGACCCTCTCCTGAGCCATTTGATGACCCGATTAATCCAACAGTCAAACCTGGAGAATGCATATTCTTACGTATTCGAAATGACTCTTCTCAAGTTCTCAATGTCGCCTTACTCAATCTCCAGTGCGATTGGGCGATCGATCAACTTGACTTATTGAATGAAGATGCAAGGTTTGAACCGTTTGAGCCTGGACAAGAAGAGCTGATCCCCATAAAAATGCTCGATGTTCTAGAAGGATACGATGAGGTAACAGATATCTTTAAAGTGTTTGCTACCGTCGGGCAACCGGACTTCCGATGGCTCGAATTACCACCCCTCGACCAACCAATTCCCAAAAGTGCAACAAGAGGACTCAAAGCACCAAGCAATCTACTGGAAGAAATTTTAGCGGCTGTTGGTTCTGACAATAAACCTCCTGCAACTAGATCTGGCAGAGTTTACGCCGATCCAAGTCGAGGATGGATGACCAAACAGGTGACACTCAAAGTGACAGCCACTTAAGCGCTAAATGTGCCAGTGAGCGTGTTGCTCTCAACAGTAGGCGTGAGTCTTAGTTAAGGCAAATACGAAAAGGGTGTTTGTGGATTATGGCAGAATTCAAGCGTAGTTTGGCAGTCGTTATTGGGATTAATGAGTACCAAGATTACCCAAAGCTACAAACAGCAAGATATGATGCTGAACGGCTGGCAGAGATATTAGCGATAGACCATAAGTACGACTATGTTATCTTGGCAGCAGATGATACATACAAAGAGTATCTCAAAGGTCAAGAATTGCCTGTTAAGAATAAGTATCAACCCACGTTGAACGGTTTATTAAATTTACTAAGTAAGAGACTGCCAGCAGAAATTAAACCGACACAAGAAGACCGTTTAGTCTTCTATTTTGCTGGACACGGAATACCGGATGACAGTGATGAGGGACCAAAAGGCTATCTCGTGCCGCTAGATGGCGACAGCAAAAAACGTGACAGTCTTTTGCCAATGCAGCAGTTGTACAAATCTTTAGAGGTACTCAATTGTCGTCATTTCATAGTGATTCTTGACTGTTGCTTTGCCGGAAGATTCCGTTATTGGTCAACAACTAGAAAAGGGAGAACGTTTCCCAGAGTTATTCACAAAGAGCATTACGATCGCTTTATCAATTCACCCGCATGGCAAGCGATTACTTCGGCATCTCATGACCAAGAAGCTTTCGACATTCTCTGCGATAACCGAGGAACAGTGGAAGGCACGAATCACTCACCTTTTGCTGAAGGGTTATTCAAAGCTTTGCGGGGTGAGGCAGATGTGATTCCCGCTGGCAAAAATGGGAAACCCGCAGGCGATGGAGTAATTACAGCAACAGAACTTTATCTATATCTGCGCGACCATGTAGAAATCGGTTCTAAAGAACGCCAAACACCAGGACTATGGTCGTTGCCAAAGCACGATCGCGGTGAATTCATCTTTTTAGTTCCTGGTGTCAACTCACAATTAAAACCTGCACCGAAAGTCAATGAAAAGAACAATCCCTATCGAGGATTAGAGTCTTTTGAGGAAGAGTATGCACAATTTTTCTTTGGAAGAAAAGAATTGATAGAGCAATTGTATGCTCAGGTTTCGGGGTCTAATCAACAATCTAGTCAGCTGACTGTAGTTCTGGGGGTATCGGGTTCGGGAAAATCGAGTCTGGTGAAAGCCGGATTGATTCCTTTATTACGCAAAGAGCATACAACACAGTGGCAAATTCTTAAGCCGATGCGTCCTGGGGAATCTCCCTTCACGGCTTTAGCCAGGACACTTCTAGAACTCACTGATATTACTCTCAGCAATCAACTAGATACGCTGAACTTTATCAGTGAAGTTCTGAAAGAAAAAATTGATGATTTAGACGCAAGATTGGCTGAATCCTTAGTCGCTAATGGAGAGGAAAGCTCAGAAACATTGCGGTTTAAAAAAGAAGTTGAGAACGTCATCTCTATTGCTAAGGATTGGAATCAGGGTAACCAAAAAGCAAGGCAGTTGCTGATTGTTGAGCATTTCGAGGAACTATACGCTCTATGTCGGAATCTTGAGGAACAACAGCAGTTGAAGCAGGTAGTTTCGGATTGCCTCAATCCACTGAGCCAGCGACTACAAGAACCTAATCAGTTCATCGATATTGTAAGGGCATGGAGCCAAAAGAATCCTGGTGTCAAGTTGTTAGTGGCGATCGACCAATTTGAAGAGTTAATCACTCTGAGTCGGAACATTCAAGAAGGAAAACAGAACAACCAACAGCAGCAAAGTAAAACAGTCACGAAACAGCCTACTCAGAAAGTTCAGCAGCAGACGCCAGAGTGGAAACAGTTTTTAAGCCTACTAGAGAACACTCTGAATGCCAATCTTGAGCAACTCCGAATAGTAGTAACGTTGCGTTCCGATTTTGAACCTCGCTTCCTCAACTCGGATGCGTTGAAATCATACTGGACAAAGGCTCGGTTTCCAGTACGTGCTATGCGATCGGATGAGTTAAGGCAAGCGATCGAGGGACCAGCTTCTGAGATGGCACTATACTTCGAGCCACCCAATCTGGTAGACAAGCTGATTGACGAAGTTGGGCAAATGCCAGGAGCGTTGCCTTTGCTATCGTTCACCCTGAGTGAACTTTACATCAAACTTGCCCAAAAGTGGAGAATTCAGGAAACCAGCGATCGCGCCTTGAGAATCGATGCTGATTTTGACACAGAAGGAGGCGTTGCAGGTTCACTAACGCGCAGAGCTAATCAAGAATATGACGGTTTACCCGATGATGCCCACAGAGCTACTTTACGGCGGGTGATGCTGCGGATGGTAACAACTGAGGGCGGGGAGTCGGCACGGCGACGGGTGCCATTATCAGAATTTGTGTATGCAGAGAAGGCAGAAAATGACCGTGTCAAGCTAGTTTTAGAACAATTCAATCATGCTCGCCTGATTGTCAGTGGACAGGAAACAGGAGAACCTTATGTAGAGCCAGCTCATGATTTCTTAGTCAGAAGCTGGGATAAGTTACAGAAGTGGCAGCAGGAGGAGCAGGAAGATTTACCCCTGCAACGGCGACTAACACCCGTTGCCCTTGAGTGGAAAAGTAAGGAACACTCATCAAGTTTGTTAGGAAAAACTGAACCATTTCTTGATTGGTGCGACAAGAAAATCGATTCCGCTGAAGACTGGTTGAACCAAATCAAGAAAGATGCCCAAGAACGTCGTAGAGAGAAAAAAAGGCAGTTTCTTTGGAATGGAAACCCTTATCTCGATGTATTAAGAAAGAGGCTCAAATCTTATGACCACTGGTTTAACGAAGTAGAAACTGAGTTTGTGCAGCAAAGCGTTTGGCAAAGACGCAGAAATACTAATCTGCGTTGGAGCATTGCTAGCGCAGTAATTCTATTCTTAAGTGGGCTAACTATCTGGGCTTTAAGGGAACAGAGAAATGCAGTAATAGGTCAAATGAGGACTGCTAGAGAATCCTCAGAAGCTGGCTTACGTACAAATAATCTGACATTAGATACCTTGATTCAGAGTTTACAGGCAGGAAAACCTAGTAAACATTTGCTTTTACAAGTAGTTCCACCGGACAAACAGCTACAAAATCAAGTCATCGATACCTTACGCAAAGCGGTTTATCTCAACAGAGAACAGCAACGCTGGCAGCTACCTCAAAGTGACGTAGCACAGGATACATTTATGAGCAAGGATGGCAAGCTCTTGATAGCTACCACAACAAATAAAGGTACTATCTGTGTCTGGGACTTAGAAAGTAGACAATGTGGAAAAGTCCCAGCCAATCTCGGCTCAGGGATTAATGCCAAGTTTAGCCCTGATGGCAAGAAACTGGCGTTAATGAGCGAGAATTTCTCAGGTGTCTACCTATGGGACTGGACAAATAATCAGTTTTATCAATCATCAAAGCTTCCAGGTAGAGTAGAGAGTGTCAGTTTTAGCCCCAATAGCAAAGCACTAGCTTTGATTAGCCATGATCAAAATGGGCAAGGTTCCGCCTACTGGTGGAACTTGAAAAACAAGCAGTTCAGTAAATTAACAACGGTAAAAGGCAACATTCAAGGCATTGGTTTTAAAACTGATGGCAATCTACTTGTAGCTACTACAACACATAAAAACAACAATAATACTGTCTACTTATGGGACTACAGATTGCGCAAAAATTTGGGTGTGTTCAAACCTGAATTTCCATTTTCCGTTGATAACGTCATCATTAGTCCAAATGGCAGCAGCTTGGTAATTATCGCTGGTTCTGCAAGAGCGGCAGGAGCTGTATCTCAGCTATGGAACGTGGGAGACAAACAACCGCAAGCATTAGGTCAAGCTCTTAAACTTAATTTTAGTCCCGATGGTGAACAATTAGCTATCAGAGACTCTAATGGTACTGTTCGTTTGCTAAAATCCCCATTTGGTTCACAAGTGGCAGAATTCAAAGGTCATCAAGGCTTAGTTTCTAGCATCAGTTTTAGTCCCAATGGCAACCAATTCTTCACGGTTGGAAATGACAATACTATCCGCCTATGGAATGTAGCGGAAGAGATTCAATTGTTAAGCCAGAGCCAGTCTCAAGAACTGCAAAACTCAGTTCAACAACTAAGTTTTAGTTCCGATGGCAAGCAATTAGCAACTCTAGAACTAGCAACTCCAGAAGTGGGGACTGTTCATTTGTACGATTTTTCGTCGGGTCAACATTTAAAGAAATTGCCACAAAGTTACAACGCCGAAAGTCAGCTGATTTTTAGTCCGAAGGACAAGCAACTGGCAATCGTTGAACCAAATGTTATCCACTTGTGGGATTTATCGTCAAATAAAGCTATAGATTCATTTCCAGGACAGTACGAGCCACAAAGTAGCCTAAGTTTTAGCCCTGATGGGAAAAAACTTGCAATTATTGAAAGTAACGAAGAGCAAAGCACTTTACGGTTACTAGATCTAGCCACCAAACAAGAGAAGAAGTCGAATTGGGATACAAGCTTTATCAAGAGCATATCTTGGAAATCTGACGCTAATGGAGATAAGCTTTTAGTAGCGATCGCGGGTGTTGGAACTAGAGCAAGTGTTGGTAGTGTTGAGATCTGGGATTTCTTCTCTCGTAAACAGTTGGCATCTTTAGAGTTGACGCAACGTTTTATCAAGGGTATTAAAAACATCAGCCTCAACCATGAAAGTAGTCTAGTCACCATTAATTTAGGAAATTCTATTATCCTGTGGGATTTGCAAAGCGGTCAGAGTGTTAAATTCAACTTAGGTTCTAGTGAGACTAGCACCGATGGCGACACCAACTCAGCGAAATTTAGTGAGATTAGCCCTGACGGGAGTGTTATGGCTACTATTGACGAGAACGGTAAGGCTAAGTTGTGGCAGTTGGGAGGATTTGATGATTTGTTCGCAAAAGGTTGCACTAGAGTGTATAAGTATCTAAATACTCTTGATGAGAAGAACAGCGCTCGCCACCTGTGTGATGGTATTAGCAACTCTCCCCGTAAATAGGAATCTGTAGGATGGGTTATAGCCTCACCTGACCCATTCGATAAAACTTGCGATCTGCGCTTTCCTGCTCCGCACCTTAGCGCAGCGTTAGCGACGCTAGGAGGGTCTGCTTACGCAAACGCAGCAACGCTTCGCGATCGCAACCCTAAAAACACATCTTATAAACTGTCCCGAATTCATTAGTCAAACTCAGGGGGCCATAATTCTGATACGGCTAGTTCCCATCCCGGCAGCAACTCTGGAATTGTCAGGGTGTCTCCATCTTTGAGCACAACAGCGGGCTGGTTCGGGCGATAGACGCTGAGCGTGAACTTGTCAGGGTCTATCAGGATACCAACCTGAGTGCCTAGTTTCAGAAATAGCTCAATCTTTTCAACAAGCGGCTTAATTCGGTCAGTCTTGGACTTCACTTCGACCATCAAATCTGGCAACAGCTCTACAAAGTCGCGCTTGGTCTTCTTGAGTTTATCAGCTCGCACAAAAGACACATCTGGAGCGCGGAGGTTTCTAGGTTGCTCCTCACCATTGTTGCTGTCTTTTCCTTCTGTGGTGGGCAAAATAAAACCAGCACTAGAGCCTGTCACCCGACCCAACCGACGAGGCATCACCCAGTTATTGAGGAAGGTCAACAACCGAGAGCCAATTTCATCGGATTCGTAATCGGACGGTCCCATAACTAAGATATTTCCCTCTACTAACTCCATCTGCCAATCTGGATGCTCGGCTTGTAGTTGCTCTAAATCTGCAATGGTCATGGACATAAGACAAGTACCTACCCTTTAGTTACGACAGTGCTATCAGATAAAGAAGTTTGTCATTGAAATGAAGATGTTGCAGTTCATCGGGAGGAGAAACAAGAGGTGGTCCCTCAATAATCACAGGAATAATCTCAGGCGGATTTAGTCCATCTTTCCCTTGGCGTTCAAGGGCATACAACGCCTCTTTAAGTACCCACGGCGACTCTTTAGCGGCTGTAGACCAAAACAACAGGAAAAGGTCACATTCATCGATATGACGGTAGAGTTCCTTCTCCCAGCGATCGCCAGGTTCTAAATTCAACACATCCTGAAAAACCTCAATTCCAGTAACAGCAAGTCCTTGTACTCGTTTGAGTACTTCCTTACGGTCTTTAGACGAGTAAGAAACGAATGCTTTTCTGTAGAGGTGTGCAGCTTCTCCCACAAGTTTAGGTTCGATTGAATTAGAGGAAGCAGCAGGAATAATCGATAGCTTAAATTTCAGATGTCCAATGGGAATACTGTTTTGGCTTACACTCAGGGTGCCAATGATTGTCTTCTGAGTCAGATTAGAAGGAACCGTTACTCCAAATTGCACCCAATCTGCTCTTCCATTCCAAAGTAATTGTTGAATAGGTTCATCAACTTCAAGCTTGGGAATGGAGAGATAAAAGGTAAGTTCTGTTCCCCGTTCAATAGGGATTCCTAAGCTTCTCACTCCCAGTCGCTCGGCATCAGGGTCAAATTGTAGAGCATTTTGTTGGACAATTTCAGCTTGCTGAGGAAGATGGACAAAAACTTGAACTAGGAACATATCTCCACAAGCTACAGCAGGGGGACTAAAGACGCTGCAATCCACCAAGTCTTTGTTAGTAACGGTGGGTTGTGGAGGAGGTTCTTGGATTCGGTAAACTTGTTCGAGTTGTTCTTGAAACTGAGCTAAATCTTTGTTGTCAGAGTATTGTTGTCCCTGATTTATTGAAGTGGATGGACTTGAGGTAATGTCTATCTCAACTGGAGAGGGAGGTGGAACTGTACTAATTTCCACACGCCCCTCAACTCCCCTCGAAGCATAGGAATCATCGCTTGCTAAATCGTCGTCTACCTCCCCGTTGGGTTGGGAAGGCGAAACATTTGATTCCGAGCCGATTGAACAGACGGCTTCATAAATAGCGACGGCGGCAATCTTTAAATTCTCAATCTGACCTTCCCAAGATGTCACAGGAGAATAATCAAGCAATGGAGAACAAAATCCTTTGACACGAGAAGCCCTTAAGTTAACTGGGCTTAAGTTAATTGCGATAACGATATCTTGTGATGCTATTTCTTGTAGCTCCCATCTCCTCCTATTAACAGAGTCAAGGTAAGCCGAACTAACTAACATCACAGCCACATCAGCGGAATTAATGCGTGATTCAATTTCTTCTCTTTGTTCGATCGCTGAAATTTGCCCTTCATGATAAGAGGAGATAGTAAGATGTTTCCATTGCAACGACCTTAAATGTTTTAGCAGCTCATCGAGTAAAGCTTGGTCTTGGGATGTATAAGAAATGTAGATATCAGCTGTTAGATTGAATGGCGACGGATCGTCTGACACCGTGTTTGCTCCTTCAGGTTGTGTTCTTCAACAATGATGCCCATAGGAAAAGCCGTTGTGGACGATGATGCCGTTGCTTGTCCACCCTGAGTTTCTCAGTAAAGAGATGATCTTCCACTCAGTTTACCAGTGAGGGCTTAGCGTTAAGACAGCCAGAGGCGATCGCGCTCCTAGTTGATAGACGATACAAGCGATTCAGTTAGAGAAAAGGCGTAGATCAGCAGATTTCCCTATCCTATACCTAGTTAAGAAGTAGACATTCAATGCAACAGAGCTGACCTGCGGAGTACAGTTAGGGGCAAATGTAGTTAGCGCTGACTAACTACATGCTTAATCAAGAGAAGTATTATGAGCAATTTACAAGAGGAATACTCCTATCGGGCAGGTCAGAAGATTAATCTTGTGAAGCGTCCCGATCAGTTTATTGTGCGATCGCTTCCCAACAGACTTAAGGAGATTGGCATCCCTGACGCTGAGCAAGTCTCCTCTGCATCATCACGAGTAACGACGCGAACAGTAGACCTAGAGCGTCTAATGAGCGAAGCTCGACACCTAGCGCCAACTCACCATGCTTATCAGGTTGCCCAAACCGGAGAGGATTTCCTGATCACTGACCGGATTTTCGTAACGTTCCGTGAACCACTAACAGCTGAGCAAGTAGACACCTTTACTGGTCGCTATGGACTTGTGCAACGGCAGGCTTACTCCGATCGCGATTACCTGTTTCAGCTGACTGACCATACTGGAATCAATCCAGTAAAACTGGTCGTGAAACTGACGGAAGATGAGCCGCAGGTAGAGAGTGCAGAGCATGACCTTAACTACCTCGCCAAACCCTACGAATCGACAGAGCCTACCGACCCTTTTTACAAGCAACAATGGCATTTGCACACCCATCTTGAAAATCCTGATTTTGACCCTAGGGCTTCATCGAGATGTGAAGCCGCTTGGCAGCTACTGGGAAATTTCGGCAGTTCTGATGTTGTTGTAGGCGTTACAGATGATGGCTGCAAGTTGAATCACCCCGACTTCGATTCACCTGGAAAGTTTGCAGGTTGGGCGTACTTTGTAGGCGATCGCCTCGTGACCAATATCGACATTGACGCCAATCCAGCCAAGATGTACAAGGAAGGCGCTAACCACGGCACCTCTTGTGCTGGGGTAATCGCGGCAGAACTCGATGGCGTGCTAACCGTCGGCGCTGCACCTGGATGTCGTCTCCTCCCTGTCAAGTGGGAGTCAAAAGGCTCGTCACTGTTGATCAGTGACTCTAAATTACTAACAACTCTCAACTACGTAGCCGATAAAGTAGATATCCTATCTAACTCATGGGGCATCGTTCCCACCACCCTCTGGCCGATCGTGGTCACGAAACGAATTGCAGAGTTAGCTAAAAATGGTGGTTCTCGACGTTCCGGTATCGTCTTCCTCTGGGCGGCTGGCAACGATAATTGCCCCATTCAACATACCGCTTCTGTAAATGTTCCTTATACCAGTGGATGGGATGTTCGGTCGGATGGTTCGCAAGTCTGGTATGGCGTCGAAACCAGCCGTAACTTCCAGAACAATCTGCTGGAAATTCCAGGGGTGATGCATGTCGCCGCCCTTGCTAGCACCGCCCAACGGAGTCACTACTCCAACTATGGTACTGGGATTGGCATCTGCGCCCCCACCAACAATCGCCACGAGTATCGTCGCCTCACGGTTCGAGGTCTTGGCGTCACTACTACGATAGGTTCCGGTGACCTTACCACCCCTAGCTTCGGTGGTACGTCGAGTGCGACACCGCTAGTAGCTGGCATTGCAGCACTTACCCTCTCAGCTAACCCGGAGCTAACGGCATTAGAGGTCATCTCAATTCTAAAGCGGACAGCGTCCAAGGATTTGAATTTAGAAGGTTATTCCCGAACCCCAGCCGCAAACTACGACCCTAACCCCAGTTGGGACGTTTCACCGATTGAGCCTTTCCAGCAGGGAGACTTTCTCGATAAGGGTGACCCAGACGGCACTTGGAGTCCTTGGTTTGGTCACGGCAGGGTAGACGCTCTTAACGCTGTCACCGCAGCTCAACGAATGCGCCGCGAACCTACCCCAAAATTCCTCTATAAGTCCAATCCAGAACGCGCCATCCCTGACAATGACCCTACTGGTATTCAAGATATTATTCGGGTACTTGAGACAGGTCGCGTGCGCGACATCTTTGTTAACGTCAATATCACTCATAGTTGGATTGGTGACCTGCGGGTTCAGTTGACGGCTCCCAATGGCATGATCGTACTTCTCCACGATCGCACTGGAGCCAGCCAAGACAAAATCCAGCAAACTTATAATATTCAGGCAATTCCTGCACTTGCCTCGCTGAGGAACAGCCGTATCAATGGTGACTGGACGCTTCAGGTTCAGGATGTAGCCGCCAATAACGTCGGCATTCTGCAAAGCTGGGCGCTAGAGATTGATGTGACTCCTGAACCCGTCGTAATGGAGGATACTCAGGTGGTTGAGATCCCGGACAATGACCCAAATGGAATTGTACGAACCCTTAGTTTACCAGCTGGGATTATTCAAGACTTAGCCGTCTCCGTTGATATTACTCATCCTTGGCTCGGAGACTTGCGGGTTGCTCTGACGCTTCCAGACAGCACAACTCTCTGCCTCCATGATCGCACAGGAGGTGCTGCAAGCAAATTAGTACGAACGTGGCATCTTCAGGAGTTACCGACGCAAAAGCCATTACGGGGTAGTAACGCAGGCGGCACTTGGCAACTCCAAGTTGCGGATCTAGCCGCCAAGGATGTTGGCAAGCTCAATCGCTGGCACATTGAGGTCACTACAACCGCTAACTCTATTTAATAGGGAACTAGCAATAAGGTGGCAATGGTACGCTGGATGTAAAGTGGCTCTCGCGCTAATTCGTTACCTGAGCTAGCTCACAGTAGATCAATGCTCACTACTCTGGAATTACGTTGGTTTTCCCACGGCACACCGCTGCCAGAGGTGGAACACTGGTTCAGTATCGATTGTCCTGGTGAACGGCAAGGTTCGGCAGAAGAACGGGAAGATTTATATCTTTACACGCCAGAGTGTGACTATCTCAACATCAAACTGCGACAGGGAAGTCTGGAAGTGAAGTGGCGCAAGACGGAACTGGGTATTTTGCAATTTGGCGATCGCTGGGAAGGGAAACTCGAAAAATGGCTGAAGTGGATTTGCCAAGATCCAACACAACAGAGTATTTTGCCAGCGGATGTGATAGGAAAAGGACCCTGGGTTGGAGTTAAAAAAGTGCGATCGCAACGCCAATACCAAGGCGTCTCCTATGAACTCACCCAGTTAACTATCAGAAATGATGTTTGGTGGAGTATTGCATTTGAGATGGCAGATAAAGATACTGACCAAATTAATCATTTTGAAGACGTAGTCAGCCAAGTTAGTAAGACTTATCAGGGAGCAAACTTGTCAGCTGATAAGTCTTACGCTTATCCCCGTTGGCTCTCTGTTTTAATTTGACACCTAAGCTTAGGCACTTGTGGATAGGGGAGAAAAATTTGCCGTCATTGTGGTAAGCTTTGAGCGCCTGGTGTTTAACTGATAAGCTTTCCGCGAGATGGAATAATACACCACATCATTGCCATAGAAGTGAGCATTTTTCTCGTATTTCATGCCTACTTTTTCCATCACACGGCGCGAGGCGATGTTTTCTGGTTTAGCGATCGCAACTATTCTTTCAAGAGAAGCCTCTTCAAATCCATACTTCAGCGCAACGCCAGCGGCTTCTGTCCCTAAACCTATACCCCAGTAAGACTTTAACAGCAAATAACCCATCTGGATTTCTAGTGTATTGTCAAGGAACTTAAGCCCACAATGACCAATGAGTTCTTGATTTTTCTTATAAATGACTGCCCACACTCCAAAGCGATGTCGTTGCCAGCTTTCTATTAGAGAATCAATGACTATCCTCGTCTGTTCCCAGAGTAGAGGTTGTTGATTTGGCATGTATTTAAACAGATCTGGATAACTGTAGATGCGATAAAGCTCATCCGCATCATTAGGTGTGAAGTGCCTTAGTTGTAGTCGGCGTGTTTCTATGACCCCACACATAACAATTTCATAGGTTCCTGAGCTACACTTTTGTGAAAATCCTACTATTCTCCTTTAAAGATTGCCAGTAGTTGCACGTAGACTTTATCGAAAAAACATAAAGTTTCTGTTGGTAACAACTTATAGATGTAAATATTCTTTAAGTATAATTTTAATGCAGCTGATGTGAAAAAGCTTATCCGACGATGCTAGTTGCTAGCATTTATTAGAGCTTTAAAAGACTTTTACATCATTTAAAAAATCTTCAAGAAGCTATCACCGTATAAATACCTAAATCTGCTCAATTCATAAATTCAACTTATGAGGTCTTTAAAGCCTGTAGAGGTCTTGACTTCACACAATCTTTTTTTCTACGCAAGTCTATAGAAGGTGGCGAGGATAACGCATAAACCAGCTCAAGCGCTCAGACAAGTTGCAGGAAAACTCAAGAGCGAGGGTTTGTGCTCCTATAAGTTTCGGTATAGTTAAAGACTTTCTAACACGTAAGATATACCTAAGTGGCACAAGTATAAGTTAAAAATTACAGAATTAATTAGTAACATGTTTGCACTTTTAAGGATCTGCCATGTTCTTTTAAGACTTCCAACAAAAAAATAGTCCAATTATTGGTGTTAAGTCTATTGTCTACAGCTTTGATAGTTATCCTCCGCTGTTAGGAAATCATCTCAACTTTTTTGACCTACTGCTTTTAGGAAACAATGCTTATGATCAGGCTGCGGCTGAAGCGTCAGATCAGGGAAAGTTAGATGTTACAAAAATGGTGATGGGTGCACTGACGGGGTTAGTTCTGTTTTTGTATGGCGTGACTCGAATGGCTGAGGGACTCCGAGAGGTTGCAGGCGAGCGATTGCGTTATAACAATCTGCCTTACTTGCAAGGAGTTGCGATGAGAATTGCCTGCATTCATCGGCTCAGAGTGCGAAACTGAAAATAAAGGGGAGTTTTTCACATGACATACGACTACGATTTGTTTGTGATTGGTGGCGGTTCTGGGGGCATTGCTACCGCGAGACGGGCGGCGCAATATGGAGCTAAAGTTGCCGTTGCGGAATTTGACCGATTAGGCGGCACCTGTGTCAATCGAGGCTGCATTCCCAAAAAACTGATGGTCTATGCGTCCCACTTCCCTGACCTATTTGAGGATGCACAGGGTTTTGGCTGGAGTGCTGTGCAAAGCACCTTCGATTGGCAAAAGATGATTACTGCCGTCAATAAGGAACTGGAACGCCTCAATGCGGTATATCAGAATATGATAGACAAAGCCCAGGTGGAACTATTTCGCGGATATGCTAAGTTCCTTGACCCTCATACCGTGGAGATTGACGACCGTAAAGTTACAGCCGATAAAATTTTGATTGCGGTTGGGGGATATCCAGTTAAGCCAGATATTCCAGGCATAGAACATGCAATTACTTCCGATGATATGTTCCTGCTCAAGGAGCAACCGAAGCGAATTGCAATTTTTGGTGGTGGCTACATCGGTGTGGAATTTGCCTGCATTATGAATGGCTTAGGTTCCGATGTGACGCAGATCATCCGGAATGACCTAATTTTGCGGGGATTTGACGACGATATTCGTTCTGAGATTCAAACCGGGATGCAACAGCACGGAATCCAGATGCTCAGGATTAGTGAAACCCCAACTATTGAAAAGACTCCAGAAGGTCTGAAGGTAACTGTAGGAGGCAAACACCACGAAACCCTAATTGTAGATACCGTTCTTTCTGCTACAGGTCGCCAGCCGAAGCTCAAAAACTTAGGTTTAGAGAATGCTGGCGTAGAAATTAATAATGGAGCGATCGCGGTTGATAAGTACAGCCAAACCTCGCAACAGCATATCTTTGCTGTGGGTGATTGTACCGACCGTATAAATCTAACACCTGTTGCCATTAACGAAGGTCGTGCCTTTGCCGATACTCACTTTGGCGGTCATTCCCGGACGATGAGCTACGAAAATATACCCACAGCCGTCTTTTCTACACCAGAAGCCGCAACGGTAGGTTTGACAGAAGCCCAAGCACGGGAACAATACGGTGCTGCCGTGAAGGTCTATCGTGCCAAGTTTAAACCCACTTACCATAGCCTCAGTGGTCGGGACGAACGAATCATGATGAAGTTAGTTGTTGAGGAAGATTCAGAGAAGGTACTCGGTGCCCACATGGTAGGCGAACACGCCGCAGAAATCATTCAAGGGATTGCGATTCCCATCAAAATGGGAGCCACGAAAAAAGACTTCGACGCCACTGTGGGACTACATCCTACCATCGCAGAGGAGTTCGTCACCCTGCGATAAAGGATTGTCGTAGAGGCACCCTACAGAGAGAACAAATACACCCAATGACCGGAAAGATGTAATTGTATCACCAGTTGAGCCAAGTTGGTAAGAAAAACCCATTAATAAAAAATTCTTATCGTTATCAGGCTTTAACGGCTGGTGTGGAAGTGGTTCTAATTGACCAGTACTTCAATCTTTCTGAAAGTTAATCAGAGCGATCGCACCTCTCGAAACACCAAGCCCAGCTCTTAATGGCTGGGCTTATTTATCGCATGCTCTGATCAGGCAGCCCCCTTGGCTGCAACTCTTTGCTCTAGATGGATTTCATTCGGACAAGAACGCCCTTGTTCAAAGTCTGTAATATTGGCCAGTGTTGTCTCGGCAATCTTCTGGAGGGCGTTTTCAGTAAAAAAAGCTTGGTGACCAGTGATGAGAACATTAGGGAATGTCAGCAGGCGTTGGAAAACATCGTCTTGAATGACATGCTCAGACAAATCCTCAAAAAATAAATCAGATTCTTGCTCGTAGACATCTAGACCGAGATAACCAATTTTCCTGGTTTTGAGAGCGTTAATTACCGCTTGGGTGTCAATCAGTGCCCCTCGACTGGTGTTAATCAGCATGACGCCTTGCTTCATTTGTTCTAGGGCTTGGTCGTTGATCAGGTGATAAGTTTCTGGCGTTAAGGGACAGTGTAAGCTGATGATATCGGAGGCGGCGAACAGTTCAGGAAGTTCTACGTACTTCGCACCCATAGCCTCAAACGCTGGGTTGCGATACATATCATAGCCGAGTAATTGACATCCAAATCCTTTAAGAATTTCCGCCACGATCGCGCCGATTTTACCAGTACCGATAATCCCAACTGTGCGATTATGTAAGTCAAATCCTAAGAATCCATCAAGGGAAAAATTACCTTCTCGTACACGGTTATAGGCGCGATGGATCTTGCGGTTGAGACTCAGAATTAATCCGATTGTATGTTCAGCAACCGCATACGGGGAATAGGCAGGGACACGGACAACTGTCAGTCCTAACTCAGCTACAGCGTTCAAATCCACATTGTTGTAACCAGCTGCGCGTAAAGCAATTAGACGCGTTCCTTGAGCGGCTAAGCACTTCAACGTTTTCTCATCCAGCTCATCATTGATGAACGGACATACTGCTGGGAATTCTGCTGCCAAGACAGCAGTCTCATAAGTCAGACGGGGTTCAAAAAATACTAGCTTATGTCTGTGGTCAGCATTAGCAGGTTCCAAAAACTGCCGATCATAGGGTTTTGTGCTGAAGACTGCGACTTTCATTGATTTTTTCCTTATGTTCTTTCAGCCGGAGTTACCACACACCAGTTTAATTAGCCTTAGGCAAAAGTGATTCTTAGCTGAAATACGAATAGAATTTTGTCACATCAAGTTTCCACCTTTTGGTAGAAGCGTCAGATGAAGATGTTTATTAAATGCGACGGGAATACCACATCTGTTTGTGGGTGTGGAGGAAAGCCACCTACCGCCTACCAGTAGTTAGTAGTTAGGGTTAGTGGGGGCAATAAACAACATCGAAGTCAAAAACTATAAGGAGAAACTAATATCTACTATCTACTAACCACTAACTACTAACCACTAACTACTAACTGAATCTCCACCCACAAGGGGTAGAGTATTCAATTTTTTTGTAGATAAGTTTAGGACTGGTTATCATAGTTTTACCGAAATATAAAATTCATAATTGGTTGTTTAGGAACTTGCCCTAAAATTGCTTCAACTCCATACTGAATACTGATTAACTTCTAAAGGTGAGCGATGTACGTATTGATTGGCGGCGCAGGACTAGTGGGGCTGAACTTAGCTCAACAGTTAATCGAGTTGGGACATACGATCGCAATCATTGATGTTGACCCCATTGCCTGTCGGTATGCTCGTGAGCAAGTCGGGGCAATGGCTTTTGAAGGCAGTGCTGTTAGTACAAATGTGCTGTTGGAAGCCGGCATTCGTAAGGCAGATGCAGTGGTTGCAGCGCTCCGTGATGATGCGCTCAACCTGGCACTGATTACCCTGGCTAAGCATTACGGTGTCCCCCACATTGTGACTCGCATGCGTCAACGTGATTTTGCCGAACCTTATCGGATTGCCGGAGCACAGCATGTAATTAGTACGATTGACTTAGCCGTGAGCACAATGGTGAATGCGATCGAATACCCCAAAGTTGAATCAATGATGCACTTCGAGCTGGGTCAGATAGAAGTCTTCAAGCTGACAATTCCAGCGGAGTCCCATGTTGCCGGTCGTAGCGTTTCCCTAGTCGCCAAGGATGCCCGTTTTCCCGAGGGTTCTTTAATCATTGGCTATCAACCCCATCCCCATGCCAAGCTAGTCATTCCCAATGGCAATACCCTCCTAGAGACAGGGTCAACCATTCTAGTGGTGACTAAATCTGAACAGTTGCATCAGGTGGTTGATTATTTAGGTGTGCCGTCTAATCGTCTTCCAGCTTCAGAAGTTGTTCATTGAGCGTTTTGATGCGCTCTTGAGCCACTTCCTCTGAAAGGATACGCCTGCGCAGGGCGTCACTTAGTGCGCCCTTTTCTGCCAACAGCAATTGCCGACGGATAGTGTCTAAGTTAGTAAGGTTACTGCTGAATTTTGCAGAACTTTCTGGACGTTGGTTGTAGATATCCCGTAACGTTCTCTCAGAAGCGGCGACTCGTACCTGATAAGCCGAGCGCATTTCTTCGTAGATTGTTTTAGATAAGACTCCTGATTTGAACAAACTATCTAGTTCATCCTGAGCCGCCTTAGCCGTCATCAGTTGGGCTTGTAATTCCTCAAGCTGCTGATGAAATTCTGAGCGGTGAGATAGTTTTAGACGTTGTACAAACCAGGGCAAACTCAGCCCCTGCCCCACCAGTGATAGCAAAACAATGCCTAGGACAATAGCAATCAATGTCTCTCGTCCCGGCAATGTAGGTGGTAAGCTCAAAGCTAAGGCTGTTGAGAGCGAGCCTTTGATATTACCCACGAATAGAACATGCCGCCAGCGCATCGGGATAGGTCGGTCAAAGAATCGAACCAAGGCTAGGAGCGGATAAACTGTAAGGGCACGCCCGACTTGATAAGCGAGCAGTGCTAGGAGAACGGCTGGCAACGTTTGCCAAAGGTTTATGAGATTAATCTCTAACCCTATCAGTAAAAAAATAAACGTATTAACCCCAAATCCAGCGAATTCCCAGAAACTGGATAAGGTCACTTGAGTTGAAGCTGAAGTATTCCCGGCAAGCCCAAAGTTACCAACAATTAAACCAGCCACAACAACGGCAACAACGCCAGATACATGTAACAGCTGCCCCACCTGGAAGGCTCCCAAGGCAATGGCAACCGTAAGTAAAATCACATTGAGAGGATCATCCGTTTGCTTAAACAAGCCAATACTAAGGTACCCTAGGGCAGCACCGACTAAAGCTCCACCAATGAGCACAAGCAAAAATTCCTGTACTACATCGAGGGGTGATAATGAACCCTTTGAGTACACAGTCAAAATTAAGCTAAATAAAACCAGAGCGACATCATCGTTGAGTAAGCTTTCGCCCTCCACCAAGGTAACCAGTTTGTGAGGTACAGAGACTTCTTTAAAAACTGCAATTACCAAGGCTGTATCCGTAATCGACAAAATTGCCCCAACTAGTGAAGCTGGTACCCAATCTAGACCTAGCTCTAGCCTCAGCAAGATGGAAGTGATGCCAGCACAAAGTACAACCCCTGGCCCTGCTAGCAGTGCAATGGGTTTAATCGTGCTGCGTAGGCGACTGATATCTGTATTAATCGCCGCTTCAAATAGCAGAATGGGCAAAAAGAGATTAAAAATCAGAGAGGAATCCAGGCGGATGCGCTGGGGCGGCAAAAGCTCAGTAATTGCTAGCCCTGCTAATACCAAACCTGTAATGTAAGGAATACGAAATCGTCGCGATAGTAGAGCAACTCCTGTGGCGACCAGCAACAAGATGATCAGGACAGTTACTATTTCAGCAACATTGGCTTGATTCTCACCGCCCACGGCTGTGGGGATTGCCAGGAGTGTGCGATAGCAAAGCATCCCGATGGGGTTATCGCCTAACCACTGCATACTATATAATCACTCAGCTAAACGATAGAGTTATACCATTTGGTTAAACGTTTGACACTTATCGGTGATTAGGTTTTAGGTGTTAGGTAGTAGCTGGTAGGAAGGACGCTACAATCTACTACCTTGACTATTTGTGTCATTTTTAAAACCAATTGGTATTAGAACTAGGTGCTACAGCACAGCCCTTGTATTTTAAAGGGTTGTAACTCACTTGAAAATAGTCCTGAGTCCTGAGTGAGGAGAGATTTTCATCGAAGAAGACGCGGAGGGTCTAAGGGTTTGACACCCCCACTGATACCAAATCCGGGTTAAATACCCCCTTTTTAAGAAAGCAGGGGGAGCAAAGGAAGCTGGGGAGGCTGGGGGAGAAAAATCACAAAATTGAAAGGGGGGTTATAAAAGCGGATTTGGTATAACTCTTCGGCTGGCGTGGCTCCCGTTCAGGAGGAGTCACAATCCCCTTCTGAACGTTGTCTCCGGGTACTTGAATTTGATAGAGTTCACTGGGGTTGGCAAACAAGACCCTAGAACCGCTATGAATTACCCAGCCTGAGTAAATGCTCCTCTGAAGTAAGCTTGCCCAAACTCAGTACACTCTAGACAATTCCCGTGAGAAGTAACTTCTGTCCCATCTACCCAAGCTTGTTGTAGCTCGAAGCCGTGGAGATGCAGTTGGACAGCTTTGTAAGGGACAGCATAATCCCCTTGCTGTTCCCTGGTTAGTTCCAGCCCATTCTCATCACGCACCATCTGGAATTGCTCGATGCGCGATTCTGCATAGCCGTCTCCCGCATCACTGTACACGTATCCTTCGCTGCTTCCCTGCACAGGTGGGTAGAGGTGGAGAATTAATTTCTGATCCGCCGCCATCGGCAGAATACTTCCTGCCCTTACCAATAGTGGAATTTGCTCTAGAGGTGCATCAAGACTAACCTGCCTGTGTCCCTCCATAACTCCATCATCCCAGAAGCGATACCAACGTCCTTCGGGGAGAATTGCTTGACGCGATCGCGCTCCTTCCTCGAAAATCGGACAGACTAGCAGCGCATCCCCCAACAAGAAAGCATCGTCCACACCCCAGAGTGCAGAATCATCACTGTTAGACCAGAAAATCGGACGAACCGGAGGATATCCTTTCTGAGTTGCTTGCCAAGCCAACGTGTAAAAGTAAGGAAGCAGTCGGTAGCGTAGTTGCAAAAATTGCCGAATTATGCTGAGGTAAGGTTCGCCATACGTCCAAGGGGCGCGATACTCAACATTATTCGAGCAGTGGGAGCGGCAGAATGTGAGAAAGCTGGACATCTGGAACCAGCGCAGGTAGAGTTCCGCTGAGGGATTGCCTTGGAAGCCGCCGATATCTGGACCACTGTAGGGAATTCCTGAAAGCCCTAACCCCACTACCGTGGCAATAGTTAGTCGCAACGCTGCCCAAGTACACTCAATATCACCTGTCCAAGTCCAAGCATAGCGTTGTAACCCCGCCCAACCCGCACGAGAGACAATGAAAGGCCGTTGCTGGGGTCGATAGCTAGACAGCGCTTCGTAACCCGCCTCGGCTTGCAGCAACCCATAAATATTATGAGCCTCACGATGGTCGCCACCTCGACCCTCCATGAAGTGCTGTGTCACTTTTGGCAGAGAGCGATCGCCCCAAAGGATAAAGGCCGCGGGCTCGTTCATGTCGTGCCAAAATCCAGCTACGCCCACATCAAGGAGATATTCGTACTGCCGACTCCACCATTTGCGAACCAGTGGCTTAGTAAAATCCGGGAAGACGCACCACCCTGGCCAGACCGGTGCAATCACAAGCTGTTCATTGGGAAGTTTGCAAAATGCCTCCAGCACTCTACCTTCTAGAAAGAGGTGGCTGTTGCGGCTGTACTTGATTCCAGGGTTGAGAATCGAAATAAATCGCACTCCATCAGTGGCAAGTTCTTGCGTAAAATTAGCGACTTTGGGAAAGCGGTCTGGGTCGATAGTGAAAGCACGGAAGCCAGATTGAACGTCAATATCCAGGTGAATCGCACTCAGCGGCAACTCGTATGATTTAAATTCCTTAACCGTTTCTCGGACAGCCTCTTCGGTACGATACCCCCAGCGCGACTGGTGATAACCTAAAGCCCAACGGGGAGGCAGTGGGGGGCGTCCTGTCAACTCTGTATATCGCTCCAGCAATTGAGCAGGTGAACCAGCCGTTACGTAGTAACGCAACGCTCCTCCCTCAAAAGCCGCTGTAGCTACATCTTCAAAGGTAAAATTAGCCTCAAAAGAATTTTCATAGAAAATCAAATAACTTCCAGAAGAGTGAAGACCTAGATAGAGCGGAATACAGATATACATCGGGTCGGTACCTGGCCCATACATACCCGCCGCATCATAGTTCCACATCCGGAAGGTTTTAGCTTGCTCAGTAACTTCTCCTTTCTGCGTAACCTCCTTGGCTAGACGCAGGTTTAGAGGTGCTGCCCGTTCTCCTAAACCGTAGATGTGTTCTTCTTTTCGCAATCGCGCTTGATGAGTCCACCTCTGGCCCGATCGCTGTGGCGGCAGTTCTTCCCGTAAAGTTTGCCCCGTCGAATCACGAAATTTTAGGCTACCATCTACGCTGATGATGACTTGAAGAGCTTCTGAAACGCGATCGCCTAAGTTCTTGCTTGATAATGTCCAACCCTCAGCCGTTTCCTCCAAACTCGTTTCTACTTCTTGCCAATCTTGCTTAGAGATTGCATATCCAATAGGAGGGATGCCAGGGAACCACTCAACTCGAACTAGATCACAAGCCAGAAAAGAGACTTCAACTTCTGCTTGCTCAAAGTAGAAGCGAGCACCTTTAGGTATAGGCTCAGCCTTGAGGAGTTTACCAGGTTTGTCAAAGCTTTCCTCGCTCTGAGGCACGTTAGCTTGACGTTCGAGGCGATCGCGTTGGCGCGAATACAAGTAGGCTTTCGGAGCATAGCTTGCATAAAACAAAGACCCCAGAAAATATTTGAATTTCAGTGATAGCTTTTTGGTGAGATTCATGCTTCCTTTGTCAGGGTGGGGTCAATATCTTTGAGCTACTTAACAATTCTTTTCATTAATTGCAAAAGTTAGACTCAGGAGACATCTGCCCTGAGTAAGGTATGTTCCTTAAAATTGACACACTGTTATCGTCATCTAGTTTTCAGTCTAGGTGTTCAAGGCTTGTGTTCCGAGTAGTTTTGGGCAGTTTTGTGATAATATTTTTCTCCTACCTCCTACTCCTCTTAAAAACTATTATTTACAAAGAAACACTTCTTTAGATAGAGACTGCTCTATGAAATAATTCATAAATTTAATAACAACTTATCTCCTTCGAGAAAATTTGCCAACAAAACATCAAGCTCTTAGTTCATGTCCTAAGAGCTTTTATTCATGTATCTATTACCTAGCTCAATTAGCACAATGTATTTTTGCCTTGACAAGATATATGTAGTTTATAAGCACTTTTTGTATTAGATATTTTCTATCTAGATCATGATGAACATTTCAATAAAGCTTTGACATGATAATTACTATCTCCTTAATTGGTGTGTTCAATTAAGGAGGAAGTCCTTCTAGGCAGATGGCGGGTACCTTCTGTCTAGAGGGCATTTTTACTTTTATTGAAGTTAATAAATCAGGCTTCTCAAATAAATCTCTTACTCCATTAGATATAGGTAAGAGGTTATTTAACAGCTTCATTAGTTTAAACTTCGCTGGAGACGCAGAAAAACTATCTAATTCGGTATAAGCCTTAGAGAGGAGATAAGCTTGAGAGATATTATCTAATATCAGGTAGAGTTTGCTGTCCTATTGTTAGCTCTACCCCAGCTTTTAAAGAGCTGGGGTAAATCATATATAATCATAAAAATAAAAAAGCTCCTAGTGCAGGCTGGCAGAAATAAGTGATACCATTTGGTTAAATGTTTGACACTTATTGGTGATTAGGTTTTAGGTGTTAGGTAGTAGGTGGTAGGAAGGACTCTACAACTTACTACCTTGAGTATTTGTGGCATTTTTAAGACCAATTGGTATGACCCGATTGCAAGCAGTTAAACACCTTAGGCTCAAAAAACTTTTGACCCAGAAAGGCAGAGGGCTCTTATGCAGGAGGAAGAAAGAATGCCTTCGTCCTTTGCCGTTCGGCTGAGCGCTCACGCCGAAGCCTACGAATGAAGGGAGCAAGGGTATCAAGCCCTTCCAAATCTTCGAGTTTGTGGCTCCCAATTGGGAAGCGTTAGAATCCCCTTCCAATTGGTTACATAAGAGCCTTCTGCCTTCATTCTTCTGCCTTCTTCAATTTCAAGAGAGCATCACTAGGGCTTTAAACTTTTAAAAAACTGAAATTTGAGCCAGCCGCTACTTGAAACTCAGGATTTGCAAGTTTGGCAAAACAGCTTTCAGTGATTTAGGGTAATACATTACCCTAAATCACCGTGTAATGAAAAACTGTTGGCATTAAGCTAATTGCAATGGGAGTTCACCTAGCGAACCAGGGGATTCACTGGTGAGGATATTTTTAGTTTCAAGGTTTAAACCAGGAGGAAACACTAAAATATCCTTCCCAAGACGTGATGCTTTTCGGTAAAGCGTGATCGCCTCACTTAAGTGGAAACATGCGATCGGAATCCATCTATCACTGTAAAAGTAGATAACTACTCTACTCTGGGTGTACTCCTCTTGAGGGAGTGGAAGTTGCCAAGGTGAACCCACGTTTACTAAACTTTAATTTTTAAATATGTTCATCTACCTTTGTGACAGTCATACACATGTAATATGAACTACCTTTTGAAATATGTCTTTAGGAGTATTTTTTTATAGAGTACTATATTTTCAAATGTACTATTCTATACAGACAAACGAGCGTAATTGTGTATTTGTCAATTTGTAAGTCCTAAGACCAACAAAAAACGGCTACTCTAAGCAAAGAAACTATCTCCACCAGAGCAGCCGCGAATAAGTCTCATTTAGAAGGCTAGTTGATTTGAAGAAGGCAGAGGGCAGAAGAAGGAAGGCAGAAGGGGGGAGTGGCGGAGTGTCAGAGGGATTCAACCCCCAGTCACTCCCAGCCACTGAATACCTTCAGTGGGGGATTGTAACCCTTGCTCCAAATCCTTCTGCCTTCTTCCCTTTGCATAAGAGCCTTTCTTGTTCACTTAGTCTGAAATACCTTCAACTTCTGCTACCATCAAGAGCGTCTTGAGGACAGAATCAGGATTTAGGCTGATAGAGTCAATTCCCTGTTCCACTAAGAAGTGAGTAAACTCAGGATAGTCACTGGGAGCTTGACCGCAGATCCCGATTTTACGGCCCTTCTCCTTTGCATCTGCGATCGCCATTCTCACCATTCGTTTGACAGCTTTATTGCGCTCATCAAAGATCTGAGCAACCAAAGCGGAGTCACGATCTAAACCCAGAGTCAGCTGTGTCAGGTCATTAGAACCAATTGAGAAGCCATCAAACACCTCTGCGAACTCGTCCGCTAGGATGACATTACTCGGCAACTCGCACATCACATAGACTTGTAAACCGTTGAGACCTCGCTCCAAACCATGTTTAGCCATTTCAGCTAACACTTTACGCCCTTCATCAGGTGTACGACAGAAGGGAATCATCGGTATGACATTAGCTAAGCCCATTTCTTCCCTCACCCGCTTGAGCGCTTGACATTCCAGAGCAAAAGCCTCGCGGTAGTTCTCATCATAGTAACGGGACGCCCCACGCCAACCGAGCATCGGGTTTTCTTCCTTCGGCTCAAATGGCTTGCCACCTAAAAGGTTGGCATACTCATTGCTCTTGAAGTCAGACATTCGCACAATTACTGGCTTGGGATAGAAAGCGGCGGCAATCATCCCGATCCCGTGAGCCAGCTTATCGACAAAGTACTGGGGTTTATTGTCGTAGAGTTTTGTTAACTCAGCAATTTGAGCTTTCACTAATGCATCCTCAAGCTCAGCGAAGTGAATCAAGGCAAGAGGGTGTACTTGGATGTGGTTGGCAATGATGAATTCCAACCGAGCCAAACCCACACCATCACAAGGAATAGCAGCCAAACCAAATGCTTGTTCCGGGTTGCCCACATTCATCAGGATTTGGGTACGAGTGCGAGGCAAGTTGTCCAGCGTCGTTTCTTGAACATCGAAGGGCAACAAACCCTTGTACACTCGTCCTTCATCCCCTTCTGCACAACAGATCGTTACCTGTTGACCTGTTTTCAGCACCTCGGTAGCATTACCGCAACCCACGATCGCAGGAATGCCCATTTCCCGTGCAATAATCGCTGCATGGCAGGTGCGTCCACCTTGGTTAGTCACGATCGCACTAGCCTTTTTCATAATCGGTTCCCAGTCTGGGTCAGTCTTATTTGTGACTAAGACTTCACCAGGTTGGAACAGATGGATTTGGTTGGCATCCAGAATTACATGGGCTTTGCCTTGACCAATTGCCGCTCCGACGCTACGACCAGTAACAAGAACGTCGCTACGTTCTTTGAGTTGGTAACTTTTTAGGACAGTCGTAGACTTCTGTGATTGCACCGTTTCTGGACGAGCTTGCACGATAAATAGTTCGCCAGTTATGCCATCTTTTGCCCACTCAATATCCATCGGCGTATAAACGCCGCGTACTGTGGAATAGTGGTCTTCAATTTGCACCGCCCAACGCGCCAGTTGCAGAACTTCGTCATCGGTGAGGCAGTATTTATCCTGCTCAAAATCCGGTACCCAGACGTTTTTTGTCAATCTGGAACTACCCAGGTCGTAGACCATTTTGATTCGTTTGTTTCCCAGCCGTTTATCTAAAATTGGGCTAAGACCCTCTTTTAAAGTCGGCTTAAATACAAGATATTCATCCGGATTAACGGCACCTTGGACGATGTTTTCCCCTAAACCGTAAGCACCTGTAATGAGTGCCGCATTCTTAAAGCCGGTTTCGGTATCAATAGAGAACATGACACCAGAAGAAGCTAAATCAGAGCGCACCATTTTCTGAACGCCAACGGAGAGGGCAACCTCTAAGTGGTCGAACCCATTGTGCTGGCGATAGGAAATAGCGCGATCAGTAAACAGCGAGGCGAAGCATCGGTGGCAATATTCTAAAACCCTTGTAATCCCTTGGACATTCAAATAGGTTTCTTGCTGACCTGCAAAGCTAGCATCCGGTAAGTCTTCAGCTGTAGCCGAAGAGCGAACCGCCACTTCTGTATCTTCGCCATAGCGATCGCACAGCTTTTTATAAGCCTTGCTAATCGCATCTTGGAATTCTTGGGGAAAAGGTGTGTTGAGGATTAATGACCGGGCTTTTTTGCCCCGCTTTTGGAGGTTACTGACGCTATCGACATTCAGGTCGGCAAACAGTTCCCGCAGCTTGTCTTCTAAATCAGCTGCCTTGATGAAGTAACGGTATGCATAGGAAGTAGTTGCAAATCCCGTTGGAACATTAACTCCCTTCGGACTCAATTGTTGGATCATTTCTCCGAGGGAAGCATTCTTACCGCCTACCAATGAAATATCGGTAATCCCTACCTCTTCAAACCAGAGAACCAGAGATTGCTCTTTGAAGAGTTGGGAAGACTGCACCTGTATCTGTGTAACCATTGAGTATTTCCTCTTACTCCTGATGCCAGTCTAGCTTTAGAAAATTTTCGGGATCAGCTAAACGTCTCATTTCTTCATGATCCCCGGTCTTTTAGAAGCTATTATTAACCATAAGCCTTGACTGCTATTGATTTTTTTCTGTGTACTTTTATTGGTATATATAAATTTTTATCAATGAAAAAATCTAATTGTTGTAGTGCTTGCTAGTTGGACTAGAGATTTGGCACGGATAGATAAAGTGCTTCATTAACGTAATGGCTAATTATCTGCTTGCCATTATGTTTTTAACTTTTAACTATTAACTTTTGACTTCTGAAGATGTCCCAACTGCTGCGAGTGACGCACCAATTGCTAGCCCTGCTCCTGAGTAGCCTGGGCTTTTTTCTTAGTACCTGGATTGTTATTCCAGCTCCTACCTTTACCTTGCTACCACTGGGAGTCGGTGCGCCGGAACTAAGCCCTTGGCTCTTGGTGCTGAATGCAATTGCCATTCCGTTTGTACTGACGGGAATAAAACACAATGGGCTGCAACGCCTAGCCTTGGGCACTAGTTTGGTCGGGCTAGTTCTCAGCGTACTGCCACTGGTGCAGGTGCCTGCAATCCAGGATCGGATGGATGCAGCTATGGTTAATGGACTCGGTGCAGACTACATGGCACGGATTCCGAGGGAGGTGCAGATACAGATGCGATCGCATCCGTTTATCCTGGCGGATGCATTCATAGGCATTAATTCCAGCAAGGTGCGCTATACAGAGGGCATCCAATTTGCTGCTCCCAATGGAGTCCCGTTAAGCATGGATATCTATCGACCTCCCAAGGTCGGAAACTATCCAGCGCTTGTCGTACTCTACGGTGGCGGTTGGCAAAACGGTAATCCAAAACGCAATGCTGATTTTAGTCGGTATATGGCAGCACGAGGCTATAGTGTTTTTGCCATTGATTATCGCCATGCACCACGCTATCGGTTTCCAGCACAGCTTGATGATGTTCGTGCTGCCCTGACTTTTATCCAGCAGCATGCCGTTGAGTATGAAACGGTTCCCACGCGCATCGCCTTACTCGGACGGTCTGCCGGGGGACATCTGGCAATGCTAGCTGCCTATCAACCTGATGCCCTACCTATCCGAGCCGTTGTGAATTACTATGGACCGTTCAACTTGACAGAAGGCTACAGAGATCCACCCAACCCTGATCCACTCAATGTGCGTGCTGTGTTGTTAGCATTTTTAGGCGGTTCACCGGATCAGCTACCGGAGCAATATGTGAAAGCTTCACCTGTAAGCTATGTGACACGTCCACTCCCGCCAACCCTCTTGGTACATGGGAGCCGCGACCATATCGTTGAAGTGCGCTTCGCACAAAATATGTACAAACGTTTACGTGCATTTAGCAGTACTGCCGTCTTGTTGGAAATTCCTTGGGCAGAACATGCCTTTGATGAGATTTTTCACGGTCTTAGTAATCAGCTAGCACTCTACTACACTGAACGATTCCTAGCTTGGGCGCTCCAGTGATAGGTTTTAGGTTTTAGGTGAAAAGCTTAGAGCAAGACTTGGGAAGATTAGGTTTTAGGAGAGATTGTGACTCCTTGCCAAGCTGTCTGGCTCCCTACCACCTACCACCTACCACCTACCACCTTGACAGGGCTAGCTATGAATTCCTTATCCACAGAATGGGGCTGAAATCTTTAGAGAATCTTCACGTTAATGTAAGCCGTAACGCTTATGATATAGAAATCAAAGCTGACAATTTGACTTAATAATTTATAGATATTCACACCTAGAATAGCTGTAGCACAGGCAGTACGACTAAGAGTGCATCTCCACAACTAACTTACTCGCTCCTGCTGCCCCATGAATACGGCTTTTTTTACAAGGGTGATTTGCTTACTCACTCTTATAGGGTAAAGCAACTACAAAGGGTGCTCAAGACTCAGTACTGAAAGGGCTTTTGATGTTGGTAATCTTTTTCAAAAGCTTTCAATACTCTTTCAGGACAATGCCCCTCATAGGAAATGTCCAGACTTAATAATGACTGGCTCATATGGCAATCACTGAAATTTTATTTATGCAAGCCTCTCCTAAGGTGGTTCCTTATTCATGGCAAATCAATTTAATCCCCTTGTCCCGGCAGTCAAACAATCCTCGTCTCAAGTGGTAAGTTCTTTATCTCACAAGGGTATAGCTTCTATGCAGCGTGCCAAAGCTTTAGGTTTAACGCTGTGTTTGAGCCTGATTCCGGCATTGGGTATTGGCGTGACTAGCTATCACTTTGCAAATCAAGCCGTCACAAAGGAAATCACCCAAATCCAGCCAAGTAATGCTTCCACGTCATCAGCCTTTCAGAAACAACTGCTGCTGATCTTGACCTTAGTCAGTGGGGGGACGGCATTATTAGTTTGTGCGATCACGTCTTTATTCTATCAACGCCTCAGCCTCCGTTCTTCAACACCCCAAAACTCACAAAAACTATTATTATTCGGAGATATTGCCTCGCAAAGTCAACCTGTAGATCTGGACTATCTCTACAAACGAGTAGTTGATGGGGCACGAGACATCCTGCGAGCGGATCGGGTAATAGTCTATACCTTCGATGCTGACTGGAATGGAACCATTGTCGCTGAATCCGTGGGTTTGGAATTTGAGGAGTCTTTGGGACATCAAATTGCAGACACCTGCCTGAGAGGTAGCAAAGGAGGACTCTACAAGCAGGGTCGAGTCTGCGTCATCAATGATATTTATCAGGCTGGTTTGTCAGATTGCCATATTCAGCTGTTGAAGAACTATCGGGTCAAAGCCAACATGGTGGTACCGATTCTCAAAGATGACCAGCTACTGGGCTTGATCATTGCACATCAATGCGATCAACCACGAGTTTGGCAACCGGATGACATTGATTTGTTGGTGCAGTTGGCAGCACTAATCGCACTGCGTTTGAGCCGCATCAACTTTCTAGAGCAGAAAGCCAAAGCTGGACAGGAGCGATTGTTTTCAAATGTTGCTGTGCGCATTCGTCAATGTCTCGATCCAGAGGAAGTCTTCAACACCGCCACCACAGAAATTCGAAAAGCACTAAATATAGATCGAGTAGTAGTCTGCCGCCTCAGCCCAAGCCTCAAGGATGGAAGCATCGTCGCCGAGTCAGTTACCTCAGGTTTTCCGACAATGTTAGGGCTTGAACTGGCTAGTCTAAGCATTGCAGAGTCTCATCTAGAAAGGTTTAAAAAGGGGTATATCCATCCCATCAACACGCTTCAAGAATCAGGTCTCAACAATAGCGATATTAATCTCATAGAGCAATACAAAGTTAAGGCAAGTTTAGTCGCACCAATTTGGGCAGACAACCAGCTTGTTGGTTTAATGATTGCTCATCAGTGTTCTACAAAGCGGATCTGGGAGGCGTCCACAATTGATTTATTTGAAGAGTTAGCCGCTCATGCTGGCTTAGCTCTTGAACAAACAACTCTCGTGAAAAGTGTAGGGGCTGAGCGTCAGCGAACAGAGCTTTTAGCCGATTTTACTACCCGCATTCGTCAATCTTTCAATTCAAAAGATATTTTCAGCACCTCAGTAGACGAGATTCGCAATACCCTAAAAAGCGATCGCGTATTGATTTATCGCTTCAATCCTGACGGCAAGACTGGGGACATCACGGCGCAATCCGTCGCACCCAATTACACATCAATTCAGAAAGAAAAAATCAATAAACTTTTCCAGGCGGAAAACTTCCAAGGGTATAAAACTGGCAGCGTCTGGGTTATCCATGACGTTTATGACAACAACCTAACCCCTGCTCACGCTAAGCTCATAGAACGGCTTCAAATCAAAGCCAGTATGGTAGCCCCCATTGTGTCTGATGGTCAGCTTGTGGGTTTGTTGTGTACCCATCAGTGCTCTGAGGCACGGGATTGGCAGCAGTCGGAATTCTATTTATTCAAGCAGTTGGCGGCTCAAATTGGGTTTGCTCTCGACCAAGCCAAGCTCATCGAACAAGTCAAGGTTGTTTCTCAACAGCAACAGGACCAAAGTGAAGAACTTCGCCATCAACTTATGAGCTTAGTTAAGGAAGTTGAAGAGGTAACCAACGGTGACCTCACGGTTCGCGCCGATGTGGTTGAGGGAGAAATTGGCACTGTTGCTGACTTCTTTAATGTCGTGATTGAGAATTTTCGGGAAATCGTGAAGCGGGTAAAAATTGCAACGACTCAAGTTAATGCTTCATTAGGAGAAAATGAATCGTCGATTCGTCAACTGGCAGATGTTGCTTTCAAACAAGCTCAAGAGACAACCCGTACCTTGGATTCAGTTGAGCAAATGACTCGTTCAATTCAAGAGGTAGCTGATAGCGCCCACCATGCAGCAGCTGTTGCCCGTAGTGCCTCAAAAACAGCTGAAGTGGGTACAGAAGCTATGGCTTACACGGCTCAAAAGATTATGACTTTGCGGGAAACAGTAGCAGAAACCGCAAAAAAAGTGAAGCGTTTAGGTGAATCGTCTCAAGAGATTTCCAAAGTAGTTTCCTTGATTAACCAAATCGCTTTGCAGACCAATTTGTTAGCCCTCAACGCTGGAATTGAAGCGGCTCGTGCAGGTGAAGATGGTAAAAGTTTTTCTGTAGTTGCTAAAGAAATTGGCGAATTGGCAGCTCGTTCCTCTATAGCGACTAAAGAAATTGAACAAATTGTTGAAACTATCCAAGTAGAAACAAATGAAACTGTCGAGGCGATGGAACAGGGAACAATTCAGGTTGTTGAAGGTACCCAACTGGTTGAAGACACTAAACAAAGTTTGAGTCGTATTCTAGATGTGTCTCGCCAGATTGACCAGTTAGTGCAATCAATTTCGGGGGCAACGGTATCTCAAGCTAAGACATCTCAATCCGTAACGAATTTGATCAAGGAGATGGCGAAGCTGTCTGAACAAACCTCCAAGTCTTCCCATCAAATTTCTAGCTCCTTGCAGGAAACTGTGGAGGTAGCCCAGCAACTACAGGCTTCTGTGGAGATATTTAAAGTAGATTCTGAGGAGACTTAGAGGCGATCGCGAGTGTCCAGAAGCAGATACTCGAATAATCAATATAGCGATTCTCTATTGCCTACACCAAATAGTAGGGTGGGCTATGCTAGCCTTGTCAAGGTGTTAGGTCGTAGGTAGTAGGTTTTAGGGGAAAAGCCAGACCCAGACTCCTGAAAAATTAGGGTTTTGGGTTCCTTGCAGAGCTTTCTGGCTCCCTACCACCTACCACCTACCATCTACCACCTAACACCTAACACCTACTACCTACCACCTACCACCTTGACAGAGGTAGGTAGGCTATGCCCACCATCACGCTATAAGTAGTGTCTGAAGGCTCGATTTGCGTAAGTCCTGGCTACTAAGGAACAAAACTCCTAATAGGCAACGGAAACCAGAGCAGCGCACTCGAGTTGCCCTCATTTAATATTAGAAACAATAGATACAATTTATTTTTTCGTTGCGTTCGTTCACACGGCTATATCAATTGATTGGCAAGGAGTGCAGCGCTGGAGCTAGTGCATACTGTCTTTGAGTCAAGGATGGAAGCAAGCTCCAGCAGCATACAGCAGTCAAACAGCAGCCAAGAATAAATAAGGTGTGCATCTCGCGGGAAATAGAAATAAGCACTATTTGGGTAGGGTTATGGCAACGGCACAAGTAATTGATACAGATGAATTAGATGCAAAACAGCTACTGAGAACCTTGGCGGCTGTTAAGAAAGGTGACTTTTCGGTGCGTATGCCCATCGACCAGACGGGTATAGCTGGGAAAATCGCCGATACGCTCAACGATATTATTGAACGAAATGAAATCCTAGCAGCGGAGTTAGAGCGAATCAGTACCGTTGTTGGGAAAGAAGGTAAAATCACGGAGCGTGCTTCGCTCGGAAAAGCGGGCGGTTCTTGGGCGGCTAGTGTTGATTCTGTCAATACTCTTATTACTGATTTAGTTCAACCCACGGCTGAAACGGCTCGTGTAATTCGGGCAGTGGCGAATGGCGATTTATCCCAAACGATCGCACCAGAAATTGAAGGTAGACCCCTACAAGGTGAATTTCTAGCCACCGCGCAAGTCGTCAATACGATGGTGGATCAGCTATCGTCCTTTGCTAGTGAAGTGACACGGGTAGCGCGTGAGGTGGGAACCGAAGGCAAGCTGGGCGTTCAGGCTGAGGTTCGCGGCGTTGCAGGTACCTGGAAGGATTTAACTGACAACGTCAACTTGATGGCGGGGAACCTGACTGGACAGGTGCGCAATATTGCTGAAGTTGCCACAGCGATCGCAAATGGCGACCTTTCCAAGAAAATCACCGTCGATGTCAAAGGTGAAATTTTAGAGCTGAAGAACACCGTCAACACAATGGTCGATCAGCTCAACTCCTTTGCTAGTGAAGTAACGCGGGTTGCTCGTGAAGTGGGAACCGAAGGCAAACTGGGCGTTCAGGCAGAAGTGCGAGGTGTGGCAGGAACATGGAAGGACTTGACCGACAACGTTAACTTGATGGCAGGTAACCTTACCGCCCAAGTTCGTAATATTGCTGAAGTTACCACGGCTGTTGCCAATGGCGACCTTTCCAAGAAAATTACCGTCGATGTCAAAGGAGAAATTCTAGAGCTGAAGAACACCGTTAACATCATGGTGGATCAGCTGAATTCATTTGCCTCAGAAGTAACACGGGTCGCTCGTGAGGTAGGGGCAGAAGGGAAATTAGGTGGTCAAGCCGAAGTCAGGGGAGTCGCAGGCACCTGGAAAGACTTAACCGACAGCGTGAATTTCATGGCGGGAAGTTTAACCGCCCAAGTCCGTAACATTGCCGAAGTCACAACGGCGGTGGCGAATGGCGACTTGTCCAAAAAGATTACCGTCGATGTTAAAGGCGAAATTTTAGAACTAAAGAACACCATTAACACGATGGTGGATCAACTCAACTCCTTTGCTTCTGAAGTCACGCGGGTAGCCAGGGAGGTGGGAACCGAAGGCAAACTGGGCGTTCAGGCAGATGTCCGAGGGGTTGCCGGAACCTGGAAAGATTTGACCGATAGCGTCAACTCGATGGCAGGCAACCTTACCAGCCAGGTGCGAAACATTGCTGAAGTGACGACAGCCGTAGCGAATGGCGACCTCTCCAAGAAGATTACCGTCGATGTCAAGGGGGAAATTCTAGAGTTGAAGAACACCATGAACATCATGGTGGATCAGTTGAATTCATTTGCCTCAGAAGTAACAAGAGTTGCCCGTGAGGTAGGGGCAGAAGGGAAATTAGGTGGTCAAGCCGAAGTCAGAGGCGTGGCAGGTACCTGGAAAGATTTGACCGACAGCGTGAATTTCATGGCGGGAAGCTTAACTGCCCAAGTGCGCAACATTGCCGAAGTGACAACAGCGGTGGCGAATGGCGACTTGTCCAAGAAAATCACCGTTGATGTTAAAGGCGAGATTCAGGAGCTGAAGAACACCATTAACATCATGGTGGATCAACTCAACTCCTTTGCTTCTGAAGTCACACGGGTTGCCCGTGAGGTGGGAACGGAAGGCAAACTGGGCGTTCAGGCAGAAGTCCGAGGGGTGGCAGGCACTTGGAAGGATTTGACCGACAGTGTTAACTCGATGGCAGGCAACCTGACAGCCCAAGTGCGTAATATTGCCGAAGTGACAACGGCGGTAGCGAATGGTGACCTTTCTAAGAAAATTACCGTTGATGTCAAAGGCGAGATTTTAGAGCTAAAGAACACCATTAACATCATGGTGGATCAGCTGTCGTCCTTTGCTAGTGAAGTGACACGGGTAGCGCGTGAGGTGGGAACCGAAGGCAAGCTGGGTGTGCAAGCTGAAGTTCGAGGCGTTGCAGGTACCTGGAAGGATTTAACTGACAACGTCAACTCAATGGCGGGAAATCTAACCGGGCAGGTGCGAAACATTGCTGAAGTGGCAACGGCGATCGCAAATGGTGACCTCTCTAAGAAAATCACCGTTCAAGTCAAAGGCGAGATTTTAGAGCTGAAGAACACCATTAACATCATGGTGGATCAGCTTAGCTCCTTCGCTAGTGAAGTCACGCGGGTGGCGCGAGAGGTGGGAAGTGAAGGTAAGCTGGGCGTGCAAGCGGATGTCCGGGGTGTGGCTGGCACTTGGAAAGATTTGACCGACAGCGTGAATTTCATGGCAGGCAGCTTAACCTCCCAAGTCCGTAATATCGCCGCCGTGACAACGGCAGTAGCAAACGGCGACCTCTCCAAGAAGATTACGGTTGATGTTAAAGGTGAAATTCTAGAGCTGAAAAACACCGTCAACGTCATGGTGGATCAGCTTAACTCCTTTGCTTCTGAGGTGACGCGCGTTGCCCGTGAGGTGGGTACAGAAGGAAAGTTAGGCGTCCAAGCCGAAGTAAAAGGCGTGGCGGGTACCTGGAAAGATTTAACCGACTCGGTTAATTTCATGGCGGGAAGTCTAACCGCCCAAGTGCGGAACATTGCCGAAGTGACGACGGCGGTGGCGAACGGCGACCTCTCCAAGAAAATCACCGTTGATGTTAAAGGTGAGATTTTGGAGCTGAAGAACACGATTAACACAATGGTGGATCAGCTTAGCTCCTTTGCCTCGGAAGTGACACGGGTGGCGCGAGAGGTGGGAACGGAAGGCAAGCTGGGTGTGCAAGCCTATGTTAAAGGGGTAGCGGGTACCTGGAAGGATTTGACGGACAACGTCAACTCGATGGCGGGGAACCTGACAGCCCAAGTGCGGAATATTGCAGATGTCACCAAGGCGGTGGCGAATGGCGACCTCTCCAAGAAAATCACGGTTGATGTCAAGGGCGAGATTTTAGACCTGAAAAACACCATCAATACCATGGTGGATCAGCTTAACTCGTTTGCTAGTGAAGTGACACGGGTGGCGCGAGAGGTGGGAACCGAAGGCAAGTTGGGTGGTCAAGCGCATGTTACGGGGGTAGCAGGTACCTGGAAAGATTTGACGGATAACGTTAACTCGATGGCAAGTAACCTGACAGCGCAAGTGCGAGGCATTGCCAAAATCGTGACAGCGGTTGCCAATGGCGACTTGAAGCGAAAACTGATGCTTGATGCCAAGGGAGAAATTGAGACGCTTGCCGATACAATCAACGAGATGATCGATACCCTGGCAACGTTTGCCGACCAAGTCACGACGGTTGCTCGTGAAGTGGGAATTGAAGGCAAGCTGGGGGGACAGGCGAAGGTGCCGGGGGCAGCTGGAACTTGGAGAGATTTGACCGACAATGTGAACGAACTAGCGGCGAATCTAACTACTCAGATGCGGGCGATCGCGGAAGTGGCGATCGCGGTGACTAAGGGAGATCTGACGCGATCGATCGCCGTCCAGGCAGAAGGGGAACTGGCAATCCTCAAAGACAACGTCAACCAAATGATTGCCAACCTGCGAGAGACAACCCAGAAAAATACCGAGCAAGACTGGTTGAAAACCAACCTTGCCAAGTTTACCCGGATGCTGCAAGGACAACGAGATTTGGAAACCGTCTCCAAACTCATTTTGTCTGAGCTTGCCCCCTTGGTTTCCGCCCAGCACGGCGTATTCTACCTGATGGACTCTGCAGAACATCAGGCATACTTGAAGCTACTAAGTACTTATGCTTACCGTGAGCGGAAGCATCTGGCTAACCGATTCCAATTGGGTGAAGGTCTGGTGGGGCAGTGCGCCCTAGAAAAGGAACGGATTTTGCTCACTGAGGTACCGGACGACTATATCAAGATTAGTTCTGGACTAGGGGAATCGACCCCCATGAATGCCGTCGTTCTGCCCGTCCTGTTTGAGGGGCAAGTGACAGCGGTGATTGAACTTGCCTCGTTCCGGCGCTTTAGTGAGATTCATCTGAGTTTCTTCGATCAACTCACCGAAAGTATTGCGATCGTCTTAAATACGATCGCAGCCGGTATGCGTACCGAGGAATTGCTCAGGCAGTCGCAGTCCTTGGCAGAAGAGCTGCAAAGCCAGCAAAACGAACTCAGAGAAACCAACCAGCGATTAGAACAACAAGCCAAATCGCTGCAAGCCTCCGAGGAACTGCTGAAGAAGCAGCAGGAAGAGTTGCAACAGACGAACGAAGAACTGGAAGAAAAAGCAGAGTTGCTAGCCTTACAAAACAGGGAAGTCGAGCGTAAAAATCGTGAGATTGAACAGGCACGGCAAGCGATCGAGGAAAAAGCTGAGCAACTGGCGCTGACATCTAAGTACAAGTCCGAGTTTCTGGCTAACATGTCCCACGAGTTGCGGACTCCCCTGAACAGCCTGTTAATTTTGGCAAAACTGCTGACTGATAACTCGGATAGGAACCTAACAGACAAGCAAGTTGAATACAGCCGAACAATATATTCAGCGGGTACCGATCTGCTAAGTCTGATCAATGACATTTTGGATCTCGCCAAAATCGAATCGGGAACAATGTCGATTGAAGTAGACCAAATGCTGCTTTCGGAACTGCAAAGCCATATGGATCGCACCTTCAGTCAAGTGGCGCAGGACAAGAAACTCAATTTCTCGATTGAGTTGGCCTCAGAGCTACCAAGAACCATTCATACCGACGCGAAACGCTTACAACAAGTGTTGAAAAATCTGCTCTCCAACGCCTTTAAATTCACAGAGAACGGGCAGGTTACCCTGCGGATCGAAGCCGCTACTCAGGGATGGAATTCTACTCTGGAAAGCCTCAATCGCGCCGGAACCGTCATCGCGTTCTCGGTAATCGATACAGGCATCGGTATTCCCCTGGACAAACAAAAGGTCATTTTCGAAGCCTTTCAACAGGCTGATGGCAGTACCAGTCGCAAATACGGCGGCACGGGTTTAGGTTTGTCAATTAGTCGAGAAATCGCCCGACTCCTAGGCGGAGAAATTACCTTGATTAGTCGTCCTGGTCAAGGGAGTACGTTCACACTCTACCTGCCGCAGATCTACCAAGAGATTGCGCCAGTAGACACACCGATGCGGAGGCAGGGAGACAAGAGAATGTCTTCAATCTCCCCATCACTACGTCTCCCTGTCTCCACGTCTTCCTCTGTTGACTCCTTCAACCCCGGAATTCGTCCCGCTACCCCCTCCCTGCCTGCTCCCTCCTCCCATCCCGGTCCCCTTTCAGATGACCGGGGTGACATTCAACCGGGTGATCTTGTGCTTCTGATTATTGAGGATGACATCAACTTTGCTCGTATCCTTTTAGATATGTCGCGGCAGCAAGGCTTTAAGGTTCTGGTCGCCTTACGCAGTGATGTGGGACTAGCAATGGCGCGGGAATTTAAACCCCATGCGATCACGTTGGATATCCGGATGCCTGAGATGGATGGTTGGATGGTGCTTGACCGCTTGAAGCATGACCCGAGTACTCGGCATATCCCTGTTCATATCCTCTCCGTTGAGGAAGGACGGCAACGGGGTTTACAACAAGGAGCGATCGCTTATCTGCAAAAGCCAGTAAGCGGCGAGGCATTGACTGAGGTGTTATCTGGTATCAAAACATTTGTCGAGCGTCGGGTGAAAAACCTGTTAGTGGTGGAAGACGACGAGAGACAACGCCACAGTATTGTGGAGTTGATCGGCAATACTGACGTTGCCACGACTGCCGTCAGCACCGGTGAAGAAGCGCTCACTGCGCTCAAATCAGGGCACTTTGATTGCATTGTGCTCGATTTGGGACTGCCGGACATGACAGGTTTTGAATTGATCGAGCAGATTAAGCAGGATATGACGCTCTCGAAGCTGCCAATTATTGTCTATACCGGAAAACAGCTAACCCGGACAGAAGAAACCGAACTGAAGCGCATTGCAGATACGATCATTGTCAAAGACGTGCGATCGCCAGAGCGTCTCCTTGACGAAACCGCTTTATTCCTGCACCGAGTGCAGGCGAATTTACCTCAACCCAAGCGACAGATACTAGAACAACTCCATCAGACAGATTCGTTGCTCACTGGCAAGAAAGTCCTAATCGTTGACGACGATGTCCGTAACATCTTTGCCCTGACAAGTATGCTAGAGCAACATCAAATGCAGGTTCTATATGCCGAAAACGGTAGGGATGGTCTGGCTATCTTGCAAAACACATCTGACATTGATGTGGTTCTGATGGACGTGATGATGCCAGAAATGGACGGGTATGAAACAATGCGTGAAGTCCGCAAGCTCAGTCAATTTGCCATGCTACCGATGATTGCACTCACCGCCAAAGCGATGAAAGGCGATCGCGAAAAGTGCATTGACGCTGGAGCATCGGACTACATCACCAAACCCGTCGATCCGGAGCAATTACTGTCTCTTCTGCGCGTCTGGCTCTATCGTTAGGGGCTTTTTAGGGACGAAGCTTAGATGAAATAATTGATTGTAGAATGCCTTCCATCAAGCCTCTGTGCCTGAGGCTTGAATTCAAAATCCCAAATTATCAATTCAAGGAATATTTGGGATTTTGAATTGGAGTGACAGGCGTGATCCCTCCCTCCTCTACAGAGGATCGGTATCACAGTCGCGCTTGTGGTAAGCAAACTGATAACGGGAGCATCCTTTATTATCCAAATACATTTTCTTGTGGGGCAAGCGTTTCACCTGCCACAGGTATAGGATGAGCATGATGCCCGCCCCACAGAGAACATTGTTTCTGCATAAGTTAGAATGCACTCCTTTATAACAATCAACGTTCAATCTGTGGATTAAACCTTCGTTTTAAAATACAAATGCTGCGTCCCTACCATGATCTATGTCCAAACTAAACATGAATTGGAGACGATTGAAATTCAACTGCTATTGGAAGGCTTATTTCGTTACTACGGGTTTGACTTTCGCAATTATGCACTCGCCTCCCTCAAGCGCCGCATTTGGAACACTGTCCGTGCGGAGCAGTTGAGCAGTGTTTCAGGACTGCAAGAGAAGGTGCTTCATGACCCTGCCTGTATGGAGCGATTCTTGCTAGGTCTATCGGTGCATGTAACTGCCATGTTCCGTAATCCTAGCTTTTATCTCGCCTTCCGTAACCAAGTTGTGCCGCTCCTACGCACCTATCCGTTTATTCGGATTTGGCATGCCGGCTGTTCAACGGGTGAAGAGGTCTACTCGATGGCAATCCTGCTACAAGAAGAAGGATTATACCATCGTTGCCGTATTTATGCAACTGATATGAACGAGCTGGTATTGAGAAAAGCCAAAGCTGGCATTTTTGCCTTAGATTTGATGCAAGAGTACACCCAAAACTATCTACAAGCCGGTGGCAAACAGTCTTTTTCTGAGTACTATACAGCTGCCTATGACAATGCTATTTTTCGCTCGTCGTTAAAGGAAAATATTATATTTTCTCAGCACAATCTAGCAACAGATGGATCTTTTAATGAGTTTAATGTCATATTGTGTCGGAACGTCCTCATTTATTTCAACCAATCCCTCCAAGAACGAGTTCACAAATTGCTATACGAAAGCCTTAGTCGATTTGGTGTTTTAGGGTTAGGACGCCAAGAATCGCTCAGTTTCACCCCCCACGAACAACACTACGAGGTGCTGGATAAGCGTGAGAAGCTTTACCGCAGGATCGGGTAAGAGCAAACTAGGCAAAGGACGAGACAGCCGTCAGGAGGCACGAGGCACGAGGAATGAGGCACGAGAGCCAGAAAAATCGCCCCTCTCACCTCAACGTGAAATCCGCTTAGCCCAACCCTCCTGCTCTCCTGTTGCCTCTCGCCTCTCACCTTGCCCTGAAATTGTTGTTGTTGGTACATCATTGGGTGGACTGCACGCCCTAGAAGTTTTGCTGGCTGGCTTACCCAAAAATCTATCAGTTCCTGTGGTAATCGCTCAACATCGTCACAAAGACTCGGACGACTCCCTGTGCGCTTTCTTACAGCATCAGTGTGCTCTACCTTTAAAAGAGGCAGAAGACAAAGAAATAATATTACCAGGGTGGGTCTACTTAGCTCCGGCTGACTATCATTTATTGGTGGAAGCCGGGTATTCACCGAGAGACGGGCAGGACAGTCCTTGGGTAAGTGCCCCGACCTTTGCGCTGTCTACTGAGGCTCCGGTATTATATGCACGCCCGTCTATTAATGTTTTATTTGAGTCAGCCGCTGACGCCTATGGCGAGAAAGTCATTGGCGTAATTTTGACGGGAGCGAGTAATGATGGAAGTCAGGGTCTTGCAAAAATAAAAAGCTATGGTGGCTTGACGATTGTTCAAGATCCGACCAGTGCTGCCAGCCCAACCATGCCAGAAGCCGCGATCAACACTGTAGCGGTAGACTGGATTTTGCCATTGTGTGATATAGCCCCTCTTATTATCAACCTTTGCCATTTGGCGCTGAGGTAACAATATGCCGCCTGAACCAAAAGTGAATGTCCTTCTAGTAGACGACCATCCAGAAAATATTCTGGCTTTGGAGGCTATATTAGACCATCTTGATCAGAATCTGGTAAAGGCTCACTCCGGTGCCGAAGCCTTGAGATGTCTCCTAAATCAGGATTTTGCTGTGATTCTGCTTGATGTCCAGATGCCAGGAATGGATGGATTTGAGACAGCTACGTTGATCCGAAACCGACCGCGATCGCAGCATACCCCGATTATTTTCCTAACAGCCTTCAGCACAAGCGACACGCTCAGGTTCAGAGGTTATTCCCTTGGCGCGGTAGACTACCTGTTCAAGCCAGTTGAGGCAGAAATCTTGACATCAAAGGTGTCGGTTTTTGTTGACCTGTTCAAGAAGACAGAAGAGGTAAAACGCCAAGCTACACAACTGGCAGCTATCAACGCTGAACTTAAGGAAAGTGAAGAGCGGTTTCGCTCCTTGAGTGCCTCCTCACCGGTTGGTATCTTTCTGACAAATGTTGAAGGCCTCTGCACCTACACCAACCCACGCTTTCAAGCCATCTGTGGCTTGAGGTTTGAGGAAAGTTTAGGAAACGGTTGGTTACAGTCGATTCATCCGGACGATCGCGAGTTAGTATTGGCAGATTGGTCAGCCTGGGCACTAGCTAAGCGTGAATACTCCAACGAGTTTCGCGTTCAAACCCCGCAAGGAATTGTTCGCCACGTTCACATCCGAACCTCCCCGATGCTCTCGGCTCAAGGTGAACTGATGGCTCATGTCGGAACACTAGAAGACATCACGCAGCGCAAGCAGGCGGAGGAAGCACGCACTCAGGTTATCCGTGAGCAGGCGGCACGACAAGAGGCAGAGGCGGCAAACCGGATGAAAGATGAGTTCCTTGCAACACTCTCCCACGAACTCCGCACGCCCCTTAACTCCGTGCTGGGCTGGGCTGGGCTGCTTCGCACTCGCAAGTTTGATGAAGCGACTATCGCTCGTGCCCTGGAAACCATTGAGCGCAACGCCAAGTCCCAGGCGCAAATGATTGAGGATATCTTGGATGTCTCACGCATTATTCGAGGCAAGCTGAGTCTAACTCTCCGCCCAATCAAGCTTATCCCTGTGATTGAAGCCGCAATTGATGCGGTACGCCCTTCAGCGGAGGCTAAAGACATTGAAGTCAATACAGTATTTGACCCAGAATTGGATCGGGTCTTAGGTGATCCAGTCCGCTTGCAGCAAATCGTCTGGAACCTACTGTCCAATGCGATCAAGTTCACACCCGAAGCCGGAAAAATTGAGGTGCGGGCTATGGGTAATGGCTCCTACGCCCAACTTCAAGTCAGTGATACGGGCGTTGGGATTAAAAAAGACTTTCTTCCCCATGTTTTTGATCGCTTCCGTCAGGAGGATAGTACCACGACGCGATCGCACGGCGGCTTGGGATTGGGACTGGCGATCGTTCGCCATTTAGTAGACCTCCATGGTGGAACTGTCCAGGCAGACAGTGAGGGAGAGGGTCAAGGAGCGACGTTTACCATAAATTTGCTCCAGAACAAGATTGAAGAACCCAATAACATAGCTCAATCAGAACAAAACTGTCGAGAACAACCCGGATTAGAGCAAACAAGTGAGACTCCCCTCTCAGACACATCAATCGAAACCTCGAACAATCTCTCCGGCTTGCGGGTACTCCTTGTAGATGACGAACCGGATGTGCGTGAGCTAATCACTACCGTGATTACAGAGTCTGGAGCCAAAGTGATAGGGGTAGAATCGACTTTTGAGGCGCTTAAAGTCATTGAACAGTTACAGCCGGATGTATTGATTAGTGATATTGGCATGCCCCAGGAAGACGGCTATACGCTGATTTGCCGGGTAAGAGCGCGTGAGGCAGAGCGAGGCGGGTTTATTCCAGCCATTGCGTTGACAGCCTATGTCAGAGAGGAGGATTTTCAACAGGCGATCGAATCAGGGTTCCAGATGCATATATCTAAGCCCGTCGATCCAGCCAAATTAGTGATGGCAGTTGCCAACCTTGCCGGACAAACTTTAATGAACAAGAGGCGGTAAAGCTGCTGTACATCTAATTTGCATCATGATGAGTGGACAGAGGTGATAAGCAACTCAAAAGTCAAATCTGCGATAGCTGACTTTTAAATTCGCTACAGATAAATAGCAGGAGAGACAGAGGCAGTCGTAAAAATGTTTCCGATCCTCCTAAATTTTTAATTTTAAATTTTGAATTTTTTAAGATGTCTTTTGTCTATAACCGTACTGTTCGCTTTCAAGATACTGATGCCGCTGGTGTTGTCTACTTTGCTAATGTTTTATCAATGTGCCATGAAGCTTACGAAGCATCCCTAGCCGAGTCAGGTCTCGAATTCAAGTCATTTTTTAGCAATCCGGCGGTAGCTATTCCCGTCGTTCATGCCAGCGTAGATTTTATGCACCCGATGTTTTGCGGCGACAAATTGCTGGTTCACTTGACACCTCAGCAGCTAGGTGAAAATAAATTTGAGATTGCCTATCAAATTTTGGCAGCGTCGTCATCAAAACAGCAATTAGCAAAGGCAATTACTAGGCACGTTTGTATCGATTCAGTTACCAGAACCCGAACTCCATTGCCTGAGGTAATCATTCAATGGCTTGCTGTTGACTAGCGGTTTATTATACTGATACTTTAGGTTTCTGGTGATTATTCTCAACAAAATCACAAATAGCCAGAGGGATAAAAGGCACGACCCAACACATATACTGCCTGAATGCTACTGAATTAAAATCCAGGAATACAAACATTATAAATAGGGTGCTAGTATACATTCTAATTTTGCGTTGAAAAGCACTTAGATAAATTAAACTCATTAAAAATAACATAGGTAATTTAGCTTTGATTCCAACAAAATTAGGCACGAACTGCGTAATCCATGCATCCAGCGAAGGAGCGTTAAAATGTCCTCCTGGATTTCTAGTGGCGGAAAAAAGAATAGATTTTATAAACCCTTGAGCATTTAAAACTATAAAGGGAAGCGATATTGCTAGTGGAATGCTCAATATCACACCTAAAGCAATGAAACTTTTTTTAGCTCTTTGGGTTTCTGCCGCTTGCCAAACCCAAATTAGATAAAGCGGAACTAAAAAAATTGCAATTTGCTTTAATGCTAAAGAAATACTAAAAAGAAGAAGAGATGTATATTTGTGCTTCCGAAATATTATCAAAGACAAAACTAGAAAGAAAAGAGGTATAAAATCTATATGAGCAATTAGGGTAACATGCAGTGTCCATCTGTTAAATAACCAAAACAAGGTTGAAAATATAGCAATACCTAACAATCTATAATGATAAAATATATAAAATATTAAACTTGCGATTCCCAAGTTAAAAAACAAAAAGATATGACGCCAAAAATAAATCCAATCTGAATAGTCTTTCCAGCCAATTAGTTGTGTAAACCAAGACAGTAAATAAAATAGAGGAAAATAGGTAGCATATTTGGAGTTCTGCCTAATAGTTCCAGATGAAATTCTATTGTAGGGGTTTTCTCCTAACAAAAGACGCTTTCCTTCTACCCAAACATAATATATATCTTCGTCATTTGCCTTAGTATCATAAAACCAGAGCTTTGCATGAATAGCAATAGCGATAGAAATGATTATAACTAAGCTAATCATTGCTATTTTTTTCTTATCAAACATAATAAATAACTAAAATTTATATAAGAATTGGGAAAATTGTTCGGTTGGAGCGGTGAATTGATAGTGCGGCTTTTTAGGACAAATCTCTCCAAATTCTCAGAATTTTTTAAGATATAGAGCTTAGTCTTCAGTAGTAGTCTACCCTAGTAGTTTTGACCAGTTAGCCCACTGTATACCGAATGCCTCCAGTGAATAGGTATCACCTGTGATAAAAATCAAAACCCCTCGCTGGTCAGAATTTATCTAGCCGACTACTGCGGAATACTAATGATGTAGGAAGAAATATTTTAAATGTGCAGACTACTTGGCTACCTTGGTGCAGCCATTCAATTAGATCACTTGTTGTATAAACCTGAACATTCCCTGATCGTTCAGAGTTACCAACCTCGTGAGATGACTTCTGGTGTGGTCAATGCTGATGGGTTAGGAATTGGCTGGTATCACACTCAGCGAGATGTTCAGCCTTTTACCTATAAAAGTACGTTGCCGATTTGGAATGAGACTAACCTTCCTGAATTAAGCCGCTATATTGAATCGAAGTGTGTATTGGGGTATGTGCGCAGTGCAACACCGGGTCAAGCGCTAGATATGAGCAACTGTCAACCGTTTCGAGACAATAACCTTTTATTGATCCACAACGGCTATATTGACAAGTTTCGGAAGACACTATACCGACCCATACGCGATCGCCTCAGTGATCAAGTCTACCAGTCGATCAACGGTACTACTGATTCCGAACACATTTTCGCCCTGCTGAGCAATGAGTTGCAGGCATCTCCAGATAGCAGTATTGAAAAGGCATTACATGCCACATTGTTAGCGTTGACACAGTTAGCTCAATCGCATCACGTCAGCTTTTCAGCCACCCTTATTATCAGTGATGGGCATCATCTCGTTGCCAGTCGCTATGCCCTCGGCACCTCTACTCCAACACTCTACTGGCTGAGGGATGACCCAACTTACCCAGATGCAGTAATTATTGCTTCTGAACCGCTGTTCACTGGAAACTGGAACAGCTGCCCGAATAGTAGCATTCTCAGTGTGGGAGAAGACCTTGAAGTTCACATCCATCAAATCTAGTAGAGACGAGCTAGCATCGGCAATGCAGCGATGCCGCCTAGGTACCCTGGCTCTATTTGAAGGTATTGACGATATTACCTTCTGCAAACAGGCACATCCAGAATTTAGCCCAGTGGGTTGGCACCTTGGTCACATTGGCTTCACGGAAGCCTTGTGGATACTAGAGCGCTGCGCTGGCTTACCCCCACTATGTCCGGAGTATCATAAGCTGTTGGCAGCTGACGGCTTGCCAAAGTGCGATCGCCAAAAGGTACCGCCACTAGAAGAAATTTGTGACTATCTGGATACGGTTAGAACCCAAGTATTGGCCTACTTGGAAACCGCGCCTCTAGAGAAGCAAGAACGCCTGTGGCGCTTTTTGCTTCAGCATGAGAGTCAGCACACCGAAACCATCGCCTTTGTTTTGCAATTACAACGTTGGCACTTGCGAGAACGGCATCAGGAGATGTGGATTCACAGTTATAGTGCTCATATCCCATCTACCCTCCACCCTCCAGCTGAAATGCTCGAAATTCCCGCTGGTGAGTTTGAGATGGGGAACGACTCTATTGACGCCTTAGATAACGAGCGATCGCTTCACCGTGTCTACCTAGACAGCTATTGGATTGACCGCTACCCCATCACCTGTGGACAGTACAGAGTATTTATTGAGGCGAGTGGTTATCAGAACAGTCGCTGGTGGTCAACAGATGGATGGAAGTGGCTTCAAGAAAATCCCGTAAAAGAGCCTCTCTATTGGTCAGCTGACCCCACTTGGGATAACCATCCCGTCTGCGGCGTTAGCTGGTACGAAGCCGAAGCGTATGCTCAATTTGTCGGGAAGCGACTACCAACTGAGGCAGAATGGGAAAAAGCCGCAAGTTGGGATGCTGCAACTGGGCGTCGTCATACCTATCCGTGGGGAAACACAGAACCACATCTTTCCCACTGCAATCATGACAATGCCGTTGGTCATACAACAGCCGTGGATGCCTACCCCAAGGGGCAAAGTGCCTATGGTTGCTACGACATGCTGGGCAATGTCTGGGAGTGGACAGCGAGTTGGTTCGATGGTTACGAAGGATTTGTAGCGTATCCTTATCGGGGCTATTCCCAAACGTATTTTGACGGACAGCACCGAGTGCTTAGAGGTAGCAGCTGGGCAACACGCCCTTGGGCTATGCGTTCTAGCTTTCGTAACTGGTATTATCCCAGCGTCCGCCAGATTTTGGCAGGCTTTCGCTGTGCCCTATAACGGTTCTCACTTGGATGAGATACAGTCACTTGCTGAGCTGGGGAAGTTGGGGAAGGTAGGGAAGACACAGAATTTATCTCCCCCAGCTCCCTCATTTTCTCCTAGGACTAATACCAATTGGTCTTAAAAATGACACAAATAGTCAAGGTAGTAGGTTGTAGCCTCTTTCGTAACACCTAAAACCTAATCACCGATAAGTGTCAAACGTTTAACCAAATGGTATAAATCTAGACTGTAAGCACCCAAGCGCTGCGATTGTCAGCACTGACAAAGGATGAAGGAACAATCTCGATATTTACACCCAGTGACTTGAATGTGGCGCGAATTGCGGCGGCGTGAGCCGACTCTGTAGAGCCGATGCTTGCGCCTGCCGTAATCAGGGCAGGGGTTTTTAGCTTAGCCACCTCACGGGTATAGGCGAGTGCAGCGTCAGTCTCCAAAGCCAGTGCTAGCTTGGCAATGTTTACATCTGAGTCTATGTTGCCTTCTTTGTTTTTGATGTAGGACGAGACATCATAGCTAGACTCTGCCTTAACGGCAGTGCCACCCAAACTTTGAACGGCTGTGGTTAGGGCATCACGATGTTGTTTATGGTCAGCTTGATTGCGAAGCGCTAAGGCTAAGACAGCTTTGCCAACGTCGGTGTTTGTGAGCTTACCAGCAGCAAAGTCATAAGCCCAGATCGCCTGATGTTCGTAGTAGAGTGCATTGTTGAGGATCTTGATATCATTTTGCTTATCCTCAGATGAAGCAGCCGTAGCACGATTGGCAAGGGCTGGGATTCCTATGGCACTGGCTACACCTGCGATCGCCCCAGTGACCAAAATACCGCGACGCGAAACGATGTTTGAACGTTGCGAGGGTCTTTTAGCCAAAGTAATTCTCTCCTTCTCCATGTGGATGACTCCTAACGTTTAAACAAGCAATCTAAAGTTATATACGTTGAGTTCTCCAGCTTGGATCTATAAGAACAAAGATTTTTTGGCGTACCATTTACTACACTCAGAGTTAATATTCTGCTTGGTATGGTGTAGTTAACCCTACCTGTAAATTCATGCTCTTATGCCCTACACTCCCTGCTAAAAGCTGCATCACCCCTGTTGAGTTAAGATGCGTTTGCCCTGGAATGGAGACCTGCGACTTGCATAAAATGCGTATCGGCAGAACTTAAGATTAGCAACACTATCTCAGTTCTGCCGATTGGGTACTTGCAAAACTTACACAAGTTCGTCAAGTACAGTTACTTGGGTAAAGGCTCTGATGCTACTTTCACAACAGAGCAGCTTTCTAGAGTGATCGCTCCGTCACATAAAGCTTAACAATGGCGCGATCGCTATCTCCACTACCCTTGGAAGTCACCGCATTTGCAGGGCTATCATGTACTCCTGTAATATCCCCTGTATTGTTGTGAGAAGAAACGGTAAAATTCCAATTCAAATCGCGCTTGTTTTTAGCTGAGTTGATGTCACAGTGGTCATCATCCCCATTCACCCCACCGTCTTCATCCCATAGCTCGTAACGGTTTGAAACTTGGGTAGTTGTGGAAGGGACAAACTTGATGGTCGTCCAAGCTGGGGAAACATCAGCTTTATCGAGTTGCATTGCTTCAACAAAAGTCTGTCCGGCTACTGTGATTTTCCCGTAGAAGTCTGCTTTGCCGCCCGGATCGATTTTGGTTTCAAAAAACCCTACACTATCTTCCTTGACTTGAGGCGTTCTCACAATAATTGCCCTTTGATTCAAAGAAGCAAGCTTTGGAACGGTGGGTACAGCAGAAGTGGGTGGGCTAATCGTAGTCCCGTCACTCTTGAGTCCATTAATCAGCAAGCGATGGATGTTGCGTACTTTGAATTCTTTCACAAACCGGGAGTCAGAAGAAGCTGTCCAACGAGCGGCGAATGCTGCAAACTCTGCTGTACTGCCACTGCCCTTGCCTTTCCAATGACCGTCGTCGCCCTTGAGTGTCACCACCCATTCGGAGAGGCGGTAAGCCGCTTCTAAGTCGAAATTTAAAGCTGAGCGGTCTGCATTACCAATACTAGAAGTCTGAACGCTGCTCCAGAACGTTTTATCGACTTCGTTCACCCAGGTACGCACTGCATTCACCCACTGCCGGGAGGCGGCATAGGCGAAAACATAAGCTTTATCCCAGTTCGGACGCACATAGGAATCTTTATTCAAGCCGCTTGTGTAATCTCCATGAGGCTGAATTCCCCCTGGAGGCTTCTTGTCGTTTGGATAGTAACCAGTGTATACCTCTGGACTACCAGGCGCTGGGGGAAAATCGAACCATGTTTCTGGACGGTAGGAACCAGTCGGGCGAGGATGAGCTTCTATCCAGTTAGAGTGGGTGTAGAAATCCTGAACCGCATGTAGCGATATACCTAAAAGGGTGAGTACCTTGAGGGCATCTCTTTCCCTCACGGCTTGTTGGACAGCGTTGCGCGTATTTAAAGTCAGCCATCCCCAATAGTTGCGGATATTTTCAGTTGTGAAGAGATTATCGAAGTGTAGTTTCGCTAGATCCTTCTCGATGGAAGAAGTCGGGCTGCTACTGAAGTAGTCTACTAGCCAGTTCTCTACCTGAACAATCTGGGTTGGGGTATCTTGAAAACCCTCATTTTTTAATGCCTCCCTTGTTAAATCCGAATGGTGACCAGTATCAAATGCAAATGCTGGTTTGGGAAGTAATAAAAAACTCAGCAGGATTATCATTATCAAAATCATCATTTTTAGGCTATGACGAATACGCCGCAGCCCAAAGTCAGAAAACATTGTAGTCATGGCTTTTCCTTGCAGGAATCTTTTGCCGATATGTTTTTCTAATCTGTTCTAATTTGAGGATTGTACCCATGAGTTAGTACAGGGTTTGAAGATGCTCCCGATGTATTCCCTAGTTAAAACTAAGGACTTGCAACTTATCAGTATTTCCCTAATCCCTTGCATCCGCCATTCAAAGTCCTTGCATTGCTCAGTCGGCTAACCGTTTAAGCTGAGTCAGTTTACAGATCGAGGATTGGGCAAGAGTAATAAGGCTAACCTCTTTGCATAACCTTTGTCTAGAGGGTGAACGTCATAAAATATGAACAAAAAGTTACAATTTCCAAGCTTTAAAAATATTAACTTGCTACTGAGATATTGCCATGCTAGTTTGAGCCATAAACAAGTAAATATTTACTTTATAAAGTGGAGAGGTAAAGTTTTGAAAAAGCTATTTTTAGCACTTCTTTCGGTATTGACCTTATTTGTCACCGTAGCCTTCGCTCAAGAACCTGCATGTTTCGTAGGCTCAAAAGGGCAGAGCATTGGCTTATCCAATGCCTGCGCAAATAGCAACTCCACAGGCAAGCTGCTTTCATTTCCCGATGTTCAGATTGAGTCAGCAGATGATGGAACCTCTTTAGAGGTCAAGGGGACAGTAGCAAATTACTCTAATCAAGCTGTTCCTTTGTTGATGGTTAACTTCAACGTTATGGACAAAAAACAGGGCAGTATCCTTACCAGCGATAATGCCGTAGTACTATCGGGTGGAGTGATTCAACCCGGAGAAGAGTTGGCTTTCAGTAAACTAATTAGCACGCTTACACTCGGGGAAAAAGTGAATAAATCTAAGCTGCGAGTTCAGGTTACTGGCTCCGTATAATTTTCTGGACGGTTAGGACGACTCAGTTAATCTCAAGGAGCGTCTATTTCAGCCAATATCAGCAGACGTGGCTCTAATTTAGGATTTGGAATGTCCTTTTGATTCCTCCTGTTCCTCAGAAGATAGCTGGAGTGTAGTCGTATCTGATTTGGGAATAATTATCGATTCTGGTTTCTCTCCCTCATCTAAGCGTTTGGCGATTTCCATAAGGGTATCTGCGATCGCCACGGGAACTCTGATTGCCTTCGTTTCACCAAGATTCCACTTCGGTTTCCGACCACTGTTTTCTCTGGCACCACCACGCGGCATAGTTTTCTCTTTTTATATGAAATAGTACATTTTCTTTTTTTAAGATAAGGGGAAAGAAGACGGTTAAGCAACCACCCTTGTTTATTCCTGAGATATCTAGAAAACCGCTACACGACCGTCGTCTCTAAGATAAACGGTGCGTTCGCCTGGAGGACGCCCGCCAGGACGCACTTCTACACGTAGTGTCCTCGCGGCTGATTTCCGGATATCTATCTTCAACGGTAGTCCTATTGCATCCCACAACACTAGTGAGAAATTAGGCTCTGTTCTGCCTCCTCGCACAAAAGACATTACCTGTCCCGGACTAATGGCAAGTGGGTCAGTACTAGATATTTTTTGTAACTGAACAACGCTCTCAGTTAGGTTAACTACCTCAATGGTAATGCGTTGTCCTGGTACAAATTGTATAGACTGCCGTCCACAACTGGTGGCAGCAACACAGGTACCAGCGTCAGCTCGCTGATAGTGTCCATCGGAGCTAATAACGAAGAAAGCTACTACTAATGCCGCTGATAGACGTTTAGACATGGAATACAGTTTAGGAATTGGTCGCACAATATGATACTCAAGACTTATTTCTTGATGATCACGGTTGGGTGAGTTACAACGTCTGTTTTAACTCTAGGAGTATAACTCCGAGGCTGTACCCCTCGAATACTCAAATGCTGCGTTTGAAGAAGGCAGAGGGCAGAAGAAGGCAGAAGGCAGAAGGCAGAAGGCAGGGGGAAGTGACCCTTGCTTCTGTTCAGCCCTTAAGATTGCTTGTGCCTTCGGCATCGGGATAAATCCATAAAAGCCCTTTGCCCTCTGCATAAGAGCCTTTCTTTGTTCAACTGTCTGTCCGTTTTTTGAACCAGTGGCGTACCATCCCAGATTGCAGATTGGGACAGAGTAAAGGAAGTAAAATCAACAGCATGGAGGTACAGGTATATAAACTCTAGATTCATTATTCTCTATACAGATATATAGTAATAAATTGAATTCAGATGCCACCTATACCCATCCTGTTTTTAAGTTAAATTACTTCATACCCATCAAACCATTTTTAGTGTATTTACCATCACCTATTTTTCAGCTAAATTCCTTGTATTTCCCCTTAATTTCTCAAAACCGTGCCGTCTCACCTCTACTCAAGAGAGTTTGCTTCTTGATTTGAGTCAGCTAGAAAGTTAAGGAATTGGGCGTTATACCCAAATAAGTAACGCGGGAGGATAGTATCCATAATCCTTCTTAAAGCTTGTACGTTATCTCTAGTCAACGAGTCTAGTACTTAGAAACAGCTGATGAGAGCGACGTATTGTAGTGAGAAATGACATATGTACAGCTATATACAAGGCATAGTGTTTGATGGCTAAACGAATTGTCTCAAGAAAACGGCTCAACAGAAAGTTCATCCACTGGTTGCTCGAAGAAGAGCGACACGAGAGCGAAGGACGACACCGCACACATCGCTGGTGGCGGGTCATGTGCTTGACGGGTGTAGATTATTTTTCAACGCTTGGCTATCAACCTGGTATTGCAGCATTGGCAGCCGGTGCTCTTTCTCCTATTGCCACCCTGATTCTGGTTCTGCTGACGCTGTTTGGGGCATTGCCGATCTACCAACGCGTTGCTGCCCAAAGTCCTCATGGTGAAGGGTCGATCGCTATGCTTGAACACTTGCTCCCCTGGTGGCAAGGCAAGCTATTCGTGCTTTGCCTACTGGGCTTTGTGGCAACCGACTTCATCATCACCATTACTCTCTCGGCGGCTGATGCTACCGCTCATATCGTCGAAAATCCGCTCATGCCCAGTTGGCTTCACCATCAGGAGATCGGTATTACCCTTGTGCTGATAGCATTGCTAGGCGCAGTTTTCATTAGAGGTTTCCGAGAAGCGATCGGTATTGCAGTCTTTCTGGTTGGAGTCTATCTACTGTTGAACTTGGTTGTCGTTAGTGTCGGTGTGTATCAGATCGTCAATCATCCATCTGTGATCGCTGACTGGCAGAGTGCACTTTTCACAAGCTATCATAACCCTTTGATGATGCTCGGCTTATCCGCCCTGCTATTCCCAAAGCTGGCATTGGGATTGTCAGGCTTTGAGACTGGCGTCGCCGTTATGCCCCTTGTGCGGGGCAGCAGTAGCGAGACCCCTGAACACCCCAAAGGGCGCATTCGTAACACATACAAGCTGCTCACAACGGCTGCTGTAATCATGAGCTTCTTTTTGATCGCCAGCAGCTTAGTAACTACTCTACTGATTCCAGCCGCAGAATTTAAAACAGGGGGCAAAGCAAGTGGACGTGCCCTCGCCTATCTTGCACATCAGTATCTAGGTAATGGCTTTGGCACAATTTACGATCTGAGTACCATCAGCATTCTGTGGTTTGCCGGCGCATCAGCAATGGCAGGACTGCTCAATATCGTGCCTCGCTACCTGCCGCGCTATGGCATGGCACCAAATTGGGCACGGGCAACGCGACCTCTGGTGTTAGTTTATACAGTTATTGCTTTTGTTGTCACGATTATCTTCAAAGCTAATGTGGAAGCTCAGGGCGGAGCTTACGCAACTGGTGTGCTGGTGCTGATAACCTCAGCTGCGTTTGCTGTGACCCTATCAGCCCACCGTCAGCGATCGCAGGGAGGAACGATCGCCTTTGGAATCATCGCGCTGTTGTTTGTATACACCACGATTGTCAATATCATCGAGAGACCCGAAGGGATTAGGATCGCTGCGTTCTTCATCGGTGCCATCATCCTCACCTCGCTGGTTTCACGGGTGTGGCGGTCAACCGAACTTCGAGTAGAGCGCATCGAAATTGACGAAACGGCTCGTCGCTTGATTGATGAAGAGAGCCAGGGTGCGATCCGACTTATTGCTCATCGAAGGAATACGGGCGATGTGCGCGAGTATGCTTTAAAGGAGCAAGAGGTGCGTGAGGACCATCATATTCCGTCCACCGATTCAATCCTCTTTTTAGAGATTCGGGTATCCGATGCTTCAGAATTTGCAGGCATTATCAGAGTCAAAGGCGTGGAGGTCGATAACTACCGCATCCTGCGTGCCGAGAGTGCAGCAGTGCCTAACGCGATTGCCGCCTTACTTCTCTATCTTCGCGACGAGACGGGTAAGATCCCACATGCTTATTTCGGCTGGGCAGAGGGAAACCCAATAAAATACTTGATGCGCTTTATCTTGTTTGGTGAGGGAGATATTGCTGTGGTTACCCGTGAAGTACTCCGTAAGGCTGAGAGGAAACCTGATCGCCGTCCCGCCATCCATGTGGGAGGTTAAGGTGGAATAGCATTAACTACAGATCGCAAGAATAGGGGTAGCTGATACGTTACGGAATTGCCTCAAAGGGTATATCGAGAATTGAGAAGCTATCCCAACCGGGCGCGTCAAAATGCCACCATTCTGTCCGCATCGGTATAAACCCGTATTTTTTCATCGCATTCTCAAGCAACTGACGATTTTTCCGAGATTGAGGGCTACCACCCATGTAATCTCTATGCGCTCGCTTTGTAAAATTATCATATTCAGTTGGCATCTCCAGTTCTTTACCATTGCGGTCAACCAGTGTAATATCTACTGCCGCACCGCGATTATGTCGAGAGCCTAATGCCGGATCTGCTACATAATCAGGATTGGGAAATACTTCCCACATCAGCTTTTGAACCGATAGAGGTCTGTAGCAGTCATAAACTTTTAACCCCAAGCCCTGTTTTGTTAGCTCGTCTTGAACTTGTGATAGCTTTTTCGCCGCTGCTCCCCTAAGTACACAGCGTGCTACTGGATACAGTTTTCTTTTCAAAAAATTATTTGTTGTGGCATAGCGAATGTCAAGCTCAATCTTGTCATTAACCGAACGAATATCTATTAATCGAGTCTCATCGAGAAGTGGAGATTGTGCCATCTTTTTGGCTGGAATTGAACGAGGTTGGGACGACATGGAGACAGTAGGACTAGCCGTCTGAGCTATTTGTATCGTTGGAGTGGCAACCGCTGTAGTCAACTTAGAGTTAGGCTTCTGACACGCTACAAATAGAACCAGTAACACAATTACACTTATCAATCTTGTCCAGCGGCTCATCATAAACCATTCAAAATTTAAAACGGGAATACAAAATTGCAGTAAGCATCGTAGCCGCTTACTATATGCACATTAAATCCCTAATATAAGCTATTGGCTGTTAGTAAACGTCTCCCGATTCTAAATAACTAATTTACGGACAAACGGTTTTTGTTCGTTTCTTTGAAATCCAGCCTTGTAAGGGAGAGTTGATCTGAAGCCAGCCGTTTTGTTCAGAGACAACAGAAAGACGAGTTCCATTTTCTAAGGTGCCTACAACATTATCAGGCTTAGTGTCAGGCGTTGATCGCACATTCAGAGGGGAACCTGGATCGAAAACTACAACAGAGCAATCCTTTTGAGGTGAAGTTTGAGGTGGAGTTCCTGTGCCGGAATTGCCGGAATAGATTGTGGGTTCTCCTACCTCTCCACTGCCGAGTTTTCTGTTCATAAAATTACTGAATGATTCAGCGCGACTACGGTTAGTGAAAGAAGCTACCTGAATGGCGACCGCGCCAGTATCTTTGCGATTAGTTTTATAAGCATCTGTACAGAAATTTGACTTTACTGACTGTAAATTGTTCTGACTGTACTCGATAAAAACCGGGTAAAACTGAATCGCAGAAGTAGAGGCACTTGATGCAGCGTCGCCACAGTTTGCCTGAGGAAATTGGACAGTGTCAAACTCATTCGATGAAATAGTCGGTTTTGTATTCGATGACGAGGGAGTAACACGGGGAGTAGAGTTGGGGCTTGAACTCGTCCTTGGTGAGGTAGTAATCTCAGGCTGGGAGTTTGGATTTGAACGGGTTGATGGTGAAGTAACTGTGGGTGTATTTGGGCTTTGACGAGAAATCGGTGCTTTTCCTGAATTAGTGTAGGCGATCGCAACTCCCACACTCACTCCAACAACAATGCCTCCCATTAGCAGAGGAAGTCGGGAACGTTTCTTAGAAACCGCAGCAACCGGAGGCGTGCTTTGTCTAGAAGGACGAACTGGTAATGATTGTGTAAGGTCTACTGGTAATGGCGGCGTGCTTGGCAGCTGCGTTGGTGGAAAAGAATAGGTCAATTGTGCAATCGCTTGTAGTACCTCATTGGCTGATTGGTAGCGGGTTCTGTAGTCATAACGCACCATCTTACTAATGATCGACGCTAACCCTGCGCTAACCTGTACCCGATGCTGCCACAGAATTTCCCCTGTAGTTGAGTCTTCCTGAAATTGAGTTGGATAAAGTCCTGTCAGTGCTTGGATGCCAATCATACCCAGTGCATAAATATCACTGCTAGGGCGTGGTCTGCCTGACCCCTGTTCACTTGGCATGTAGCCTGGAGTACCAATGGCAACAGTAGCATTCATTTGGCTATAATCCGTTGCCATTTGCGTTCGAACTTGCTTAACTGCACCAAAGTCAATTAGGACTAACTTGCTATCTGAGGCGCGTCTGATTAAATTATCTGGCTTAATATCTCGATGGATAACTCCATAGCTGTGAACAAAGGCGAGAATACCCAAAACATCTTGTAATAGCTGACTAACTTGGCTTTCAGTCCAGTTGTAACCCGGTTGCAGTTCACTGCTGAGTGAATGTCCGACAATGAACTCTTGCACTAGGTAGAATTCTTGATATTCTTCGAAATAAGCTAACAGTCGGGGAATCTGGTCATGGTTTCCCAACTGTTCCAACGTTTCGGCTTCGCTGTAGAATAAACGTCTGGCAGTTTGCAAGTAGTTGGGTTCGTTGCTCGCAGGCACGAGGTGCTTGACAACACATCTAGGATTGCCAGGTCGGCGTGTGTCTTGTGCAATGTATGTTCTACCAAATCCACCACCGCCTAGGACTTGGACAACTTGATAACGCCCGTCTAGTAACTTGCCCAACATGATCTGACTGGTCTGGGGTCTTGACCACTAAATTTTGGCATATGAGCAATAGTTACAGTAGCGATCGCCGTTTCCCTGCCTAGAACATAATTGCAGTAAAAGCGAAATAGGAAAACCATCCGCTCACTAGCAGCATCACCGGAACAATGAACGCTGCCACCCTCTCTGAGAGATTAGAAATCTGAGTGCAGCTACTGTACACCATGAGAATTGTGTAGCAACTGACAAAAATAGTGAGAACTTGCATGGTGCCAAATGGCAAGAACTGAGAGATAGTGCTCAGTAAAATTAGAAAGCTTAATGGTAAAAGGCAAGCACCGGCAAGAAAGAAATCGCCAGATAAACTGCCGTTGCTGCGAAAGACACCACGAGCGATCGCACTAATAACCGCAAGTGACACAAACGGCACCAGTCCGACAACTATCAGCTTCAAGAGCGAACGTGATAAAAAACCTTCGCCAATCACGTAAGCTCCATAGACAAAGCAGATATTGAAAATCCCACCATACAAAATCCCTACAGCGATCGCCTGTTGCTTATTGAGACTAGCAAAGGCAGGTAGCAATCCCCCAGTGGGATTAAGCGAGAACGACTTGAACGCGAAAATCGCCTCCCCAAGCACATTGTTCACTCTCGCAATCGGGTTCTTTCCAGAAGATTTTCTGAATCTTACCTGAGTCCCCTTGAGCGTTTTGAGCGTGCCTTGTGCCAGCTGATAGCCCGTTCTATCCCCTTGCTCATTAAAAAGTACTGCGGCTGTTTGCAAATCCTCAACCGCTAAGGCAGTTTCTTTCAAGTCATTATTCGCTAGACCCCGATGGTAGTAAGCTTGGGCATAATCGGGTTCGCTACCAATCGCCTGAGTATAGGCTTCTATGGCTGCCTGAGTATATCCCAATCGGTAACGCGATCGCCCTTGGTAATAATAAGCTTGAGCCAATTCCGGATAAATACGTAGTGCCTCAGCGCAATCTTGAAGCGTTCCCCGATCATCCCCCAACTTAAAGCGTGCCACGCCCCGCTTCATATACGCTTCCACAAAGCTAGGATTTCGCTCAAGTGCCTGGGTATAATCCTCAACTGCCCCTTGATAATCTTTCTCTAAGGCTTTAGCGACTGCCCGAACATAAAAGTCTTGAGGACTCATCCCTTGTTTTTTCGGCTCACGCCTAGTTAGATCAAAAAATCCTTGGTCGTATTGGATTCGCTGAACCGAATCAGATAGGACTTCGTAAGCTTCGCAAATTGTCTTGAATCTCTCCTCAGCCATTGGATTCCCTGGATGCAAGTCAGGGTGGTACTGGCGAGCAAGACGCCGATAGGCTTCTTTTATTTCCTCAGGGGTAGCTTTTCTAGAGACTCCTAGAATTTTGTAATAGTCGTGAGAGTCCTGCATGTAACTTTAGTAAAGAGCGCTTCAATTGATGGGGCGAGTTTAAAAGGGGCAACAAGTGCTCGCGGTGAAAATCGTGCTTCGCGAGGGATGGGATACTCCGAACCCCTTCTCCAATTATGGTGTGTTTTATTTAGCACCTGCTGGATACAAAATTAGGTATTAGGTGGTAGGTGGTAGGTGGTAACCCCTCCCTGATGCCAAAATCTAAATGTGTTTGCCCTACTGTTTGTGGCGAATCACTAGCCGCTAAAAGTTAAGTGTGTCAAAATGTAAAGCGTGTGGGTTACTTCTTCTTTAGCTACTGCTCTAACACCAACTACTGTTGCCCTGGGGAACTTTGACGGCGTCCACCGAGGGCACCAACAAGTCATTGAGCCAATTTTGCAGGAATCTCAAGCTTCTCCAGCTATTGCCGTAACGCCGCCGACAGGGGATTGGCAAAGCGAGAGTGAAAGTTTCAGCTTTCCAAACCTCAAGGAAAATTTTGAAAGCAAAGCGAGTTCAGACACGGGGCACATGTATGCAACAGTGGCGAGCTTTCATCCTCATCCCCGTGAATTTTTTTCGGGTCAACTTTGCAAGCTACTAACGCCACAGTCAGAAAAGGTGCAACAGCTGAGTAAGATGGGTGTGGAACAGCTGGTACTATTACCCTTTGACCAGGCTCTGGCTTCGTTGAGTCCCCAGCAATTTGTCGAGAAGATTTTGGTGCAGCAGCTGAAAGCAACTCGCGTGAGTGTGGGAGAGAATTTTCACTTTGGGCATAAGCGAGCTGGAACATCCGCTGACTTGAAAGCGATCGCGTATTCTTATGGTATTGATGTCACTATCGTGTCTGTGCAAACATGTCAGGGGGAACGTATTAGTAGTTCTTTAATTCGCCAATCTCTACAACAAGGCGATATCCTCCAAGCCAATCGACTTCTAGGACGACCCTACACCCTCACTGGGGTGGTGGTAAAAGGACAACAGCTGGGTAGAACGATTGGATTTCCCACAGCTAACCTCCAATTGCCTCCAGAAAAGTTTTTGCCAAAGCAAGGCGTCTACTGTGTAAGAGTTTACAATCCTGCATGGACATCACCAACATCTTCCCAGCCTGGCGTCATGAATATTGGACAACGTCCCACCGTCAATGGCACCAGTTTGACAGTCGAGATTCACTTGTTAGATTGGTCAGGAGACTTGTATGGACAGACATTAACGGTAAGCTTGGAGCAGTTCTTGCGACCTGAACAAAAATTTGCGTCTTTAGATGCCCTCAAAAGTCAAATCCAGGCAGACAGTGAAGCAGCAAGAGCCTTTGTAGCGAGTCAAGGCTAGAGACTAGTTGTAAGAATAGACTTCTTGCATAAGTGGTAAAGCCAAGAGAGATATGTACTACTGCTGCGTAGCCAACATTCCCTTTTGCAAGAGATTTAATAGATCGTTGGGAGAATTCTACCAGTCATGAGACAACGCATTGATCGGCTGACTGAAAATCTTGGTCGTACTATTGTAGGCAAAGCTGACGCCATTCGCTTGGTGATTGTAGCGCTGCTAGCTGGTGGTCATGCCCTACTCGAAGATGTTCCTGGCGTCGGTAAAACTCTCCTTGCTAAATCTCTAGCTCGTTCTATTGCTGGACAGTTTCAGCGAATTCAATGCACGCCCGACCTCCTACCTACCGATATCACGGGTACCAATATTTGGAATCAGCGCAGTGGTGAGTTTGAATTTCTCCCTGGACCCGTGTTTGCAAACGTCTTGTTGGCAGATGAAATCAACCGAGCAACGCCCCGCACTCAATCGGCTTTATTAGAGGTGATGGAGGAGCGGCAGGTAACAGTTGATGGCGTTTCTCGTGACGTACCCAAGCCGTTTTTTGTCATTGCCACTCAAAATCCAATCGAGTATCAAGGTACGTTCCCGTTGCCAGAGGCGCAAATGGATCGATTCATGCTGTCTTTAAGCTTGGGCTATCCTACCGAGGAGGAAGAACTCCAGATGCTGCAACGACATCAAGATGGCATGATAGTTTCGGAATTAAGTCCCTGTATCTCTACAGAAGATGTTCTGGAATTACGGAGTTTTTGCAATCAGGTGAAGGTGGAGAAGTCCTTGCAGCAGTACATCCTCAACTTAGTACGAGCCTCTCGTGAAGCTGAAGAAGTGACACTGGGGGTTAGTCCTCGCGGTACCGTTGCTTTACAACGAACGGCTCAGGCACTGGCTTTCCTTGAGGGTCGAGACTATGCGATTCCTGATGATGTCAAACACTTGGCACCTCATGTGCTTTCCCATCGTCTAATTCCAGCAGGGGGGCGTCGGGGCAAGGCAATTGTTGACCAGTTGCTGCGCTCTGTGCCGATTCCGTAGAATGAGTTCTTTAAGTAGGTTGAGGCGTGTGAGGTCAGAAATTCGACGGGGGAAACGAGGGCAGTCTGCCCAAAGGAACAGCACTAGGCTAAGACACAAGGGAAAGCGCCCGAAGCGATCGCTTGCTGTGTTGTTCCTGTTACTTTTAGTTTGGAGTATTTGCTTGGGTTGGGGACTATCACTAGCTGTAAGTGCTACTGTTAAACCGGATCTCGTTGCTCAAGCCACTTCAACGGAGTCAGGTACAGTTGACCCAGTTCCGGAGCGCTACAAACTTGGGAAAGAGCTTTACTTGGAAAACTGTGCCAGCTGCCACGTCGCTCTGCCACCGGAGGTTCTGCCCTCAGAAACTTGGCGTCGGGTACTTTTAGAGCCAGAGCAGCACTACGGCACACAGGTACAGCAGCCAATTGGACCATCTCTCCTGATCATGTGGGACTACCTGCGGACGTTCTCCCGTCCCGAAGAGAAAGGCAAACCACTCCCGTATCGTGTTTCTGAATCTCGTTTCTTCAAAGCGCTGCATCCACGAGTTAAGTTGCCTGAAACCGTGAAGCCTAACAGCTGTGTCAGTTGTCACCCTGGTGTTGCCCAATATAACTACCGTCGTCTTACCCCAGAGTGGGAGAACTCCCAGTAGTGCGCTTTATGCGTAATCTATACTTTGATTCAGAAACGACAAGCCGATAAAATGCTAACGCTGCCCCTGGAGTCAGACTAACAACTCATACTTCAGGTTCACAAATATGTGAACCTTAGTTAGATGTTAATGATACAAACTGTAGGCTCATACTATTGATTAAATCTTAGTATGATCACCCGCTCCAGAGGGATACAGCGATGAAATACACGTTTGAACTCTTAGGCATCTCTCCCCTGATAGACTTTTTTAATCATCAACAAAAGTTAGTTGAAAAAGCACCATCGGTAGGGATCGAATATCTGGGAAGCTATCAATGCACACTCGACGCTTTTATTGAATCAGTCGAAACTGTTCCTCCGAAGCAAGGTTGGAACATGGATCAGGTTGTAGACACTGTGATTCAATTCTGGGTGAATCACTCGGATTGTGTTCGGTATTGGAAAGCACGGTTAAAGGATGCTGGCAACGAGAACCACCTATTAGTGGCAAGACTTGCTGACATCAGCTCATTACAAGCAGAGTTTGAATCCCTATTAGGTAAAAATCTTTAATTCCATAGGAGGACTTGGGAGAGCTGAATCCCTTACTGCGCGACTGATACGTCATTGCTGAGCTTTTTTAGCGTTTAAATTCCCCTGTTGTGGACGATAGCCTATGGTGTCTATCTTGTTAATTGGCAGCTAGGCTAAATCATCGCGTGTTGATTAGTATTGCGCGTGTGTTTAGTGGATCAGTATGACGCGTAGCGATCGCGAACGTCAGCCGTGCGAAGCCCTTTAGGAGAAATTCTATGAATTCTTCATCCAATCTCTTTTTAATAAAGAAAAACAATACTGATCCCAGAATTGCCCCTTCCAGTATCCATGTTCTCTCAGAATTCCTTCCTTTTGGAATCCTAGCTTTAGAAGTACGCTCATTGACCGAGATGCCTCCAACAGAACCAAAGCTTCAATCCTATTTAATTTCATAACTCCGAAACCATAGGAGATTACAGCCCGTAAGGCTTCTGCCATAAAGCCTTGTCTCCAATAAGCGCGACCTAATTCGTATCCAAGTTCTCCTCGCAAAGCTTGCTCTTGAATCCAACTATTGTATCCACAGGTACCAATAAGAGAATTATCCTCTTTCTTAACAATTCCCCAGCGAATAGCTTCCTTTTTTTGGAAAAGCTCATTCAGTAGTCTAATCATATCTTCAGCTTGTTTTGGGTTCTGGAAAGATTCAATATTCATATATTTGGTCACTTCATCATCAGCCCAAAACTTGAGAAGGGTTTGTGTATCCTCAAGAGTTAGTTCTCTTAAAACTAACCGTTCTGTTTCTAATTGCGGAAATTCTTCTATTACAGTTTTTGTACTCATCATTGACTCTTTCAGCTTCACAAGATAGTCTTTGCACTGGAAAGTATTTCTAGTATAGGTAGGCAAGGTTAGAGACAATCCAATCTAGGGAGAGAAGCAAAAATACAAAAGTATCTTGTATAATCCCGATTTCTAATCTCAAATATTCTTTCCAAAGAGGGATGCTCTCTACTAATACTTCCTCATTAAGAGATTCTGCATTTTGCTTACTTTGTAGAGGGCAAATCAGCTTGCCGTCTTCTCATCTCAAGAATAGGATTGACTTAGGTGGAACCACGTCCTCTAGTTGGCTGACCCAAGTGGGTGAAACCTAGATAATTAACCTTCATTGGGTTAGCAAAACTATGCAAAGCCGAAAGTTTAATAATTCTCTAACTAAAGAAATCCTATCTCTAAAAACATTGGCGAAAATAGCGATCGCGCTCTTCCCCAGACGCCTCTTCGTCTGCAACGAAGTAGCAAAGCGTGCGGGTAGAGCATACTAGATTGTACTAGATTAATATATGAGGCGTTTCTTTTATGAATACACAACCAGAGCTCGTTCAGCATGCTGAGGTACTCAATCGATTGGTGCTAGATCACAGTACAGCGGAAGAAGTGGGACGTGTAGATCAACTGTGGCTCAATCCTCAATCTCATCAAATTGAAGGCTTAACGTGCAAATCAGGATTTTTAGGTGGTAAAAAACAGTGGTTTACTTGGGCGCAGATTGAGGCAATTGGTAACGATAGTATTCTCGTGAACTTTACTTTGGAGGAAGTTGCTCCAGAAAAGCCAGAATCAGCCGTTTCTTTAATTGGTCGTGAAGTGTGGACGGATGCTGGTAATAAGGCGGGTAAAATCATTGACTTTCTGTTCATTCCCCAGACTGGTGCTATAACCAAATACCTATTTGTTTCTAGCGGCTGGCTTGGTGTGCTAAATGGTGTATATTCGCTCTCCTCTAGTGCGATCGCCAGCGTTGGGAGCAAACGGGTAATTGTTCCAGATGCAATTGTCCAAGAATCTCAAAATTATACTGAGGGATTGAATCAAAAAGTGCTTCAAGCCGCGGAGTTTCTCAAGGAAGACTTGAAGAAAACTCAAGGTGATTGGCAGGGAATAAAGCGCAGTGCTCAAAATATTACTGAGCAAGTTAAAGACACGACTGCAAAGGTCACAAATGTTGCTAAAGACAAACTGTCTGAGGTGAACCCTAATCAGCAAGGCACTGCTCAATTGGATGATACGGTTCAGACTATTGATACTACAGCTGAGCCTTTGGCGGATATACCTGAGTTACCTGAAAGCAAGCCGTAGGCTATTGATATTCTCCCATTTCATCAACTGTATATTAGTCAGCTGAAAACCACTCTATAGTAAGTTGACAATGTATTATTTATATGCCCTGTACGTGACGTGCCATCCTGGAACGCAGCAACATTAAACAGGCGACTCATGCTATTTGCGTAATACAAAAAAGCGCAATCTCTTCACGACTTGATACCCTATAAGGTGTTAACCAAATGCATGGAAAAAAATGATACAAGCAAAGTCTGGTGATACCGTAAAAATTCACTACACAGGCAAATTAGATGATGGCACGGTGTTTGATTCCTCAGTTGACCGTGAGCCTTTAGAATTCACACTCGATAGTGGACAAGTCATTCCCGGCTTCGACCAAGCGGTTTTAGGCATGACTCCTGGGGAAACAAAAACTGAAAAAATCCCCATGGATCAAGCCTATGGTCCGTATCGAGAAGAAATGGTTGTCCAGGTCGGCAGAGAACAAATGCCCCCAGAGTTGCAACCAGAAGTCGGTCAGCAATTACAAGTCCAACAAGGCAATGGGCAAACTATTCCAGTTGTGGTAACAGAAGTTACTGAAGCAACAGTAACATTAGATGCCAATCATCCTCTGGCGGGAGAAGACCTGACCTTTGAGATTCAGTTAGTTGAAATTCATTAAACGCTTCTCATCTTCCACACGGCGCATTAGGGATGTTGGATTGCACCGCTTGTAAAAACCTACAGAAATCTGTAAGGGGAACGCAGCGGTATATGTTCCAAGAAACCATCCTTAGCGCTGACGCTTGCAATCGGCAGATTCGACATCCACTGATTGCTTGACCAAGGACTCCCAGTTAGAGACAGTGATAGAGTAGTAGCGGTGACGCGAACTAATCTCACTGGATTTCTTAATCAGGCTATTTAGTATATTCCACAAGCTCCTTACGTGCTTTTCTGACTTCACATCAAGATAGGCGGTTATGGAGCTTGGTGATTTTTCCTGGTGTAGGCGTCGCTTTTTGTTATAAAGTTGGAACCGCAGGTTCTGCCAGTTAGTCCCCCTAAATTGTAATGAGCAAGATAAAGGGAAAGGGTAACTTGTTTTACTGTTTTTCCAGTTCTTTTTAGAGTAAAACTTCTGCCCATTTTTCAGTTTATTCTGATTTTTAACAATTCACTTTTCAAGGGATTTAAGTTTGCCCGTTAGGGTTTTGATATAGTTTGCTCTACATTCTTTTGCCGTATCGACAAGCCCTTTGGAGAAGCTAATAACACCATTGGCATGACGTTTAGATATGCCATAAGCCTGTTGTAAGTGGGTGTTCCAGCTTGACTTATTGAAAGAGTCTGAGCTTAACAAATGACTAACTGTTTCACACCCCACTAGAACGTCGATTCAGTACTTACGCACATTAGCTTCTAAAAGGATGAGGAGGATGGGGGAGATGAAGGAGATAAATTCTGTGTCTTCCCCACCTTCCCTAACTTCCCTAACTTCCCTACCTTCTCTACCTTCCCCAGTCCCTATTTTCTTAAGAGGTCTATTAACTCCCCTTCCCTTTCTTAGTGGGTGAGGGGTTTTCGTTTTGCTGGAGTTCTTCTCTTGCTTGTAAGGCTTCCTCAATCAGGATTGCTCCCATTTGACTTTGCGATCGCCTCTCTTGTGTCGCGTACTTTTCTAACTTGTCTGCCACATCGTCTGGTAGCACTACCGAAATCCGCTTACTCATGCTGCTTAATTCATCACTATGGTCACTACTAATACAAACTTCGCTTATTTTCGTGTTCTTTGACAACTATTATGCATTTATTTACTTTTACACCAACAAAAACTAATAAACTCAATTGGCAGCATTATTCATAGATTGCTACAGCTAAAGGCAACAAGTAGCACCATGAGCAGCGCTGTGATTGCGTCCTTAGTTTGTTGCAAAGCTCGTTCAGAAGTTAGCGGGAAGCGATGTAAACTTAACCGCTAACTTCTGGCTCCCAAATATCAGGAGAAAGGCAATCGCGTTCAGTGGCGACCACTCACCCACAACACAGACTCGGGTATCGTAATTGGGCGCTATTATGCCTATGCTCTACATCTCTGGGGTTCGGCAGTTGGCTACCTCGTCCTGTCCGATGCTGGTTCATCAGAGGTCGCTACTATCGCCGTCCAGCCTCCAGCGATTTGCGCCATCTCGTCCTCATGGATTTTTTGTTGGAACATTTCGAGGCGATTCCTTCTAAGTTTAGAAATGTACTCTGTTCCCCAAAAGCAGGTCACAGAGAGTAGGAAAGTGGTTGGTGGAGTTCTTCTTATCTTGCTCCCCTTTCTCCCCTAGTGGGAGAAAGGGGTTGGGGGATACAGGGGGAATGTAAAAACCTACACTTGTGAGGAGAGGGTTTGGGGGTGGAGTTATGGCAAGATCTGAATTGAAAAGCTTGCACCTCACTAGATCTTCAAAAGCAAGTCACTGACGATCTGCTTCCATTCCTGGGAAAGATCAACTTGCAACTCTGGCTGACCACTGCGCTTGTACCAGTAACCAGCATTACTCAGATCCCCCTCTTTTCGATGTAGGTAGGCATGAACCCAAGCGCTATCAGCATCACTGGAATTTTGCACAATTTGATGAGCTTTATTCCAATCTCCTTTTTTGTCATACCACAGTGCCTGTAAGGCTTTTGGCAGAGACTCAGGACATTTTTCCTGTTTTTCCATCAAGTGTGTGAATTCATCCAACGTCATGATTTCCCATCGCTCACACTACTTACAGAAAAGCGATGTTGAAAGCCCACGTCTTTTAAGCGTGGGATGAAGACAAGCGAGTCGTTCAGATGGCGGAATTTATTCAGAAAGTACATCTACAAATGATACAATAACTAACAACAAGAAGGTGATTATATTGTTTGGTTGCCAGCAAGTATTGATTCCCGCAAATAAGGATACTCAATCGATTATTGAGTACATCTGCAGCGAATCAAACAAAGTGTTTAACTGTGCCGTCTATTATGCCCGGCAAGTCTATTTCAAGGCTCGTCGATATATCACAAAAGCCGAACTAGACGAGGAGCTAAAAACGAACAGGCACTTTCAGGCTATGCACTCTCAAGCG
>DATNPH010000052.1:0-7002 GCA_036703315.1 Coleofasciculaceae cyanobacterium
GTGATTCACCGAGACATCAAGCCAGAGAATATTATGCGCCGTCGTAAGGATGGCAAGTTGATGTTAATTGATTTCGGTGTTTCTAAGCAGGTGACAGCAACAATTCTCGGTCAAGTGGGTACAACAGTTGGAACGCACGGATATGCACCGATGGAGCAAATGCGAGGTCAAGTTTATCCAGCAAGCGACCTCTACAGTTTAGGCGTAACTTGCATTCGTCTACTAACCCAATGTTTGCCAAAGGAAGATGGTTTTGATCAACTTTATGATGCACTGGAAGGTCGCTGGATATGGAAAGAGCGTCTGCCAAAAAGTAAAACTATCAGCCCTCAGTTGAGACAAGTTTTGGATAAATTGCTTCAAGACTATGTGAAGGAGCGCTATCAATCTGCTAATGAAGTTCTATCAGTTTTGCTTCCTCAGCAAACCCAAGCAACTCTCAAATCACCACCAATAACACCCAAGCCTCGTAAACAGAGTTTTTCGCAGAGACATCCTTCTACAATACCTAAGCCTCGTAAACAAAGTTTTTCGCAGAGACATCCTTCTACAGTACCTACTTCCTTACCTAATAATCTCAGTTCAGCACTGGGTATGGATTATGGGGATCTGCGGGATTTATTAGCACAAGGGAAATGGAAAGAGGCGGATATTAAAACTAGAACTATTCTGCTTCAGATAGCAAATCGAGAAAAAGAAGGCTGGATTGAAGTAGAATATATCAAAGCGTTTCCTTGTCAAGATCTCCGCACCATCGACCAACTCTGGGTAAAGTACAGCAATGGTCGCTTTGGTTTTAGTGTTCAAAGGCGAATATATTCTGAGTTGTACTATATATATTCTGATTTGTACAAAACTTGGAGCGCATTTGGCGATCGCATTAGATGGCGTGTAGAGGGTAAATGGCTCTCATACCAACAACTCACCTTCACCTTATCAGCTCCTGAGGGACATTTCCCAGGGGTGTTTGTTAGATGGCAGGGAGGTTGTTTTAACTATTGGCGTGGAGATTCTCAGTTATTGAGTCTTTTCTCTCGAATAGAGGCTTGCGGGCTGTAACATCTAATCCAGAAGTTACGGAGTGCAGCCGTAGAGATAGATTAAGCGAACTGCGGAAACTAATTGTTTATAGAAACAGTTTACATGAACATCCATGTATAACGAAATCGAAAGTAACAGCGATCGCTGTACATTTCTCAGAATATTGTCTTTATAAATCTAAGCTTCCAATTAGAATAATTTGTCTTCCTGAACTCTTGACATCATCCAGTTTAAGAGTTGTTGACTCTGATTCTATTTAGGCTTAAGAGTTGATAAAATGCCCACCTAATAAGAGAGAATGAGAGTGATCGCTCTTAACTAGCGTTGCGTTTTTTTCTATATCCGTGATTTGCCTAGAGCAACTTCACCTCAAACAGTCAGACAACAGCGATGGAAAATCCTTTCAGGCTCACCTTCTCGAATGGACAAACAGCAATCGGCGTTCAAGTTTATGATCCAGTAGACTTGTCCGAGAAACTTAGCCAGATAGGTCTTCGGGGACCGCGTCCCATTTTAGTTGTCGTGGGAGGCGCAAGCCAGATGAGTGAAGCTGACTTTCTGCGAATCCAACAGTTGTTTGTACAAGTCTTAGCTCCTACCGCTGAAAACTTAGGAGCTTATGTTGTAGATGGCGGTACGGATGCGGGAGTTATGAAGTTGATGGGTCAAGCTCGCACCCAAATTGCTGGAACGTTTCCCCTAATTGGTGTTGCTCCAGAGGGAAAAGTAGCTCTCCCCAATGACCCCACTCCTCCGGCTGATTCCACTCCCTTAGAGCTGCACCATACTCATTTTGTGCTGATTCCTGGGAACGAGTGGGGAGATGAGTCGCCGTGGATTGTTCGCGTTGCCAATGTGTTATGCGCCGATGCACCTTCGGTAACAGTATTGCTCAACGGTGGAGAGGTTACCTTCAAAGATGCCTTATATAGCGTTATTGCAGGGCGGTTAGTAATGGTGATTGCTGGTAGTGGACGGACAGCAGATAAAATTGTAGACGCCTTGGATGGGAAAGCCACTGACAAGCGAGCCAAAGCCCTAGCTAATTCTGGCTTCGTGCGAGAGATCAATTTAGAGGATGGTTTTGATCATCTCGCTAGCGTGATTAATGAACTACTTGGAGCATAAATTTAGATGTTTGTCAAGCTTTGACAAACGTCCACTCCAACACTTTGATTGATGCCTTCTGAAGCGCTTGGGTGAGTTCCGCGTCATCTTTAAACGTCACTTGTTCCAGATTAGAGGCTTCAACATTGACCGTAAAAGGCTCCTCTTCAAAAGGCCAGGGTTTCACAGTCACCTTACCATCATTGAGCTGCACAACATCGTAGCGCTGACCGTCTGGACCTTTAGCAATCTCTAAGGCACGTTCACCAACTGGTATGTGGCGCTGACATAGGATAAGTGAAAGGCGATCGAACATTTGCATAAATGCATAGGCGTCATCAACATCCTTCTTTGTCAGCTTCAACTCTTTGCGCCATTTCTCTTGATGCTCTAGTTGCTCGTCGAGAAAGCGATCCATTTCCTCTGACTCGCCGCGTTTACCTTCATTGAGAAAGCTCATATGCTTAGAGATCATCAGTGCTACCCACCGTCCCCGGTATAGGGCATTCTTTGTCAATTCTCTTAGCTTTTCGATTGAAGTTGACTTGTCGAGGGTAAAGTCCAAAGGTGTTCCCGCTGGAGTAAGTTGGTTACCTTCCCATTCGCGCTCCAAATCATCATGATGGGAAATTGCAGCTAGTGTCTCGTATAAGCGAACTGGAGAATTTTCTCTCTTCCAATGTCCTGCTAGTTGAGCTGCAAGCAAAGCGTGGGCGCGATGGTAAATCACTTCCCAACCCTTCTCGTCTTGGTTAACAATCACAGAGTGTTCATTCTCCTTGTGGAATAGTGGCGCATTGCCTAAACCTCCAGTGATCATCTTCGATGAGGTTGCTGAGTAAAACTCTCTTGAGACGGATTGAGTGAAGAGGGATTAGGGACATGAACAGAGGGAGATACTCCTGATGCGGGGAAGAGACTCATTGGGTATGGCAGGCTGGGTTCTGTGTTAAAGACATAAATCCACAAGCTGTGGAACACTACTAAAAATAAGGGGAATGGGTAAAGGTTGGATTTAAAAGCCTTTTCCCCTTATCCCTTCCCCTTTTCCCAAGCGATGAGATGGCAAGTTAAATGTGGAATAGCTTATTACACCCCCTTGGTAAGGGGGTGGGAGTAGTTGTGTAAGTTCTAAGCTCGTTAACTACAACTTGAAATAGCACTGATCAGGGTTTGTACATTTGCTGTCACACCAGTTGTTATTTGCTGCATTATTGGCAAGCTATCTACTACTATTCCAGTACATAACAGCATCATGTAAAGGATGGAGTATTTAAACATTGAGCGGGCAAGTTGCTTATCAGTCGGGGCTTGTAACAACTGCCATGCTTTTTGAAGAAAAATACTTCCCAATAGTAAGGCGATCGCGCCATAAACAACACCGGACACTCCCAAAGGATAAATGAGTAACAGTGAAGTCGGTACCACTAACAGTGTGTAAATCCAAATTTGTCGGGTAGTTGACTCTTCACCTACAACAACTGGCAGCATTGGAATACCAACTTTTGCATAGTCATCGCGAATCATCAATGCTAATGCCCAGAAGTGGGGAGGTGTCCACAGGAAGACAATGGCAAATAATAACCAAGCTGCCCAGCTTAAGCTGCCAGTTACAGCTGCCCAGCCTACCAGTGCTGGGATCGCACCCGCCGCCCCACCAATCACGATGTTTTGGGGAGTATGGCGTTTCAGCCAGTGAGTGTAGATCAGCATGTAGAAAACAATGCCGGACATTGCCAAAAGAGCACTTAGCAGGTTGGCGAATACGGTTAATAGGGTGAAAGAGAGAGTCCCTAAAGCGATCGCAAACAACAACGCATCACGCGGCTGTACCTTACCTGATGGAATTGGGCGGTGACGCGTGCGCTCCATGTCATAGTCAATATCGCGATCATAAATGCAGTTAAGCACTTGAGCAGAAGCAGCAGCCAGAGTACCACCGACAAGGGTTACTAGCAGTAATAAGGGATCTACTCGTCCATCCGAGGCTAGCCACATTCCAGCTGCTGTAGTGATCAGTAGCAGTGGAATAATCCGAGGCTTTGTCAGTTGATAGTAGCTTTGAATAACTTGCAACAAGTTTTCATGTTGGCGGGAGACAGTTGTCCCAATCATTACTTCACCAATTTCCTTTTTTGAAACAATACGTCCCCTGCGTCCAATTAGGCAGTAACAGGATTACACCTTGAGATGCTTAGCCAACAGGTGCCTCTGGGGTAAGAGTATTCATGTCACTGACAGCCCCTTGGTCACGCAATTCACTAACGCTGACTTGATCGCGCCATGCCAAGACCGTAAATGCTACCAGCACCCCCAGTAAAGTAGCTCCTATGGCTTGATGTGCAACAGTCAGCAGCTCAACTTGCAGGTGCAACCAGAAGGTTGCAACACCCAGAATTATCTGTAAAACCACTAATCCAGCAGCTAGATTAGCCAAACCCCTTAGAGTTGGGTGGAGTGCAGGTGTCCGCCATGCCATAAACGTGACAGCTAATGTTGCCAACGTTGCAGGTACTACACCAACAATGTGGCTATTCATGACAGTACACAGTTGATATATTCCAAAGCATTGATGTAATGCCCAACGGGAGGCTACCAAGCCACCTAAGAGGCTTTGTAGATACACCAGAATTGCAGCGGTTAAACCCACCCAAGGCAACTTGCCAACAACGCCAGTTCCTTGGTAGGGCATGAGTGTTGTCCCAATCACGAGTAGGGTCGTGAAAAATAACAGCGCGGTTCCTAGGTGGGCAGTGACGATATCAAATCGGAGTAGTTCTGTAACGGTCAGTCCACCTAGGACGCCTTGGAACACAATTAGACCTAAGGCAAATGTGGAAGCCCAAGGTAGCCAGTTCGGTAAAGCGCGTCGATACCACCAGGATAAACCAGCCAAGGCGATCGCACTGATGCCGATCAAGGCTGCATCCAGTCTGTGAAACCACTCTAGAAATACTTGAAGATTCATCTGTTGGCTGGGTATCAGCTGACCATAGCATAGAGGCCAGTCAGGACAAGCTAGACCTGCATTCATCACCCGTGTTGCACTGCCTACCGCCATCAACAGTAGCGTCGCGATCGCAATTTTCCATACCAAGCGACGGATACGTTCTTTCGGCTGAGAAGACTCTTGAGTGGTATCCGACCTATAGAGAATTGATTCAGCCATAGCACCAATTGCAAACCCAATTTAATTTAACGTTTTCCAGCAGGAGTCCTTACTTAGACTCTCAAGGTCACCAAAGAGGCTAAGGTCACCCTGCATCTAGCATCCGAATTCGGAAGATGAATGGACTCTACTTACCACTCTAATGACGCTATCGTTAGAGCAGACATTGTTTTAGAGATTTTTAGAGATTTTTCAGATTGTGGGCTTTAGGCATAGAACCCGTACTGACTCCGTATAAACCTTTACATTTTGTTTGCGGAAACCACCCAATGACACAATTTGTTTGTAAAGAGTCTGTTCAGTTCCCCGCTTGATCCCAAAGAAATTGATAAGAAATTGCTAAAAAAGAAGTCGCTGTATCCTCTTCTATCGATAACTTGCTTTACCGTAGTAAGTGACCACGACAGAGAAGTTATAGCTCCAAAGTGCCAATCTGAGGCTAATCCTGGTAAAGGGGGTAGAGAATGCGCTCCTTCAAATTATCCCTTTCGAGGGAATGAAACTAGAGGTTCTAGCTGTGTAATAGGCTATGAATGAATACCTTAAGACATAGATAAATTAACCCCTAAGGAGGAAGCCCAAAACACTAGTGCTCTGCCTATCGCTAGCTCAAGAGCGAAGCCGCTAGCGTTACGCTGGACTAGGGTTCATTTCTCTCTAAGGCTGAGGCTCACCCTAACGACATCAGAGTGTAAGACCTTGACTACCTCATCAGTTAAGGTGACCTGAACCAAAGAATGTCATTCCTTTGCAGGGACTCAAGGTATCAGTCTGACAAGCCGCTTTACTTGCGGGCTTTGGCTGACTACTCATCTGCTGAAAAAAGTTTTGTAGTAAAGTCCTAAACTAGCTTGCACCGTGAACATTCCAAGTCAAATTGCAACCTTACTGGCTGGTATCGTCTTGACCTTGATCAGCCTGTGGTATGGTCAAAACCACGGTCTACTACCAGTGGCAGCCTCCGATGAAGCCGCCCAGGTGGACGCGCTGTTTAACATGATGATGACTATTTCCATAGGTCTGTTTCTGTTGGTAGAGGGTGTAATCATCATTGCAGCTATTAAATATCGTCGCCGCAAAGATGACAACACAGATGGACCACCGATCCATGGCAATATTCCTCTGGAGATCGTTTGGACAGCAATTCCGGCGGTCACCGTCTTGATCATCTCAGTTTATAGCTTTGAGATTTACAACGCCATGGGAGGACTTGATCCCATGGCATCTCATGACCATCATCAACTGCAGGTTGCCCACAATCATGAGATGTCACCGTCTCAAGCGAATCCCGATAAGAGTCTGATTGCTCTAGATACAAGTAAAGGAGTAATAGCACTTGGCCTAGGCGCTTCTCCAGAAAATCAGGGCAAAACAGTACCACTGACCGTTAATGTCATGGGTCTGCAATATGCCTGGATTTTTACCTACCCTGACACTGGTATCACCTCAGGTGAATTGCATATCCCCGTTGGACAAGAAGTGCAGCTGAATATTACAGCCCAAGACGTTATCCACGCTTTCTGGCTGCCAGAGTTTCGCCTTAAACAAGATGCGATTCCCAATCGGCAAGCTGAGCTACGCTTCACTCCCAATAAACTTGGTCAGTACCCCATAGTTTGTGCCGAACTCTGCGGTGCTTACCATGGCGCAATGGGTGCCCAACTTTTCGTTCAAACACCAGAAGA
>DATNPH010000061.1:0-66244 GCA_036703315.1 Coleofasciculaceae cyanobacterium
ACTTCTGGGTCTTCTTCTAAGCTTGGGTAAGTGAAGACGGGCTTCGGGCGTCCTAGGCGTGCCAATCGATCAATTCCTTGCGATCGCAACCACCCTACTATCCCATCCGGCAGCACCGTTACTACAATCAAAAACAGTGCCCCCTGGAAAAATAACCAAACGGCTGGAAACTGCTCACTCAAGAGACTTTTACCAAAATTTACTATTAGCGTTCCTAGGATCGCTCCCACCAAAGTGGCACGCCCTCCTACCGCTACCCAAATCACCATCTCGATCGAAAACGCAATATCCATCGCTTTGGGTGAGATGATACCGGTTTGCAGCGTGTACATGGCTCCAGCAAGACCCGCCAGCGCCGCAGAAAGCGCAAATACTAAGACCTTAAATCCAGTCGGGTTGTAGCCGGTAAAGCGCACGCGGCTTTCATCATCCCGAATGGCAATCAACAGATTTCCAAAGCGCCCACTGGTAAGCCAGCGCGAGAGACCATAGATTCCTGCTAAAAACAAAACAGTAAGGGCGTAGAAGCCAAGCTGTGTCTGCGGTGCGCTGACTTCTGCTCCCAGCAGGGTTTTGTAATTGGTCAGACCATTCGTACCATTAAAGAGTTTTTGCTGACCATTGAAGAAGTTAAAAAAAACGATAGTTGCCGCTTGGGTAAGGATGGAAAAATAAACCCCTCGGATGCGGTTGCGAAAGACCAAGTAGCCCAGAATGGCTCCCAGGACGGCAGGAATTAAAATAACAGCAAGGCTGGCAAAACCGAAGGAACCAAAGGGTTTCCAAAACCAGGGGAGTTCGGTAACGCCGTAGAGGTTCATGAATTCTGGCAGAGTACCTGCTTTGATGGGCGCTAATTGCAGGTGCATTGCCAAGGCGTAACCGCCAAGGGCAAAAAAGATGCCATGACCTAGACTCAATAGACCGGTGTAGCCCCAAATTAAGTCAATGCCGATCGCTGCGATCGCTAACGCCAAAAATCGCCCTAACTGGTTAAGGCGAACGATTGGCAAGACGGCTGGCATGATAAAAATTAGGAGGAGCGCGATCGCAACAACAACGCCTACCTCTATAAGCAGTAACCGACGACGCTGATGTCGTCGGTCAATACCTGGGATTTCAATTACTGAATTAGCCATTGGTTCAGTTGTCAGTTGTCAGTTGTCAGTTGTCAGTTGTCATTAGCATTGACTAAGCATCAACAGAGCGCCCTTTTTGAGGGAAAATTCCGCCGGGTCGCACTTGAAGGAACGTAATAATTAGAGCGAATACCAGTACCTTTGCCATACTTGTGGTTGCAAAGAAGGTAAATAACTCAGCCAGTGGTTTCACCGGAGTCAGCAACAGAGCTAATGTGCCAGAACCAATCAGGTAGTCAGCTGTGCCGATCGCAAGTGCCGCTACAATACTGCCTACCAGTTTGCCGACACCACCGACTACGACAACCATGAACGTATTTACGATGTAGTTCTGTCCTGTATTTGGCCCCACAGAACCCAGCAAACTCACGGCACACCCAGCCACTCCAGCTAATCCAGAACCAATCGCAAAAGTGAGCGCATCAACTTTTGCTGTAGGAATTCCTAGGCAAGCACTCATACTACGGTTTTGCGTTACCGAGCGAATCCGCAATCCCCAAGCAGAACGCTGTAAGAACAGGTAAACACCCGCTACACAAAGGATTGTTAGCCCGATGATAAATAACCTTGCATAGGGCAGTTGAAGGCTTCCTATCGGCAAGCCACCCTGTAACCACTTCGGTGCCGTTACGTCTACATTCTGAGCACCAAACCAAGGCTTAGTAACAGCTAGCTTATAAGTATTTCCTAAAAACGAACCGACTGCCACCGCAACTCCTAGAGAAAGCGGTAACATCACCGTCACTACCCAGTTGCGAATCCGTTCAAAATCAGAGCGTCGAGACAGAATCGACAGCGCCCCGAAAAATAGCAGACAAAACAGAATCAGACCAATCACCAGCACCCAGTTCACGCTGCGAACAAACTGCTGCAAAATCAGGCTTACACCCCAAGTAGCCAGTAGTGTCTCTAAGGGACGCCCATAGAGATAGCGAATTACCCCTCGCTCCAAAATCACTCCCACAGCAGCGGCAACGAGGAACGCTAGCGGCAGTGCAACAAAGATATAGGCGTCGAACAAGGGTCCACCCATCTGTTTGAAGCCATTTTGCACAACGAAAGTTGTATAAGCTCCCAGCATCATCAACTCGCCGTGAGCCATATTAATCACGCCCATTAGCCCAAAGACAATAGCTAATCCTAGCGCTGCTATTAATAAAACAGAGCCAATGCTAATGCCATTAAATAGACCATCAAACAGTCCTGCTAGCACACCGCTTCTCCAGCAATTTTACGTTTAGATTTTTGGATTTTAGATTATGTCTCAAATCCAAAATCCAAAATTCAAATGCTCTACAACCTCAGCCCCTTAAGTCTTCTTGAACTTGCCTCCTTTGCTGGGATCAGACCAGTCACAGGCTAAGCCCTTTGTTTCAGCTACAAATTGATTCCAGGGAACTGGTGAAATGGCTTTGTCAGTGGAATAAACAATCTTAAATAGACCGTTATCTGCGACTTCACCAATCCGGACAAACTTGGATATATGATGATTAGCTTCCAGCGTCACTCTCCCCTCGGGAGCATCAAAGGACTGACCCACAGCAGCCTTTCGCACTGGTTCTAGATCGGTTGTCTTGGCTTTCTCAACCGCTTGCTTCCACAGGTAAACCGCAATGTAGGCGGCTTCCATGGGGTCATTTGTAACGCGATCGCTACCGTACTCTTTCTTAAACGCCTCAACAAACTTTTTATTTGTTGCGTTATCTACGGTTTGGAAGTAGTTCCATGCCGCATAGTGCCCTTTTAGATACTCTGGGCCGATCGCTTTAACTTCTTCTTCGGCAATACTCACAGACATTGAGGGATACTTATCAGGCCCAAGTCCTGCACCTTTCAATTGCTTGAATAATGCCACGTTACTATCCCCATTAAGAGTGTTGTAGATAACACCTCCGTTGGGAAGAGCTTGTTTAATTTTGGCGATGATCGCTGTGACTTCAGTGTTGCCCAATGGTAAGTAGTCTTCACCAACGGTTTTGCCACCTTTTGCCGCCAACTGCGCTTTAATAATGGTGTTTGCGGTGCGCGGGAAAACGTAGTCTGAGCCAACTAGGAAAAATTCTTTGCCCTTGTTTTGCAACAGCCAATCAACGGATGGTTCAATCTGTTGATTTGGAGCAGCACCCGTGTAAAAGATGTTTTGCGAACACTCCTGACCCTCATACTGCACTGGGTACCAGAGCATGTGTTTTTTCTCTTCAAACACTGGCAGGACTGCCTTACGGCTAGCAGAAGTCCAGCAGCCAAAAATGCTAACAACCTTGTCTTGGTCAATTAACTTTTTCGCTTTCTCGGCAAAGGTAGGCCAATCTGAAGCGCCATCTTCTGTAATCGCTTCAATCTGTTTGCCTAATACTCCACCAGCGGCATTGATTTCTTTAATTGCCAGCTTTTCAGCATCCACGACACTCTTTTCACTAATCGCCATCGTGCCGCTGAGGGAGTGCAGAATCCCTACTTTGATTGTGTCCCCACTAGCCGCACCAGCTGATGCCACCGGGGAACCTGACGCTGATGGACTTGCTGCGGTATTCGTTGATTGACCACTGCTACACGCTTTTAGAAGAAGACTTGTTCCGAAAGTCGCCGAGCCATAGAGCAAAAACTTACGTCGCCCGAATTGCCTTGCCATGCCCTTATATATCCTTCTCTTAATTCAATCTACTTATCGATAGAGACATACCCAGTCAAGCTGTGATATTAGAGCGAGGCGATCCAGTCAATTGTTATCTATGATACAAAATCTAGACTATTTAGCCTTGTTGCTGGTTATTAGGGTGTAGGGAGAGAAGAATATGCGGGAAGTGAAAGACGTGGCAACGTGAAAGTTAAAAAATTCTGTGTATCCCCCTACACTGTTTCCTGTTCCCTATTCCCCATTCCCTACTCTCTCTGGAACAAAACTTATGAAAATCTTTATTGAAATTGTTTGATTTGAACAGATTATAAAAGCTATAAAGGATTTTTATCTCGGCTATAACCGCTGCATATCATGACCTGGCTAAGGTGCAAGGTACGAGTAAATTTAGGTGGAGAAAAGTACTCAACCTCCTGCAACTGGCTATTGCCGCTTCAAGAGAATCGAGCAGTGTCAGCCAAGCAAAAAAAGCAATCGGCATTGATAGCAGTGATGTTACCTTGGTTCAAGCGACGCGCCTTTGGTACGGTTTTGTCAACGCTAACAAGTGCCAGCATCCAGCGAAAAATTGGTGTTGGATATGCGCTGGCTGTTGGAATTGCGCTGATAGGAACAATGGCAGGGCTAACTATTGGGGAGCATTACCAAAAACAGGCGATCGCTCAGCATAATCGTGCTCATCAGCAAGAGCATCTGCTCAAGGAGTTACAAACGGCGCTTTTGCAAGCGCGATCGCATGCTTCACGATTTCCTGTTGTCCTGGGAGATTCAATTTGGCTGCAATACGAAACCAATGGTTTTAAGCAAAGCCTTCACCAAGCTAAACAGACGCTTGCCCAAACCCAGAAGTTTATTAATGATCCTGGCAACAAAACAATAGAGAATACGCATCAGTTGCAGAAGTTATTGCAAACATACGTCATCACAGTAGATGCCTACGAGACTTTAATGGAGTCTCTCTTGCAGCAAATCAATGCCTCGAACTTGAAACCAGAGGAGATAGTGCCAGCTCAACATCACTTGTTGAGGAATAACAGTGGTGAAGTAGAACTCACCATGGATCGCATTTCCAAGGAATTGACCCAGCAGATTCGGGTGGCTCAGGCTCAAGACTACCAAGCCTTTGCCATACTGCAACGTGCGGGTGCGTTGCGAGTGAAGATCATTGTTGTCAGCATGCTGCTATCGATCGCGATCACAGCAGTACTGGCTTTATATACCAGTAATGCGATCGCTCAGCCGATTCGAGACGTTACCCGAGTCGCCCAACAGGTAACACAGGAATCCAATTTTACCCTTAGAGCACCTGTCACAACTGGCGATGAGGTAGGCATCTTAGCTACTTCCCTCAATCAACTCATTCAACGCATCGCTACCTATACCCAAGAACTCAAGCAAGCCCAAGCTCAGCTAATTCAGTCAGAAAAAATGTCTAGCTTAGGAGCCATGGTTGCTGGTGTTGCTCATGAAATCAACAATCCCGTCAACTTCATCTATGGCAACCTTGACTATACCAGTGACTATATTCAAGATTTACTCACATTGGTGCACCTCTATCAGGAGTATTACCCTGTACCGCCCAATCAAGCTATTCAAAACCAGCTCGAATCAATTGATTTCGACTTTCTTGTTGAAGACTTGCCTAAACTCCTCTTCTCAATGAAGGGGGGTGCTAACCGCATTCGTGAGATTGTGCTGTCCTTAAGAAACTTCTCCCGTCTAGACGAAAATGGAATGAAGCGAGTCAACCTTCACGAAGGAATTGACAACACGTTGCTCATTCTCACCAGTCGCGTCAAACGAGGAATTGAGGTCATCCAGCAGTATGGAGAGTTACCGCTTGTGGAGTGTTCCCCAGCGCAACTTAATCAGGTGTTTATGAATCTACTGTGCAACGCGATTGATGCGTTGGAAGAGGATTATGGTTCATGGTTAATGGTTCATGGCAATGAACCATCAACAATCAACAATCAACAGTCACCGAGGATTTGGATTCGCACGGAAGTATTAAACCAAGACTCGGTGGTAATCAAAGTTACTGATAATGCCTCTGGTATTCTCCCAGAGATTAAAGACCAGATTTTTGATCCTTTTTTCACCACAAAACCGCCGGGGAAAGGCACTGGTTTAGGTTTGACGATTAGCTACCAAATTATCACCCAGCATCAGGGCACAATTGACGTGAACTCACTACCGGGTCAAGGAACCGAGGTCACAATTCTGCTACCGATACAACAATTTGCTAGGCAGAATGCCTCTTCTAAGCCACATGCCGCACCCTGAAGTGTCACACGACTGGCGAGTGGGAAATGGGGAATGGGAAGACTATTCTACATAGTTTATGTATAGCTAATTACCAATTCCCAAAGCTGGGTCTATGAATGAAGAATCCTCGCCCATAAGCGAGCGGGGAGTGTCAATTTCTCAACCCATATGCAGTTTGACAAAGTCAATGACTGCTTTTAGTCCTTCCTGAGTCTTCAAATTTGTAAAGACAAAAGGTTTGTCACCTCGCATCTTTTTAGCATCACATTCCATGACGCTTAAGTCAGCACCGACAAAAGGAGCTAGATCGATTTTGTTGATTACCAATAGGTCAGATTTGGTGATTCCTGGGCCTCCTTTACGGGGAATCTTGTCACCGGCAGCGACATCAATAACATAGATGGTTAAATCGACTAATTCTGGGCTGAATGTTGCTGCCAGGTTATCGCCACCACTTTCTAAGAACACTAGGTCTAAATCAGTGAAGCGATGTTCTAGTTGTTCGATCGCCGCTAGGTTCATTGAGGCATCCTCCCGAATCGCTGTATGAGGACAACCGCCAGTTTCAACACCAAGGATGCGATCGCGCTCTAGCGCCTGACTTCGCACTAAAAACTGGGCATCTTCCTGGGTGTAAATATCATTTGTGACAACAGCAATTTGACTTGATGTGCGCATTGCTTTACACAAAGCATCCAATAGAGCTGTTTTCCCTGAACCTACAGGTCCCGCAATTCCAACACGAAAAGCACTCATAGCAATTTATGTAAAGATTCTGGATTTTAGATTAATCCAAAACCAAATTGGCGCACAGATTTTTTATCCCTGCGCCAATTTAGGGAGCAAAGGCTCAGGATGATTTTAACGCAAGTGGATGGGAATCATTGATAGAGGAGTTCAGGATTCGCTTCACATCCAGCAAAAAAATCGTCGTTGTGACATTTTCCTGAGATACAACAGCGGCATGGCTTACCATCTTGAGGGCAGGTTTGCCATAATGGTCAGACTTAGGAAGAGTTCGCATTATTTCTAGCGGTAACTCTACTAAATTAGGGGGCTTCTCCACCGCAATCCCGCAAAGTTCGCCTCCTGAACCCCGTATAATCACTAAAAAAGGTGGGTCATTGGGTAAGTCATCTGAACCACCTGAACTCAACTGCTCATGCAAATCCACAACCCTAATCATATGGTGGCCTAGCTGGATGACACCCATTTTCTGTAACCCATTGCTGACCATAGGGGAACAATTTACCACCTTGATCACATCACTCATAGGGAGCGCTAAGTGATAATCTGCTATCTTAAAAACGATAAACTTGCCTACTTTTGAATCGTCGTACATAGTTCTCTACTAACCCCTCACCTAGGAACAGAATTGAAAGTATTTTTCTCAAGTACACCGATTAGTGTTGCTAACAACTTGTGTTCCAGAAAAGGCTTGGTGATGTAATCATTTGCCCCCAACTCCGCAGCAATCAAGCGGTGCTTCTCACCACTCCGGGACGTTAGGATTACCACAGGAATCTCTGCTAAAACCGCGTCTTGCTGACGGTATTTGAGAAACTCAAACCCATTCATTCGAGGCATCTCGATATCACAAAGCACCAACTCGATACCTGTCTGGTGCTGGAGTTGTTCGATTGCTTCGTAACCATCCTTTGCCTGAAGCACCTGATAGCCAGACCTCTCTAGGGTCAGAGCCAGAGTTTGGCGTAGGGTGATTGAGTCATCGACAAGGAGAACCAATTTGTTAGGTCTTGTCCTGAAATTCGGCTCTGGTGATGGGGGTAAGGCAGCACGGTTCTGGGTTGGAAATTGCCGCTGCTCTTGACGGAACGGCAGGACAGGAGGTGTCGAACTCGCCAAAGCACCAGTACTGCCAGCTCTCTGCTGGTCAAAGACAGACTGCATCAATGCTGCCCCATCGATCACCAGTGTCAGCCGACCATCAGCCAGAATACTGCCACCGTAAACATATTTAGGTGGCAAAATCATTGCCCCCAACGGACGGATCACCAATTCCTGCTCCCCAATCAGCTGGTCTACTTCCAGACCCAACAGCTTATCCTGACAACGGATGAGAATGATCGGCCTTGCCAGTCCTTGAGGGACGACAGGACGCTTAGGCACAGAGATTAAGGGTTCGGGCTGCTCAGAGAAATAACCCAGGACTTTCGAGAGTTGATGTACCGGAATCAGTTGCTCATCCTTCCCCTTGCCCCACTGGAGAGCTTTGCCACCTTCCCAGGAGCGAATCTGATGAGCTTGAGGAATGAGGATTTGCTCGATCGCATCTGCAAGCAAGGCATACATTTGATCGCCAGCCTGAGCAACAAGCAACTTGGTGATTGTTAGGCTCAGAGGAATTTGGAGGACAAACGTCGTGCCCCGGCGAGGTTCAGAATAAACCGAAACCGAACCCTGGAGAGCTTGCAACTGAGCACGAACCATATCAAGGCCAATACCTCGCCCGGAGAGGTCATTCACCTGAGAAACTGTAGAAAAGCCCGGTTCAAACAATAAATTAGTCAGTTGAGCTTCATTCAGACCGTGAGCCTGTTGGGCGCTGATGAGTTGAGATTCTACTGCGCGTTGACGAATCTGTTCAAAATCCAGCCCCTGACCGTCATCCCGGACTTCAATCACCAAGGACTTGCCTCGATGGTAGGCGCGGATTTCAATCTGACCTTTCTGCGCTTTGCCCCGTTGTTGCCGAATTGCAGGAGACTCAATCCCGTGATCGAAGGCATTACGAATCAAGTGTAGTAGAGGGCCATACAGCTTCTCAGCGACTACTTTATCCACCAAAACTTCAGTTCCCCGAAGTTCGAGTGCTACAAACTTATCGTGCAAAGCTTCCAACTGCTGCAAGACGCGGGGGAAGCGACCAAAGATCTCTCCCAAGGGCAACATCCGGGCTTCCATTAAAGAATCACGGGTGCTGGTCAACAACCGACGTTGTTTGTCCAGAGTCTGAGTAGACTGGGTGCCAAACAGCTCAATGGCTTCGCTGGCTTCTGCTAATTGCACAGCATCTTCCAAAATTGATTGAACCAGGAGTTGAACCTCGCTATAGCGGTCTAGTTCCAGGGAATCAAATCGCTCGCTTTGCTCCGGAATTAGAGATGGGGAATTGGGAATTAGGGGATTGTTCGTCCTCAGTCCCCAGTCCCTAGTCCCTAGCGCCCAGTTCCCAATTCGCCGTTGTTCCGCATCAACGAATAGGCGGTCAGACCAATCCTGGAGTTCGTTAAGCCGTTGTTGATGTTGCTTGAGGCGGGCAAGGAGGACTCGAACCGAAGTCTGTAGCTGTTCGTTCTGGAGTGACTGAAGGTTTTGGTTGGTTAGCAATTCCCCAATTGAGTAATTCAGATGTTCTAAATGCTCAACGTTCACCCGCACGGTGGGAGACTGGGAACTTCCCTCTTTCTGGGGTGCGGGGGTCTGCTCACTGTTGGTTCGCTGGTATCGGGATACAGGCGTTTCAACTGTAACCTCTAACTCCTGCGATGAAGTAATGAAGTGATGGGGAGACTCGGAAGCAGCATTCTCCCTATCCTCTGTACCCCTAATCTCGTGACTTTGCTCAGATGTCTGGGAATCTACGACAGCTTCTCCCCCCCAGATGACGTCTAACAGCGACTGATCTGATTCCTCGTTCTCAGATGTACCCATGCTCGACTGTGAGTGAGCTGCACTGGTGACCCAGTTGAACTCAGGTTCAGTTGCCAACTCCTCTTGGCTTGATAGCGTAGCGGGAGAAAGTCCGGAGGTAAGGGAAGGAAATTCTCCTTCTCCTTGGGTGAGTTGAGTCGAACTTGTGCTGAAGCCAGCCAGTTGTTTCAGGGTCAGAGACGGTTGACCCCCTTGAGTGCGATCGCCATTCAGGATAGCCGCTTGTCCGGCTTGAAAGTCTGCCAATGCCGTTTGAGCAATCGTTACCGCTTGTTCCGGAGCGGTGTCTAAGGCAGCGATCGCTGCTTGAGCAATGGCTCCAAACCCTGGTAAATTTAGGGATTCGGCAAGCCCTAGAAACACTTCGCTTTGAGTTCGGAGTGTTGTGGCGACCACAGCTAGGTCAGCACTAGCGACGACGGCAGCGATTTCCTCTAACCGTTGGGTAACTCCTACTTCAAAGATGGACTGCGTGACATCGAAACCCAATTCAATTGAGCTAGGAATCTGGGCTTCCTGACCAAAGCAGTCTCCTAGCTTTTCTTCTAGTTGGGCAAAAACAGCGGCGGTGCGATCCAGAATCTCCGTGTCATTAACTTGCCCCCCCGTAAGTTCAGCGGCTAGAGGTAGGCGGAGACACTCATAACCCTCGAAGAGTAAGGCTTCAATTTCTAAGTCAATCGTCAAGTCTGGGTTGAAGAGGGCTTTAAAAATATCCTCCAAGGAGTGAGCTACAGTTTTAATCGTTTCCAACCCAACGCTTGCTGCTGCCCCTTTGAGAGTGTGGGTAGTCCGCATCAGGTTGTGAACTTTATTGATACTGTAGTTTTCTCGGAGACTAAGCAATTCTTGTTCTAAGGCTTGCAATAGTTCCGGCGCTTCCTGGAGAAAGTAGCGGTAGCTTTGTTCGCGAATGCTTGGGTCATTAGTCATTTGTCAGTTATCCGTTGTCAATTGCTAATTGCTATCCGTGCATTGCCACTAGCCATTAGCCATTAGCCAATGACCAATGACTAATGACTACTGACTACTGACTAATGACTAATCGACCTTAAACTGGTCAGCACTGGTCTGGAGGTTCTGAGCCATTGCCAAGAGTTCCTTGAAGGACGTGGAAATATCGATCGACTCTTCCGAGGTCTTGTTTGCGATCGCTGCCACCTCAGTCATGGTTTGCGTCACCGATTGGAACTGCTGGGTCTGTACCTGCGTTGCCTCGGTGATGCCCTCTACGATATGGCTGATTTGGGTCGTGGCTTCCACGATTGCACTTAGATGCTGGCGAGCATCGGTGACGAGATTGGTTCCTTGGGCAACCTGCTGAATACCCGTCTCCATCGCAGTGGAAACCTCAGCTGTACCCTCCTGGATTTCCTGAACCAGCTGCTCGATCTCGGTAGTCGCCTCAGCCGACTGACGTGCCAGAGAACGCACCTCATCAGCAACGACGACAAAGCCGCGCCCATACTCTCCCGCTCTGGTAGCTTCAATTGCTGCGTTCAGCGCCAACAGTTGGGTCTGAGTTGTAAAGTTGCTAATCAGGTTCACCACCCTGGAAACCTTCTGAGACGATTCACTCAACCGCTTGAGCCGCTTGCTGGTTTCTGCCACCGTCTCCCGGATGGCAAGAATTCCATCCACAGAACGGTTCATTGCCGCATCCCCTTGCCGGACAGTCTGGTTAGCCTGTTGCACCGCTTGGTCTACCTGTTGAGCGTTGCTTTCCACAGCTTCTGTAAACTCAACCATCTGCTGAATTTGCCCTAAGCCGATTTCTAGGGACTGGAACTGCTGTTGAGCTTGGCTTGCAAGATTAGCAATTGCAGATTCGCTCTGTTGGGAGGTTTGTGCAACTTGCCTGGACGCTACCTGCACCTGCTTGACGATACCACGCAGGCTTTGCAGGGTGTTGTTGTAAGCATCAGCAATTGTACCCACTTCATTTTCCGTCACAGGAGCGCGAACGGTGAGATCTCCATTGAGAGCCGGTCGCACGGCCGTCAGCAGTTGGATAACCTCCTGTTGGATTTGTTCTTTAGCGGCTTTTTCTCGTTGGGCGGCTTCTGCTAGTTGCTCCGACTGCTGCTGCACCTGGGCCAGATAGTCTACTTGTCGCATCGCAGCACCGATTTGCACAGCGATCTGTTTGAGGGCGCTGACTTCAACCTCTGCCCATGAGCGAACTTCACTATTCTGGTAGACACCCAGTAAACCCCAAAGCTTGTCATCCTTGAAAATTGGCACAATCACATAAGCTTTGACCTCAAATTCCTCCAACACTTCAATTTCATAGGGAGAGTGATTAGCCGCGTGGATGTTATTCACCACCAAGCTTTCACCGTTGCGATACGGACCCCCCTGGGCTTCTTGGACATCGATCCTGGGCCAGATGGCTCCGATCTCAGAACTCTCCGAAGAATTCCAGCCTTTGGTCGCCGACTCAGCGACCAATTCACTACTCCAATCGGCATTGAAGCGATAGATTGCTACGCGATCGCATTTCAGCAGCAGCCGAGTTGCTTGATTGCTGACGCGAAAGATGGTGTCTGTGTCTTGAGACTGAAGGATTTTGGGGATGATTTCGGCTACTGAATTGCTGACTTTAGCCGCTTTAGCCATCTGGTCGGATTGTGCCTGTAGCTGCGCCAAGTATTCTGTCTGCTGTAGAGCTGACCCGAGTTGACGACCAATGTTAGCCAGCAACGTGAGTTCACTTTCTAACCAGTGCCGAGGTCCACTGTGTTGAAATGCACTCAGCAAACCCCAGAGCTTCTCCCCTTGTTTGATGGGAACGATGAGGAAGGATTTGATCCCAAAGTATTCCAAAATTTCCACATGGCATTCGCTTAAACCAGCCATGTAGACATCATCCGCAACAAAGGATTCGTTGTTGGCAAACCTGCCGCCATTGTGTTCCTTGATATAGGTGTCTTCCCAAGCACTGCCAACTAGTTTGGGCCATCCTCCCGACTCAGACTCATAGATAAAGTCGCCGAAAAAGTCTGGACGGAACTTGTATATACACACTCGCTCCACATTCAGGAGTTGCCGCACTTCTTGCACAGCCGTCTCACAAGCGCTCTCAAGGTATGTCGCATTGCTAATCTTGTCGATGATTGCGGGGAGCTCTTGCTTGTACTTGACAACTTTGGTCTTTTCTTCTACCAACTCCGCTTGCTGTAGAGCCAGCCCCAGCTGGTTACTAATCTGAGTTAAAAACCTGACTTCATCGTCTTCCCAATGGCGGGCGGCGCTGTGTTGATACGCGCATAGCAAGCCCCAGAGTTTCTGCTCTTGAAAAATTGCAATGATCGCGCAAGCTTTGATCTCAAAACCCTCATAGATTTCCACATGGCAATCGCTCAAACCCGAATCGTAGCTAAGATGATCTACAATAAAGGGTTGATTGTTGCGGAATCGGCCCCCTTGGAACTCCTTCATATAGGTGTCTTCCCAAGCCGTACCAACCATTTGCGGCAAATCTCCGATCTGAGACTCAAAGACAAATTCACCGGAATAGTCTGAGCGGAACTTGCAAATAGCGACTCGCTCCACACCGAGTAGTTTCCGGACTTCGGAGGTTGTTGTCTTGAAAATACTCTCAATCTCGATCGTCTGGCGCATCTTGTCGCTGACACGGGCGACTAGGCGGGCTACTGCTCGCTCCCACTCGGCTACTTTGGCGAGCCGGGTGGATTGCTCTCGTAGCTTCTCTTGGTACTCGGCTTGCTCTAGAGCCACTCCCAGTTGAGTGCCAACTTGAGTCAGCGCCCTAACTTCACCGTCTTCCCAAGCACGAGGTCCAGAGTTTTGATAAACAGCTAATAGACCCCAAAGCCTTTCTCCTTGGACAATTGGAACAATGATGTAGGCTCTCGCTTGATATTGCTCCAGAAGGTCAATGTAACAAGGTGTAAAGCCTGCTTGGTAAATATCATTGGCAACCCTGAAGTTTGCTCCCTTGGCATACATTCCCCCCTGAGTTTGTTGCAAATAGGTATCGACAACTCGGGCTTTGCCACCGCCAAGGATTTTTGCACTGCACTCGCTGACATTTTCTCGCAGGAGCGGGTTTTCAAGCTGTTCGATCATCAGAGCAGTCCAATTACTAGCGACTGACTCGGCGACAAACTCACCACTCCAATCGGGTTCAAAGCGATAGACAACCACACGTTCAGCTTTTAGGAAGTCTCGAACTTGTTGAGTTGTGGTCTTGAAAATGGTGTTAATGTCCAGGGACTTGCGAATTTTGTCGATCACTCGAACAAGCGCTTGCTCCCGCTCTGCGGTTTTGGTAAGTTGCACAGCTTGAGTCTCAACTTGTTCCAAGTACTCCGCCTGCTGCAAGGCCACCGCCAGTTGATTAGCAATTTGAGAGAGTACCTTAACTTCACCCTCTTCCCAGTGCCGTGGTCCACTGTGTTGAAACGCCGAGAGCAACCCCCACAGCTTCTTCCCTTGGAAGATGGAAACCACCATGCAGGATTTAACTCCGAAGTATTCCAAGGCTTCCACATGGCAATCGGTTAAGCCCCCGTTGTACACATCATCGACGACTAGGGGTTCATTGTTGCGGAACCGACCGCCTTGGTGTTCATTTAAATAGGGGTCTTCCCAACCACTGCCCACCAGTTCCGGCCAATCCCCAGACTCCGACTCCACGAGAAAGTCGCCGAAATAGTCGGGACGGAACTTATAGATGGTCAAGCGCTCTACGCCGAGGAGTTTGCGGACTTCCTGAGTTGTTGTCTTGAAAATCGTGTCGATATCCGAGGTTTGGCGAATCTTTTCGATTACCTTGGCAGTAGCTCGATCCTGCTCTGCGGTTTTGGCTATCTGGTTGGATTTCTCCCGCAACTGCTCCAGGTATTCCGCCTGCTGCAAAGCCACTCCTAGTTGACTACCAATTTGAGTCAGTACTTTGACTTCACTCTCTTCCCAATGCCGGGGGCCACTATGTTGAAACGCACTGAGCAATCCCCAGAGCTTCGTCCCTTGGAAGATGGAAACCACCATACAGGATTTAACTCCAAAGTTCTCCAATGCTTCTACATGACATTCAGTTAGGCTGCCATCGTAGACATCATCGGTGACTAGGGCTTCGTTGTTGCGGAACCGACCGCCTTGGTGTTCATTTAAATAGGGGTCTTCCCAACCACTGCCCACCAGTTTCGGCCATCCTCCGGATTCAGACTCCACGACAAAGTCGCCAAAATAGTCCGGGCGGAACTTATAAATGGTCACGCGCTCCACGTTTAGGAGTTTCCGGACTTCCTGAGTTGTTGTTTTGAAGATGGTGTCAATGTCTGAAGTCTGGCGAATCTTTTTGATCGCGCGGACATTCGCTCGCTCCTGCTCTGCGGCTTTGGCAAGTTGATCAGCTTGCTTTTGCAGATTTCCCAGGAATTGAGCCTGCTGAATGGCTACACCAAACTGCCTGCCAACTAGAGCCAGCATGTTGACTTCTGCCGCATCCCACTGACGCGCTCCTGAGTTCTGGAAAGCGCCCAGTAGCCCCCAAAGATTGTCTCCTTCGATAATTGGCGCAATGGTATAGGCTTTGGCCTCAAATTGTTCCAGCAATTCAATGTGACAATCAGCCAGACCCGCTGTGTAGATGTTATTTACTACATGGGATTCTTCATGGCGATACCGCCCTCCTTGGGTCTCTTGTAAATAAGTATCGTTCCAGACTTTTTTGATACCGGGTTCCACCAACCGTACCCAGTCCGACCCCACCGACTCAGTGACAAACTCACCACCCCAGTCAGGATTGAAGCGATAGACGGCAACGCGATCGCACTGGAGGTGCTGCCGAAGTTCTCTGGTGGCGTTGTTAAAGACGGTCTCGACATCTAGAGAGTAGAGAATGTTTTTAAGGATTTTAGCCGCAACTTTACCGACAACTTTGGTCTGCTCAACTTGCTTTTTCTGCTGGTTGCGAAGTTCGGTTGGCTGAAGGTTGAGCCTCAGTTCAGTGATGACTTGGTAGAGCAGATTCACTTCCGCTTCCTGCCATCGCCGCGAAATACCAGAGCACTGCTGCACGACGAGCAAGCCCCACACTAGTCCATCCACGATAATCGGCAGACTCAGGCTTGCTTTCACCTGGAACCGTTGCATCAGTTGAAGTTGGTGAACACTCCCAGTCTTATGGTAGATATGCTCTAGGGCAACGACTTGCTGTTGCTGGTAGTCCTGTCGATCTTGAGCACCAAACGTGATCGCTGGTAAAGATTCATTGATGCTGGGAGTATAACCAGTCGCCATCGCCTCAGTCAGCACCGTACCGTGGGTGTCACTCTGAAAGCGGTAGATCAATGCTCGGTCTACCTTTAAATGCTCGCGAACTTCAGTTACTGTAATTGTCAATAGGGCATCAAGATCGAGATCTGTGGCTCGGCGCATCTGACTGGCAAGGGTTAATAACCACTGGCGATCGCGCTTTAATTGTTCCTCGGCAGTAGCGACAGAAAGGTGACGCTTAGACTCCGTTTGCAAGCTTTGAGCCCATTTTTCTAGCTGAAGAATTTTTTCATGGGTTTCAGGCTTAGCCAGATCTCCCGCCTGTTCAAGGTCTGCTTTAATAGCAGTGACTAATGTCAAAGCTGGGTGTAAACTATCACCATTGCCATTGACCTCAGTGCGGTGTATAGACTCGGATAGTTCAGATTCTTGTAAGACTGGAGCCAGCTCCTCTGTGGTCATATCGCTACCGTTACTATTTAGATTCGTGTGACTAAAGTTGGTCATGATTTGCCTCTACATCGCAATGTCAAAGTAGATGACTGCCATCGTGGGTAAGGGTAATCTGGCAATTCCCTTTCTACCGATTACCAATTACCCAAATTACAAATTGGTTTAATCTCTAAATGTCTCGGTTCAAGAGACTCTTCTTCAATGCATCTGCCACAGGGGACTCTGAGTAATGGCTGTGACGTCTAAGACCGTACCGTTGTCTCCAGGCAAATACCCTAGAACATAAGGCAAGAGCTTGGGCGGAAACAAGCCAGTCGCCGATGGCTGAAGTTTCTGCAAGTCGTGTAACTCAATATCGTTGACTTGCTGCACCACCAAACCCACAGTCTGAGTGTTGACCTGAATCACCATTACCACAAGGGTCGCCAACACTCGTCCTTGCTCAGCCAGGGAGGGATAACCAACAAGATGATTTAGGTCGATAAGCCAGAGCATTGTTCCCCGCCAATTACAAATTCCCAAAATGCAACTGGGCATTTCCGGAACTGGCAGAATTTCTGCCACGTTCAACCTGAGAATTTCCACGATTTGCTCCAACGGAAGCAGCGCACTGTCCTGATGCCCCAGAGGAAAGCGGAGTAGCCTTTGACGAGTTTCTGGGGGTAGTGGCTCTAATGTCAGTGGGTCAAGACTAATTGCTGTTGAGCTGACAAACATCGGGGTGAGCATAGTTGTTATCGATTGTTGGTTATTAGTTGTCGGAGTTGTTGGTTATTTGCAAACAACAAATAATGAACAACAAACAACTAAACAGCCGTCAATTGCCGAATGGTTTGCATCAGTTTTTGCTGGTCTATTGGTTTGGGTATGTAGGCATCAGCCCCCAGCATTGAACCCCAAAGTTTGTCTGCCTCAGTTCCTTTTGTTGAGCAAATCACCACGGGAATTTGCTGCGTACTAGCATTAGCCTTGAGTTCTCGGCACAGTTCAAACCCGCTTTGCCCTGGCAAGATCACATCAAGAATCACTAAATCTGGTTTCTGCACCTGGAGTTTGAGCTGAGCCTCTTCTCCACTTTTGACACTAACTACCGTTAAACCTGCCTGCCTGAGATAACAGGTCATTAACTCTGTTTCTGTCAAGCTATCTTCAACTAAAAGGACTGTAATCATCTCTAAATCTCGCTAGATAACTCTGCCATACCCGTAGGTTGGCAATGACAGGAAAGCGGGGCGGGGGTTGTACTGCTTCCTCTAAGTAGAACGTTGGTAGAGGTTAAACCCTATTGCTTCCCTTTATAGGTGGGGTAATTTCATAGTTCCTACTTCAGCCTTTAGTTGACTAATCTAGGCTTAGAATCTTCTGTTCGGGAGACCAACTCCCAACTATTGACAACTTCTGTGATGGAACAGGTGTTGGTTGCTGTGGTGATTTCTGTAGATGTAGATGTAGTATATTCAGCACTTTCTCCGTATTGATCGGCTTGGCTAAAAAGCCTGAAGAACCAACCATCTTTGCCCGCACCCGATCTACAATTCCGTCATTGCTAGTGAGAATAATGATCGGCGTATCTTTGAAAGCCGAAACGCGACGAATTTGGGTACAGATTTCATACCCGTTAGCAATGGGCATAACCAAATCTAGGAAAATCAGGTCAGGTTTGTTCTCTATCAACATCGGCAGTGCTTGCACTGGGTCTTGAATATTGATGCACCGATAGCCAGCCTCAGTGAGAATTTGAGTCATCGTCAGGCTATCAGTTCGGCTGTCATCGATATAAGCCACTAAGGGGCTAGTCGATTGATGTTGTGAGTTTACAGAAGTAGCGCCAAGTGCTGAGCCACGGGTAGTGGCTGTAAATGTCTTAACGGAACAGCGTACATCCTCTACCTCTGTAAGCCCTATCAACCCTTGACGAATACAGGGCATGACGGGTTTGGTCAGAAGCACTAGGTTCCGATTCATCTTGACGGCTAAATCCCGGAAGGTCTGATAACCATCTGCTTGGGTAGTCAGGTTGCGGTAGACAATTGGTGATGTCAGCTCTTGTAATCTTTCAGCCTTCAAGATCACAGGAGCTAAGTTGGGGGAACAACCTTCTAAGCCAGCTCGCTGCCAAGCCTCCCAAAACTTCAGAGCCGATCGCCAAACCTGATCGACAGGAGTAACAAATAATTTTGAATCTATATTATCTACTGTTATTGTTCGATAGGTCAGTTTTTCCGCCGAACGATAGCCGAGTGATTCCCCCGCTTGGATAATATCGAACAGGATCTCAACTATTTGACCTTCAATGATCGCCTGTAGTTGCTCCTGTCGGATTTTTCCTTGTCTGGCTAGTTCTGCTAATGAATCGTAATCTGGAACATGAAGCGGCTTCGACTCCTCCTCAACTATCAGTTGTGGACAGTGCCAAGCTAACTGCCGACACCAACGACGAATCGGATGCACCTGACTAGTCGCCCAAACCAAACCTCCCCCAGAGAAATACAGACTCCATTTCTGACTTAGGCTATTTTCATTAGTTAAATCCAACCGACCACTAAATTGCTCTTGGCGGCAAATCTGAATTTGGTCTGAGAGTCCACCAATAGTAACTATTTCATAGTCAGTAGTCATTACAGGTTTGAGCGAACGGATAGATAATGGAATCAGCATTGTGAGCAAGACCTCAACTGTGAAAGTGAAGAGAATTATTATCTAAGAGCAGATAATAAAGTTTCAGCAAAACCAACCGAATGTTAGAGAAGCTCTAGCTAGTTGACTAACTTCACTATCCGGATTCAATAAATACAGTCCCGTAATACGCAAACTCCTGTAATATGTAATATGCCAACCCAAGCTTGAGAACTATGCAATTGAGCACACAGAGGCATAGAGACAACAGGATGTTTGCTACTTTTAAGCAGCAATAGACATCTAGTGTCTTAGGCATTCGGATTGTGCAGCATATTACCTAGAACCCTAGAGTCTAGGAAAACACTATCGCGTTGAAATTCTGAGTTGTATTGCTATAGATTGCAAACCTTAAGCACAAGACGTTAAAACCCCTGACATTTCTGTCTGGTTAAGATTTTGCAATTCGTAAGCCAGTTCTCTGGTCTGCTATAAAGCTCTTGTAGATTTCTGTTTTTGATAAGCCTTGGAGTTTTATGGTATTTTCACGGAACTGATTGATGGAAAACACCCTTAACTACGTGCCCCTGATCTAGCTTTTTCTTCTTCAGCCGGTAACTGTGACTAGATCGGATTGTGAATCTGATACTTCTCACAATCATACATCATATACAAGTCGATAGACTTATGTAAATAGTCTTAGTATTTCTACACTAACGTGCGTAATAAATTGCGTATATTTATTGCTAAATATTAACTTTCGTGAAGATAGAAGGCAAAACGGTAAAGAGTTTACCTGTTAACCTTTCAGCCTTTGCCATTTTCCTAAAACTAACACGATACTAGGCAACGCAAGATAGGCAAGTTTAAATATAGTACTCGTGTGCGTAGTAGATATATTTGAGCAAATATACGAAATTTACTACTAACTGCGAAATAATCTGGTGTACTGAGTTTCGTGAGCCATACTAACAAGTGCCAATCCCCAGCCACAACTACTTAATTGCTCATCCTCCAAAGCTAAAACGTCTTGAGTAGCTAGAGTGATGCTCGTATGGAGTTCAAGCAGTAGCTGTTGACCAGCCGTTTGACCGAGGGGAATCAATTTAACTCCAGCGCTTATAAGATTGGATGCCCAGCTGTGTAAATATCCCAAGGCGCTGGCTGTGGCGTCAATGTCCCAATGGGCAGCCGCAATACCAAAGGCGATCGCATAATTACAGGGTATACCTGCCGCTGATGCCAAATCTTGCATGGAAGCAATTGATCGCACTTCGTTTTGCTGCGGCAAATTCAGAAGCAGGCGCATTAAAGAGTTACCCATCTGCCAACTTTGCGATCGCAACTCGGCAGTTTCCTTAGCCGCTGTCAACCAACTGTTCCAGTAGCCCAGAGCCTCAAAATTACTACTCTTGACGCTATCATAGGCACGCACCATCACCGCTGCCTCTAATCGAATTGCCCCATACCGCAGTTCTTGATCTAGCCACTGCCACAAAGTTGTCTGGTTATAAATCACACCCTTGTGAACTAACGCTTCCAGACCATCAGAATAGCTATAAGCACCTATCGGCAGTGCTGGACTAGCCAGTTGCAATAGACTCAATAAGAAACTCGGGACACAAGAGTGAGGATTAGGAAATTGCTGATTGTTCATTGCTAATAGCTAATTGTTCAAAGAAGTTCTTTATTTACCATTAGCCATTAGCCATTAGCCTCCTAGTCCCTCAAGGATGACTATGCCCATAAGCCCCACTTTCTGGTTGAAAAGGCACAACTTCCTGTTTGACCTCCACTCCCAACTGTTCCAGCATGGCTTGCAAAACTGGGTCTGGAGATAAGCGTAAATAGTCAGGAGCCACCTCTAATGGTACATGGCGATTACCCAGATGATAAGACGCCCGCAGCAAATTAACGGGTTTCTGGGAGGTCACTGTCAGCACGGGTTCTGGTTTAGCGGCAATTCGAACAACAATGTCGCCTGTTTCGGATTTGAGTAAATCCCCATCCTGTAGGATAGCTCCTCTCGGTAAGCGCAGATACAAACCTTGACCATCACCATCAGGTGTTTCAAATCGGTGGCGCGTCCGGGTACGCTCCTCAGCCGTGAGTGAGAGCGTAAAACTGACTGGGGCATCCACAGAAGCACTCAGGCGTTGGGTAAAAGTCAGCATTGGGAGGAAATAAAGCGAGGGGGTCTCACTAGATATTAATTTTTTACATTTGAGCAAGAATTGGGACTTTTGGAGACAAGGAGAACAAGGGAGAAAAAGCTCCTAAGTTCGTTCAACGAAACACTGCGTATTCACCGTTTCGTGAAAACCTACCCGTTTAAGGCTCCCCCTCCTTTATTTCTGGAGGCGAAGCAACTCATTTTGAATTCGTTGTCGTAATTCTGAATTAGACTGGGCGCTTACAGTAACTGCATTAAATTGAGCCATTGTCAAGCCATTGCTTTCACCAATCTTTTTTGATTGATTACAGTAATTTACAGCCACATCTTGGATACTTTTCGGTAGCGCAGCAATGGTGTCTGCTTTTGTGCAAGTAACGTCAACCTTCTCATCGTTGGTCAGTTTCTGTATTTCGGTGTAGGCAGCTTGACGGATTGGCTCGATCGCGAGAACCGCTCTAGCATAATTTTTTATTTCGTCAGCGGTAACTGATTTTCCTGACTCTGTGGAGACGGGGGTTGCAGAATTAGATGTTGACGGCGAAGAGCATCCAGCTAAAATTGCTGTAAGTCCGGCAAGGCAGCCTACGACAGATATTACTTTAATTGTCGGCAGTTTTCTAAGGTGTAGTTTTGCTGCGAACTCACCAAAGCCGAAGCCAATCGCTAACACGGATAGATCTGGATGACGTTGTACTTGGTTCTCTGGAGCCGAGTTAATTGCTCTTGTTTTCATGTTCCTAGAGCTGTATTTTGCTACCACTAGTACTCTCTGGCAGAAATAAGTGACTAGCTTACACGCGGTTGAATACCTTATGTTCGAACAACTTTTGACTTCCAATGAAGCGGCACTAGCTCCTCCATTAGGGCTAGGAAAAAAGTATCGCGCATCACTTATTCGACTTGAGTATGTTTGACACAAAACCACACAGAGGTTAGTTATAACGTCTTCCGAACTGATATTCCCCACAAGTTTACAGGCGATATTATACCCACTTGATATATCTAAGTGTGCTTTACCAGTGTTTGTTATTTTGTATCTTTTGGGTTACGGTGTCAACAGTAATTTGTAAAACTGGAGGGCTGAGAAGTCTTCCAGTTTTACTACCTTTCATCCCCAAGCGCTAAGCAGAGCCAGAGAGCACTAACAAGATTTACTAGGCTTTACAGCTTTATTGTTGGAGACGAACCAATTCATTTTGGATTTTTGTTCGCAAATTTGCATTACCTTGCATGAGAGTTGTAATCTCGTTAAATCGTGCATTCTTTCCTCTGGGAAAATAATTTGCCACAATGGCTGAAGACTGGTTGCAGTAATTCTGAGCCAGTCCTTGAGCTTCACTAGGTAACTTCCTTATTGTTGCAGGACGGTTGCAAACAATTTCAGGAACGTCAGAGCCAATGATTATCTTTATTTCCCTATAAGCAGCTTGGCGAATTTGCTCGATCGCCAAAACAGCTTGGGCGTACTTTGTTACCTCATCAGCACTAACCGCTTGAGCGTAGGCAGGAGCGCTAAAGACTAGGGTAGGGGAGTCTTTAGATAAGCCAGGGATGAAGCCTGATAACAAACCAATAGCAGTAAGTGTCCCTACAACCAGGGATTGCGACAAGATTCGGTTTCGGCGAAGTCGGGAATAGTAGGGATTCATCATAATGATCGCGGGCGACCAAAAAAAACAAGTAACTAAAACCATATAGGTTAGTTTTTTTGAATTATTTTAAAGGGCAGAAGTTCCTCAGGAGGACTCAAACAAAAAGTTTCATGTTTTTCGTTGTCAAAGTTTGTGTTGAATTTTGGACCAATCCTCTATATACTCTCCATAAAATTAGCGCCGACAGATTTGGCAAAGCTCTATTACCTTCGTTTGTAGCGTTGAAAGGGGATCTGCGCCTCTTTTGAGATTAACCTCTAACTCTAGCAATATTGGCAGGGTTGAGGTCAGCTGAATTAGCGAAAGTGACTGGACTTCTCTGGTGAGAAAATAAATTCGTTTGGGGTTACTCACTTCAGCCGCGGTAGCGATCGCGCTGGAGTCACGTTCCCCCTCACTTAGCATCAGCTTAACCCATAGCCATGTGCGAAACTGCCCAATCAGAGTCGCTATAATCCTCAGCGCCGGTTCATTTTTGCTGATTAAATCAGCAACCAACCCTAAAGCCATCGCTCCATCACCATTGAGAATTGCTGCTGCTAGTTGCAAGCTATTTTGAGTATTTGAGGTTACCAGAGTAGCAACAGTGCTTTCATCTAAAGGTTTAGCTGAACCCTCGGCGTAGATTCGCAATTTTTCCAGTTCATTGAACAGCTGCCGCGTATCGTTGCCAACTGATTGTGCTAAAAGTTCGGCACTACCAACGGTTAGTCTGACGCCTACTTTTTTAGAAGAGGTATGCACTCGCTCTACCAGTTGTTCCGTCTTCCAAGGTGAGATCACAGAGAACTCTCGGATGTGGGCGTGCTTTTGCAGCAGCTTGGTCGATTTGAGACGCCCATCGGGTCGATGGCGAGTTGTTAGTAGCAAAATAGACTCTTCTGGAATTAACGGTAGAGTACGCTCTAGTTCTGAGAGTAAATTTTCTGAGCATTGCTGGCAAACGGTTGTCTCTACTAACCAAACTAGACGCCCACCCACGCCAAAGGGCGGAGTCATCGCTTGATTGAGCCCCTGAATGATGGCGTCAGGTTGGTCGGGAGAAATTCTGTCATAGTTAAAACTAACCCAACTGGGGTCGAGAACGTCTTCACGCAATTCTCTTACAGCTTGTGTAATGGCAAAGTCATCTTCGCCCCAGTAGAGGTAAATTGTCATAATAAACACCCAGGAATCGCGAGGGGATTGAGATTGGACGAGACTTATCAAACCTATCTAAATCGAGTGGCACGGCTGACGCTACCAGATACTTATAGATCTCAGCTACAGCATATTCAGGAGTCACCAAAGTTCCAGCTTCTTCCAGATGGCAATCGAGAGGCAGCACCTTTTCCCGGTTACACAGTAGTGACGCCACCCTGGGGGGAAGATCCGCCCAATTCAGCCTTCTACGAGAGCTTACAGCAGCTCCAACAACAGTTAGTGCAGCAACTAGACGCTGGTTTAATGGTACCAGTGCCTCCTGATAGCTTTCATTTAACCCTAGCGGACTTAATTTGGGACAGCGCCTACAGGGATGCGGAACGCGAAAATCCGGAGTTTGAGAAGCAACTAAAAGAGCGCATAGGAGAGAGCTTTCAGAAGTCTCAGCAGTTTCTCACTGGTGGTAATTCTATTTGCTGGCAGCTGCTAGGTTTAATGATTAGACCCCGTGCGATCGCTGTATGTTTAGCACCCACAGACGAAACATCCTACAAGCGGCTGTTGGAGTTTCGTCGGTCTATTTATCAAAATCCTGGTCTAATTGCCCTAGGCATTGAACAGCAATACCACTTTACAGCGCACATTACGCTGGGATATTTTGGCACGATTTTACCGCATCTAGATCGCGATCGCCTCAGTAACACATTATTGGAATTAAATCGGGAAGCGCTACCTGAGGAAGCGATTGCCCTGTGTATTCGGCGTGCAGAACTGCGGAAGTTTGACGATATGATGCGTTACTATCGTGAGCCGGATTGGCCCATCTTAGACTTTTAATGCTTTTTGCTAAATCAGGCTATCTATGAGTTTGCCCATCCATCCCATCATGGAGCAAAGTTTTGCCGTTATTGACAAAGAAATCGGCGAACACAATTTCAGCCCGGCTGAGTATGCCATCGTGCGGCGGGTAATTCATAGTACCGCTGACTTTGAATTTGCCCAGCTGATTCGGTTTAGTCGAGGAGCGATCAGGTCTGGGATGGCAGCCCTCCAGCATCGGCTACCGATTATCACAGACGTTGGCATGGTGAAACAGGGGGTAGCTGCAATGGTGGCAAAAACCTTTGGTAACCCGCTCATTGCGGCAGTAGAACTTGCCCCCGTAGCACTACCAGGAAAGACACGAACAGAAACAGGTTTAATCCAGTGCTTTGAGCAATACCCCAACGCTATTTTTGTGATTGGCAATGCTCCCACTGCTCTACTAGCTTTATGTAACGACTTGTCAAATGCACCCATTCAACCGCCTTTAGTAATTGGCGCACCCGTTGGATTTATCTCAGTTATCGAGTCAAAAGAGGCTCTATCACACGCACCAGTCCCCCAAATTCGCATTCAGGGACGAAAGGGCGGCTCACCCGTTGCTGCCGCCATTCTTAATGCTTTAATTGTCTTGGCTTGGGACGAAAAATAGTTGTTAGTTATTAGGTGCCAGCTAATGACTACTAACCACTAACCAGTAACTACTAACTACTAACCACTGACTAATGACTCCAATACATGTTGTTGGAATAGGCTTAAATGCTACAGCTGGACTGACTGAGTCGGTACGGCAATTAGTAGAGCAGGCAACATTGTTGGTGGGTAGCGATCGCCACTTGAGTTACTTCCCCAACCACCCCGCCTCACGCTTGGTACTGGGAGATTTTACACAAGCCATTCAAGAAATTCGCAACTACCTGGAGACAGGTGATAGCAATAGCTGCATTGTCGTTTTAGTTAGCGGCGATCCACTCTTTTTTGGCTTGGGACGCCTGTTGCTAGAGGAACTGCCACGGGAACAGCTGACCTTTCATCCTCATCTCAGTGCGGTTCAGCTGGCTTTCAGTCGAATTAAGGTGCCGTGGCAGGATGCCCAAGTTATTAGTGCTCACGGGCGATCCTTGGAGAACCTGACTCAATCGCTACAGCAGGGAGTTGAGAAGATTGCCGTGCTAACCGATAGGACGAATACCCCCAACGCGATCGCTCGTCTTTTTCTCTCTCTAGATTTAGCGTGCAGCTACCAGTTCTGGGTTTGTGAAAACCTGGGAGGTAGCGATGAGAAGGTTCAGTGGCTATCAATAGATGCTTTATTGGAGGAAAAGTTTGCACCGCTGAATGTCGTTGTATTACTCCGTCAGTCTGAGTCAGCTAACCAGTCATTGGACATTGACTCCTTACCCCTGCTAGGATTACCTGACCAGACGTTTGCAAGTTTTAGCGATCGCCCAGGTTTGATGACCAAGCGTGAGGTTCGTCTTCTCGTCTTAGGAGAGCTGGCACTGCAACCCGGGCAAATAGTATGGGATATTGGTGCGGGAACTGGTTCAGTTTCCATTGAGATTGCCCGCTTATCGCAAACCTCTCAAGTGTATGCTATAGAGAAGAGTGCCATCGGCATTGCCCTGATTGAACAAAACTGCCGACGTCTCCAAGTCAACAATGTGGTTTCTACGCACGGTAGTGCACCCGACATTTTGCAGCACCTGCCGGAACCCAACCGAATTTTTATTGGCGGTAGTGGCGGTAACTTAAACTCAATTCTCGATAGCTGCCACGCTCGATTAGCTCCTAACGGCTTGGTGGTACTAGCTCTAGCAACCCTGGAACACCTCAATACCACTCTCAGCTGGTTAGACTCCTATCGCTGGGATTATCGGTTACTACAAGTCCAGCTATCGCGCTCTGTACCTGTGGGACACTTGACTCGCTTTACTCCCCTCAATCCCGTCACAATTGCGATCGCCACACGCTCAGTTTGATGTGAAAAAAACACAATAGAAATAGTAAAAGTATAAAACACGTAGAAGGTACTAAAACAGATGCAAGTTAAACCCACCATTTTAGTGACAGGAGGCGCAGGGTATATCGGCTCCCATATTGTATTAGCCCTGCAACGTATTGGCTATGATGTGATTGTTCTTGACAATCTGGTACAGGGACATAGTGACTTGGTTGAGAAGGTATTGCAGGTCAAGTTAATTGTCGGTGATATCAGCGATCGCGCACTTCTCGATCACCTATTTGCGACTTATCCAATTCAGGCGGTTATGCATTTTGCGGCTTACATCGCTGTTGGTGAATCAGTCACAAACCCAAGCAAGTATTATCACAATAATGTTGTGGGAACTCTAACGCTTCTAGAAGCAATGGTCGCAGCCTCTATTAAGCGATTTGTGTTTTCCTCAACTTGTGCTCTCTACGGTGTCCCAAAGACCGTTCCTATCACTGAGGACCATCCTCAAGACCCGATCAGTCCGTATGCGTCTAGTAAGCAGATGGTAGAGCGACTCTTGGCGGATTTTGATACAGCCTATGGTCTAAAGTCAGTTTCCTTTCGGTACTTCAATGCCGCGGGTGCCGAACCCAATGGCTTGCTGGGTGAAGACCATTCGCCTGAAACTCATCTCATACCATTAGTGCTGCTAACTGCCTTGGGTAAACGGGAGTCAGTCTCTATCTTTGGTACCGATTACCCAACGAGAGATGGCACTTGTATCCGGGACTATATTCACGTTATGGATTTGGCGCAAGCTCATGTTCTGGGTTTAGAGTACCTACTCAAAGGGGAAGATTCTCAAGCGTTTAACTTAGGAAATGGCAATGGATTCTCAGTTAAAGAAGTGATTGAGACGGTACGTTCGGTAACAGGACGAGAGATTAAGATTGTGGAATGCGATCGCCGACCTGGTGATCCCCCTGTTTTAGTGGGTAGTAGCGATAAAGCCCGAAATATTTTGGGCTGGCATCCGCAGTATGCTGATCTCACGAAAATAGTGACTCACGCTCTTGCGTGGCATCAACAACGCCATGCATAGCCTTTATCGTTATCGTCTTTATCTAACCTTAATTGCTGGGAATGCAATAATTCTCGAATAAGGCTTTATCCCCCTTGCCCCCTTAAAAAGCTCTCGATTTTGGGAGCAGGGGGACAAGGGAGAAGTCGATATGGCTGTAAGGTCAGTGTCGGGAGGAGGTCACCGTAAAGATGATGGTAATGATGGCAATGGGCGTCTTGCTGTGGATGGAATCGGCATTAGTAATTCTTGAGCAAGATCGTCAAGACCAGCAGCCCTTAAAAGATTTGCCCATGTATTCGCCACAGCTGGATCATTGAGATTGTTACGGCGCAGCTGAGCCAAAGTCGCTAAGGCATCATGCCAGATTTCTGATTCTGCGTAAAGCTCTACTTGCTGTTGTAGTGATGCCTGCATCAGTTGGGTTTTAAGCACTGGGCTGGGTTCTACACGTCTAACCCAGCCTTCTACGGTAATATCTTGGGATCGTTCGTCTGGTTGGCACATGAGCGAGAAATACCACTTATAATCCTTACCTACCTCCATCGGTGATAATCCTCCTTGAGAAGGTAGGCTAATAGTCATAATACCGGGCGTTCCACTTGTCTTGAACGTGGAGGTGTAGATGTTATTACCTTGTTTATCCTCCAACACAAACTGAACCAGTGGCGAAGTCTGAAGCGATAGCGCAGGCATGTATACAAAAAATGCTGGATAGGCGGCTACCGTCACCCCAAAGCCGTTGCTAGGGATTAAGGCTTTTAGCGGTTTACCAACAATTGGGCAACTGCTGCCAGAACTGCGTGTTCCTCCTCCTAGTACGCGAGTGGGTGCACCAATATCACCTGGCGGTTGATATTCCTTGGTTTCCCAGCGTTGTGGTATCCCTTTAGCAAGAAGGGCTTGCGGAGTCTGTACCACAGTGAAAAAAACGGCAAGCCCTGTGAGCAGCGCTAATCTCAAAAATTTGAAAAAACTGAACCGTATCTGTGCCATGACAGTTATTTATTATTAATTGTTAATGTTTCTGGCACCGTTGAATAGAGGTTCTTTAGCAACTATATCCCCCTTTTGCACCAGGGAAAGAAGCTTTTCCCAAGCATCTACCAAGTTGGTATCATATGGACGATCGCGCCGTAGCTCGATCAGAGTCGCCACCGTCTCATACCAAAGTTCGTTGTCTGCATATAAAGAAACACGATCCTGAGGAGTTGCCTGTTGGGTAAGATGTTCAAAATTTGGATTGGGTGCAACTCGTTGAAGCCTGCCTTCTGCATACGCATTTTCTGAATTATCTGGGCTATTGGCATCACACCTTAACGTTAATAGATAGTGATATTCCTGACCTATCTTTAGGGGATACAGATTGCCAATAGATAAGCTCATAATGCCAGGAGTACCTACGACGGATTCAGGAGATTTCATCAACGGATACTTAGCTGAGTAAACTTCCTGATCGTTAGCATCCTTTAGCACAAACTCGATCATTGGTGCTGGAGCCCCCTCAATGGATAGTGGCGGCACATACCAATAAATAGTTGGAGACTCAGCAATCGTTTTGCCCATCCCGTAAGTGGGTACCAAAGCAATGAGTGGCTTATTCGTCCTCATACACGGGCCGCGTGTTCCGCCACTTTGAGTATTTATAGGCGCGCCTGAGCCACTCGGTGCACGGAATGCACTTTCCAGCTTACTGCTCAGTGAGGAAGTAAGCGGCTGAGCTTGAGCCTGTTCTAGGGGATTGATGGAAATTCCTAGAGTCAAAGCCACAACCATTATTATGTAGCGTGATGAGGGTATGAACCAAGCCATGATAATTAGAGTATTTTCTGGTAGAGCAGGATTTTGGTTTAAAGATGGCAGAACGGCAACAAAGGTTCCAATTTATCTATGGCAAATCTATGATAATCAGGTTCTAAGATGAGCATCTGCCTTAGTGTCAATATTTTAACTTGAGGCAATGGAGGTAATGGTACCTTGGCTGTCCACTCTTCTCGATATCTTCATCTGTAATAAGTATGATTCCTGATTCAGCTTCCTCTGTTTCATCACAACAGAAATCTTTCGCAACAATTAGACCGATCGCTGCCTCTGCCCTATATGGCATAGCCTTTTCGGGGGAAACACTCCTTGCTCTTGACTCCAGGAATGGCTATCTCCTGCAAATCGAGCCCAAAACCGATAATACAAAAATTTTGAATCCGTCGCGGGACTTAGATTTTGCTGATGCCACCGGTCTGGCGCTTTCAGGCGAAACCCTTTGGCTGAGTTGGCAAGATAGTATTTACTTCTGCCAATTCCCTGGTGATTTAAATCCCCAGCACTTTGTTACCTTGCCCTACGCCGCTAACGGAGTCGCTGTTAAAGATTCAACTATCTATATCACTTCTAAAAAAGCCGGGGCTATTTTGGTTTATAACCGCGATACCGGTCGTGAGATTACCCGATTTTATGCCCCAGGTGTTGGCGTTGAGAACATTACGGTACGGAATGAGGAACTCTGGGTCACGGATGCTGATGAACAGAGTGTCTATTGCCTCGACCGGGCGACAGGCGAAATTCAATTCAGCGTTCTGACACCCTTTGAGAACCCTACAGGCTTAGCGTTTTATACCGATCCTCAAACGGGGGAGGATATCCTCTACGTTGCCTATGCCGGTGAGGAGCCTTACATCCGGGATAATCCGAATGCCGATCCGAACTATGAATTGCAGTATCGCGATCGCACATTCATTCATCCCCTACACTTTAGCTACAACCCCGACCGTCGCTATGCTCTTTCTAATGGCTATCTGATTGAGATGTCATATGTCGAGGAACTCGCTCCCCTTGAGGATGTTGAGTTAAACGATATCGAATGGCGTATGGCTCTTCCCTCAGAAACTGACCGCCAAAAGGTCAGAACTGTTGAACCCGTGGGCATGCCCTTCACAGAAGAAATTCAAAATGGTCAGCGAGTAGCCGTTTTTAAATTTGACAGTCTTAAGCCAGGTGAACGCCATATCTTTGGCTGGAAAGCTCTCCTGGAAGTTTGGAGCATCAAATACCGCATAACACCACGAGAGGTTGAAAAACTCTCTGAGTTGCCCTCACAGTTTGAGCGCTATTTGGTAGACAATGACGACTTGGCGATGAATACGGATATCATTCGCAATGCTGCTAGTGAAGCGATTGGTCGTGAAACGAATCTGCTGCGGAAAATTTACAGTATTCGTAACTATGTCTACGACAAACTCTCCTACGGTATTAAACCTCACATCGACACACCAGATATTGCGCTAGAACGGGGTGTTGGCTCCTGCGGTGAGTACTTAGGCGTTTTATTAGCTTTAGGACGTCTTAATGGTATAGCCTGCCGCACTGTGGGTCGCTACAAGTGCCCTGCCCACCCTGACAGGCGGGGCCTCCCTTTAGAACCCGACTTTAATCATGTTTGGATGGAATTTTATATCCCTGGTTTCGGTTGGTTGCCGATGGAATCAAATCCTGACGACACGGTTGAAGGAGGTCCCTACCCAACGCGATTTTTTATGGGTCTTGCCTGGTACCACATGGAAATGGGCAAAGGCATTTCCTTTGAAACTATCAGAAGTCAGGGAGTTCCTGTGGACAAGGAAAACGCTTCCATTGGTGAGTTAGCTATTAATCATGTGCGGTTCACGATTCTGGAAGAATTAGCACCGTCTTTATGAGCTAAACTCCCCTAAACTTCATACACAACCAACAATGAAAATCACTCTTCCCCACTCACCACTCACCACTCCCTATTATCAAGTTAGGAGTTAAGCATTTCTCTTCTAACTTGCTTGCGATCGTGTCCTAAAATATCCACCTGATAGCGCTCTGGAGAGAGAATCATTTGAATCTTTTTCTGGTGGCACTCTTGGGCAAGATAATTTAGGGCAGATATTCGATTTTCTGGATTCAATGAATCCAGAAATCCGCCAAAACCCAAAAAAGCCAGCCTGTACATTAATTGCTGGCTAGATTCCCCCTGAAAGTAACCGCCATGGGTATCGATAATTCCTAGAGAATAAGCAATGATTAGACGAAAGTAGTAAAACAAACGTGGTTCCCATCGCCATTTAGCTAGAGTAAGTATTCGGCGTTTCTTGGAATTCGGCTCTATTGTCCGATCCGTGTAATCCGTACAATCAAAATACGTGAAGAGCCTAGCAATTTGTTCTCTATCTTCTGTTTCATCCACTTGATAACTATCTTGAATTTTTGCTAAAGAACTGCGTGAGTTAAAAGAGTTAATATATAGCAACTTTAATAAACTGATATGTTGCTCCGGTTGCAGATTATTATAAGGAGAAATTCCATAGCCTTGATAATCTCTTATGGCAAGATTCCCGAGCCGATAACCACTCTCTCTAGTTCGTGCAGGAAAAGAGAAATAGTTAGCAACTGTTGAAGCTAGCCTTAAAGCCAAATCCCCTTCATTACTAAATAGATAGGCTTCTTTAAAGCGTCGTAGAGAAGAACGCAGAAAATTAGCTCGTCCTAATAAAATAGTACTAATTGGAATATCAGGCGCTACAAGAACTAGACGCTCTAAGCTAAAGACTCGGCCAATATCTGAAGTAGGTAATTTATCTGATAGTCCTAAGGTTCCTACTGAATTTAAATCAAACACATCAGAAAGAATTCTCACAACATTGGTAACGACATATCCTCCTAGGCTATGACCAATAAAGGTTAATTTTATCCTATTCTTAGAGTTCCAGTAATTTTTAGCTTTATTTTCTAAGATTTCTAAGACACGTTCTCGAATTTTGACAAATTCTGGATCTGTATCTTGTTTAATAATTTTATTAGCAATATTTACTACTTTTTCTAGATATTCTTTTTGAATAATCTTATTGGTTTTTGTAAACAATTGATTGTCTATGTCTTCTATTTTTATTTCAGCACTACTCTTATCCTTGCAGTAAGTATGGATTACTTTTTCACAAATGAAGTCAAGAGCTAGCTTTTCCTGATCCGTAACGGGAATTTGTTCTAGGATTAATTTATTTTTAACTTTTTGTAGAAGAAGGATTTTAAGTTTACCAATCAAGCTAATCTGATGAATATATTCATCTTTAACTAGGCTGACGACTCCTTTATCTAGTTGCCGAACTAATTCTACTAAGTCAGGAACTCCAAAATTAGTGGCTCGATAAGTATCCCTAAAATAGATAAAAAGTCTTAGTATAACTAAAGTAATCACAAAGAAAAACAAAGTTGTTAAAATTAATATTAAAATAGAAAAAATAAAAGAGAATGGAGTAAAAACTAAAAGAGATTTTGGTTTAAAAAATATTGATATTAAAATACCAAGGCTACCAAACATTAGAATAATACGAGGTAAAGTTGGCAAAGCAGCAATCGCATGAACAAGCTTTTCCCACCACCAACTGTTACCACCTACTAAAGGTTCTGACGGCCAACGATAACCAATAAAGATTAAGCTTTTTGAGTAGCTTTGGGTCTGAATACTTTTATCTTTATTAATATAGCTATGGAGTTCTTCAAATAGTCTTTGTGTTTTCTCTTTACTACTACTAAATCCATTGGTAGAAATAATAATTTCTACAGATTCTGAGTTTTCCTGAGATAGTTTATCATAAATTAAGTTGGCGATTTTAATAAGATTAAAATCTTCTGATTGAGTCGTTAATTTCTGATGAAATTGAACTTCTTGTTTGTGCGCTGGTAGATTATCTCCTTCGACATTGATTGGTGCAGTACTGACAACGAAATAGCCAGGAATAGTAGGGTTGTCTACACCAACTAGATTAGAAATAGAAAGTAAAGATTTGCTCATATTGAAAAAGTAAGTGGTTTGTAGTAGGTACTTTAATGACCTATAGTGAGATAAAGTAAGCGTCTCTTAATTTTAATCATTAAATAACTTCAATTAGGATGGGGTTACTTTTACGTTAAGCTAATTAATCTATAAGTTGGAAAATTAACGATGGATGTTATTCCAGCAATTGACTTGCTTGAGGGTCGGTGTGTACGACTGTACCAAGGAGACTACCAGCGATCGCAAGTTTTCAACGATAACCCAACTGATGTCGCCTGCCAATGGGTAGCTCAGGGAGCATCACGGCTGCATGTTGTTGACTTGGACGGTGCAAAAGTCGGTCAACCTGTGAACACAAAGGCAATTGAAGCAATTGTGGAGGCTGTATCGGTGCCGGTGCAAGTGGGAGGTGGATTGCGCGATCGCGCTGGTGTCACGCAACTGTTGAATATCGGTGTCGAGCGAGTCATTTTGGGCACAGCTGCGGTGGAAAACCACGCACTGGTGAAACAGCTATGTGAAGAATTCCCAAGACAAATTGTTGTAGGAATCGATGCTCGCAATGGGCAAGTGGCGACGCATGGCTGGTTGGAAACCTCAGAAATTGCGGCAACAGACCTTGCCAAGCAGATGAGTCAGTTGGGAGCTGCTGCAATTATTTATACCGACATTCATCGGGATGGAACGCTCAGTGGACCAAACCTAGATGCGTTGAGAGAACTCGCTAGAGGCATCTCCATTCCGGTGATTGCCTCTGGTGGTGTCAGTTCGATTACCGATCTGTTAAGTCTTCTTGCTCTTGAACCGCTAGGGGTCAACGGTGTAATTATTGGTCGCGCTCTTTACACGGGTGATGTTTCCCTCAAAGAAGCCATTCAAGCTGTTGGTTCTGGACGCCTTCAGGATGTTCCCCCAGATTTGGGCTTTTCGACGTTTGCTTGAGCCGTGCTTTGGCAATTTCAATGTGATGTATGGGAGTAGGGAAGAACCACAAATTCATTCCTATTCCCTACTCCTCCTCTAGCTAACTTGAGCAACCACTGTCCGATGACGAGGACTATTACGAACAATCACTGGTGTCTGAAAAGCAGCCTCTATCAGTTCTTGTTCAAGATCTAAGGTGAAATAGTCATCCAGGTAAGGCTCAGTACTCTTGAGCAACGTCAAGATGTAGGGTGGCATCTTCTCAAACACCTCAGACTTGGGATTCATATCCATGATGGTTAGATAACCGTTTGGGCGGAGTAAGCGTCGTGCTTCACGGAAGATTTGCCTTGACGCCTCTTGGGGGAGTTCGTGGAACATCAAGCAGGCAGAGACTAAATCAAAGGAAGCATCAGGTAAGCCTGTAGATTCAGCCGTAGCATGTCTCCAGTTAATCTTTGCATTTCGTTGGCGAGCATTGTACTGTGCCACTGACAAAAAGTAAGGCGACAAGTCTACACCAGTAACGTTTGCTGAGGGATACAGTTCTTGGAGAGCAAAGGTACTCATCCCAACACTGCAACCTAAGTCTAAAATGTCTCCTGGTTGGATGGGAATTTGCTCTTTAACAATGTCGTGGTAACTCTGTCGCAGTTTCGCGTCTCCTTGAGCGCCAGCACCTGACCAAATCCTGGCATGAACCGCATAAGCAGCAACTTCCACTTCTAAAGCGGCATCCCAGCTGAGATTTCCCGTCTCATAAGCATGGAATGAAGATAGGTAATACTCTGGGTAAGTCAACTGGGGGTTTTGTACTTCAGCCAATTCGCTGTCCCAGTCGTGAGTTCGCAACTCCTCTACTCTCTGACGCCATGGTACCCCAATCTTTTCTGCTCGCTTAATCATCATATTGCGAGCTTGCTGCTTGGCTAAGTTCGCTAATGGTTTGATGGAGAGTATTCCATTGACAAATTGGGAAGCTAGGCTGGGAGAAGTGTTTGCGGCAGTGGTCATAAACAAAGGCTTATCTAACGGTTTGAGTTAATCAGCTTTATTGTCTCAAACCGTCAACGAGAAAGTAGTGGTCTGTCAAGTTTGAATTGAAGGTAAGTGGTTCTACTTGCCTCTAGTAGTCTGTCAAGATAAATCTGTGGGGTAGGGGCGTACAGCTGTACATTAGTGTCAACTTAAGCCCTGTTGAAAAGGAAGTCGCGGCTAAGTAAACTAAGTCCGCCTGCGCGGACTAACGAAAAATCAACACTTATTTAACCTGCACAGGCAGGTTTTGTTTATGTAGCTGCGGTTGAAACCGCCCAATCAACGTTAAGTTGACACCAATGACAGCTGTACGCCCCTACGGGAGTTACTAGCCGTAACAAACAACCCTGCATTTTTTACGTGACGAACCACTAGCACTTACTCAAGTTAAAAGCAGTTTGGTGAGATAATTAGGCTCACTTGGGCAAGTAGTGCCTCGGTGAAGTTGACTGATAAAGCTATAGTCACCCTGCCCCTGTAGAAAACTTGCACAAGTCATCCTTAAGTTACTTAATTGCAATTCAATCGCTCAACCTGCTAGTTGTCAGCCGGGAAAAGTTAAGGAAAAAGTCAGGTTGAAATTAAATTTTTTGTAAAATTAAAGCTTGTCAATCTACCAAAAGGTGGATACAAGGTAAGATGTGGAGGCGTCTCAATTGAGCGCACCCATAAGTCCTTAAAGAAGCTGTCCGAGAAAGCATAGGTGCTACCGAACAAAGGGGATAAAGTCGTGTTCTCGATACTTCCTTACTTCCCTCATCTCCTCTGGATTGAGGAATCTCACTTCTTTAGGGGGAGGAGAGTCGGTTAATAGTGAGCACTCATCAGTGGTAGCCAGTAATTAGTCAAGAGAGCACTGTTAATCGTTAGTAGTAATGACTTGAGTGCTCATTTATAAAGTACTAAAGTACTAAAGCTCTCAGTACAAGTGATCGGGTAAGGACAAGGAAATCAAGGTGTTGAGGGTGCTTTATGAAAGAGACAGCTAAGGCTAAGGCAGAAGACGATATTCCCTTCAATGTAGTATTGGGGATTGTTGATACAGCCGTTTTCACCATCACAGGCAAACATCTGTCCAACATTGAAGTCCTTGTCTTGCAAGGCTCTTGGCAAGGTGAGAGATATCCTCAAATTGCTGCTCAACATGGTTACACTCTGGAATACCTGAAAAATGACATTGGTCCTCAACTGTGGAAACGACTTTCCAAGGCACTGGGGGAGAAAGTTAGTAAAGCCAACCTCAGAGCAGTGCTCCAACAGCGAGTTTATAACCAACAGCAGAAAACTAAGGTAGCAGAGGCAGAGTCATGGACAGAGCGAGACATAATGCCTTCGACAGTTTGTGCAGCGACTAAGGCACACAAACAGGGTGTAGCTCAGCCGGATGTGACAGCATTCCACCTTTTGTACACCCCAAGTCACTCAGTAGGTCGGGTTGAAGCAACAAAACCCAATCCTGAAGCAGGATTAGTTAGGTTAAACGACACAGATAACTACTCACTGAACACAGTTAGAGACCGCTCATCACTGGTCACAGATCACAGTTCACCCAACACTGTTAAGCTGCCCCAATACCTTTACCACAATCTGCCACCCCGCGATTACACTACTTTGGTGGGTCGTGAAGCAGAGGTGAAAAGACTACTGGAGTGGCTTTCCCTGAAACATCCTACCCCTCGGATTGGTATTGAAGGACTTGGTGGTGTAGGTAAGACAACATTACTATTAGATGTTGCTTACCGTTGCTTACGAACCAGTCAGGAGGCTTCGAGTGGGAAGACATCCAGGGAAATTTTGCCTGGGTTTGATGCAATCATTTTTACTTCCGCCAAATTCCAGCATTTCACACCTTGCGGCATCTTACCTCGCTTCAGGCGAGAACATACCTTGCGGGATATTTTTACTAGCATTGTCCGTACTCTGAACTGTTGCGATACCCCTCCGGCTAGCTTTGAGGAAGCTTACGAACACATTCACAGATGCCTTAGTAAAGCGCGAACTTTACTAATAGTAGATAACTTAGATACTTTAGAAGACCAGCAGAATGTTCTCGGTTTTTTATATGAACTGCCTTCAACCGTGAAGGTGATCATCACTAGCCGAGAACCCACGCCATTCCCCACGATTCATCTTACGGCGTTGCCCCAAACCGAGGCTCTCAACTTAATTCAACACCAAGCACGGGAAAAAGGTGTAACCCTCAGTTTGGGGAAATCCCAAAAACTTTACCAAACCACAGGAGGAATTCCAGCCGCTATTGTCTATGCGATTAGTCAGTTAGCGGCAGGCTATACTTTACAGGATGTTTCTCCTTGCTTACTGAAATCGAATGGCAACTTTTCCCGCTTTTATTTTGAGAGTGTTGTGCAACGGTTGCAAGGACAGCCCACTCATCAACTATTAATGGCTTTAGCCATGTTTCCCAAACCACCTGTACGAGAAGCGGTTTGTGCGGTAGCTTCAGTCACTGACCCCATTACTGCCGCCGAGGGTTTAGCCCAATTGCAGCAACTTTCACTCATCCAGGATCAACAGGGACGGTACACCTTGCTATCTTTGGCTGCTAGCTATGTCCTTGCTGAACTTGCAGCCCACCCTGAGTTTGAGCGCTCAGCCCGAAATCGTTGGGTACATTGGTATCTGAACTTTGTCCGAGAACATGGGGGTAAAGATTGGAACGAGTGGAATGATTACCAGCAATTGGAACAGGAGTGGGAAAATATCACGGAAGTGATGGAATGGTGCATTGCCCACGATCGCTATATGGATGCCTGCCAGCTTTGGCGAGATGTGAAGTGCTATACCTACTCTGAGAGCTATCGATGCGATCGCCTTACCTATAGGAAAACTACTCTAAACTGGCTAAGCTGGCTGATTCAAGCGGCTCAAACTCGTCAGCACTGGTCAACGGCTGCGGAAATGATGGGCGATCGGGCATGGACACTGACATTGACGGGGCAGTCCAATCACTTAGCCGCAGCGGGCATTTTATTTTGCCTAGCCTGGGAACTTATTGAGCATCAATCTGTGAATTGGCAAGTCGAGTTGGCAATTCATATTGCCGCGTGGCATATCCAACAACAGCAATTTGAACAAGCGAAACAATGGCTTGATCGCGCTCAAGCCTTATTCGATCATCCTCAACTCGACCGTTCCCTTGCTATTCGTCACTCCCTGTATATTCTTTACTATCAAGGCGAAATTTACTATAAGACTGGAAATTATGAGAAGAGTAAAACGCTCTTTCAACAAATCGTCAATCAAGCTCAAGTGATCGGCTGGCAATGGGGGATTTCCCTTGCCAAAGACTTTTTAGCGGATATTGCGATTAAGCAGGGAGATTTAGACCAAGCACAACAGCTTTTAACAGAAAGTCTGCGAATCGCCCAGGACTATCAAGAGTATTGCACTGAGGCATACGTAAAGCGATCGCTTGCTCAAGTGGAACAAAAACGGGGTCACTTTAGTAAAGCACGTCGCTTTGGCAAGTCAACCAAAGGAGGAATTTGAAAGTTTAGGTAGGCTTCCAGAAGCTCAAGAAACTCAGGCGGAGAATGAAACGCTTTCCTTTAATTTTGTAGACCAATTTTGGACATAAATAACTCTCCTCCTCTGAGAGAAGTCCAGAACTTACACAAATTTACCTTTGAACCGCTATTCGTAGGGGCGAAGCATGCCTCGCCCTTACTATATGCAGCGTCTGTGCGTAAGTCCTAAAGTCAATAGAAGAGGAGAGGAAATCAAGAAATTACTACAGCCTACCGCTTAAGCTGGATGTTTTTAAACGTAGTACCGCTTGGTCTTGAAACTCCAGTTAAAGAAGCTTGTGCGTTAATGGTAAACCATGTATTATTAGTTAGATTTGCAGGAATTTTTTCTTTTGGTACTGTTACCGTAAACTCTCCATTGGCATTAGCTGTTACCTTGCCGCTCCATACCTGTTCTCTAGTTGCTTGTGATGGTGAACTTGGCTTGCCGCTAAGGAGAGTCTGGAAAAAACTGCCGACAGCTGCACCTAAACCAGTCTGCTGTGTTTGGTTAGTTGCTTGTTTCGTATAACTCACTTTAACCTCAACGCTTGCATTTGGTGAGGTATGCCCTTTAATTACAAAATTGCCAGGACTGAAGGTCTTTTCAGGGTCTATTATATCAGGAACCAACACTCTAGTCGGGTTGCTCGCAATTGCTCCGCTGGCAGATGAACTCCCGGTGCTCGCTGTTGCTCCACTGGTAGATGAACTCCCGGTGCTCGCACCTCCTCCAGATGCAAGTGTAGTTATCTGTTTATTTAGAGCATCGACATATTTTTGAGCAGCAGGAGCAGCAGCATTATTTCCATGAACTATGATCGAGACTACTGAGTCTGTACCACTAGCACGGCAACTGATGATAAAGTCATTTTTTCCACCATCACCAGTAACTTCATTGTGGGCTGTATCTTGCTTAATATTAGTAAGACCAGCTGTGGTTGCAGCGTCTTTGGCAATCTCTAAACATTTTGTTTGAGGTACTTTCAAGGTGAATCTATCGTTAGCACTCCATGCTAGTGAAGCATAAGTTAGTACGCTCATTCCAACAACGGTTGCAATCCCAATCTTAGAAAACTGACCACTTGCTACTGTTTGCTTCGGCATAGTATATACCTTCACTTCATTAAATCTCTGTAAACAAAAGTTAGAAAAACGTTAGGTTAAGGTTGAGTTTCAGTTAGCACGAGCAGCATTCAACTAGACCAATATGTCAGTGAAGACTAAACTTAAACCTGATAACTGCAACCCAACCCAGAACGTTACTACCGCTCCATTGGAAGTCAAAAGTCAAAAGTCCTATGAGCTGAGGTGTTTAACAACTTGTAAGCTGGTGACTTATTGAGAGCCGCGCTGCGCTAGGAGACGTTTGACAAAAGCTATTAACTAGCTATCTAGCTCATCAAGCTGCTTATTTAGCTTCGGTGCGAGTAAGGTTGTATTGCATCGTCTGCTTGTCTCCTTTGTAAATCACGAGTGATACCTTGGTAGGATCGCTGGAAGACCAAGAAAGCTCATGTCTAACATCTTGAGACTCCCATAGCAGACCTTGTTTGCCGCTATCTTCCCAAGCTTGTCCGTTCTTTAAATCAACACATTGCTTGTTGCTATCACATCCCTTGTAATCCAGGCTACCTCCAGCCGCGTTAATAACAACGTTATAGTCTTGTCCTTGAAAGGCAACTTGACCGCCTTGTTGTGCCTTGGCTACAGTTACTCCCAAGATTGAAGTAGAAACAGCGATCGCAACGATGAGTTTTTGGAAAATCTTCATGATTTCGAGTTTTCTCCTAATTAGAATTGACTGCCTCAACCTAGTCTTTTTTTGCAGGTATAAGCCACTGCGTGTTAGTTCTCAAGCGAACGTTTTAGCAGCAGCATTGCCTGTAGTAACAAGCTCATCTCTATTCAATGGGTGAAATAGCAAGTTGTCAGCCAGGAAAAGGTAAGGAAAAAGTAAGGAGGAGCGCACCTGTTAGCGCCTTAAGCTAGGTCAAACAGCGAAACCAGATTGATTTTTATTGAGAGTGTATCACTTGATTAACAAAGCCCCGACCTCAACTTAGGCTCTTGAGGTCGGAGTTTAACTAGGTCATGACACGGCAATTAAGGACCAAATCTCCTTGACCAGTCAGAGTAATCCTTACCGAGAGTCCCATAGGGAATATTGGACTGACCCAACTTCAAAACTAAGGCTTCACACGTCTCCTCTTTGTCAGTGTAATTGTTGAATGTCAGGTAGCAAGAACCACCATCAGTTTTGGCTTGATACTGGCTTGTCCAGGCTGAGTACTTGGGATCTTTAATAACTTCTTGGGCAACTGCAGACTTATTAATTGCATCGACAATTTGCGAACATAACTTCTCACCTGGCGTACCAGTTTTTTGAGCAACCTGTTCAATACTTTTCATATTGAGATTGCAAGTACCAGCGTAGGCGGATTGAACCCCTCCAAAAAGGATTCCAGCAGTGATAGCTATTATCTTCAGATTGACCAAGCGCGACAATACTGATCGTTTCATGCATGTATAACTTGAAGTTTTTAATCAAGTTCAGTTGACTAGTTTTGATTGAACTATGCTAAACCGCCATTTGTAAGCAGGAAAAAGGTAAGGCAAAAGCAAGCTTGAAGTAAAAGTTTTTATAAGAGTGGTCTTAGTCAAGCCCAAAAAGGTAAGTTAAGGAGAGATCTCACCTAGAGACTGCTCAAGCTGTCTCTTCCTCAAAACCACTTTATATAAGGGGAATTAGCGCTCTACAACAAGGCAATTTGTATGAAAGAGTTGAGTCCTACATTATTAAGAGCGCTAACTACGAACTGGGCATCGCTCACTCCTAAGCATGAAACAGGCTCACTTATCCACCTTGAGAGAAGACGCGCTAAGGTGAAAGAAGTAGTGTTCTCAGCCGTTAGTGTGAGCATAATTAGCCATATCGCTTAGTTTTATAGGTTTACGAATGTCGCAGTTCTATTTTGATTCCGAAAATAACGGTCACAAATCTTTTGAGTTACCTGGTGCTAGACCCCACTACAACCCTGACCGTCCAGGACAAGTCAAGCACATTTTCCTAGATTTAGCGCTTGATATTCCTAACAAGAGCTTTCAGGGTATCTGCACCATCACACTCACACCGATACGCCGCAGTATCAACCAGCTTGTGCTGGATGCTGTCAACTTGAATATCGAATCGGTGCAAGTTGATAAGACGCCCCAAACGTTTGACTATGACGGCGAACAACTGCACATTCAGCTTCAGACTCCCACAGAAACGGGGCAAGATATTAAAGTTGCGATCGCCTATAGTGTGGAAAAACCCCAACGCGGTCTATATTTCATCAGTCCCGACCAGCATTATCCCAACAAGCCTACCCAAGTCTGGACTCAAGGCGAAGATGAAGACTCTCGCTTCTGGTTCCCTTGCTTCGACTACCCTGGTCAACTGGCAACCTCTGAAATCCGTGTCAAAGTGCCGAAGCCGTTCATCGCTATCTCCAATGGTGAACTAATCGCCACCGAAGAAGCTGGTGAAGACAAAATTTATCACTGGTTCCAGCAACAAGTTCATCCCACCTATCTGATGACTCTAGCCGTAGGTGACTTTGCCGAAATTCGGGATGAATGGAACGGCAAACCTGTCACTTACTATGTCGAAAAAGGTTACGAGGAAGAAGCCCGTCGCAGCATGGGCAAGACACCTCAGATGATTGAGTTTTTCAGCGAGAAATTTGGCTATCCCTACCCCTATCCCAAATACGCCCAAGTTTGCGTTGATGACTTCATCTTTGGCGGCATGGAGAACACCTCCACCACGCTGCTGACTGACCGTTGCTTGCTAGATGAACGAGCAGCACTCGATAATCAACGCACAGAAAGCTTAGTTGCCCATGAACTGGCTCACCAGTGGTTTGGCGACTTAGTTGTTATCAAGCACTGGTCTCATGCCTGGATTAAAGAAGGACTGGCTTCCTATTCAGAGGTGTTTTGGACTGAACACGAGTATGGCAAAGATGATGCGGCTTACTACTTGCTAGGTGAGGCGCGTAGCTATATATATGAAGACAGTTCACGCTATCGCCGTCCGATTGTTACCCACGTTTATCGGGAAGCGATCGAACTCTATGACCGCCACCTCTACGAGAAGGGTGCTTGTGTCTACCACATGATCCGGACAGAGTTGGGTGATGAGTTATTTTGGAAAGCGATTCAAACCTTCGTTCAAGACAACGCCCACAACACGGTAGAAACGATTGACCTGCTACGCGCCATTGAAAAAGCTACAGGGCGCAACCTTTTATTTCTCTTCGATCAGTATGTCTTCCGGGGCGGTCATCCTGCTTATAAAGTTGCCTACTCCTGGGATGCTGACAGCCAGTTAGCTAAAGTAACCGTTACCCAAACTCAGGCAAAAGAAGGCAACAACGGTAGCAACAATGAGCTATTTGACCTGAAAATCCCCATCGCCTTTGGCTTTACTGAGAATGGAGAATCAGAAACGGGCAATGCAGACCAACTACCAATTGCCAATTTCAAAACCTTTACAGTCAGAGTTCATGAACGGGAACAGAGTTTCTACTTCCCTTTGGAGAAAAAACCTCAGTTCATTAGCTTTGATTTTGGGAACAACTACCTGAAAACAGTTGCTCTGGAATATCCAATACCAGAATTAAAAGCTCAGCTACAATCTGACCCCGACCCAGTCTCCCGCATCTACGCGGCGAAGGCGTTGGCGAAGAAGGGCGGTTTAGAGGCAGTCAAAGCACTGTCAGATGCTCTAACGGATGATTCATTCTGGGGTGTCCGGGCAGAAGTGGCGAAACAACTGGCGCAGGTGAAGCTGGATCAGGTAACGGATGCTTTAATTGTGGGTTTGAAGGATGAAGACGCCCGTGTCCGTCGGTCAGTGGTGGAAGCCCTCAGTAAAGTTAAGATGACTGCCAGCTATGATGCCTTGAAACAGTTGCTGGAAACAGGCGATGCAAGTTACTACGTGGAAGCATCAGCTGCTAGGGCACTTGGAGGCATGGTATCAGCTACTCTCAAAGATAAGGAAGATGAAGCTCTTGAGTTACTAACTAATGTTCTCAGACAAAGGGCTGGCTGGAATGAAATTGTACGCGGTGGTGCGATCGCAGGATTGAGTCAAATAAAGTCATCCCCTGTGGCACTACAAGTAATTCTGGAATACACCACTCCCGGTATTCCCCAACCGCTTCGCCTAGCCGCTATTCGGGCACTAGGAGCAATTTCTACAGGTCAGACTCCGAACAACACAGAGTGGATTCTGGAGCAATTAGAAGAACTCTCAGGAGAAACTTTCTTCCTGACGCAAATAGCCGTCGTTGGAGCTTTGGAGCAAATGGAGACGGCCAAGGCGATAGGAGTTTTGCAATCCCTTGCCCAGCAGACTCCTGATGGGCGAGTCCGCCGCTATGCTGAGGAGGCTATCCAGAAAGTACAAAGTAACGTTGGCTCTGACCAAGCGGTTAAACAGCTGCGGGAAGAACTTGACCAGCTTAAAAAAGAAAATCAAGAGCTTAAAAGTCGCATGGAAAACTTGGAAGCTAAGTCTAAGTAGTTCACTCTTGGTTGTTCAACCAATAGGAGCCTCTCGATTTTGCAGAAAAATCACCGAACACAATCAGGAATACACCAACTTCAGTTGGTAGCTTATTGTGTTCCTCTTTCAAGGGCGAGATGTTCCTTAACCAACAGCTGGGCGTCAACAACTTCCACTAGGATACCCAGCTGTCTTTTCCTCCTAGAAAGCAGGTTTCCCTCGTTAGCACAGGCTCGTGTTCATCGACCTTGAGCATGTATTTAAAAAAATAAAATAATTTGTATTTATGTATACTAATAGTTAATAAAAGATAAAAAATAAACAATCCTATTGATTGAGAGGCAACATTCGGCGTGAGTCAACAACAACTTGTTTCTCCAGAGCCGCCACTCTTTGAACCGCAAAGGCGATATAACCCAGTAGCGATCGCGCAGTATTACCGCTTTCGACCATGGGCACTTATCTGGCGAGCCTTGACAATTGTCGGGTTCTTCGGTAGCTTCATTCTCGGCATCAAGTGGGACGAATGGCGCGGACGATCAGAGCACAACAAGTTTAAACGAGCCTCACAGCTGCGGGAAATCCTCACTCGTCTGGGACCTACCTTTATTAAGGTAGGACAAGCCCTGTCCACTCGTCCCGACTTAGTTCGGAAAGATTTTTTAGACGAACTGATTAAGTTACAAGACCAACTGCCGCCCTTTGATAACGCGCTCGCTTTCTCGATTATTGAGGCAGAGTTGGGACGACCCATCAGAGAAATCTATAGAGAAATTTCCTCAAAACCTGTTGCTGCCGCTAGTCTGGGTCAAGTCTATCGAGGCTTTCTTCACACGGGTGAAGAAGTTGCCGTGAAGGTTCAGCGTCCTAATCTGCTCCCAGTTATCAGACTAGACCTTTATTTACTGCGGTGGGCAGCCGGTTGGCTTTCTCCCTGGCTACCTCTGAATCTGGGTCACGACTTGACTTTAATTGTTGATGAATTTGGCACCAAGTTATTTGAGGAGATTGACTACTGCAACGAGGGTCGAAATGCTGAAAAATTCGCCCACAACTTCCGTGACGATCCGACTATCAAGGTACCATCGATTTACTGGCGTTACAGTAGTTTTCACGTCCTCACTCTAGAGTGGATTAATGGCTTCAAGCTGACAGATACCGCTAACATTCTTGCGGCTGGACTTGATACCGACAAGTTAATTGAAATCGCTGTCATCTCTGGTTTGCGTCAGCTGTTGGAACATGGCTTTTTCCATGCCGATCCCCATCCAGGTAACTTGTTTGCCCTACCTGATGGGCGTATGGCTTATATTGACTTCGGCATGATGGATCAGCTGGAGCAATACACCAAAGAAACTATTGCTAGCTCCGTAGTGTACCTGATTAACAAAGACTACGATGAATTAGCGAAAAACTTTGTCAAACTAGGCTTTTTAACCCCGGATACAGATGTCCGCCCAATTATTCCAGCCTTGGAGACTGTGCTGGGAGAAGCCATAGGTGAGAGTGTCGCTAACTTCAACTTCAAGACGACTACCGATAAGTTCTCGGAGTTGATGTATGACTATCCTTTCCGGGTACCGGCGAAGTTTGCTCTGATTATCCGTTCGTTGGTGACGCAGGAAGGTCTAGCACTGAGCTTGAACCCGAACTTCAAAATTGTTGAGGTATCGTATCCTTACGTAGCACGGCGTCTCCTGACAGGTGAATCTCCGGAAATGCGGCGGCACTTGATTGAGATATTGTTTAAGGATGAGAAGTTCCAGTGGCAGCGATTGGAAAATATGATTGCGATCGCTCGCTCTGACCAAAACTTCGATTTACTCCCGACTGCTCAACTGGGATTGCAGTATCTGCTTTCGGATGAAGGGAAGTTTTTGAGGCGTCAGGTGCTGTTGGCTTTAACAGAAGATGACCGACTCCACACTCAAGAAGTTCAACGTCTCTGGAACTTGGTCAAAGATGACTTGAAGCCAGCACGATTGTTCAACGTGGCGCTGAGTGCCCTAAGCGAAATTTCAAGCGAGGGCGTTGCAGCCATTCTACCCCTTGCGGCTGCACTCAAAACGAAGTAAATTTTCAGCGGCTGTGCAGTTTACTGACATAGCTTTTTGGCTAATCGCGAAAGGTAAGAAGCCTTTTAGCCCTTCGGCTGACGCTCCTGCGTCGCTAACGCCAGTTGCTTATGGGGGAAACCCCCAAGACCGCGCTGGCTCACCATTAGCCCTTAGGCATTACTATTAGGAGTGCTCTGTGTACAACTTTCCAGAACCACCATATTTTTTGTTGTTTGTTGGTCTGTTTGCTGGGTTTACGTCAGGTTTAGCATTTGAAGCTACCCTTAAACAAAAAGTACAGGAATGGTCAAAAAACCGCTCCACTCGTACCTTGGCTCAAATGAAAGGTTCTCAGTTACTCATCCCATTTTTGGGGATTGCCGCTGGAATTTGTGTATTTCTGGGGGCTGGTTTAGAAATTTTTGGCTTTCCTTACTGGTTGTCTTACTCAGTCTCCCTACCGCTCACTATATTCCTTGGTTTGTTGATTTGGTCACAGTTGAGTAAACTGTTAGCTCAGTTAGAGCGAGGTGGTTCAAAAGCCTTAGATTTAGATGCTTTTGAGTAAAACACCCGTAGTTTAAAGAGGGGACAGTTTTTATAAGGTATCACTCATACTGAAAAAATACTGACAAAAGAGCGATCGCTCTTTTTTTTATGGCTTTTTGATCAAGTGCATAAGTTGATAGCCACCTTATACAAAGGGTGGTGGATGATTCATTGCGATGAACGTTGAACGCCTCAATCTCAGGCACTGCGAGTCTTGGAAGACCCAGCACACGCTTCAAAGTGCTGCGTCCCAGGACAAATTGCACAGGTCGCATAAGTCTGAGTCCAAACAAACTCAGGTAGACGTAGAGCCAATTCAAATTGTCAAAGATTTTTGCATAAAACTCTCACCGCAGGCAGATAAGTAATTAGGAAGCAAAGAACGGCTGTTGCAAAAACCCACTTCTGTGCTCCCCCTGCCCGATAGCCAACATCAGTTGCGCAACATCATCACTCATACCAGCTTGAGTACACTACTAGGAGACTTACAGATGAAATTCGTCAAAGGGTTAGCTTATACCGGAACATTGAGTGGTTTACTACTAGCAACACTAGCCCCGTTCCTGGCTAACGCCCAAAGCAGTACAACTAACGTAGGACAGTCAATCACACCCCAAGCCGCTAGCCAAGCCGTCAACGAATATTGGTCAGCAGAACGGATGCGAACAGCTAAGCCAGTAGAAGCGATGCTCAATAGTACCCCTAAAAAAGCATCAGTGCAATCCCTGTCACAGTCTGGACCACCAGCTAGTGCTCCTGGTGGGAGTCCCAGTCAGACCATAAGACAGAATGCTGCGCCAATCAACCAGGCAGCCAAACCCCAGCCGGTTGATTTAAAATACCCCTTTCCTTACACAAGCGGTTTTGTATCCTACGATAAATACACACAATATCCACACAGGACAATCGGTAAGATATTTTTCACCAATGTGTCTGATGGGCTAGACTACGTCTGCTCTGGCTCAGCCGTCAATAGCACCAACAAACGTATGATTGTGACGGCAGGGCACTGCGTGTCTGATGGTAAGAGCAAGTTCCACAAAAATGTGATTTTTGTCCCGGCATACAACCCTAACAACTCCAACCCTAACCTAAGAGAACCTTATGGTCGCTGGTCATCTTGTTATCTAGCCACAACAACAGGTTGGCATACCAAAGAGGACTTCGGAAAAGACATTGGCACAATCAAGGCTTGTGACAAAGGCACTTCCAAGCTGCATAATGTGGTTGGCTATCTCGGCTATAAGGCAAACGTCTCCCGTAACCAGACCTGGAATGCCTTTGGCTATCCTCAGGCTTCCCCGTTTGATGGGAGGAAGTTGGCTTACTGCAAAGCCTCCTTTGCTACCAGCGATAGCAGCGTCTCTCCGGCTCGGATTGGTATCGGCTGCAATATGACTGGCGGTTCAAGTGGTGGACCTTGGATCCTCAACTATGCTCCTGACAAGAGCGGGGAAGTCAATTACATTAACGGCGTCAATAGTTGGAAATACTATGCCCAACCCAATGCCATGTACTCACCTTACTTCGGCGATGACTTTCTGAATCTACGTAAGTTTGCTATCGACCAGGGAGCCTAATCTACGAGAGGCTAACGAAGGTAGCGACGACTTTGTGGAATGAATTAAGGGTATTTTAGGTAGAGCCGATGCCAAGAACTCTAAAAGCTTGGCAGATGTGAAGCTCGCTCTTGCCACGACGCGATGCTGCACTCCTCCAAGCTTTGCTTAAATGCAATTGTGGAAAAGGGTTGAGTTCCTGGGAAATATTATCCTACCCTTGCTCACTTAGTCAAGTCTTCTGTGTTCATCTTCAATCTACCGGATTGCTTTAACAAGGCACTCCGGCTTTTTTTTGGGTTTTCTCAGATTAGTTAGCACAACATCAGTTGACGCAACATCATCACTCACACAAATTTCATTAGACTTCTTGCATAAGTGGCAGACCCCTGAGAGATAAGTCTTACTGCAACGACATGACGATTGAATTGTGCAACAGGTGCATTACACGACTAGGAGACTTAGAACAAATGAAATTCACAAAAGGGTTTGCTCTCACCAGTGCCTTCGGTGGTTTGCTAGTGACAACGCTGGTTCCCTTCCTCGCTAACGCCCAAAGTTCAAGTACTAATAACGTGGGACAGTCAATTACTCCACAGGCTGCCAGCCAAGCCGTCAACGAATATTGGTCAGCAGAACGGATGAAGTCAGCCAAGCCACTAACGCTCTCAGTTACGGGTTCTCCCAAATCAGCCGTATCAGTGCAATCCCTGTCGCCGTCTCGACCTGTAGCTAGTGCTCCCGGTGGTGCTCCCGGTCAAGCTCTAAGCAATTCAGCACCAGTCAACCAGGCAGCCAAACCTCAACCCGTTGATTTGAAATACCCCTACCCCTACACAGGCGGCTTCATCGCCTACGACAAATACACACAATACCCACACAAGACCATCGGTAAGATATTTTTCACTAAAGCGTCTGACGGGAATGACTACGTCTGCTCCGGCTCGGCGGTCAATAGCACCAATAAACGTTTGATTGTGACGGCGGGGCACTGCGTGTCTGATGGTAATGGGAAGTTCCACAAAAATGTAATTTTTGTACCGGCATACAATCCTAATAATCCCAAATCTAGCCAAAGAGAGCCTTATGGTCGCTGGTCATCTTGTTATCTGAGCACAAGAACGGCTTGGCATACCAAAGAGGACTTGGGACAAGATATTGGCATGATTAAGGCGTGTGACAAAGGCAGTTCGCGGCTGCATAACACGGTTGGCTATCTCGGTTATAAGGCAAATGTCTCTCGTAACCAGCTCTGGCAGTCCTTGGGCTATCCCCAGGCTGCGCCTTTTGATGGCAGGAAGTTGGCTTATTGCAGAGCCCTATATGCTACCAGCGATAGCCGTAAGTCTCCTGCTACCAATGGCATTGGCTGCAATATGACCGGAGGTTCAAGCGGTGGTCCTTGGATAGTCGAATACACTCCTGGCAAGACCGGTGCTGTCAATTACATCAATGGCCTCAACAGTTACGGATACAACAAGCAACCCAATGTAATGTACTCGCCTTACTTTGGCGATGAATTTCTGGAGTTACGTAAGTTTACCATCGACAAGGGAGCCTAACCTACGGGAGCCAAGTTACATAATCTTGTTGAATTAATTGAGGAGATGGTAGCTCCTCTATATTCAATTCACCCGGATGTGCTTGCTTTAGCAGTCCGGCTTTTTTTATGAGTTGCTCAAATCACTCAGCACAACATCTGACTCAAAACTGATTTGAAACTAACCCGAACCTGGGCTTGTGATCAATTTTTTGTAAAGAACAATTAAAAACTTCCGATTACTTCATCCCTTAAGTAGCTAGATTGGATTCACCTTGGGTACGTCTTTCTTGGAAAGGATGAAGTCGCTGAAAGCAAAGCTGGGATTAGCATCGATTGCTACGGTATTCGCGATCGCGCTACTTCTTTAGCATAAGTGTGAGTCCAAACCAACCTCAAGTAGACGTAGAGCCAATTCAAATTGTCAAAGATTTTTGCATAAAACTCTCACCGCAGGCAGATAGGTAATTAGGAAGCAAAGAACGGCTGTTGCAAAAACCCACTTCTGTGCTTCCACTGCCCAATTGCCAACATCAATCAGTTGGCGTGACATCATCACTCACACCAACACCAGCTTGAGTACACTACTAGGAGACTTACAGATGAAATTTGTCAAAGGGTTAGCTTATACCGGAACATTGAGTGGTTTACTACTAGCAACACTAGCCCCCTTCCTGGCTAACGCCCAAAGCAGTACAACTAACGTAGGACAGTCAATCACACCCCAAGCCGCTACCCAAGCCGTCAACGAATATTGGTCAGCAGCACGCCTACAGTCAGCCAAGCCAGCCGAGGTCTCAGTCAAGGGTGGACCCAAAGCCGCCGTATCAGTGCAATCGCTGTCCCAACCTGGAGTACCAGCTAGCGCTCCCGGTGGTGCTCCCGGTCAAGCCGTAACCAATGCTGCGCCAATCAACCAGGCAGCCAAACCCCAACCGGTTGATTTAAAATACCCCTTCCCCTACACACGCGGCTTCGTGTCCTACGATAAATACACACAATATCCACACAAGACAATCGGTAAGATATTTTTCACCAAAGTCTCTGACGGGAAAGACTACGTTTGCTCTGGCTCAGCCGTCAATAGCACCAACAAACGCCTGATTGTGACAGCCGGACACTGTGTATCTGATGGCAAGGGGAACTTCCACAAAAATGTGATTTTCGTCCCAGCCTACAACCCTAACAACTCTAGCTCTAGCCAAAGAGAACCTTATGGTCGCTGGTCATCTTGCTATCTAACCACAAGATCAGCTTGGCATAGCAAAGGTGACTTCGGACAAGACATTGGCATGATCAAGGCTTGTGACAAAGGCACTTCCAAGCTGCATGATAAGATTGGCTATCTCGGTTATAAGGCAAATGTCTCTCGCAATCAAACTTGGAATGCCTTTGGCTATCCTCAAGCTGCGCCTTTTGATGGCAAGAAGTTGACCTACTGTAAAGCCGCTTATGCTACCAGCGATACTCAGTTTTCTCCGGATACCATAGGCATCGGCTGCGATATGACCGGCGGTTCAAGTGGTGGTCCATGGATTCTCAATTATACTCCGGGTCAAAGTGGGTCATTCAATTACATCAATGGACTCAACAGCTACAAATACGATAGCCAACCCAAAGCCATGTACTCACCTTACTTCGGTAATGAGTTTCTAGATTTACGCAAGTTTGCTATCGACAAGGGTGCCTAATCTAGCTATGACCTAAGTCAGTGGACGACCTTGTTGAATATAGTGAGGGGATGGTAGGTAAAGTCGGTGCCAAGAACGCTAAAAGCTTGGCAGATGTGAAGCTCGCTCTTGCCACGACGCGATGCTGCACTCCTCCAAGCTTTGCTTAAATGCAATTGTGGAAAAGGGTTGAATTCTTGAGAAATATTATCCTACCCTGGCTCACTTAGTCAAGTCTTCTCTCCTCATATTTAATCTACCGGATTGCTTTAACCAGGCAATCCGGCTTTTTTTTGGGTTTTCCCAAAGCTATTTTTGCTGATCTGGGGGGACTTCTCCCGAATCTGCGCTGGAACCAGTAGCTTCTGAACCAGACGGGGGCTGGGGTTGAGATGCGGGTTTAGGGGAGCCAGGGCGCTCAAGTGGTGCTGGCTGTGCATTCTGCATTCGTTCTGGTGTCCAATAGTCCTCTGATTGAGAGGCTTCTGAACGCTCTGCATTTTGTCCGACGTTACCGTCTGTGCGATCGCCTGCTTGAGTCTTTTGCTTAGCCAATAGAGGCAAAGCGGCTAGTGTTGCAACTAATAAACTGGCGAAGGCTATTGTAAAGACAAGCTCCTTAGAGAAGTTCATTGGTATACCTTTTTTCATAAACAGGTGTTCATTCTAAACAACCTGTATTTCATTTGACGATAATCTTTACAAGCACTGATCAACTTGCCAGTTAAATGAGTAATCGCTTATTCACTTGGCGTATCAAACTCATCGGCAAACGTCAACAGTAAACAACAGTACCGTGGAATAAATCCTAAAGTAGAAGAGCCACCAGACATTATTGCAAAATTGGGCTGATGTCTTCTGAAAAAACTGCTGAAATGCTGGAATCTTATCGTCAACACGTTGCTGAACGAGCCGCTTTGGGCATTCCTCCCTTACCACTGGATGCTCAACAGACATCTCAACTGTGCGAACTGCTGAAAAATCCTCCACCAGGTGAAGAAGAGACGTTGATGGACTTGTTGCGCGATCGCGTCCCTCCTGGCGTTGATCCCGCTGCCTACGTCAAAGCCTCCTTTTTAACCGCGATCACCAAGGGTGAAGTCACCAGCCCCCTCATCGTTCCTCAGGGGGCTGTAAGCCTTTTGGGTACGATGGTTGGTGGCTACAATGTCCAATCCCTAATCGATCTGCTTAAGTCTCTGGACGCTCCCCTTGCAGCGGAAGCGGCTGCCGCCCTGAGTAAAATAACACTGGTGTTTGATGCCTTTAATGATGTTCTTTCCCTGTCAGATGTCAATCCCTACGCCAAGCAGGTAATTGATGCTTGGGCAAATGGGGCTTGGTTCATCCGGCGTCCTAAGCTACCGAAAGCCATTACCGTTACAGTGTTCAAAGTGCCGGGAGAGACGAATACGGATGATTTATCTCCTGCACCTCACGCTACAACTCGCCCGGATATCCCGTTGCACGCTAGGGTAATGCTGGAATCCCGAATACCGGGAGCATTGGAAACCATTGCTCAGTTGAAGGAAAAAGGGCATCCCGTGGCGTATGTAGGAGATGTCGTCGGAACCGGTTCTTCCCGCAAATCCGCAATTAACTCTTTGCTATGGCACATTGGCGATGATATTCCCTTTGTACCGAATAAGCGAGCTGGGGGATATATTTTGGGAAGTGCGATCGCGCCGATTTTCTTCAACACGGCTGAAGATTCTGGTGCCTTACCGATTGAGTGCGATGTCACCAAGCTGGAAACTGGCATGGTTATTACCATCCATCCTTATAAAGGAGAAATAACCAACGAAGCTGGGGAAGTTATTTCCACCTTTACCCTCAAACCCGATACCATTCTTGATGAAGTTCGAGCTGGTGGACGAATTCCCTTGCTGATTGGGCGATCGCTCACCGATAAAACCCGCGAAGCATTGGGTTTAGAACTCACTCCCCTCTTCACCCGTCCCAAAATGCCAGAGGATACAGGCAAAGGCTTTACCCTCGCTCAGAAAATGGTGGGGAAAGCTTGCGGCTTACCCGGTGTCCGTCCCGGTACATCCTGCGAACCGATCATGACAACTGTTGGTTCTCAAGATACCACCGGTCCCATGACTCGCGACGAACTCAAAGAACTCGCCTGTTTAGGGTTCAGTGCAGACTTAGTTATGCAAAGTTTCTGTCATACCGCTGCTTATCCCAAGCCAGTTGATGTCAAAACCCACAAAGATCTGCCTGACTTCTTCGCTTCTCGCGGTGGTGTTGCGTTGCGTCCCGGTGATGGCATTATCCACTCTTGGCTGAACCGGATGCTATTGCCGGATACAGTAGGAACTGGCGGCGACTCACACACTCGCTTCCCCTTGGGAATTTCCTTCCCAGCGGGTTCTGGATTAGTGGCGTTTGCGGGTGCGTTGGGTGTGATGCCATTGGATATGCCGGAATCTGTCTTAGTGCGCTTCAAAGGCGAATTGCAACCTGGGGTGACGCTGCGGGATATCGTGAATGCAATTCCCTATGTGGCAATGCAAAAAGGATTGCTAACTGTGGCGAAGGAGAATAAGAAGAATATCTTCTCCGGACGGATTATGGAGATTGAAGGGTTGCCCGATTTAAAAGTCGAGCAAGCCTTTGAACTCACCGATGCTTCCGCTGAACGCTCTTGTGCCGGTTGCACAATTAAGCTGAGTGTGGAGACAGTCTCGGAATATTTGCGATCGAATATAGCGCTATTGACCAACATGGTAGCGCGGGGCTATCAGGATGCTCGCACCATCATGCGCCGCGTCGCCAAGATGGAGGAGTGGTTAGCAAATCCAGCGCTGATGGAAGCCGATCCGGATGCCGAGTATGCAGAAATCATCGAAATTGACTTGAATGAAATCAAGGAACCAATTGTTGCGGCACCGAATGACCCGGATAATGTGAAGCTATTGTCTGAGGTTGCCAATGACCCTGTACAAGAGGTGTTCGTCGGTTCCTGCATGACGAATATTGGTCACTACCGCGCCACAGCGAAGGTGTTGGAAGGTGAACCACCCGTCAAAACACGTCTTTGGATTTGTCCCCCAACTCGGATGGATGAAAAGCAACTGATGGACGAGGGAGTCTACGGCACGTTTGGCGCTGCTGGTGCGAGAACGGAACTTCCAGGTTGCAGTCTGTGCATGGGTAATCAGGCACGGGTAAAAGATGGCGTGACTGTGTTCTCGACTTCTACCCGCAATTTCAACAACCGCATGGGTAAAGATGCGCGAGTTTATCTCGGTTCTGCTGAATTAGCAGCGGTTTGTGCAATGCTTGGTCGGATTCCCAATGTGCAGGAATATATGGACATTGTGGCGAAGAAAATTCATCCTTTTGCTGGTGATTTGTATCGCTATCTCAACTTCGATCAAATCGCTAATTTTGAGGATGAAGGTCGCGTGATTCCGTTGGAAGAAATGCCTCGAATTGAGGATATTTTGGGGATGCCTACGGTGGCTGGTCGATAGTTTACTGATAGAAGGCTTGCAACCGCCAAAACTAGGGTGTTCTTGGCGGTTTTCTATCAGTAAAAGCGTGAGCTATATTGGCTAGTGAAGTATGTAGGACTAAACAATGGCTGTCGCAAAGCCGACCACAGTCAGTGAGATAATATTTGAGCAAAGAGACTCTGAAATATTTAAGATACCTGATACAAGAACACGTCTCGACACTTTACAAAACTACTTCTTTCCTCGCTTGGAAGTATTACTTAGACATACTTTAGATGTAATACAAACAGTCTATGATGTGAATCCATATGAGCGAATGACTTTTGTTTACGCTCCAAGTCACAGAAAAACAGCACGTCATAATTTTGACTATGGTCAAGTGCATATTGGGTTGTCTGGGAAGCGTAGAACAGATAGGACACTTACAATCAAACGTCGAGACGGGAAGCCATTTTTCCTCCATCCAACTTATTTGACGTACAACATAGATTTACAAGGTGGGATGTTTGTAAAACTGCTGCCATTTCGCCAAGGAGTAGATTCTCAATTTGTCTCTGCTGTAGCTGATTGATCGAGCATAATCTTGATGCACTTTCTCCAATTTTTGCCCTGACCCATATTTCACACAGTAGCGCTGAACGATTCGTTCATATCAGGAATGCTTTTACAGATAATGAAGTGGGATATAACGGAATTAGGCTATTATCTCCTCTGCACTACTTTCCTCTAGACACAAATCGCGGTCTACGTAATCTAATTTTGGCATTTATAGCTCTCTATCCTTTGCTGGATTCCCTGTTCTGTATTGCAGAAGGTGAAACCCCTAAACTGTATAAAATGCTGAAAAAGTTTAAGAAATGGTATTTATCAAATGAGAAAAAATATGAACAAAAACTAGACTCTGATTATGAAAAGAGTGATCTCATTGACTTACGAATCTGTGTGATCGTGTCTTGATTCCAGAAGCCAGAAGTGCGATCGCTTTAAGCCGAGTAATGTTTTGAAGAAACCTAACCCCCTAACCCCCTTCCCTTGCAGGGAAGGGGGAACAAGAGACTCCGGCTCCCCTCTCCTTGTAGGAGAGGGGCTGGGGGAGAGGTCATCCACAATTTACTTTTTTACACTTAGTTAATGGATAACCTAACCTCCCAACAACACTCACCGCTTAGAAAGAGAGAAACTCACAACATCGTTATTGGACAAAAAGTAAACTCAGTCAAAGTGCAGCGTGCGAAAGAACTCCGCCGCCAATGACCCAGGAAGAAAAAATCCTTTGGCAACAGCTTCGCGCTAATAAATTGAATGGCTTACACTTCCGCCGTCAGCAAATTATTGATGGATTTATTGCAGATTTTTACTGTCACACTGCCAGATTAGTCATAGAAGTGGATGGAGAGATTCACCAACAACAAGCTGAATACGATGCAGAACGTGACCAAGTTCTATCAGCACGGGGAGTGCGGCTGTTGCGAATTAAAAATGAACAAGTGAGACAGAATCTCGATAGCGTATTGGCGCGTATTTCCCAAGCGTGTTGCGAAGAGACCTAACCCCCCAGCCCCCTTCCCTGCAAGGGAAGGGGGAGCCGGAATCTTATTGTTACTTCCCTCTCCGCTTCGGGGAGAGGTTGGAGGAGGGGTCACAACCCTAGCGCTATTCCTTCTCTCGCTCCAGCAGAAGCGTCACTGGACCATCATTTTCAATTGAGACTTGCATCATCGCGCCAAACTGGCCCGTTTCGACCCGCAAACCACTCTGCCGCAACTTATCAACAAACTTTTCATATAGCTGTTGTGCCGATTCTGGCGCAGCTGACCGAGTAAAAGAGGGACGGCGTCCTTTGCGACAGTCACCGTAGAGGGTAAACTGGCTAACGACCAGCAGTTCACCCCCAATCTCTTGAACGGATTTCTCCCAGCGATCGCTATTCGTATCATTACCTGGAAAGAGCCGTAAATCCAAACACTTTCGCGCCATCCAGTCGAGTTCCGCTTCGGTATCTGTATCGGCAATCCCGACGAGCAAGTTTAGCCCTCGCCCGATTTTGCCAACAATAACACCCCCTACTTCGACGTTAGAGGATTCGACTCGCTGGATAACAACACGCATCAGTAGTCTTTTGTCCTTAGTTGAATCTCAGAGACATCCTAACTTTTCACGGGAAGCTCTAAAACTCTCATTTCCACAAGAGAAGGGGCTAGGGAGCGATCGTCAGTACTGACTAACAGCATCCGTCCTAACACTGAGATAGGGTAGGGGCACGACATGTAGTGCCTCTACAGGGTTCCATGCGATTACATCGTAAATTGGTATTAAGGCGGTTTAGGAGAGGGAGCGTACTCAGATTGGGTAATCACGACTCTACATTGGCGAAATGGTGAGGAAATCGCGAATCCCAAGCAAAGTTCAGCATCTTTAAGAAATATTAAAATTATTAAAGTCCTAGGTCAATAGAATGACCTTAATTTAAGAACAACTGATACCTATGGCTATTAAAGATAAACCTCAACTACCTAGAGGTCGGCAGCTTGGTAATATCCTGTTATTGATATCAAGTCTGTTCTTGTTGGCAAACCTGTTTTTGCCCAGTTTGTTTGGTTCGCAGATTCCTAAGGTACCCTACAGCATCTTCATCAATCAAGTAGAAGATGGCGATGTGGCGCGGGCTTCCGTGGGACAAAACGAGATTCGCTATCAGCTCAAAGGTGAGAACAACCAGCCAGGGCAAGTGCTCTCGACCACCCCAATATTCGATCTAGAATTGCCCAAACGCTTAGAAGATAAAGGGATCGAGTTTGCTGCTACTCCTCCGCCTAAAAATAGCTGGTTTAGCACTATCCTAAGCTGGGTCATACCGCCGCTAATTTTTGTCGGGATTTTGCAGTTTTTTGCTGGACGCTTTGGTGGTGGTGGTCCACAAGGTGCGCTCTCGTTTACTAAGAGCAAGGCTAAGGTCTATGTAGAAGGTGAGGCTACCAAAACTACTTTTGCAGATGTAGCTGGGGTAGAAGAAGCCAAAACAGAGTTAGTGGAAATTGTTGATTTCCTCAAAACTCCAGATCGATTCACCAGTATAGGAGCGCGGATTCCTAAAGGAGTGCTGCTGATTGGACCTCCGGGAACAGGTAAGACACTCCTAGCAAAAGCAGTAGCTGGGGAAGCGAATGTTCCATTTTTCAGCATCTCTGGTTCGGAATTTGTGGAACTGTTTGTCGGTGCAGGTGCAGCGCGAGTCCGTGATTTGTTTGAAGAGGCTAAAAAGAAAGCGCCCTGCATTGTGTTCATTGATGAGTTGGATGCAATTGGTAAATCCCGTGCTGGTAGCGGGTTCTACGGTGGCAACGATGAGCGGGAACAGACGCTTAATCAGTTGCTGACCGAGATGGATGGTTTTGCAGCAAGCAATACGACGGTGATTGTTCTGGCTGCTACGAACCGCCCCGAAAGCTTGGATGCTGCTCTGTTACGTCCGGGACGATTTGACCGCCAGGTGCTGGTAGACCGTCCAGATTTATCGGGTCGTGAGGCAATTTTAAATATCTATGCTCAGAAGGTGAAGCTGGGTAATGATATAGACTTACATGCGCTGGCTGCTCGTACTCCTGGTTTTGCTGGTGCAGACTTGGCGAATCTTGTCAATGAAGCCGCTCTGTTGGCAGCACGCGAAAGACGTGAAACTGTTTTACAGGAAGACTTTGCGGAAGCGATCGAGCGAGTTGTGGCAGGTCTAGAGAAGAAAAGCCGCGTCCTCAACGAGAAAGAGAAAAAGATTGTCGCCTATCACGAAGTGGGTCATGCTCTTGTCGGTACTCTGATGCCGGGTAGCGGTAAGGTGGAAAAAATATCCATTGTTCCACGCGGAATGGCAGCTCTAGGCTACACCCTGCAACTGCCGACTGAAGACCGCTTCTTGATGGATGAAGGTGAACTTCGGGGTCAGATTGCAACCCTCCTAGGTGGACGTTCAGCGGAAGAGATTATCTTTGGTAGCATCACGACAGGTGCCGCCAATGACTTGCAACGAGCTACCGACTTAGCAGAACGGATGGTCACAACCTACGGTATGAGTAAGGTTCTCGGACCTCTGGCTTACGAGAAGGGTCAGCAGAATGGCTTTTTGGGGGATAACCCAATGAATCCCCGTCGGATGGTGAGTGATGACACGGCGAAAGCGATCGATGAAGAGGTTAAGGAAATTGTCGAAACCGCTCATCAGCAAGCCTTAGATATTCTCAGAAACAATCAAGACTTGCTCGAAAAGATTGCTCAGCAAATCTTAGAAACTGAGGTGATTGAAGGCAATGAGCTGCATAATCTCCTCAACCAAGTACGTCCTTCTGCCGAACAGGAAAAGGTACCTGCTACTGTCTAAAGTAGTTAAAAATTAACAGCTAGGTGCAGGATAAAGTTCTATTCTGCACCTTTTTAGTCACTATCTAGAGCACAATCACCAGTAGAGCACTTGCTCGAATTAAGCAAAAATACCTAATATATTGATATGATGGCTTAAACCCTCCTGTTCGGGTTTCGTTTGTAGAGCGGCAGACAACTGTTTGCTCGAAATGTCTTGACCCCCGCCAAAAACTACATCTTAATTGGCAACACTGATCAATAATCCAATAATAATGATGTCTCGGCAGTTTACTAAGTAGGTGCAGCCAACCAGTGAAGCTACATATTTACCATACCCCCGAACTGACTCCAACCGATAAAGTGCCGGATTGTGCGATCGCGATCGATGTTCTGCGAGCTACAACCACGATTGCCACAGCCTTAAATGCAGGTGCTGAGGCTGTCCAAGCCTTCCGCGATATGGAAAAGCTGATGCACGTTAGCGAACAGTGGCCCCCTGAAAAGCGTCTTCGAGCTGGAGAACGTGGCGGCGCGATGGTAGCTGGCTGCGACTTAGGTAACTCTCCCCTCGATTGCACACCCGAACGAGTACAGGGACGCCGACTGTTTATTAGTACTACCAACGGTACCCGTGCCTTACAGTGTGTGCAAAATGCCCCAATAGTTCTGGCTGCCGCGTTTGTGAATCGTCTGGCAGCGGTGCAGTATGTTTTGGCACAAAAGCCAGAGACCGTGTGGCTAGTAGGATCGGGGTGGGAAGGTAGTTTTTCACTAGAGGATACCGCTTGTGCGGGTGCGATCGCTCACGGACTCCTAGAAAAAGTCAACTACTCATTAGACGAACTGGCAGGGAATGATGAAGTGATTGGTGCCCTTGCGCTCTACTCTCAGTGGAAAGACCAGTTATTAGAGATGTTCCACCATGCTAGTCATGGAAAACGTCTTCTGCGTCTGGAGTGTCACGAAGATTTAAAATATTGTGCCCAGATTGATGTTTTAGATGTCCTACCCATTCAGAAAGAACCAGGAGTTTTAGTCAAAAACGATTAATCAGCCTGAAACATTGCTATCTTCAACTCTTAAATTCGCCTGAGTTCAAGGTAAATTAGGCGATTACTTATTTATCACTAATTTCAAGTGTATTGATTTTGGTTTTTGCAATGACAGACTCAAAATAATTGAAAGAGTGGGAAGAAATCTCATAAACTGATAGTTGCTGTCTATCGCGCTACCAAAGGCAATTTAAAGGCTCAATCCTAAGCTCTGAAAGTGGAAAATTAGTTGGGATAGGCTTCTGGAGGAAATGATTCAGAAGTAAAAAGTAATCTCTTTTGAGTTTTGACGAAGTAGTCATTAGACTTCCTGCATGAATCATGAAATACCCCCTTGCATCCCCCAATTGTGGGGGACTTTAATTCTTATTCCCCCAGAATGGGGGCTAGGGGGCGAAAATTCTATTCGTGCAGGAGGTCTATTAGTCATTAGTAGTAGGTACACGCCTTGCTCTCTTGTGTGCGAAACCGACTCGCATACTTTAGACTATTTTCTTGCCACCATCAGCTTTGTGGGTGGTAAACTCGCGTGCTAAGGACTAATGACTAATGACTCCGCGAAGCGGTTTGACTTTTGACTTCTCAAGGCCTCCTATCATGAGCTATTGCCTCAATCCCAACTGTCTGAGTCTAAAATCCAGATAATGCAAAATAATCAGCCCTGGAGATGTGTGTATACCCTCACTGGGCATTCAAATACGATTTATGCCATTGCTTTCAGTCCTGATGGACAGACTCTTAGTAGTGGCAGTCGAGATACAACAATCAAATTGTGGGATGTCAGCAAAGGTCAACTCATTCGCACTCTCTGTTGGCATACAGGCTGGGTTTTATCAGTTGCTATCAGTGCTGATGGACAGACTCTCGCCAGTGGCAGTGCCGACACAACTATCAATCTTTGGCATTTGAGTACAGGCAAATGGTTGAGAACCCTTACGGGTCATTCTGGCTGGGTTTTGTCAGTTGCCATCAGTCCGGATGGGCAAAAACTCGTCAGTGGTAGTGACAAGGTAATTAAGCTATGGGAACTGGTTGCTGGCACACTACCCCGCACTATCCTTGTACGTTCCAAAACCGTATCTTCTGTTGTTTTTAGTCCAGATGGGCAGATTCTTGCTAGCAGCGATGATGATGGTACAATCAACCTGTGGAATCCGAGTACAGGGAGATTGCTCTACTCTATTGATGGTGGGGTTATGGTAAATGCGATCGCTTTTAGCCCCGATGCACAGACCCTTGCGGCTGATAGTAATACGTGCATAAAGCTTTGGGATGTCACAACAGGAAAACTGCTGCGGACTATTAGTACTGATCATACAGACTCAGTTGGGTCAATTGCTATCAGTCCAGATGGAGGCGCGATCGCTACTGGTAGTTACGATAAGACCATCAAGATTTGGCATCTCGGCACTGGAGAGTTAATCCATACTCTCACTGGGCATTCAGAAGCTGTAAGGTCTGTTGCTTTCAGCCCAGATCCGCATACCTTGGCTAGTGCTGGTGAGGACAAAACCATCAAGATTTGGCGGTGTGATTACCAATAACCTGAGTTCGATACAGGAAATACGAGGCTCCCGATTGGTTTTATGTCCCTAACGTGCCGCCACTACTGGATGGTGAGGTGCGGCGGTCTTATGTTTTGTGGAAGGAGTACGTCGCACCGCTAATTGTACTGGAATTTGTTTCTGGGGATGGGTCAGAGGAGTGCGATCACACTTCGACCTTCGCAGATGACGGACAAAATGGCGAAGAAAAAAAGAGACCAGGAAAATTTTGGGTGTACGAGCAGGCGATTCGAGTGCCTTTTTATGGCATATATGAAGTGAAAAAAGCCTCAGTAGAAGTGTATCAATTGGTGCAGGGTCGCTATGAATTGATGAGTGCCAACGAGCGGGGTCACTGTGCGATCGCGCCGATGGGTGTTGAGTTGGGAATTTGGCAAGGGCAATATAAGGAGATGGAGCTACCTTGGTTGCGTTGGTGGGATAGTGAAGGAAATTTGTTACTAACTGGAGATGAGCGATCGCAGCTATTGGCATCTCAGTTAGAGCAGGAACAACAACGCACTGAACAAGAACGACAACAGAAGGAAGCAGCTCAACAACGTGCCGAGCGATTAGCAGAACGTTTGCGCCAGATGGGAATTGACCCGGATGAAGTGTGATTGGGATGGGTGCGATCGCTCACTATTGAGGCAACAGCACATTTTTGGAGAGGGCAAAATAAAAACAGACCTTCTGAGTGCCTCCCACCATGAGCTATTGCCTCAATCCGGTTTGTCGGAAACCTGAAAATCCAGATAATGTGGAATATTGTCACAGTTGCCGCTCATCGTTGTTGCTGAAAGACCGATATCGAGCAATTAAACCAATGATGTAGTTTGGGCTTCAGATGAACGATTAAACATTATAGAAGATGAAGATGTCGCTTCCATTGCTCCTGAGATTTGTGTGGAAATCAAATCCGCTAGCAATACCTTAGAAGAAATGGCAGTCAAGAGGGATTTATATCTTGAGGCAAAAGCAGAAGAGGTTTGGTTGTGCGACCAAAAGGAAAAAGTTACTTTTTATAACAAAGACGGAAAATTAGAGAAATCTTTGCTAGTTCCTGACTTCCCCACGCAAATTAGACGGAGAAACCAGCCAGCCAATTAAAACGGTTCTCAGGCTATCCCACCGCAAATTCGGTAAATCCCTATAGTCTTAAAAGCCTAAATCCGCCTTAGCTGCTTCCGCCGCTGCGAATACTTCTTCATCAGGCATCTCTTCCCAGGATGTATCACCAATTTCGGCATAGAACTTTTCGTCATAAGGACGAGTCTTCACCACAACTGGCATCGGGACAGCATGACCAAGAATTAAGGCTTGTTGCTTAGAATCAAGCTTAGACAGAACCGATCGCAAACTTTGCCCCCCAGATACTCCGGTAAAAATCGCCTCAATATCCTTGTCATCATTCAACAACGCCGTAATCCGAGTGCCAATCTGGGACATCACTTCGTTATCAATACCGGAGGGACGTTGATCCACCACGAGTAAGGTGACAAAGTATTTACGCATCTCACGGGCAATAATTCCAAAGATAGTTTGGCGTACTGTTGCCGGATCGAGGAATCTATGTGCTTCTTCGATGGTGATTACCAGTGGACGGGGGCGATCGCTGGGATTTTTCGTCTGCAAGAACTTCTCTGCCTTGCGAACATAGCTGCCATGGATGCGGCGAGTCATCACATTCGTTGCCAACATATAGGAAAGCATATTGGATTGGGAACCGAATTCCACCACCACATGCTTACCTGCGTCTAGAGATTGCAAAATCTGATCCACATAATTATGAGGACAGGCATTACGCATATATTTCAGCTCATCCAGGCGCAGAAGTTTGCGCTGCAATGCCATGATGGAAGACTTATTGCCTCGCTTCTCGTCGCAGAACATCTGGATTTCTTCATTGGTCATATTGAGCAATTGAGTAATCCAGGATTTGCCAAACTCGTTGCGAAGAATGATCGCATTCTCCAGACTCGCCTCAGAAAGGTTTAACTCTTGACGCACCAGCATGATATCTTCGACTTCAATCTGCTCGTAGCTCAAGTAAAGTTCCTGGGCATCACGCACACCCCGGCGTTTGGTTGATTCGGGGTCGAGGGTGTAAACCTGCACTTGCCCCGGAAACAGCTGCCGCAACCCTTTAACCGTGCTAAATTGTTTGCCTTCGGATACAGCTTCCCAGCCATATTCCGAGTGCATATCAAAAATCAGGTTAACTGCTGCCTGCTTGCGGATAATCCCCGATAGCAGTAACCGGGTGAGGAATGATTTTCCTGTACCGGATTTGCCAAAGACGCCATTGCTGCGTTCGACAAATCGATCAAGGTCAATGCATATAGGAACGTCCATGTCAAGGGGATGACCGATCGCAAAGTTGCGCCGAGTGGGGTCATCTTCCCAGCCAAACACAGCACGGAAATCGCGATCGCTCGCATCATACACCTGAGAGAAGTGACTGGGAATTGTCTTAACGGGAAGCAACTCCATGCTCTCACTACTTTGCGATTGAAAGGAACCTAACGACGTGTCGCCATTGGGGTCAACTCCTCTTGGCTGCCAGCTCAATTCTTGAGGCGTAAACATCAGCATTGGTGACAGATTGACTGTACCAAAGGTACCACTGCCAGCCAGAACATCTCGTAAAAAGTCGTCGTCAGGACTAGGAGGACTGGCAAGAATTCGCTGGCTGGATGTTCCCAGCGTCACATCGGTGAGCATACAGAAAAAGCGCGATCGCACCCCCTGTACCACCAAAAACTTGCCCACTCGCATATCTTCCACAGAGACATCGGGATGCAATCGCACTTCCAGTCCTGCCGAAAGAGAGCCTTGAATAACCGAGCCTAAGGGCTTATCTAAGTTCATTACCGAAACTGTTCTAAGTTAGCCAGCATATCCTATGCTAATCGCTCAAGCTCTTTAAAACGGGCTGATTGGTGGATTAGAGTTGGTTTTAAGCCTCTTAAGTGATTAGCAACTGTTCTTAATTTGACCAAAACTAATGGGATACAAGCCTGGTCCTTCCAGGACGGCTTGATTGGTGCTCGAGTTGGGTTTACGTAGTTTTTTCCACGTCAAATGATGGTTGTAGAGTTCAAAGCTCAGGGGAAAACAACTCAATAAACGGCGATAGATCAGGCGAGTAGAACCGCTCAGTTCGTCCGCCACCGATGTATCCGCTATGGGATGGATAACTCTTGTGTAGGGCACAAGCAACTGTATTGCGACAACACTAAGCTCAGAGCGAAAATTTCCTTTGTGAAGGCTTTGAACTCTCAGGCAAGTCAAGTTGCAGTGGAAACAGCCGATAGTGCAATTGCTAGGTTTGACAGCAACGGCAAAAAGTCAATCGCTGACAAAAGATATCCAAAATTCAAGAAAAACTGTGGTTGAGTTGAGTACAAAACTAGCGGGTTGAAGCTTTGTGCCAAGCGCCAACAAATTGAGTGGCTCGACCCTTGCCCTCAGAAAGCATCTTGACGGTGTGTCTCACCACTGCAAGTCCACGATGTTTCACTACCATAGCGGCAGCAACATCACGATCAACTACTACGCCACACTCACTACACTGATGGACTCTCTCAATAGTTCCTTCTTGCCTGTTTCTACTAGACGGTTAGGACATATCTGGCTGGTATGACTGGCATCAACCTTGAGAAAAATCGTTCAATACAGCGATGGATAAGACCAGTCAGAAACTTAACAGGCAACTAAAGTTGCAACTTGCTTTCTATCCGTCATCTAAAGATAGGCGGCTTTCAG
>DATNPH010000068.1:0-5838 GCA_036703315.1 Coleofasciculaceae cyanobacterium
CCTTCTGGCTCAGGGAAGACGACGTTGCTGACGCTGATGGGAGGATTGCGATCGCCTCAAGAAGGGAATCTCAAAATCTTAGGACAAGAACTCGCAGGAGCCACAAAAAACCAGCTAGTCGAAGTGCGCCGCAATATTGGCTATATTTTCCAGGCTCACAACTTGCTCAAGTGCCTCACCGCCCGCCAGAATGTGCAGATGTCCCTGGAACTACACCCTGAGTATTCTCCAAAAGAAGCTGCTGCCAAGGCAACCACTATGTTGGAAGCAGTAGGTTTAGGTCATCGTGTGAATTACTACCCGGACAATCTCTCGGGAGGACAAAAACAGCGAGTCGCGATCGCTCGTGCCCTAGTGAGTCAACCGAAGTTACTATTAGCTGACGAACCAACTGCTGCACTAGACAGTAAATCAGGTCGTGAGGTTGTTGAATTGATGCAGCAGCTTGCTAAGGAACAGGGCTGTACAATCTTGATGGTTACTCACGATAACCGGATTCTGGATATAGCTGACCGCATCGTTCATATGGAAGATGGGTATCTCAGAAGAGATGAGATAAATGAGGTTGTCCAGCCCGGTTGAGCACTACCAATTTCACTTTGAGCTAGATTTTAATTAGCCAGCTAATTAAAATCTTAAAAGACTGTGGCTATACTGCGTCCCTTTGCCGATCAACAGACAATCCTGGATTTTGCCCAGCACTGCCCTGAGTTAGACATTGCTTCAGTCGAAGCTTGTTTAGCTTTTTTACAAGCCACGGCTGATGTTTATCAAGCCTTGGATGTTCATTTTGCCCGTTATGGTCTTTCTAGGGGGAAATTTACCCTGTTGATGCAATTGTTGCTGGCTGACGAGCAAGGATTAACACCCTCTGAATGTGCTGAACGTGCTGGTGTTACTAGAGCAACAATCACAGGACTCCTTGACGGACTCGAACGAGATGGATGGGTAAGACGCGAACCTTACTCAGCCGACAGGCGAATGCTCAGTTTGCATCTAACAGACAAGGGGCGGCAGTTGCTGTCTCAAATGCTTCCAGACCACTTTTGCCGCACCACAGGGTTGATGGCTCATCTCACCGACAGCGAAAAAAAGTCACTAATCGAGCTTTTAAATAAAGTACGCGCTGGAATTTCAGCCATGCTTGACCCATAAATAAAAGTCTTGTCGGAGCTTTAGTGAGCAGCTTTAAACCCAAATTTTCGGTAAAGTATTGGTTAGGCACCTAATCATAAGCCACCTAACTACAGCTTTGGGAAATCATATGAACAAGCTAAGCATCAAGCAAAAGAACTGGTTGCTCTCGTCTCACGTCGCCTTTGCAGCAATTTGGTTTGGCACCGCTTTATGCATGATCGCTATTGCGCTGAGCAATCGAAACACGTCTAACGGTGATCAACTCTACGCCATCAACTCTGTTTTAAAGCTACTAGATGACTTTATAATTATTCCCGCTGCCACCCTATCGCTGATTACAGGTGGATTACTCTGCTGGCTAACCATTTGGGGATTTTTCAAACACTACTGGGTTATCGTCAAGTGGGTGGCAACCGTAACACTCATCGTCTTCGGCACATTCTGGCTTGGTCCGTGGACAAATGCCATGACTGCGATTTCTGAAGCGGAACGATTACAAGCGCTGCAAAATCCACTGTATATGTTTGACCAAAAAGCAGTGATAGTAGGAGCTATAATTCAGACCTCATGCCTTCTAGTCGTTATCGGCATTTCAGTTCTCAAGCCTTGGGGAAGGCGAAACATCAAGAAGCAGGAGAAACAACAGCCAGTTGCTTCTAATTGAAAGAGAAAATTAATAAAAATTAAATAAGTTTTAATCGCTGCACCCTAATAAAGCCAATGAGTTGATTACTGAACGCCCGCTCGTTTTGTTCTCAAAGTAACGTTAACGCCTTCACTGGATTGCTGTAACACCAGCAAGGGAGTCGGCTTTGCTTTTTGGTCCCAGCGGATGAAGACAATACGACCTTGAATTGTAGGCTGCCAACTCTCATGCTCATCTTTTGGGTTGAGAAACGTTTCAATACAATCGATAATCTGACTAATTGTTGCAGAGGTCGCCTGAGTCGGTAATTTCATCAAAATAATCTGAATGCGGAAAAGCACTCGCATCGATCGCTTTCCACCACTTTCCGTCTCATACATTACATCAAATGTTTCATCGACTTGACGCCCTCCTGCACTAGCAATGCCAACAACCGATTGATTTCCCTGAGGGGGTCGGAGCGCTACACTAATTAACTGTTTGACCTTAATTTTGATTTGGTTGACAATTGCAAAGTGAAATACCTCTTCATCCATTCGCATTCTTAGGTAGTCCAGGTTGAATTCACGCGAGTGAACTAAATCTGGATTGGCTTCCATTTTACGGATTGTATTAAGAGCTAATTTTAATTTTTTTTGAAGTTCCGCAGTTTTGAACTGCTCAAATCTGAGTTTTTTTGCAGCATCATCAACTTTTAATTTGCCATATACAGCTAACCCAATAAGCATTAAAAATAAGCTAATTGAAACGAAGATCCAAAGTTGTCCAGAAGCCTGATTCTCAGAAGCCGTCTTGGCTGATGTAGGTGACTTAACAGGATTTTGAGCTAGTACTGATTCTATAAATGTGGTAGACATAATCACGCTATCGCTAGAAATATACGTTTATTTTTTCATTCTTTAAATGCACTTTCTAAAAGTGCATTTTGCTGGTTAAAGTAATTGAAGCAAAAGAAATCGGCAGGACAGAGTTGAGAGTTGAAAGCTGGAACTAAAACGTCTTAAATTACGCATATTTAGCTTAATAATTACAACTTTTGATACACCCTAACGCCCAAATTTAGTTTCGCCACCGGGCACGATAGTTCCGTGCATCTATGTAGCATAAATTGGGAAATTTACTATAGCGACCTAAGCCACCAGACCACCAAGGGTCGAGGAACCAGTAAAGTTGATTACCACTCAAACCCTCACAGAAAAAGTTCATAGCATCCCCAACTAGATGGCGACTTGTTGTAGCACCACTAACGTCACTATTAATGCTAAGTGGGCAATACCAGCTAACTACCATAAAAGGTCGCCCAATGCGATCGCGTGCCTGTTGCGCTAGTTTAGCAAGGCGAATGATGGCGTCAACACTCACCTGGTTTGAGGGCATCTGGGTGCCGCCATGGGTTGCCTCTGCCCAGATGAAGTTACCATCCTCAATAATTGAGGCAGATAGCTGAATATTTTCCGGTGTCCAACGCTCAGGACGCTTGAGAATTACCACGGGCATGGGTTTGGGAGGTGCTTCTTTGGCATTGCTAGCCACTTGAGCTAGGTATCTTTGGTTGTCCAGTAAGAATTCAATCGTCTGATTTGCACTGGGCACATTGTGCCAAAGTTGGACAAGACTGATTAGCGCTTCCCGTTGGTGGTCGAGTTCTTCATACTCTCCAGGCAGACGCCGCGCAAAGTTTATGAGTTCTCGATCCAGCTGAGTCGCTAGGTTTACTAATGTCGTCCGCTCAGGGGTACTGTTTCTGAGAAACTCAGGATTAATCCCCAAAGTCACCAGCACGGTAGCACGGGAATCAAGCTGATACCACAGCCGGAACGCCTCTGTGAGGGCGTTACGTTGGCTACCTTGCCCCTGGTAGTAATCAGGAAGGCGCTGCACAAAAGCAATCAGTGCTGGATCGATGAGGCTCAGATCTGCCCTAGGAGACGTGTTCGTTTTCAGGGAGGCGATCGCATCTTCTCGTGTTCCTAGCTGACGCCACAGCTGAGTCAGGCGCAGCAGTGCCTCTCGTTGCTGGGGGTATCCACGATAGTTAGCAACAAGTCCTTGAACACATTGCTTCAGAGGAATATCCAAGATAGATTCGTCGCTACTGGCAGCAGCAACTTGATCAGCAAGCACCAACGAGGCGATCGCCGCTTCACGGGTATCCAGTTTCCGCCAGATGCGTACCGCCTCCAGCAACCCCTCTCGCTGATTCGGCAGTCTAGTGTAGTTGTCTGGGATTTGCTCCACAAAGTTAAGTAGGGCTTGCTCCAAATAGTCGAAATTTTGAGGTATCGTGTCCGAGTTGAGGTCTGTTTCCAGCTCAGCTAAATAAGCTTGTCGTAGCTTATCAAAGTTACACGCTTCTAAACGCGCCGTTGTTAATTCACTGGTCGGCGGCGCATACCCCTGAGCAACACTTTGGAGAAATTGGTCAGTATAGCGACCTTGTTCAGCCTGCCACAAATCGGACTCGCTCCAACCTTGAATTACTAAACTATCACTGAGAGACCGAATGGCATTTGCCGCATACTGAATCTGTTCGGGCAAGGTATTAACGGCGGACAGTGCAACTCGATTAGCAGGAGAGACACCTAAGCCGATTTCTCCATCTGAAAGGGAAGGTGAACTATGAGCTTGATAAAGTGCTGCAAGAATCGGTTTATGAATACCTGCTCGTTCAGCTTCTATGAGATAAAAATAATTACGTTGGTCTGATGAGAGTATTGCCATGGAAAATTGTAAGAATTCGACTTACGGCACCCTTTCCACAATAATCTATGGTGTTTGCACCCATTGAGCTGGGAATAACGAACAATTCCTATAAAAATCTGCGTTTAATCGTCACTGATATGGATTACTGGTGGATATCGCCATCACGAGGGCGATCGCTCGGCATAATACTTGCGAGTGGGGAATGGGGAATGGGAAGATTACTCTACGTAGTTTATGTCTGATTAATTACCAATTACCAAAAACCGTTACCGCTAGCTCTCTTCGAGTCTTGCCTGCGGCACACTGCGCTTTCTGAGCGTCTTGTGCCAGTTGAGGGCGCGAAATCTCGGATAAGCTGAGGTGCATTTAAATTGCATAACCCTCTCCCCCTGCCTCCCTTGCTTCCGGGAGCCTCCGGGAGCTTCTCAGCCTGCAACTTGAATGTTGATTAGCTTATTACGCGCAGTATGTGTGCCAGTTGTGAGTGCAGTGGGTTTTGTTTTTTTCCTCGCACTGCATAAGGTCAGCTCCTCCAGCAATAGATTAAGTTGTACTTGAAAAATGCGGTAGCTCCTGTGATTATTCAAGATTTACCTGACAGTGTTGAGATTACCAATGTGCAAGCCACCACTTGAATCCTGATCCGATCGCCTAATTGCACACCCAACCAAAATCCTTACACAGATGTTTAACTGGCGCTTGAATTTACAGAGGTTGTTTCAGGTTTTAGGCAGACCTTTTACAAGAGCTTTGCCAAGGTTTTTGCAGAAACTAAGGGTATTTGGTTCGCCGCGCCAACAATTGGCAGTGACTTGCCAAACGCTACACAAGCAATTAACCACCGATAGCAATTCTGGTCAAGCTCAGGAAAAAGCCTGGACAACTTATGCTAAAGCCTTGTCCTTGGCTGAGCAATGCGATCGCGAGGAACTGATCCAGGTCATTGTGAAATTCGACCCACTGTTTGGGGAGCAAGTCCCTAGTTCCAGCTTTCCTGCCAAGCGAATACTTTCGGTTCTTCTGAAGGCTGAACCTCTAACCGCTCAAGCTCTCGATGCGGCATGGCGGCTTTCTAGGCGACTGGAAGACCAGTCATCGCGAAGAGAGATACAGCAGCTAATCTGCGTCCAATCTGCCCGAATTGGCGATACCAATGGGCTACTGGTGAAGTTGCTGAAGCGACGTAAACAAGGGTGTCTCACTCCAGCAGAACTCCATGAAATCCTATCCAAATATTTAGAACACAATTCGTTTGATGTTAGCCATCCCTGGAAAGCCTTCTTCTCGGAGTTTCAGGACACCGAACTACCTCAAATTCATCAGGTTTATGCGCTTGTTGATCGCTACGAGGA
>DATNPH010000071.1:0-4231 GCA_036703315.1 Coleofasciculaceae cyanobacterium
CACTGGTTAGTTAGCATGAGCCACGACGGTGCTAACCGTCCATTCCAACGGTCGCGGCTGAAAATTCAGTTCGCGTTTCGCCTTAGCATTCGATGCGCCTCGCATCTGAGTCTGGTAGTAAACAATATCCGCGCCACCCTCCAGTTTCAGAGCATCCTCAATGGATACCCGTGGCGGGGGTGGAGCATTCAGTGATCGCGCAAACGCAGGCAGCCATTCACGCACCGCTAAAGGCTGATCGTCCACAATCAGATAAACACCCCTGTTGCCCTGCTCTGCGGCGGCAACGGTGGCGATCGCTGCATCCTCAATGTGTAACCACGACCAAACGCCATCCCCATTCCCGACGATCGGAAACTGTTGCTGCCGCACCTGTTGCGCTACATCGCCATCCGAGTTGAACCAAGTGCCGGGTCCGTAGAAGAAACCATAGCGTAAGGCAATTCCTTCCAGATCAGGCGTTTGGAGCAAACGACGTTCAGTTTCAATGACGAGACGAGCATCGGTGGCAACGGCGGGGGAGGCATCAAGCGATAACGGTGTTTCCTCATCTGCCAATCCAGCACCGGGAATTGCCCAGAAGGCCATCGACTGTTTCAAGAAACGGCGCGCCCCTGCTGCCTTTGCTGCTGCCAGCACATTGGCTCCTCCCTCTGACCGAATCCGCGCATTCAGAGCCGCTGTCGCATTCATGGATTCGCGAGTGTAAGTTCTGGGTAGGGCGGTGAGTTGTTCGATCACCACCTCTGGTTGAGCGCGAATGACAGCCGTTTTAACTGACTCGGAGTCGAATACATCCGCGATCGCCGGTTCGATTCCCTGTGCCGCTAAGGACTGTGCTCTTTCTTGGGTGCGGGTCAGCGCGACAACATTGTGTCCTCTGGCAAGTAATCGGTCGAGCGTTGGGCGACCGATCGCTCCTGTTCCCCCGGCAACAAAAATCTTCATCTGTGAACCTCCTGTTGAAGTATGGAAATATTTTTGCTTATTCGAGTGCTCGATCGATTAAAGGTGCAATGGCTGCGATGTTTTTGACCAAAAAAATTGGGATTCAAGCCCCGTCCTTTTAGGACGGCTTTCTCGCAATACATTTTGAGATGGTATGGTAAACTAAAAGTGGTCAAGCGGTTAAACGCCTAGATAGCCAAAATTGGGTTCTCTACCATCTACAATGCTCAGCTACGTGCGACTAGCGTGTAGGAAAGAGAAAAGGAATTAGTTAAATCATTCCAAACGCGGTCGGGCCGGGAGTGTGTGCTTGTGGACGTATCCAAACAGGGGGTTAGAAATAATCCTAGAGAGGACGGATGAAGCAAGAATCCCCTCGCCTTTAGGCAGGGGAGTGTCAACTGCTCACCAACACGTTTAAGGGTTCCTAGGTCTTTCATCGTGCCTTTCTCCCACTTGAAGGCGTGCTCAAAAAGAATACTATCGGTAGACGATCTACCAACCACTTACCCCACTTCGTTGATGCCAAAAGCCATGCTGAGACTGCTGCCGAGGGTTCCTAGATCAGCTTGGCTCAGCATTCATCAACTCGCTTAGCGGCTGAGCTGATTTGTTATGGCTTAAACGTCCATAGGCTAGCAACAACCCTTGCGCTTCACGAGAGCGCCGCTGAGTCAGAGCGCCTTAGCCTAAACTCCAGTAACCAGGCTAGTTTACGGAATTTATAACTCCCTAAACTAGCGGCTAAAGTTCACCTACTTGCTTTCATCCTTGATCTAAAGACACAGGGGTCTCAGCTGCAAGAACCTCTATAAGTTCCTGCTTTTGTTCTTTCTCCTGTAGCAGTAGTCCTCCTAGATGAATAACGGCAAGAATCAGTGCTCCAATTGAGAGAACATAACTATGCAATGTGTAAAGGTGCACGACTGTCACCGTGTTGATTGCTCCACCACCTGTGATAATTTCTCGCAGTAGCGAACCAATCAACGGGATAGCTTCTACTGAGCCTAACTCGATTGAGAAACGCCAGTATCCCAGCTGTGTCCAGTCGAGGAGCATAGCAGTCCAGCCTAAGGCGATCGCTGTTAAGGTTAGCAGAATTCCACTAATCCAAGCCGTTAGCCAGCTAGGGCGAAATTTCTCACCCAGAAACATCACAACGATTTCTATCAAAGAAACAACAATTAGTCCATTACCAGCAATCTCATGGATACGCTGAATCAACCAGCCATTAGGAATCTCGGATTTGATTAGTGCAAGTGAATTATAGGCTCCACCTGCTGTAGGTTCGTAATAGAAAGACAGAAGAATTCCTGTGATAGCTGCTGTCAGGCTTAGAGAGAGAATGACTACAGCCAAAATAGTAGCCAGTCGCCGAAGTACGAAAGAGTACTGTACATTTTTCATGGCTAAATCCAACCTCTGTTGGCTGAATATGTATTTATACTTATTATATGAGTTTCGCTAGTCTACGTCTGGCTATTGAGTCAACCTTCATACTTTTTGGTCATATAGACTAGCGCTGATAGGCAAAGATAAAAGGCGATCGCACTGCTCGTTTACATGCACTGCGTGCGATCGCCTTATCCCCACTTACCAATTAAAAATTAGCTGGTAGTTACCTTAGGCAAGCCCCCATGCGTCTCCTGACCTGGGGTGTTCCCAAACAAGGATTCCAGCTTACCATTGGTAATCTGAAATTGAACTGTCTTCTCCTCCTCCACTGAAGTCAAAATCATCAAAATCTAGAGAACTGGGTAGATTTTCTAAAAACAAGGCTACATCGTTTAACTGCTTTTTGAGCTGTTCTATAGCTTGTTCTAACTGCTGAATGACTTGTGTCTCCGGTTGGGAATTGGATTGTGGGTGAAAGCCTTTGAGTTGACTATTAACCTGTGTAATCGCTTGCTCTACTCCACTTAGGTCAAACTCTATGGGAGCAGGTATATTCTCAAGACAGAAGGCTACAGCGTCAATCTGAAAATTGACATCTGTAATAGCTTTCTCTCTCTCTTTGAGTTCATCCTTAGAAGGATTAGGTGAATTATGAATTTGCAAAGCAAGGGCTTTTAGTTGCACTCTGACCTGTGCGATCGTTGTGTCCAATTGCTCAATGGCTTGTGTCTCCGGTCGAGCCTTGAACTGTTGATTTAGAGCATCCAGCTGACTGTAGATGTCCGGGATAGCTTGCTCTATCTGAGTTAGGTTAACTCCATTGGAAGCATGTAAATTAGCAAGATCCACAGCAATGGCATTCAGCTGCTCTTTGAGGTATGAAAGCGCTCTTTCTAAATGCTTGATCGCTTGTGTCGTCGGTTGGGCGTTAAACTTTTTGTTCAGGGTGTTCAGATGACCCTTAATCTCAGCGGTAGCTGGATCTTCGTCAGTCAGGTCAGGCAGGTCAGGCTCTAAGGTCGCAATCTGATGATCAGGAGCGACTGTCAAAGCGTCCGGCTCAATAGTGATCTGTGCGATCGCTTGCTCTTCCTGACTTGGCTCAACCTCGGTTGGAGTAAGCAAACTATCAGGAGCGACTGTCAATGCGTCTGGCTGAACAAAGATGTCTGTGAGCAACTGTTGTGCACTACTCAAGTCAACGGTTTGTGGAGTAGACAGATTGTCCAGACGCAAGGTAACAGCATTGAGCTGCTCTCTCAGTTGTGGGATTACACTTTCGATCTGCTCAAGCGCTGTGATCTCTGGTCTTTGATGGAACTCTTGGTTGAGGTTATCCAGCTTACCAGCAATGTGTTCAATGGCTAGCTCTATACCGCTTAGGTCAACTTCTTGTGGAGTCGATACATTATCCCGAGGCAGGCTAAGTGCATTCAACTGCTCTTGAAGCTGTGGGATAACTTGTTCTAACTGCTGGAGTGTTTGTGTTTCGGGTCTTTGATGGAACTCTTGATTGAGGTTATCCAGCTTACCAGCAATGTGTTCAATGGCTAGCTCTATGCCACTTAGGTCAACTTCTTGTGGAGTCGATACATTATCCAGACGCAGGGTAACAACGTTAAGTTGCTCTTGAAGCTGCGGGATAGCTTGTTCTAACTGCTGAAGTGTTTGTGTTTCGGGTCTTTGGTGGAACTGTTGGTTGAGATTATCTAGCTGACCAGCAATGTGTTCAATGGCTTGCTCTACGCCAGTTAGGTCAACTTCTTGTGGAGTCGATACATTATCCCGAGGCAGGGTAAGTGCATTCAACTGCTCTTGAAGCTGTGGGATAACTTGTTCTAATTCCTGAAGTGTTTGTGTTTCGGGTCTTTGGTGGAACTGTTGATTG
>DATNPH010000079.1:0-31197 GCA_036703315.1 Coleofasciculaceae cyanobacterium
TTGCTACATTTGGATTCTCATCCGTGTTTAGTTTAACTACCTTTACTTGGCCTTCGTACTGTTGTGCAATCTCATCTACCACAGGCGCAACCATACGACAGGGTCCACACCAGGGTGCCCAAAAATCAACTAAAACGGGAACTTCACTTTCAAGTACGTCTTGCTTAAAACTGGCATCTGTAACTTGTACGGCTGTTGACATGCCTGGAAATCCTTGCGTGTACTGTTTCTATCTCTCTAGGAAATTCTACCACAGTGAAAACTAAGGTTCTCTACCTTAAAATCTATACATTTAGAAATAAATTTCGCTTGATTCAATGGCTGATTTTCCCCCACCACTTCAAAGTTCAAAACAAATAGAAGGAACCGCCCGAACGCAGTCCGGGCGGAGTGTGGTGTGAGGAGTGAACGGAAACATGCGTCTCCGCTTTCTCTATTGTAAGCGACAGCTATAGTTTTTCTAGTGTTCGGTAAGGTTGACCGGAAATTTTTTATGATCGCCTCAACAGCCGTAACTTTACTTCACGGCTTTTCAACCATTGCTACTCACAGCAACTATTTCCCCATACCCAACTGCTGAGCTTTCTGGTACACCTTCCCTTCCGTTAGCAGAGAAGGGGCAATTACCACTTCGACTTGCTGCATTTCTTTGATGTTCTTGGCTCCCAGTGTCCCCATGCTGGTTTTCAATGCCCCCAAGAGGTTGTGAGTGCCATCATCAAGTTGTGCTGGTCCTCTGAGAATCTGCTCTAGGGTGCCAGTGCTGCCGACTTGAATGCGGGTGCCGCGTGGTAGAACCGGGCTAGGTGTTGCCATACCCCAATGAAAACCTTGTCCGGGTGCTTCTTTGGCTCTGGCAAAGGGTGAGCCAATCATAACACCATCAGCACCACAGGCAATACATTTGCAGATGTCACCACCAGTAATTAAACCGCCATCAGCAATGACTGGGACATAGTTGCCAGTTTCCTGATAGTAATCGTCACGGGCAGCAGCACAGTCAGCGATCGCCGTTGCCTGAGGTACACCCACACCCAATACACCACGAGAGGTACAAGCGGCACCAGGTCCAATGCCTACCAGAACACCAGATGCTCCAGCTTTCATTAAGTTAAGGGCAACATCGTAAGTCACGCAGTTCCCTAAAATCACTGGCATCGGCATTTCTTGGCAGAAGTGAGCCAAATCTAAGGGGGTTATCGACTCGGGTGAGAGGTGAGCCGTTGAAACCACTGTTGCCTGTACAAAAAATAGATCAGCACCGGCTTTACCTACAACTTCACCGTACTTCACCGCACCAGCGGGCGTCGCGCTCACACTAGCAATTCCGCCTTGTTCTTTGATTTCCCCAATCCGCTGTGTAATCAGTTCCGGCTTAATGGGTTCAGCATACAGTTCCTGCATGAGAGTGACAAACTCGGACTTACCCACTGAAGCAATGCGGTTTAGCACGGGTAAGGGGTCAGCATAACGGGTTTGAATCCCCTCTAAGTTAAGCACACCCAAGGCACCCAGCTCAGACAAGAGAACTGCCATCCGAACATCTACTACCCCATCCATTGCACTAGCAATAATGGGAATTTCTCGCTCAATGCCGCCAATTTGCCAGCGAGTATCCGCCAAACTGGGGTCTAATGTTCTAGTTCCTGGGCACAGTGCAATTTCATCGATGCCGTATGCCCTGCGAGCTGTCTTGCCGCGCCCAATCTGAATATCCACGATTCTACCCGTTCTGATCTATGTTTCAGCTAGCGTATCAAATTCAGAGGGAATTGGACTGACTCACATCTAATCTGAAAATAGGAATGGGGAACGGGGAACAGGGGAAGAAGAATTTTCATCCTTTCATTCGTAGCTTACGAGAACCCTTGTATTTGACTACAAGAGGCAGTTGAACCGTTGGAAATACCCCCAACTCCCCTAAAAAGGCTAACAAGCAGGGCTAGGCGTAAGTCTTACCAAAGATACATTGGTTATGTGCTTGCCTCTGTCTAGGGTTCAGAATCACTGGAGGACGAATTTAAGTAAACTGATGGATGCGGAGTTGTCAATAATTATAAATAATTTGTAATAATTAATCACCGACCCTGAAAACTTGTAAAAAAAAGTGACTAGCAATCAAGCCAACCCAAGGATGCCCCTGACCGATAAAGACAGGGAAGCGTTAGACGATATCTTTGAAACAGTTGCAGTTGAGGATATGAAGGAAATAGAGGCAACTGTGGCTCACTACTCTGCTGCACCTCTTGAAGCCTGGGAAGAGAAAGGGTGGGTGGTCAACAGCTTTCTGCCGAACCCAAGCGAATTGACTGTCTAAAGACTTTCAGCTTCAACTAAGGGACGACTATAAACAAATTCTATAAGTATTCGGGGTGCACTGCCTTATCTGATTAGGGCTGGCTAGAAAGCAGTTTACGGTTAATCCCACTCGTTCTGTGCTGGGGAATTGCTTGATAATTAACTTAGGGCAAGCTTTTATAATATTTGAGTTTTGATTCAATCTGAAACTTTAGAACTACTAGAATGGCAACGCTTGTGCCAGCACCTGGCTACATTTGCTGCTACCAAGCTGGGAGCGATCGCAGCTCGTCATCTCCAACTCCCGACAACGCAGGCACAGAGCCTACACTTATTGGATCAGACTAAGGAAGTCTATCAACTGGAAAGCCGATTAACCACTGGGCTTTCTTTTGAAGGCATTCAAGATATTGGAGAGTCTTTAGAACGGGCACAATTGCAAGGGCTTTTGTCTGGAGAAGACTTGTTGGCGATCGCAACGACGTTGGCAGGTGTGCGGCGGTTGCGTCGCGTAATTGACGAGCAGGAAGATGTGCCAGTGCTCGCCCAATTGGTTGCCGATTTGCGGACTTATCCAGAATTAGAGCAAGAAATTCACCGTTGTATAGATGATCGAGGCGATGTAGCTGACCGTGCAAGTCCGAAGCTGGCTGGCATTCGTTCCCAAGTAAAAACCTTACGAAACCGGATTCATCAGGTTCTCCAAGGGATTTTGCAGCGTCAAGGCGGCGCAGTTCAGCAGCAACTAATTACCCAAAGAGGCGATCGCTTTGTTATCCCAGTCAAGGCTCCACAGAAAGACGCGATTCCTGGTATTGTTCACGATACCTCTAGCACGGGTGCAACTCTCTATATAGAACCTAACGCGATCATTGGGCTAGGAAATCAGCTTAGGGTACATCAACGTCAAGAGCAAGTCGAAGTAGAAGCCGTACTTCGCGCTCTAACGGAGCAGGTGGCAGCTGTTAAGCCAGACTTGGAGCAGTTATTAGCCGTAGCAACAACGTTAGATTTAGCAACGGCAAAGGCACGGTATAGCCTGTGGTTAGAAGCCAATCCGCCAAGATTTATTGACCACAACGCCGAAGAAATCATTACCTTGCGTGAACTGCGACATCCCTTATTGGTATGGCAACACAAGCATGAACAGGGAAAATCAGTTATTCCCATTAATGTACAGATTCAGCCGAACATTCGTGTGGTGGCAATTACTGGACCGAACACAGGCGGCAAAACTGTCACATTGAAAACCCTAGGCTTGGCAGCCCTAATGGCGAAAGTAGGGCTGTTTGTTCCAGGGAGAGAGCCAGTGGAATTACCGTGGTTTGAGCAAGTACTGGCAGATATTGGTGATGAGCAGTCGCTAGAGCAGAGTTTATCCACCTTCTCTGGTCATATCCGCCGAATTAGCCGAATTCTCGAAGCCTTGGGAAGTCGGGAAGAAGACACGGAGAATTTTGTAGAAGAACTCTCCTCGTCATCTACTCCCTCAGACCCAATTGAACAGGACAACAGCGAAGAATCCCCCCCTACTCACCACTCACCACTCACCACTGCCTCTCTTGTATTACTCGATGAAGTAGGAGCGGGAACTGACCCAGCTGAAGGGAGTGCTTTGGCGATCGCTCTTTTACAATATCTAGCTGACCACGCTCAGTTAACAGTTGCTACAACTCACTATGGCGAACTCAAGGCGCTGAAATATCAAGATGAGCGGTTTGAGAATGCCTCGGTTGAGTTTGATGATGTTAGTCTCTCACCAACTTATCGGTTGTTGTGGGGAATTCCGGGTCGTTCAAATGCATTGACGATCGCGCGACGCTTAGGGTTAAAGCCGGAGGTGGTTGACCAAGCTAAAACTCGTATAGGCGGCGTATCAGAAGATATTAACCAAGTGATTGCTGGTTTGGAAGCCCAACGCCGTCGTCAGGAAACTAAGGCGACAGAAGCAACCCAGCTGCTGCAACAAGCAGAACGTCTGCATCAGGAGGTGTCTACTAAGGCAACGCTTTTGCAGGAACGGGAACGGGAGTTAAAGCTTTCTCAGGAACGGGCAGTACAACAAGCGATCATCCAAGCTAAGGAAGAAATTGCTCAAGTGATTCGTCGGTTGCAGCAAGGGCCGACAAGCGCTCAAAATGCCCAAAAGGCGACAGAGGCTCTTAATGAAATCGCCCAACGTCATCTTCCAGCCATATCCCCACCTAAACCCAAGCCAGGATTTCGACCGAAAGTAGGCGATCGCGTCCGCATTCCCCGGTTGAATCAGACGGCTGAGGTGCTGAGTGCGCCTGATGATGATGGTGAGCTAACTGTGCGCTTCGGGTTGATGAAGATGACTGTGTCACTAGCCGATGTGGAATCGCTCGATGGTCAAAAAGCTGAGATACCAGTAAAATCAAAACCAGCATCGGTACCTACCCCAGCCGTTGTATCGTCACCTGTTCCTCCTGTCCGAACCTCTAAAAATACAGTTGATATTCGTGGAAGCCGCGTAGCAGATGCGGAGTTTGAACTAGAGCAAGCGATTTCACAAGCAGCGCCATCTGGAGCACTCTGGATTATTCACGGCAAGGGAACAGGTCGGCTGCGGCAGGGTGTTCATGAATTTTTGGAACGACACCCTCTGGTTGATCGTTTTCAGTTGGCGGAACAAGCAGAGGGTGGGGCGGGAGTCACGGTTGCCTACCTTAAATAAGAGCAGGGGAAGAAGAGGAGCAGGGAAGCAGGGGGAGAAATTCTATCATAAAGTCCCAATCTCTCGCCTTCAGTGTAGAAGCTTTATTTGTGTTAAGAGTTTTGAAGTGAGAATGCAAAACTTTCTGAACAATTACGCAGTGGATAGAAACTTACCGTAAACTCTGATAGTCGTGTTTCAAGATTGGTAACTGCAAAAGGCAACCCTGATTTGGTCACCTACTCTTAAAGATATGCGCTCTACCGCGAAGACGCCGACATCGTCTCCCCCTTGGGAGGATTTACCTCTGAGCCAAGCGCCAGATCCAATACAGCTTGATAACATTAAAGCCCAGTTGGATTTGGTTTTGCTGAGTTTAGAAGCCTTAGCCGGCATTGGCTCTGAGGAAATGCTTCAGGCAGCAGCTGACTTGAACTTAGAGTCTATGGTGTCAGATCGGGTGGGTCTATGGCGTTTGCGTCAATCCAATCCCCTGCGCAAAAGTTCAGGAGGGCGGAAAAAGTTAGATGTGGAAGAGGCGCGATCGCTTGTTTTGATTATCTGTCACCTGGCTAGAGAGCATCAGGAGCTAATCCGCCGTGCTGTCGCGCTACTCGAACAAATGGCAGAGCAAAACAGTGAACCGCACCGTGCCGCTTTATTGGGAGATTATCTTGATAAGTTCAGCAACACTTACCAGGAGCGCATGGAGCAAGGAGAGAACGTATCGCCTGATCTGCTGACCCAGCTGGCTCTTAAAATACTGATCGATTTGCTGTTTTATAGCGGCCCCAACGGTCATCGGCGTCTGTGGCTAGCACTGCTGGATCGGGCAGGCAACTAAAGCGCTCAACGCCCTAAAAGTGAGGAGCCAGGAGTAAGGAGTTAAGACCATCCAACCCTAACTCAAAACTCAAAACGGACTACGTCCCGCTGCGCTAACAAAACTTTGTTAATCTCATGCCTTTATCTAATTCAGTCTTGCGACGCTATACTCCCCCTACCTGCACACTAGAAATAGTGGCAAAAAACTCTCCCCTGTCTCGTTGGGTAGGGAAATCTGCGCTGAAAGATTTGCGCTTTGAGCTGCGTTTTGATGACCCGCGCAAGCCAGAAGACCAACGGATAACAATTCGCGGCGATCGCACTGATCTAGACGTTTTGTATGAGGCAGTTAATAGTTATGTGCAGGACTTCGTCAGCCAGTCCTCAGTGCAACTGCCGATGATGCTTCAGCCCCCCGCGGCTAGCGCTCCTGATTCTACAGTTAATACAAACAAAGAAGCGCGTCGCGTATCATATCTAGGTTCCGATGTCAATCCCTCAGATCCGTTACCAGCTCAAACCTTTGAGGAAGAACTAGACAAATCAAATGATTCATCCCCAGAGCTGAGCTTAGAGTCAAACCCCAGACTGTCAACTCTTAAACCTCAGAATGTTGCTACACAAATTTACCTGCAACCAAGAGGCTTACTGTCTCACGACCTTGTTTTGGGTGGACTAGCTAGTGAGGAAGCTGGTCGTGTCGTCAACTTGAGTGTGCTACAACTATTTGACTTGGCAACAGCGTTGGATGAATATGCTACGGAAGTGGTGGCTTTACCCAACCTCAAGTCCCCTCTGGGTTGGACGAAAACCTTACCCGCTTGGACACCCACAGCAGCAGCTGTGCTGGTGACCGTAGGTGTCACAACTGCGGTAGTTAAATTACTTGACCGACCTAATACTATGCAGCAAACGGCTTCAACAGCCGGTCGATCGCCTATTCCAGGACAGACGCCCCTGCTTTCCCAGGTGCCAGTAGCGCCAGCTTCACCAATCCTAATTTCTCCATTACCGACGCCGATATTGCCACCGGGTATTGCCTCCTCACCCACGTTGACGCCACCGCCTCCAGTGACTGTACCACCTCCTGGGTCGTTCACTCCGCCAACAAGGGAACGCCCGACTATAACGATCAACCCGTCCAACCCCGCCCCACCACTGATCGCCGATGCACCGCAACGTTCTATTCCAGCTCTTGTTCCAGGTGGAGTAGCATCTGCTCCTGGTTCTTCAGCTAATAGTAAAAGCCCCAGTTCTTCTAAGACGACAGCTTCTGGTTCCTCATCTGGAAATCCCTCAGCACAGCAAAGTCAACCTGGTACACCCAGCGCAGTACCAACTTTACCGTCCTTACCGAATTTGCCACCTATCCCAGCAACTGCCCCGCCTGCTGATGTCGCCCAGCAAGCTCCTTCGTCTGATACCCGTACTGCTTCTGCCTCAAGGGAGTCAAACCAATCGGAGTCGGCCTCTTCTGGGAATGCAGCTAATAGTAAACTGTCTGACACTATCCCTCAGGTGGCAGAGGCAAGAACCTATTTCGAGCAACGCTGGAAACCACCTAGTAATTTGACGCAAACCGTAGAGTACAGTCTGTCGTTAAATGCAGATGGTTCCATTCAACGAATTCTTCCCTTAGGAAAGGCAGCAGGAGACTACATAGATCGTACAGGTATACCTTTGCCGGGTGAACCCTTTGTTTCTCCAATACAGGGGACAGGTAATCCTATAATCCGAGTGGTTCTTGGTCCCGATGGTAAGGTACAGACGTTTTTAGAAAAATAAACCGAGGCGGGTTGGGTTGAACTGATATCTGGTAGCATTCTCAATTACCGTAGGGTGGGCACTGCACACAACGATAGAATCAGCTTGTTCTCGTTTTGGTAGGCAGTGCCCACCCTACATCTAGAGAGTGATCGCAACAGGGAAACTTTGGGATTAATACAAGCCAATTGTTGACGAGTTTATGCGATCGCCTCAGTCAGCTAAAGGGTACTCTCTGTTACGCAAACTGCAACTATCTAAAGTTAGAGCTACGAGTGAGTCATACTAGCGATTATCGTACTGAGGGCGTCCGATGAACCGCTCAACTCATTGTTTTGTCAAACCCACTTTATTCCTAACAACTCTTTTGGGAAGCTTTCTTTTGGGTAGCTGTAGCGCTCAGAACTCTGCTCAAGTTCAAGAGAAACAAGCTCAAGTATTAATGTCAAGTCCAGCTCAAGCGCCAGCAGCCAATGACGCCAGCATGACGAAGGCACCAGCAGCCAGCCAAGTACCGCAATCTCGCCCTCAACTTGTCAAAACAGCTGAAATTGCTCTCGTCGTCAACTCTATTGATAAAAGTCTTAGAGAAGTCTCACAAATCGTGAGCCAACAACGGGGAGATGTACTCGGGTTACAGGATGACAAACCTCAGAGCGGTAACCGTCGTCCAACAGCATCCATGCGTATTCGGGTGCCGCAAGCGCAGCTGGAAACTACCCTCGATGCCTTAGCTAAACTAGGAACTGTACAGCGTCGCAAGCTGAGTGCTGAAGACGTTACCACTCAACTTGTAGATATCCAGGCACGGCTGCGAAATTTGCGGCAAACGGAAAGCTCATTGCTCCAGATTATGAAGCGATCGGGTTCTGTGGGAGATGTTCTCAAAGTAACCCAAGAACTCAGTAAAGTAAGAGAATCCATTGAGCAGATTGACGCACAACTAAAAAACTTAACGAATCGAGTTGCCTACTCTACCATCAATTTGCAATTGCAAGCTGCTGTTTCTAGTACAACCTCTCAGCCACCTCTGGATTCACAAGTACAAAACACTTGGAGCAATGCCACTCAATCGGTTGGTGAACTGACAAACGGCTTACTCAAATTAGCAATATGGCTGGTGGCATACAGTCCCTATTTTCTGTTGTTAGGAGGTGCAATTTGGTTAGGCTACATTCGACGCAAAAAGCAGCCGTCTAAACCAACAACATCAACTTCTGATTCAGAGCTGACATCTTGACACTGCAAGCCCTTGTCAATCGATTGCACTATTAGAGATGAGCCTTCTGATCTGAGAGTCTAGCTGCTGAAACCGCACGCATTAAATCGTTGGGATTTAGCTGGCTTGGTCTGGGGGAAAATAGAATGTTATCGCTCAGGTTCCAACCCATCTCGCGCTTGCTCAAGATTCGCAGTAGTTTGTCTAAGTCTACAGTGCTGCCTGACTGGGTAAATGTGTAAGCGTAGTCAGTGTTGTTCATTGCCTGCGAGATAACCGCGATCGGAGCGTAAGCTTTGAAGACGAAATCCAGCAGGAGCTTTAATCTGTCTTTTGGTAACTGTGAGTGAGTAACAATCTCGCAGATGTCACCGTGTGCCCAAAAAGTGAAACTCTCGCTGATTGTCATCATTTCTCTCCTTCTTCATCGCTGGCATCCTGTTTGTCTTTTTGGAGCTGCTGAAGGCATAGATCGATTTTGCTCTTAGCCAGGTTCAGGTTTTGTTCGGCTCCCTCAAAATCTTTTCGCAAATGTCTGTAAGCAGCGCTTTGTAGCGTGTTTTGAGCGTCAGGAATGAGGAAATTCCTGAGTGTAGAAAGTTCCTCCTCGTCCTCTTCGTTCGGCATGATGCACCCTAAGATCTGCTGAGGAAAGATTACCAGAATGTAGTTGAGAATGCGATCGCTCTTCTGTTTATTACACGGTTTTGTGAGCCAGTTTTAGGGAAGCCGTCAGAATGACTCGGTAGCGATCGCCTCTCCTAATCATCCATGATGCTGAGAGTCATCACGATGAATGAGAGTAAGTGCGTATTAATTCAAAGAGCCCTGTGTCTTGGTGGTAGGTCGTAGGTAGTAGGTTTTAGGGGAACCTGACCCAGACGCGTGAAAAATTAGGGTTTTGGGTTCCTTGTAGAGCTTTCTGGCTCCCTACCACCTAACACCTATCACCTAACACCTAACCCCTCCGTTAACGAGGCGGAATAATCTTACTCCCCTCCCCGTTGCGGGGAGGGGCTGGGGGCGGGGTTCCAAGATTTTTGCAAGAGACCTCCTGAATGTACAACAGGCGAAGATATCACGCCGCTGAGGACATTGAGTCGGAGATAACCACGGCTCTGTAGTAGTTTTGCAACTGGCGTGTGGCAGATGCCCAACTCCAACGTTCTGCTTCTGCTCTTGCGTTTTGACGTAGGGTTTCCCGTTCTTGTTGCTGTTCTAAGAGGCGCACAGTAGCCGCTATAGCTCCGTTCTCATCTGCTGGGTCAAATAGATACCCATTCACGCCATCCGTTACGATGTCGGGAATTCCTCCAGAACGTGCCGCCACAACTGGGCAACCGGCTGCCATAGCTTCTAGCAATACCAATCCCAACGTTTCTGTTCGGGAGGGAAAGACAAAGGCATCAGCAGAAGCAAAAGCAGAACCCAGTTCTTTACCAGTTAGGTAGCCAACAAAATGAGTCGGCGTCCCAGCAAAGTGTTTTTCCAAAGCACTGCGATTAGGGCCATCGCCAACTAAAGCAAGACGAGCATCGGGAATTGCTTCTAGGACTGGTTTAATGCGTTCAATTTCTTTTTCAGCGCCAAGTCGCCCGACGTAGAGGAGAAGAGGACTTTCTGGATGTCCTTGGGAGAGGTGCGATCGCATTTCCTCCGATGCCAACTCTGGATAAAACGTCTCTGTATCTACACCTCGCTGCCACAAGTCCAACCGTTCGATCCCATGTTCGTGCAATTGCTGTACCATCGCTGTCGAGGTACACAAATTCAGCTGAGCTTGATTGTGACTAGCTTTAATCAACTCCCACATGACACCCTCCAGCATACCCAGTCCATAGTGATGGAGGTACTGGGGTAGATGCGTGTGGTAAGACGCAACCAAGGGAATTTGCATCATCTTTGCATAATAGAGACCAGCCAACCCCAATACAGCAGGGTTGACTACATGAATCAAATCTGGCTTAAATTTCTCCAAAGCCACACCAATAGATGGTCGTGGCAAAGCTAGTTTCAGCTCTGGATAGAGCGGCAGGGGAAAGCCAGAGACTCCGTAAATTTTTGCTCCCTTATATTCTTTGAGTCCGCCATCTGGCGAGACAACTAGCACTTGGTCACCGTTACGCTGCAAGTGTTCGACCGTGTGGCGCAACCGTGTGACAATGCCATCAACTTTAGGCAAAAAAGTTTCAGTAAATAAAGCTATTCGCATGATTGGTCATTGGTGCATTGGTCATTGGTCATTGGTCATCGGTTATTTAGTCATTAATAATTTGTTGCTGGTTATGGTCGAACCACACAACCAACAACCAACAACAAACAACTAATGGCGAATGACTAATGACTATCTCCGCCAATTAACTTTGGGTAGGATTTGATTCTTATCGACGCGGTGCTGATACTTATTGGCAAAGTTGAGCAAAGAATCGAGTAGAGAATCTGAGAGATAGTGAGGCTGTAAGCCAAGACTTAAAAGACTGGTGTTCTTGGCATAGAAGTAGTGTTCTTCCTTCTCGATTCTGGGGTTCTCAATGTGGTTGATGATTACATCAAATCCCATTTTTGTACTGGCGTTCTGCACCATCACGGCTAAATCGCCGACACTGAAGAGTTCAGTGAACTGGTTGAAAACACGAAATTGACCGGGTTCGGCTGGGTTAGCGATCGCAATTTCTACACACCTTACCGTATCCCGAATATCCAAAAAGCCACGAGTTTGACCACCCTTACCATAAACGGTTAACGGATAACCAGTGGCTGCCTGGATACAGAAGCGGTTAAGGGCTGTACCAAAAACGCCGTCATAGTCTAAGCGGTTGATCAGTAACTCGTCCATACCCGTTTCTTCGGTCAGAACACCATACACCACCCCCTGATTCAAGTCAGTAGCCCGTAAACCCCAAATCTTGCAGGCAAAGTGGATGTTGTGGCTGTCGTGGACTTTACTGAGATGGTAAAAAGAGCCAGGTTGCTTGGGATAGGGCAGGGTATCCTTGCGCCCATTGTGTTCAATGGTGATATACCCTTCTTCGATATCAATATTGGGTGTGCCATACTCACCCATCGTTCCCAGTTTCACCAAATGGCAATCTGGAAACTCATGTCGCATCGCATACAGGATATTCAGCGTCCCCACGACATTATTGACTTGGGTCATAACAGCGTGTTCTCGATCAATCATTGAGAAGGGAGCGGAACGCTGTTCGCCAAAGTGGACAACTGCCTCTGGCTCAAATTGGCGCATCGCCTTGCTGAGAAACTCATAGTTGGTGATGTCGCCAACAAACAAGTCAATAGATTTGCCTGTAAGGTCACGCCAACGTTGAAGTCGTTGCTGAATTGGGGCAATTGGGGTGAGGGTCTGAACACCTAGTTCCAAATCCCAGTGACGGCGCACTAAGCTATCTATGATGCCGACCTCGTACCCTTTGTTGGAAAGATAGAGCGCGGTTGCCCAACCGCAATAACCATCGCCACCAATAACTAGGACTTTCATAACTTGTATTGATAAATCTTATTTGCCGCTACTCGGTAAATTTACCAGGTTTGGGAGCCTTTAAACCATGTAATGTAATTTATATAACCGCAGTAATGTTATGCAAATTACACTCGTGAGCTAGCCTAGGGAGCCACACTCAACCCGTATTAATAAGCATCTTTCATAGATTTCATTCCTACTTTCATCATCACCCGTTGGGATGATAAGTTAGTAGGCTCTATGATTGCTGCAATACGCTCAAGTTTTTTGGCCTTACCCGGCATTGCTAAGCTGTTTCGCATTTAAGAAAGCATACATGCAGCAGCCATGAGTCTTGCGACTATTAAATTTCCCCTTTTTGACTTTTAACTTTTAACTTGCTTAGCACGATCAGGCACTTATTCTGATGTGAAGTGTTGGATGATTTGATAGTTGTATTTGGCAAAAGCACACTATGCAATTGCCAGTTGTTCTAGAGTCAAATCATTTTATTAAAGTTTTACCTCATCAGCAAAACTAGCCCAACGGACAAAGTGAAACGCTCCTGCCACAGACCCCCAGACATGCTCATCCGTTTCTGGGTCGCGACCCCGGTCACGACTGATGAATTTGTCTTGGTCAATCTCAAAGCTACTGTCAAGATAGGTTTCTTTCCCTTTACGAATGACCTTGCAACACTTACCGGGTTCAACTCGACCGTTGAAGCTTTGCCCTGCCCATTCAACAATCATGTTGCAGCCAGGAAGTTTCTCCAACTGGTCGATTTTTAAGAGTTCCAGGCGTTTGAGGTCACGGGAGGCTCCGTAGAATTGTGTTTCGTCTTTGACGATGTAGTTTTCAATTTCGATATGCTCGCCTACCTCAACTAACTTCAAAACTCGCACTCGATAAGGGTCATTCAGCATATAGTCATAGGCTTGTTCGACAAAGAAACTGACTCCATCAAGCAGTGACAGAGGCAGAGGACGCATACAGACACGGATGTGGGCGTACATCGGGGGATTTTCAAAAGCCTGTAGCTGGTTGCTAAAGTCAGCTGCCATCCAACGGGCTAGGGTGGCAATATCAGTAGAATGCGTCATTTATAAACTCAGAATTCTCATCAAACTTCATCAATAATTGTAAAACTCAGGCTGATCCCAACAAAAGAGGGGAAGGTAGGGAAGTTGGGAAACGTAGAGAAGACGCAGAAGTTATCTCCTCATCTTCCTCATCTGCCTGTCCTAATTACCAAGGCAGTATTTTCACCTGGCTAGGTGGGTAAACCCCAAATGCTTGAACAGATAGAACTGTTAGTATTGATGTAAACTGCACTGTTACAAATTTATCTGTACTCACTCCCCATGACTTCTACTGTTGTCGTCGAAAAGAAAAAGTTAGAAAATCCACCATTAAAGATTCATTATCTAGGCGATCGCGTCCTGCGTCAGCCAGCTAAGCGTGTTGCCAAAGTAGACCAGAGCATCCGGCAGTTGGCTCAGGAAATGCTGCAAACTATGTACAGTGCTGATGGTATTGGTCTGGCCGCGCCTCAGGTAGGGGTGAACAAGCAAGTTATAGTAATTGACTGTGAACCGGATAATCCACAAAACCCACCACTGGTTTTAATTAATCCAGTGATCAAGCGTTTTGGTCGTACCCCCTGTAACTATCAAGAAGGTTGTCTGAGCGTTCCGGGTGTCTATATGGACGTCGCACGTCCAGAAGAGATTGAAGTGGCTTACAAAGATGAGAACGGACGTCCCCAAACCATCAAGGCTACAGGGATATTATCCCGCGCCATCCAGCACGAAATTGACCACCTCAATGGGGTAATGTTTGTGGATCGTGTGGAAAATAACATAGCTTTGACAGAGGAACTCAAAAAACACGGCTTCTCTGCTCAAGCCGTTAAACCAATCGATTAGGGGATCTGCTAAGAACCATGATGACGCCGAAAAGTGGTCTATTTTTAATCGGTTCCTGCATTGCTGCGATCGCATCTGTTGGTTCAATTTTTGAACTTTCTTCTGGAAACCCTCAGTTAGGCTCATTGACTACTGGGATTATCTTAGCCGCTGGTATCCCATTGACGGGTTTGTTTTTCTATGCGGCAGTTCGTGATGCTAGAGCAAATCAGTAAAGTTGTTTGTTATTTGTTGTTTGTTATTAATTGTTCATAGCTCATGGTTGATTGGGGAATCGGAAAATTGCTATGAACAATGAACGATGAACTAACAACGAATGACTAATGACTGGTCAAGTGTACAGTGGATTTCTGCGACAGCTGTCTACTGGGGGTACAGCTGTCCAGCTACTGCCCCCCTACAGCTTGCCTGAAAATCAGGAGGCGGTGATTGGGCGGGAACCAAGCTGCCAAATTGCTTTAGAGCCAATTCAATATGTCAACGTATCGCGCCGTCATGCTCTAATTCGCCCTCTTTCGGGGTTGGGAAATGACCTACCTCGTTGGGAAATTTGTGACCTCAATAGTGCCAATGGTACCTATGTTAATGGACAGCTTTTGCGAGGCTGTCAGCCCTTACATATAGGCGATCGCATTGAATTAGGTCAAGACGGACCCCAATTCATCTTTGAGTGCCAGTTCTACGCCAGCCCTATACCATCAGCACCACGCAACTTTACCGTCGCCGCTAATATTCCTGTTACACCTACTGGTAGTGTAGGACACTCTCAGCCAGATTCTGTCACCTTTTCCCAACTGTTCCCTATCGCTTCAACGGGACGGGACTTAACTCAGAAAGCGTTCTTGGTACCAGGAATGCTGACGGTAGTCTTTGTGGTGTTGATGTTTGCTGCCGTTGGTGAACCCGTTGTGTTTAATCTGCTGCTTGCTGCCTATCTGGCAGGTGCGGCTTATGTCTTTGTTTACCAACTTTGCGGCAAGTCTAAACCCTGGTGGGTGTTATTGAGTTGTGCTATTGCCAGTGGATTACTCTTAGCCAGTCCACTCCTGCCGCTATTTATCACTATTTTTCGCCAGATTTTGCCTGGAAGCCTTCCAAATCAAGGGGAACAGATTAGCTTTCTATCTTTGCTGATCCGGATGTTTTTTGGCGCAGGATTGATGGAAGAGTTGCTCAAGGCATTGCCAGTGCTGGGGGTATATTTTCTGGGGTTACTGCTGGGTTCTCGTTGGCGAGAACAGATTGGAGTGTGGGAACCACTGGATGGCATTTTGTTAGGTGCCGCCTCGGCTGTTGGCTTTACGCTAATAGAAACGTTAGGGCAGTATGTCCCCAGCATCATTAACAATGTTACGCTGCAAGCCGGTGACGGAGCAGGTCAGCTGGCGGGATTGCAGTTGCTGATTCCCCGGATTCTCGGCTCCGTGGTAGGACATATGGCTTATAGTGGCTATCTGGGCTATTTCATTGGATTGAGCGTCCTCAAGCCCAGTCAGCGTTGGCAGATTCTGGGCTTTGGTTATCTGTGTGCTGCAATTCTCCATGCCCTTTGGAATTCAACAGGATTTGTCAGTCCTTTACTCTTGGCAGTGGTTGGGATTTTGTCCTACGCCTTTTTAGCCGCAGCAATTCTTAAGGCAAGGGCACTTTCACCGACGCGATCACAAAATTTCGCTACTCGCTTTTTTGGAAACTAAGCTGTTGCTCATTTAATTTGTATAGGGTTAGGGCTGGTAATTGGTAATTGGTAATTGGTAATTGGTAATTGGTAATTGGTAATTGGTAATTGGATGACTAAACCCTATCCACTATGGGTTTTGAGAAATTGGATCAAGTCGCTGTAGAGCAAGGGCAAAGCATTGGCACAAAGAAGCTGATAATTTTGCTATCGTCTCAGTGCAAATGCTTCGTCCTTACTTACTAATCAAAATGAAATGGCTGAACTGATGTTTTTTGTTGCTTATGCGGTAACGGGTTCTGAGGCAACGAGTTCCGTAGTTTCATCAGACATCTCTGTTGGAGCACCATCTTGCACCAGTGAGGGAGATTTTCCACCCTTTTGGATCAAATTGCTGACCATTGCAAGCAAGGCATTCACTTTACGAGTCCGCCACTCATCGATTAATCGTTCCACAGCATCAGCCGAAAGACGACGTTCCATTGCCTCACGCAGGTAGGCAGCGTGCCCTGTTTCATCCTTAGCAATACTGAGCATACCTTTCTTTAGGTTGCGCGTCGTCGGCTCCTCTTCTGGTAACACGTTAGCCATCCGAGCAAAGTCTTTGCTGGCGTCTAGTTCCAGAATGTAGGTACTCGCCATGAACACAATCCAGTCAATCTTCTGGGGCGACAAGTTCTCTTGGGAGTAGCCCTCGAAGTAAGCTTCGAAGAAGGGACTACGTCTACGCTCATCGGGCTTACCATCTTTAGGCGTTTTAGGCAAGCTTTTAAAGTCGATGACTGTCTTGTTGAGCTGTTTTAAGGCATGGGCAAAAATTTGACCATGACGCTCTTCGTCTGACGCATGACGGGCGAGCTTTTCGGAAAGCCAGGTATCACCTTCTGCGGCAGCTCGTTCACTAAGGGTTTTCAGGAAAGGAACAGAACCCGATTCTGCCAATTGAAATCCGGCAAGCACGTTGGGGCGCGTTTTAGGGTCACGTATACTGCTGGCAGAATAATAAGCAATAGCGCTTGACCCTACCAAGTGAAGAATGTTAGTTAGAAAGTCCATCAGTAGATTAAGAAGTGTGTAGGAGGCTTACAAATGTCATCCTAGCTCGGTTTTTTAAATTGCAATGGCTGAGTCTGATACCGTTAAAAAATATTTTGTTATTAACTTGGCTTTCTTAAGCGCGAAAAAAGTCTTAATTGTCTGCCATGGCTATCGCAAAATGTATGTATGCTAAACAACTCAGACGCGACGCTTTCACAATAGTGCGTAGTGCCTTCGCCCCTTGGATAGTGCCATGAACATGAAACTCACAATCCTAGCCACTGCTACCTTGCTAACCACGACTAGCCTGTGTGTGATAAGCGAGCTTGCTCCGCTTCACGCCAACGCTGAAAATCTAGAACATACTCAACGGCTACTTTCAACCAAACAGTGTTCGCAATGTGAACTCAGCGGCGCTGGTTTAGTTTTGGCTAATTTGGCAGGTGCCAACTTGAGTGGAGCGGACTTGACGCGTGCTAATCTCAGTCGTGCCAATTTGACAGGGGCTGACCTCACTGGTGCTAACCTCACGGGTGCTTCTCTCAATGGTGCTAATCTCAATGGTGCCAATCTCAGTGGTGCCAACTTGAGCGGTAGTGACCTTAGAGATGCTTATCTGGTCGGTGCTAGGTTATACGGTATTAACCTGAATACAGCTTATGTACAGGGAGCCGTTGGTATTCCTGAGTATGCAGGAACTCCTGAAGACTTCTATGCTTGGGGTGTGTCAGAGGCGGGAAGAGGCAACTACAGAGCTGCGATCGAAAAGTTTAACCAAGTACTAAGCATCAAGCCAGACTTTGCTCCAGCTTTGCTAGCGCGTGGAGTCGCTCTTTACAGACTAGGAGACGAATCCGCAGCTACGGTAGATGCCCAGAGTGCGGGTGTACTTTTTACTACCCAAGGTAATACATTGGGTTATCAAGCCTCACAGAACTTGGTTAAAGCTATAGAATTTGCTCGGAACCCTCCCAAAGGGGGAGGCACATCGCTAGGGAACGCGGTAGTTGGGATAGGCTCATTTTTGTTACAGTTACTCTCTCCCCTAAAACTTTTTTGAAGAACTGGCTTGGTTAGGTGGGTAGGGTTTAGGAAATTTAATTGAATTGCTGGATTGGAGTCCAAGTTCCTATCCGCCTGCTCCGAAGGAACTAGTCAGCTGAGGTAGTTGGAAAACGTGGAGCGATCGCTTGGGACTTTCAAGAGCTCTAGTTTTTGTTGGGTAGGCTAGTCATTATGGCGGTAGGCGATCGAGTAACAGACGCTCCCTATTAAGTCGTAAGCTGATAACCTAAGCCTTGTTACGATTGAGATGTCTAGTACGTCTTGAGTTTAAGTATGTCATCAACCTCAACCCCTTTACCAGAAACTCTGGCGCGGATTGTAGAGCGCTTTAAGCGGCGCACTAACCCCAAGCAGCGCTATGAACAACTGCTCTGGTACGCCAAACGGCTCAAAGAGATGCCAGAAGACGATAAGGTGCCAGACAATAAAGTTCCTGGCTGCGCTTCTCAGGTCTTCATTACTGCCAATTTAGAAGACGGCAAGGTTTGGTATCAAGGAGACTCGGATGCTCAGTTAGTGAAAGGATTAGTGGCGCTGTTAATTGAAGGGCTTAACGGTCTAACCCCAGAAGAGATTGTGCAAATCTCTCCGGACTTTATTCAAGAAACGGGTCTGAATGTTAGCTTAACACCTTCTCGTGCGAACGGTTTTTACAATATTTTTCAGACCATGAAGAAAAAGGCAGTAGTGTACCAATTGGGAACAGCTTCCAGTAGTTGAGTTGAATGAAAAAAGAGTCTAATTTAAAAATTATTAATAACTCTGAACTCATCACTCTCTTATTCTTTACCTTTTTGCCAAAAAAACGATGATTGCGTGCATTACCATACAAAATAATAAGCTATTTCAAAGCATCTAATTGAATGGTGTCCAGATTTTTATCGATGCCATAATGCAACTTGTAGGCTCGACAGTTTATGACTTCAGAACCTCTCCAGAAATCACTGCCAGTTACAATTATTACTGGCTTTTTGGGTAGTGGCAAAACAACGTTGCTCAATCACATTTTGCACAATCGCCAGAATTTTAAGGTCGCCGTTATAGTCAATGAGTTTGGCAATATTAACATTGATTCGCAGTTATTAGTCTCGGTAGATGAAGACATGATGCAGCTAACTAATGGCTGCATCTGTTGCACTATCAATGAGGGTTTGGTTAATGCCGTTTATCGCTTGCTAGAACGTCAACACCAGATTGACTATTTAGTAATAGAAACCACAGGCATTGCTGATCCAGTCCCTATTATCATGACGTTTGTGGGTACAGAGTTACGTGATTTAACACGACTGGACTCAATTTTGACGGTGGTGGATGCAACAGATTTCACCGCGCAACATTTTGAAAGCTCAGCCGCATTTAATCAGATTGCTTATGGGGACATTATCCTACTCAATAAAACAGATTTGGCTCCCCAAGAGAAGGTTGACTATCTGGAAGACTATATTCGCAAGGTGAAGGCTGGTGCAAGAATCCTGCGGGCAGACTATTGCAAAGTGCCACTTCCCCTTATCCTGGATGTTAATCTTCAGGAATCTGATACTCGGACGGCTGCAATTGGAAACGTGGGTGAAGATACAAGACGAGATGCTGATTTTGTTCACCACGAGCATCATCACCACCCTTCTGACCACTTGGATAAGGATGGCTTCATGTCTGTTTCTTTCCAAAGCGATCGCCCTTTTATCTTAGAAAAATTTCAAGCTTTTACTGATCAGCTACCCAACGAAGTATTTCGAGCCAAAGGTATTGTGTGGTTTCGCGAAAGTCAGTTACGCTACATTTTCCAGCTAAGCGGCAAACGTTGTGAATTTAAAACTGGCTCTTGGTCACATACACCTAGCAATCAACTCATTTTAATCGGCCGCCACTTGGAGTCATCACGCTTGCAAGAGCAATTAGCTAATTGTCTCGAACCAGCAACAGTAACACCAAGTTCACATTGAGCTAATTATGGAATTGAACAATCTCTTACTTTACAGGAAATGAATTCTTCTGTAGATGTTTATAGTTCATTGGATCAGATGAGGGCTGATGAACAAAAAACTGTTGGGCTAAGCTGTCAAGATCAGTTTTCGCTAAGCGAGAATACCCTTTAACTGATCTAGTAATTCTTTTATGTAGCAAGGATTCTAGAGATGAAAGAAGTTTTGGCAACTGAAAGCTTACAGATTTCTCAAAAATCGGCTTTTTGCTAAGTTAAAGATTTTCGGCAAGGAAATTGGACGATACTTACCTAGCACTTATCAAAGCAGCCGGCATTCTTTCAGTTTCAGCTCTCCTTGTAGCTGCGGGGATGGCTTTCGAAAAAAAGATAGTAGAGGCAAAAATAGCCATGGGAGTTTCCTTAGGTGCAACAAGTACCGCATTGCTTACAACCAGACTGAGGCACTGACCCAGCGATTTTAGATTTTGGATTTTGGATTATGTAGAGCTAAATCGGTCACCAGCACGTTGCTTGGCGACTAGCCATCAATCTCGAATTTCTTCGGAGAGAAAAACTAATAGCTAAATGGAGCGAAGTACTTAAACAAACAGTCCATCTAGTATGTGCTTATTACAAGTCCCTGGATTCATCTATGAGGATGATCCAAAATCCAAAATCGCCAATCCAACTATCGAGCGACATGTGCTACCAATTGAGTTGCCCGTCCCAGTCAGGAGCCATGTACCTCACTTCTCAACGTTGACAAACTACACGATAGACGGTGCTAGCCAACCTCGTAAGGAGTAGTAAATTGTGGTAAGGAATTCTTCAACAATCCGTGTTGTGACCGTGAGCGATTCGACAGAAGGGAGGAAGGATTCAACACGAAGGCGTAACCGGGGTAGTGCCCCAGCCTGAAAGCCAAAAAAGTTCGTAGGTCGGGGAATGACATTGAGACCGACATCAGCAAAGGTTAAGCGAGCACGGCGGCTATTTATGCCAGAGGTAACGAGGATAACAGGCTGATTACGTATTCCCCGCGTACTCAAGATGTTCCCTACTTCCTCAGCACTGCTGCGTAGGTCTTGGCTTCTGGTTTCAAGTGCAATCCGATCGCGTGGAACCCCCAATTGCGTCAGCAGGGTCGCAATATCATTGGCTTCAACGGTCTGGTCTTGATTGCCCTCTAATTCAGATCTGGGACCGGCACTGACAACCACGACGGGTGAGTTGCCTAAGCCTACCTGTTCTCGATACAGTTGAGCCGCGTACAGAATGCGATCGCCTGTGTCAGTCAGCTGAATTTGCGTCCGGTAAGGTAGGTTGGCTTTTGTTGTTCCTCGTCCCAGCAGAACGATTGATCCAGCTGTTTGCGGTGCGGGTGCTGCCACAGCACCATTTCTAGTTGCCAGGTTTACTTCTCCCAGTTCCAAGGTTCGGGCTAGCAAGTTAGACAAAAATGGTGTGCTTGATATTAGCAATATCAGTAATGAGGCTACGATCAAGTTTTTGTTTTTGCGGCCCTGGTTTAGATAAACCGCCAACAGTAAGATAGTGGCTCCTACTGGTTTGAGGGGAAAGGAGAGAACGCTCCATGCCGCTGACACAAGTCGCTCGTTGGGGAAGAAAAACGCCAGCACAATGATGGCAAACAGAATAAAGCCCCCAAGCAAGGTAAGATAAGCTCTAGGGATTACTTTCAGTAGCAGCTGATAGAGAATTACTGTGATTACCAGCCACAGCAGTATCTGGCTAAGTAGTAGGAACATTGTTAAGAAATTGTGAGTTGTTGATTGTTAGCGATCGGTTGTTATTTGTTAGTCTGACCATTCAAAGTAACAGCTAACAACTAACAACTGGTAGTACGGTTGTTTCAGTGACGCCTCAATTGCCTGAACTACAGTTTGAATCACTATTACACGGGCATTATACTCGTGATTGGCAGCCATAATTGTCTAGAAAGTGATGTTAGTCCTAAAAAACTGGATGGGTTGACTTCCCCCCACTTCCTAGAAAGACCTCTGTTTTTCTGTTTAGAGAGTAGTGTCTAGCCTAGCCTTGGTGAGAGACAGGAGCGTCGAGAAAAGGCTGGAAGAGCTAATGGGAGAAATCGATGTTCAGCATTCCTCCTTCGACAATCGATGAGTGACGGCTATCTACCCAGTTCAAGATCCATAATTCACTTTAAACTCTAATGTCTAACGTCTTTTGTAAGGTTAGGCTATAAAACTAAAAATTAGGAGGACCTTAGTGTCGCAAGCCAAACCAACAATTGTAGTGACTGGCGGGGCAGGATATATTGGCTCTCATGTGGTGTTGACCTTACAACGGGCAGGTTATGGTGTCCTTGTGCTGGATAACTTGGAATATGGGCATCGAGAGCTTGTGGAAGATATCCTAAAGGTGGAGTTGGTGGTTGGGGACATTAACGATCGCACAACACTAGACAGGCTCTTTGCCAGCCATGAGATTACGGCAGTAATACACTTAGCTGCTTATATTGCTGTGGGAGAGTCGGTGAGTGACCGGGCTAAATACTACCGCAACAATGTCTCAGGCACACTGACACTCCTGGAAGCGATGGTGGCAGCAGACGTTAAGAAAATTGTCTTTGCTTCCACCTGCTCTATCTTCGGAATGCCTGAGCAGCTGCCGATGACAGAAGACCATCCCCAGGCTCCTATTAATCCCTATGCCACCACCAAGTGGATGGTAGAGAGGATGCTAAATAATTTTGATCATGCCAATTTTAGTCGGCAGCAGCGACAAAGTTCAGAAAATCTTAGGTTGGTCTCCCAAATACCCAGATCTCAGTAAAATTATCAGCGATGCATGGCAGTGGCATCAACGGCGTCATCGATAAAGTCATGCAGACAATTATCAAGCCTTTGAATGCCGGGGTGACACCGCTCAACTTTTTCCTTATTCACAGGGTATTGCTGCCACTTTTCTACCCATTAAGAGATTGTTTAACTACTTTGCTTTTGGATTAAAAAATTGCTAGTGAATAAACACGCTCAGACTGGAAAGGCTCAAAGCAACCCTACTCCTGCCAACAAGGAGTCTCTTGCCGTGGAAGCCCGAATCAGTCGTTTAGAGGCAATTGTTGGACAAATTGGAGAAGCCGTTCTTGCGACTACTGAGACAGTAGAGCGTCTTGCTGACCGCGTGGATGCCCTTGTGATTCAAGTGCAACACCAAGGGCACCAAGTTCAACAACAAGGCTATCAGCTCTTTGCCTTGAGCGATGCCGTGCAAACTCTGGCGGAAACTCAAACTGACTCTTTAGAGCAACTGGCGCAACTAACAGAAACCCTGCAACGCCTTGCTGCTGCAATTGAGGAACAGAAAGAGAATAAGTAAGTCGGGACAAAACAATACCAATCAGGGACAGCGTTTGCGATGCCCTTCGGGCGGTACCGAAGGCTAGAGCGCTGTCAAGACTCCTAGCGATTGGCTAACCATTCCTCAATCGGTGTGTCTCACGAAAAACGGGATGCAACTAAGTTGCCAGTGATCTATCAACGAACAACAACCAGAGAATGTATGCTGCCACACTGTTAGGCTGACCAATGGCACTAGACTTTCAAGCATGGGAAAAATGTGCTACGACAACGAAAGTGCCAACAACTCAACAGGAGACATTGATGCATTTTCCGAAGCGGTACTTCGTCTTTCTTTCCCTGACTGCCGCCATTAGCTTGTTAACCGTTAGCTGCTCTGAGAGCAAAGTTTCCCAGTGTAACAAGATTATTCAGGTTGCCAATAAGGCAGTCAGTCAAGCGAAAGCCGTGACTAATGGTAGTCAGGCAATCGACCCTAAGGCGATACTCCAAGCCGCCGATGCGATGGAAAAGGCATCTCAAGAGATGAAAACTATAACTGTTAAGGATCAAAAGCTCAAAAACTATCAATCTGGTTTCACAAATATGTATCGCGATATGGGCAAAGCTACTCGCGAGTTCGTAGCGGCCTTTGAGAAGAAAAATCACCCTGCGGCTGAGGTAGCTGTAACTAATTTGCAGCAAGCTGCTACCAAAGAAAAGCAATTAGTTACGGATATCAATACGTATTGCGCAGGGAAGTGAACAACCTCTTAGGTAGTACTAACCGGAGGGCTTCATCCTAGGAATGAAGCCTCTAGGCTTTCTCGTCAATTTTTTGTAAGCTCTTAATCTGAGAAGCATTCTGGGTAAAAATCCTTGAAATATGCCTTGGTTCATGAGTGGTTGACGCCCAAAGCAACTGGCGGCTCAGAACTGGTAGTTCAAGAAATCTTGAAGCACATTGATGCCAGTCTTTATGCCCTGATTGATTTTGAATCTACCAATCCTCAGAGTTATCTGTTTGGGCGTTCGATTGGCACAACTTTCCTGCAACATTTGCCCTTTGCCCGCAACGGTGTTCAGAAATATCTGCCGTTCTTGCCGTTAGCGATCGAACAACTGGACTTACGCGAGTATGATGTCATCCTCTCGTCCTCCCACGCTGTTGCTAAGGGAGTTCTTGCTAGCCCACAACAACTGCACATCTGCTACTGCCATACACCGATGCGCTACATCTGGGACTTAACTTTTGATTATTTACGCAGTAGCTCTATGGGACGTGGTCCTCAAGGTCTAATTACGCGGTATATGCTTCATCGTTTGCGTCAGTGGGATGTCCTTTCGGCAAACCGAGTAGATTACTTTATTGCTAACTCTCAGCACACGGCACGCCGCATCTGGCGCTGCTATCGCCGTCATGCGGACGTTATTTACCCACCAGTCAATATTGAACGATTTCCCTTCCAGGAGCAAAAAGAAGATTTTTATCTCACAGTCTCCCGCTTAGTAAGTTACAAGCAAATCTCTTTAATTGTTCAAGCATTCAATCAACTGGGACACCCGCTCGTTGTAATCGGTGACGGTCCTGAGTTGGAGGCGATTCACAAACTGGCACAACCTAATGTACAAGTGCTGGGATTTCAGCCAGACTCTGTGGTTGAGCAGTACATGGCACAAGCCAAAGCATTTGTGTATGCAGCCTGCGAAGATTTTGGCATTGCCTTAGTGGAAGCCCAAGCTTGTGGCACACCAGTCATTGCCTATGGTGCTGGTGGTGCACTAGAAACAGTTCAAGATTTTCAGCAACATCCAGGCAGCAGTACGGGTCTATTTTTTTCAAGCCAAAGTACAACGGCTTTGATCGAAGCAGTAAAAACGTTTGAGGCGTTGAAAGGGGCGTTGAGTCCACAGAGGTGCCGATTAAACGCTGCCAAGTTTGCTCCCACAATTTTTAGCCAACGCTACCTAACTTTTCTGGAGCGCTGCCAAGAAAACCACCAATCTCGATTTTCCCCTGACAAATTCTAGTTTCCAGATTGCTATTCGCCGTAGCAAGCGTCTTGTGGCTTTATGATCGTGACGGTGTGGTGTGAAGTGAAGGAGTAAGATGACTGCCGAAAGCCAACTTATCTCCGTCAAGATGTTGAGAGCGTTCGTGAAGCGAGGTTTTCAGCCACTCGTATCGCGAAGCAGACGCAGAGGTCTGTCTCGGCATCGCTTGGACGGAGAATTCGCCAAGCGGCTGTTTGATGTCATGTTTTCGCTATTAGTTCTGATTTTGTTTTTTCCGGTTTACCTGCTATTGGCAATACTCATTGCTATCAGCTCACCTGGACCAATTTTTTATGTTCAGGAGCGCGTGGGTAAAGACTACAAGCCTTTTGGCTGCCTTAAATTCAGAACAATGGTAGAAAACGCAGATGATATGTTGATAGATATGATGTCAAGGTCACCGCATCTGCGTGAGGAATTTGAGGATAACTTCAAGCTCAAGAAAGACCCTAGAATTACTGGAATAGGAAAATTTCTTAGGTTCACTAGCCTTGACGAATTTCCTCAGTTTTGGAATGTTCTTAAGGGAGATATGAGTGTTGTTGGTCCACGACCTTTAGTGCCGGAGGAACTACCAAAATATGGACATCATATGGACAGAATTTTGACAATTAGACCGGGAATTACCGGCTTATGGCAAGTTTCTGGTCGCAATGATATTCCCTACCCGCTTCGGGTTCAGATGGATGTTTATTACGTCAACTACCGAAATTTTTGGCTGGATTTATGGATCATTGTCAAAACGATTGGTGTAATTGTTGTCCCTAAAAATAATGGTGCCTACTGAAGCAAGACAAGTTTAGTTAAGGCATCAGATTTTTGGACCTAAGTGGAGTGAGTCTAAAGAAGACGGTGACAACCTCTTTAGGTTTACTGCACTCTTCATAAGGCTGAAAATTTTAAGCTAACTTAGGAAGTGATTCGTCCATTTTCCATCTCTCATCTTTGAGAGGTTAGCTACAGTAATCAAGCATCACCTGTATTAAGGTGCCCATATTTGTCACAGGAAGATTTAAGAATGACGCAACGCAAGCGAGCACTAATAACTGGCATCACAGGTCAAGATGGCTCCTATTTGAGTGAGTTCTTACTTGAAAAAGGCTATGAAGTTCACGGTATCATTCGGCGGACTTCAACCATTAATACTGACCGGATTGACCATATTTATGTGGACCCTCACAATGAAGAGGCTCAATTGTTTCTCCACTACGGCGACTTAACGGATGGCGTAACTCTACGCCGGATTTTAGAGAAAGTTCAGCCAATGGAAATATACAACTTGGGTGCTCAATCCCATGTGCGTGTCAGTTTTGACTCACCAGAATACACAGTTGATACTGTGGGGATGGGTACGCTGCGGATCCTAGAGGCAATTCGAGACTACCGACAGCGTACCAATATTGATGTACGTTTCTATCAGGCAGGTTCTTCTGAGATGTTTGGAAAAGTACAGGAGGTACCCCAGAAGGAAACGACACCGTTTTATCCACGTAGTCCCTACGCTTGTGCCAAGGTTTATGCTCACTGGCAAACGGTGAATTACCGCGAGTCCTACGGGATGTTTGCGTGTAATGGGATACTTTTTAACCACGAATCGCCCCGTCGCGGTGAAACGTTTGTCACGCGTAAGATTACAAGAGCGATCGCCCGGATTGTTGCTGGTCACCAGAAAAAACTTTACCTTGGTAATCTTGACGCTCAGCGAGATTGGGGGTATGCCAAAGACTATGTCAAGGCGATGTGGCTGATGCTACAGCAGGATGAGCCGGATGATTATGTCGTCGCTACGGGTGAAACCCACTCAATTCGTGAATTTCTAGATATATCCTTTGGTTATGTAAATCTGGATTGGCACGATTATGTGGCGTTCGACGCACGCTATCTACGCCCCACTGAGGTGGATTTGCTGATCGGTGACCCCACGAAGGCAAGGCAGAAGTTGGATTGGGAACCTTCGGTGACCTTTGAGCAGTTAGTGGTTTTAATGGTTGAAGCTGACTTGCGAGCCCTAGGCTTGACTTCACCTAACGGTAATAGTTCGCAGCTATTGGATGATAATGCCTATATTCGTCAGAGCGTGGGCAGCATGGTTGATTGAGCTGACGAGCCAATAACTGAAAGTTGCTAGATAATCAAATCGTAACTGATTGCTAATACCAATTCACTAACTGCTTGGTATGTATCACCCTTGAAATGGGAATAATGGGAAATTGAGAATTGTTTAAAAAATACTCTTCAATTCCAATTCCCATTTACGAGGGAACATCTCTAGCAGATAAAAATAGAAATGGTATAAAAAAGTTTCTGAAGCTGGGTAAGGATGGCAACTCCAAATGGCAACTTTAGATTTGAGTAAAAAAAGGATTCTGGTCACAGGTGGGGCAGGATTTCTAGGGCGTCAGGTGATACAGCAACTGTGTAAAGCAGGGGCAGAGCCAGAGAAGATTACAGTGTCCCGCTCAAGGGAGTATGATCTCCGTTCCCCGGAAGCCTCCCAACAAGTAGTTCAGCAGCAGGACATAGTGATTCACTTGGCTGCCCACGTAGGTGGCATTGGGCTGAATCGGGAAAAGCCAGCCGAATTGTTTTACGACAACTTAATGATGGGGACGCAGCTAATTCATGCGGCATATCAAGCTGGTGTCGAAAAGTTTGTTTGCGTTGGCACCATCTGCTCGTACCCCAAATTCACGTCAGTTCCCTTCAAAGAGGATGACCTCTGGAATGGCTATCCAGAGGAAACAAATGCTCCTTACGGCATTGCCAAAAAAGCCCTCTTAGTTCAACTTCAAGCTTATCGGCAGCAGTACGGCTTCAATGGCATCTATCTGCTGCCAGTAAATTTATACGGTCCTGAGGATAACTTCGACCCTAACAGTTCCCACGTCATCCCAGCGTTAATTCGCAAGGTTCACGAAGCCCAACAAAAGGGACTTCATCAGTTGTCAGTCTGGGGTGATGGTACCCCCACTCGGGAGTTTCTTTACTCAACTGATGCTGCACTAGGTATTGTTATGGGTACCCAGCGCTACAATGAGCCGGAACCTGTCAACCTGGGAACAGGTTATGAAATCTCTATCTACGACTTAGTTACTCTCATCTGTGAATTGATGGAATTCGAGGGCGAAATTGTTTGGGAAACGGATAAGCCTAATGGTCAGCCTCGCCGCTGTTTAGATACAGAACGGGCTAAGCAAGCTTTTGCCTTTACTGCCCAAATGGACTTCAAGGAAGGGCTAAAAACTACGATTGACTGGTATCGGCAACATGCTGCATAGCCGTTGGGTAGGCATTGCCTACCCAACCCTTTCAACACGAACAAATGAACTAGGATTTCAGAGGCTAAAAGCTGCTCCCACCACAGAGTGTAAAGTATGACTTCAGGCTATCATCAACAACAGCAACCTGTTTGGACAGTCAAAATGCTGTATACCATCTTTGAACAATTCGTAGAAGAAAATCCCGTGAGTGTGATGGCGCGAGGACTAATGGAGCGTGTGTTTGCCCCAGAACGCATGGATCGATTATTTGAAACTAGTCAAAGCAATGGCATCACCCCTTACCCTAGCTACAATATCTACTGGAACTGTTGCTTCCCAGGTGTCAGTTCGACTACTCTGACGAACCTATGTAGCATCGTATTAGGCATTTTTGTAATCAAAACTGCCTCTAATTTTCCTAAAAACAAACTTCTAAGAAGGACCCAAGAATTTGTCTAAGAATCGGGAATCTCGTAAAAAAATTATACTAATTGCGTAAAAGAGGGTTTTTAATTATTAACGGTATCGAACATCCGCTAAGCAAAGCAGAACTACGCCGATCACTTTTAACAGCACGGCAGTCCATGCCAACTGAAGAATGGCGGGGAAAGAGTGATCACATCTGTAATCACCTGCAATCCTCACCTCTGTTTACCTCAGCTAAGACAATCCTGGCTTATTTTAGTTTTCGTCAAGAACCAGATCTCAATCCTCTATTTGTAGATTCTAGCCACCGTTGGGGATTTTCTCGTTGTGTTGGTGACTGCCTCAACTGGCATATCTGGAAACCCGGAGATTTATTACAAAAAGGACGATTTGGTATTCTTGTACCCGACTTATCTACTCCAAAATTAAAGTCAACTGAAGTAGATTTAATTCTCGTACCAGCTGTTGCTTGTGATGAGCAAGGATATCGATTGGGTTACGGCGGTGGTTTTTATGATCGGATGCTCAGTTCAGCCGAATGGGCATCGAAACCTACCATAGGGATTGTATTTAACTTTGCTTATTTGCCCAAATTACCTATCGATAAGTGGGACAAAGTCTTGCAATCTGTTTGTACAGAAACGGGATTTAATATTGTGAAATTTTAAATTTAAAACATAACTAATGATAAAAGTTCACAACCTGCAAAATTCAAATATTAAAATTATTTGGATGTATGTACTCTTAGGAGCAATTGCCTTCGGGATGCTCTTCCCCTTACTGTGGCTAACCAGCACATCGTTGAAATCTCCAGCAGAAAACATCTTTGAATTTCCCCCTCAGTTGTTACCGAGTCAGCCGACCTTCCACAATTTCCTAACAGTCTGGCAAAGCAAACCCTCTGAGCAGTATCTATTTGATAGTCCTTTTGGACAGTACCTGTTTAACAGTACTATCATTGCTGTTCTAACCGTAAGCTTAAATCTTTTGTTCTGCTCCCTAGCTGCTTACCCCCTAGCGCGGCTAGACTTCCAGGGGCGCAACTTGATTTTCACCGGGATCGTTTCTACCATCATGATCCCCTTCCAGATTGTGATGATTCCTCTCTATATCTTGACGGTACAACTAGGTTTAAGAAATACCTATTTGGGCGTTATTTTCCCCAGCCTAGCTTCTGCCTTTGGTATTTTCCTATTGCGGCAAGCCTTTCAAAGTGTTCCTCAGGAATTAGAAGAAGCTGCTCGACTCGATGGCTGTTCTGAGTTGGGATTATGGTGGTACGTAATGCTACCATCGATTCGTCCGGCACTGGTAACGTTGACAATATTTGCTTTCATCGGTTCTTGGAGCGATTTCCTTTGGCCTTTGATTGTTCTGGATCAACCGGAGTATTACACCGTTCCTTTGGGCCTTGCAACTTTCGCTGGTAATCGTGACTTTGATTGGCGTCTGATTGCAGCAGGCTCAGTCATCTCCATTGCGCCAGTACTCATGTTCTTCCTCTTCCTGCAGCGCTACATTGTACCAACAGATACTGACAGTGGGGTTAAAGGTTAAAAACTTTTTAATAGTTATAGCCAAAAGCCTCAATCGGTGGAGTGGATTGAGGCTTTTGTGAGAGTAATAACCTGGCACTGAGCTATTTTCCCGTGGAGCAACCCCCAGAGTATCTTCGCCGCAGCAACGTTTCACAATCCGAGTTCGGGATGGAGTCGGTGTGGTTCCATCGCGCCCTTAGCACCAGGAAAGTTTGGAAAGCTAATGGCTAATGGCTAATGGAAAGTTGTTCATACCCATGAGCTATTAGTGATTAGCCATTAAACAAAACCTTCAAGACTGCATAGCAATTAGTATTAGTTTCAATGAGGTCAAGCCCTCGGTCGGTTCGCACGCCTTGGCTGCATACATTACTGCACTTCCACCTAGCGCCGAGCAAACAGGTGTTCTACCTGTGACCTTACTGGATTAACTCCATGAGAGCACTCATCTTGAGGTGGGCTTCCCACTTAGATGCTTTCAGCGGTTATCCGCTCCGCACTTGGCTACCCAGCGTCTACCGTTGGCACGATAACTGGCACACCAGTGGTGCGTCCCTCCCGGTCCTCTCGTACTAAGGAGGGCTCCTCTCAATGCTCTTGCGCCTGCACCGGATATGGACCGAACTGTCTCACGACGTTCTGAACCCAGCTCACGTACCGCTTTAATGGGCGAACAGCCCAACCCTTGGGACGTACTTCCGCCCCAGGTTGCGATGAGCCGA
>DATNPH010000089.1:0-6285 GCA_036703315.1 Coleofasciculaceae cyanobacterium
CCTTAGAGATATCAACTTGAAAAAGGCGGGCGATCGCATCTTCAACAGCACCTTCTTTCAGCCCAATCCGCAAATCGCCTGCTAACAGTTTCACGATGTATTTAGCTTCTAGAGGTGTTGCCATTTTCAACAACTCTATAACCAGTTCGGTTTTGCGTTTAGTTCCTGTTGTTGCTGCTAAAAGTTCGAGTTGGTTTGATAAGGAATCAAGTGTGAGAATCGGTTGATGTTGTGAACGTTGGGGATTATTGGTAAACGCTTCTGCGGCTACGTCACCGGGGTCGCCAAGTTTTACTAATCGTTCTTGAAGGGCTGATTTTTCTTGTTCGCTTACGGCGGCGATCGCACTCAGCAAAGCCGCTCCACCTATATTAATAGTACGCTGGTCTCGTAAGGGAAATATATAACCAGAAAAGTAGCGTGCCGCCAGCACTAAGTCATTGTCTGATAGTGACTTAAAATAGCTCCCTAGTAAGGATGCTTTTGTCAAACGCTTTGTTGTTGCTCCAACTTGCTCGGCTACGGAAGCAAAATCAATTAAGGCTCCCGGATTTAACTCTGGATTTTGATTAAATTTGGTTTCACTCTCGACGTTTTTGTGTGTCAACTTGGGGTTTTTAGTCATGCCTGAACCTCGATAATTTTCTCCCCTGTAGCAACAACTTTTCGTTTGCTTTTTGGTTTTTTCAGCTCTACATTTGTTCCCTGGCAGGTAGGGCAAAAGTAAATTATTCGGGTTTTCTCTCCTTCTTCATCGGATTGGGTAACTTGACGAAGTTGGCGGATTGTGCTGCCACATACTAAACAAGGCAGGTTGGTGCGGCGAAAAACGTAGTGCCTTGTGCCATACTCGCTTCCAGGTGTGTAGACGAGGGAGGAGTCATTAATAAGACGTGTACGCGCTTCTTGTGATACGGTGAAGCCGCCTGTAGTGTAAGCGCGTTGAGCCATTAAGGGAATTGAATGAATTAGGCGTTCTAGTTCATCGGCTGTCAAATCGGCAATTTTTCGCCACGGATCGAGGCGACAATCAAATAGTATTTCGGCTCTCAGGTAGTTTCCAATTCCGGCGAGAATCTGTTGATCGAGTAAGGCTGCACCAATGGTACGCTGGCTCTGAACGGGTGTCAGCAGCTTTTCAAGGAACACAGGTGCATCGAAGGGCTTTTCGTCTGGATAGGGTAGGATATCTGTACCGAGAGTGTGTAAGTTTTCGACGATTTCAAAGGGATTGCCCGCGCCTAAATCGAAAATTGGGGCGGAGTAGAGAATGGCGCAGGCATCGGGTACGACAATACGCGCCCGTTCGCGGCGATCTATTTCTTGGGGTGGATTATCTAAAACTGCCCAGCTTCCCCACATCATCAGGTGGGAGTGGAAGTAGTAACCGTTTTCAATTAAGCCAACTAGGTGCTTGCCGTGTGATCGCACTCGTTCGATACGCTTGTTGAGTAAAACACCTGGATGCTCTTTTTCCCAAACTTTTGCTGTCTTTGTCCGTGCCAAGAGTGACACGATGGGTTTGCCCCCAAGTGCCTGATTTAAGGCATTGGCAAACCGTCTGACTTCTGGTCCTTCTGGCATGACTGGTGAGCGTGTGTTACTTTTTTTACTTTAAAGATGTGGTTACTGAGTCCACATCCTTCCTCATATAGAGGCTACCTGTACGGACGAAGGGCTATTGTGTTCTGGCAGGTGATTGCTCTTTTGTCGTGCTAACAGGCGTCTGAAACTAAGTTCCGCAATGCTCTACTAAAGTTAGGTTACAGCTTGCACAAATAGTAGAGTACCTAAAAACTGGACGGTTCAAAAAGCAAAAGATATTGGTACGCTTAATGCCTTCTCCATCAACGCGAATGCAGAATAGTAGTAACTGGATGAAAATTATTGCAGATGATGCAGAGTGCTAGTGTAGAAGACTTGCTTGAGCAAGGTCATGATCAACTAGATAGAGGACAGTACCAAACAGGACTAGAGGCGTTCCAGCAAGCGGCGGAACTAGAACCGCAAAACCCCCAAGTATTGTATAGTTTGGGTTTAGCTTGGTATTGCTTAGAGGACTATCAAAAGTCGGTTGACTACCTCAGCAAAGCTTTGCAGAGCAACTCATCCTCCATTTTAGCCTTGGCTCTACGGGGCTTGGCTTACCAACGTCTAAACCTGATTGAGCAAGCAACTGTAGATTTTGAGCAAGCGATTCAAATTGAACCTCAAGACCATGAAGATTGGCATGGTAGAGGCATCGGGTTCGCTGAGTTGCAGCAGTATGAAGATGCACTGGTTAGCTTCAACAATGCGACTAAGCTCAAACCTGACTTCTATGAAGCTTGGAGGCTTCGCGGCATTACACTAGGAAACCTAGAGCGCTATCCAGAGGCACTTACCAGCGTTGACAAAGCTATTAAGCTCAAACCTAAATACTATGCCGCCTGGAAAACTCGTGGCGTTACACTCAGCAAGTTAGACCGCAACAAAGAGGCACTTGCTAGTTTCGACAAAGCAATTGAGCTTAAACCTGACTTCTATGAAGCCTGGAGATTTCGCGGCATTACGTTAGGCAATTTAGAGCAATACCAAAAGGCAATTGCCAGCTTTGACAAAGCAATTGCACTGAAACCTGACTACGCAGAAGCTTGGATGTACCGAGGTATTACATTAGCAAACTCAGGCGGTAAAAAGGCTATAGAGGAGTCTATTGCTAGCTTCGATAAAGCCTTAGAGATTAAACCGAGTTTTCAGGAAGCATTGAGGTCTCGTGGTATTAGTCTAGTGAAACTTAATAGATATGAGGAAGCAGTTACCAACTTTGACAGGGCGATAGCATTTCAACTCGATTACAAAGAAGCTTGGACTAGACGTAGCTATGTAATACCTGAACTAATCAAATTACGTCGCTATGATGTTGTGTTAGCTAGCTGGGAGAGAATCATAAGAATTCAGCCTGATAATGCAGAAGCCTGGGTGGAATGCGGCAATGCACTTTGCGGCTTAGGCGACTTTAAAAAGGCTATTGGGAGTTACGATAAAGCCCTAAGCATTGACTCAAACTATGCAGAAGCTTGGAACAGCCAAGGCTTTGTGCTTAAGCGCTTGGATCGATTAGAAGAAGCGATTGAGAGCTATGACAAAGCCCTTGATCTCGACCCTGACTATGCGGAAGCTTGGTACAACCTTGGCGATGCCCTACAAAGATTGGGTGAATTGGAAGATGCATTTGAGAGCTACGATCAAGCTGTAAAAATTGAATCAAACTATAAGAACGCCTGGTACAACCGTAGCAAGGTGTTATTAAAATTAAGCCGCTACACAGAGGCACTCAAATCTTACGAATGTACCTTAAATTTAGCTCCAGAAGACTACTATGCCTGGAATGGTAAAGGTAATGCATTGAGGAGTTTGGATCGCGATAAAGAAGCGATCGGTAGCTATCAAGAAGCTTTGCGTCTGAGTAACAATCAGCACTATTGGTCTTGGAAAGATCTAGGATTGGTTTACCAGTATTTAGGGCAATATAAGTCGGCATTACGCATCTGGGATAAGGGATTAGAGCTTCTCCAGCCAGAAACACTAGGCTCTCAAGAAGGTTACGGAGTCTTGCATCACTCTAAAGGAAAAATTTACTACCTAGAGGGGCGAAAACAGCGTAATTCTTTTGAATACTGGAAAAAAGCGCGGGAAAGTTATCAAGAAGCTCTGAAGTTTTTAACTGTTGAAGATTTTCCTGAACGGCGTCTTATAGTTTCGCAAGATCTAATAGAGGTTCATTTGGGATTAGGTCAAATAGCTGAAGCGAAACAATTAGAGCGAGAGGGATCAGCTCTATTGAATCGCTTGCTTGCTAGCTCACCGAGTTTTGGCAAGAAAAAACAGCTAGCTCTCAAGTTTGCTGGTTTTCATCAGTTAACTGTTGATATCTTCGTGCAGTCAGGCGAACTCTTGCAAGCACTGAAAACCGCAGAAGAAGGCAAAAATACCTGCTTGAAATGGCTACTGTGGCATAAAGATATTCCAACTCCTAGCTATAAGGAAATACAGCAACTCCTGAATCCATCAACAGCAATAATTTACTGGCATCTTAGCCCTGCTGCCCTCAATACATTCATTCTGAAGCCTGGTGAATTAGAACCTGTCTTGCTTCCCACATCAACAACAGAAGATCAGGTTCAAGATGAGCGTCCGGCATCCATGCGTTGTCTACAAAAATTTGAAAGCTGGCTTAGTGATTGGAATCAACAGTACGGCAACTATCGCAACACCCAAGGAAATAAAGAAGACGGACAACCTGCCCCCTCATGAAGAAACAGTGTGTGATTTCCTAGAAGATGAACTGAGCAGGCTTAATGATATGAGTATGATAAAGCTAGATGAGCGACCTTATCATGACCCATACTACTGGGCAGCCTTCACTATTACAGGTAAACCCTGAGCTATGAAAGCCACAGAGGCACTTCAACTCAACGCCTTCCTTGCCGCCCTAACGCAACTCGACGGCAAGTTACCTGTTGAGATTCAAAATCAGCTAAACGACATCGGTAAGGAGTTGCCTGCCAGTGTCTCTAAGCTTGGTACTTTAGCAAAGAGCTATTCCCCCTTGGACAAAATATACAAGGAGGCTCGTCGGGTTTTGCGAAGTCATGAAGGTGAACGGCTCCGCTTTACTACACCAGATCCTGAAGAGACTGCTCGGAGTAATGAGGAAGAATTTATCAGTTTAGCTGTTAACATATTGAATTCCTCCAATTCTGTAGCTTCAGCGAAAAGGGCAGCGACAGAGTCAGGCGTCTTTAAGCAGCTTCTTGTTCAGCTTCAAGGCGAAACCAGTTTTTCGGTGCCAGATACTCATTTGGCAGATGTTGGGGCTTCTCAGGCACATCGAGTTTACAACATCCGCAACTTAGTTGGCGGAATCTGCATAACACCAGATGACGGTCAGAAGGTTTATGACCTGATTCATCCAGAACTAATAGCAGGTAATCTCGTTGAACTCGATTTTACTGGAGTGGATATTATTGCGCCACCCTTTTTGAATGCTGCCATCGGAGAACTGCTCAAAGACTTACAACCAGAAGATCTAGCTCGTCTCCTCAAGATTTCTAACCTGATACCACTTGGAATGCGGGTAATGAAGCGGGTGATGGAGAACTCGAAGGAGTACTACTCCGATGAAAAAACTCGCAAGGCAGTGGATGAGGTTTTGAGGGAACAGGCGCTTAGTCTCTGATGCCGATTAACTATGCAATCCAAGCAGAGGTAGTTGCTCTTCGGAGCGATAGCCCACAGTCAAGTGACTCTTTTCTAGTAGATAGTAATGTGTGGTACTGGCTGACTTACAGCCGAGCTAGTCAGTCAGTTAACCCGCCTAAGCCCTATCAGCTCAATCATTATCCTGCTTATATTCTTAAAGCTCAATCTGCCAGCGCTAAACTCTTACACAGTGGGCTATCTCTGGCAGAACTAGCTCATTTAATTGAAAAAACTGAACGAGAAATATTTATCCGTGCCAGCGGATTGTCAATTAACAACAAGGAATATCGCCATAATTACCCAACGGAACGAACTACTAGAGTAGTGGCTGAAGTTGAAGATGCTTGGGAACAGGTTAAAGCGATCGCCGACCCCCTGAATCTCTCCGTAGACGAGTCAACCACAAATGCAGCCTTGGTTAGATTTAAAACCCAACTACTCGATGGTTATGATCTGTTCATTCTAGAAAGTATGACTAGGGCAGGTATTTTTCAAGTAATTACTGATGATGGTGATTTTGCTACAGTTCCTGGAATTCAGGTCTTTACCGCTAATCAGAATCTGATTACAGCAGCACGGAATCAAGGCAAACTTTTACGTAGGTAATATCGATAAAGAATTGCTATAAAAATACATTTTTAATAAATAAAAATCGGAATATGTCTTATATTCCTGATAAGGCACTCATTGTCCAAAGCGATCGCGCCATCCTCCTCGAAGTCCAATTCCCCCAAAGCCGAAGCAGTACGAAAAGCGATCGCTCCCATAAGCTACGATGAATCCAAAGATCGACAGAGAGAAAACCCATGTCTGAGCAAGTGCGTTACATTACCAACGAGCAGGGGGAGCGAGTTGGCGTCTTGTTAGATTTGGAAGCCTACAATCGACTAGCGAACCCATTAGCTCTAGATGACGAGTGCTTAATTGGCTTAAGCCAAGATGAGCTGCAAGCATTAGCCGATAGTAAGCTAGCTCCCGCCGCACAAAATCAATTGAACGATTTGCTAGTTCAGAATGCAGAATCTCAGCTTTCTGCCGATG
>DATNPH010000104.1:0-33210 GCA_036703315.1 Coleofasciculaceae cyanobacterium
GAGTCCTCAAAGTAAAGTTGGCGCATCTCCAGCCGTCCCCAAGCCTCCTTTAGACAATAATCCTCGTGTAAAACAAGGAGATGAGGGTTGGATTAAAGAAGCTATTGTTGTGCCGCTGATTGACTCCAATTTCACACCAACCGCGGCTCAGCAAAGCCTATGTACGACTCCGGCTCCCTCTGCTTCTCCCTCCCCTTCTCCCTCCTCCACTCCAGTACCAATACAATCCCCTAGCTCCAACACTCCTAAACAGAACAGCTAGAACGCTATCTCTAGTTCGGCTGACTGGGAATTGTTTGATGCTCGCTTGGTCATACCAAATCCGGTGATCGCCCCCTTTTTTGCAACCCGCAAACCTTATGGAGACGTTCCGCCGGAACGTCTCTACGACAAGACAACAACTACAAAGAGCGCAACCATTTTCTTATACCAAGCTGCGGTCAAAGATAGCAGCTTCTCTTCCCTCTGCTGCCTCTGCCTCCCCTGCTCTTGCTATCTACTACGTTTGAACACAACTCGGTATCAAGGGTGGGTATAGCGCCAGCAAGTTCATCCCCACCTCCAACTCCTGAGCAATCTTTACAAATCTTTAAAAAAAACTAGCGGATTTACTTAGCTAATCCGGAAAATACTAACCCTAGGGAGTAGTCAGAATTTAGATTAAGGACTAAGGTAGGGCAACCATGAGCGGTCAGTTACTCGATGGGCGTTATCACATCATCCAAGCCCTCAGCGCTGGAGGCTTCGGTCAAACTTACATTGCCGAAGATACTCGCATACCGGGCAATCCTCGGTGCGTGGTTAAACAGCTCAAGCCTGCCAGTAATGACCCTAGCCTGTTGACAACGGCTAGGCGTCTGTTCAAGACTGAAGCGGAGAGCCTTACTAAATTGGGGAAACACGACCAAATTCCTCAAATTTTGGCTTACTTTGAAGAAAATCAAGAATTTTACTTGGTGCAGGAGTTCATCGAGGGACATCCTCTAAGTCATGAACTCACACCGGGACAACGGTTGAGTGAGCCTCAAGCCATCGCATTATTGCAGGGTTTGCTGCCAGTTGTGGAGTTTATTCATCAGCACAATGTTATCCATCGGGATATTAAGCCCGATAACATCATTAGACGTAAGCAAGACGGCAAATTAGTCCTGATTGACTTTGGCGCGGTTAAGGAAGTACAAGCGATCGCTCTTACCGTTCAAAACCACGCTTCTGCTACGGTAGCGATCGGTACCCCCGGTTATATGCCTACAGAGCAAGGGCGAGGTAAGCCAAAACCCAGCAGTGATATCTATGCCTTAGGGATGATTGCTATTCAGGCAATAACAGGGATGTACCCTGACAACCTAGAGGAAGATACGCAGACGGGAGAGATTCTCTGGCAACATCATGCCTCAGTCAGTCCAGGGCTGGCAGCTGTGCTAACGCAGATGGTACGCTACCACTTCAAAGAGCGTTACCAGTCAGCAACAGAGGTACTGCAAGCCCTACAGCAATTAGCCAATCCCTCTTACACACCGACGGTTCAAGCTACCGTCGCGGCTACCACCGTTGTGTATGAATTGACCTTGGCGTGGGTCGAGGCAGGGCGGGTGAGAACCGAAATTCTCAGCGATATACAACCCAGTAAGAATCCTGGCAGCATCCGCATTGGGCGCGACCCAGCCCTGTGTGATATTGTCCTGCTGGATGCAACAGTATCGGGGTTGCACGTTGAAATCTTCTTCAATCGCCAGCAACAGTGTTTTAAGGCGCGTTCTTTGCGTCCGAGTAATCCTCCGCTTATCGATGGACAACCGCTACTAGCGGGAGAAATGATACTGTCTCAAGGCAGCAGCGTGCGGTTGGGACAAGTGGAACTGAGGGTAAGTGCGATCGCACTTAAGCAATATCCTGCTGGATACACACCATCGCCGTACATCACGCCGCCGAATACACCAGCCCAACCAGTCGGCCCAACTCTACAGCCACAACCAGTCCCTAACCCTTGGCCAAATCCATCTCCAGAGCCGCTACCAACTCAACCCGTTCAACCCATTCCTTCACGCCCAACCCCAGCTCCAACTTCTACTTCCTTCAACAGATTGCCTGTGATGGTTGGGGTAAGCCTTGCTACTGTTATCAGTCTGGTGAGTGGTTTAGCCTTCAAGCAGTTGCAAGCGGCTTCCAACAAAGTGTTTAATCCTCAACCCACTCCTTCAGTTTCAAAGCCGCAAGAGATTTGCTCTGCTGTTGTCAATGGAAGGATTCGTTCTAAGCCTGCTTCCTTCGAACAGAATATTGTCACATCTGCTTCAGGAGAGCAGCTACCTGTTACAGGAAAGCAGACACAAGGCGGCTGGATAGAGATTAAGTTGGACAATGGCAATTTAGCCTGGGCGCATCGGAAGGTCATATCTAACAATTCCGAAATGGACTCCTGTCTCCAGGCCAAAGGAATAACTGTTCAGAACGCGGATGATATTCCCGCCCCTGCTCCCGTCGCACGTCCCAAAGATAAAAATTCAGAGCAAACCCAGGATAAAAATTTAGATGTAACTCCAAATAAAAACTCAGCTCCCACTCAGAATAAAAACTCAACTCCCACTCAGAATAAAAATTCAGATTCAACCCAGAATAAAAACTCAGCTCCCACTCAGAATAAAAATTCAGATTCAAGCCAAACATCAGCTGGTTCCAACGACACGCCTACATGCCGTGAAATATGGGCTCCTGGGTGTACCTCTACTGATGGGTATCCTGACCCAGACAAGGCCAGGAAATCTACCTCTGAGGCTGAACAACAAAGGGAAGCTGAAGTTCAGCAGGTACAAGAACGCAAAGCTGCTGAAGCCAAACGCAAACTTGAGATTGCAGTTGAACGACGGAAAGCTCAGGCTGAAGCTCTTGAGCGTGGGTATAAGCCAGTAGGCCGTGACCAGTGTGGGGCGAGACTGTGGGACGAAGCGACGCAAACCTGTACAGCAGAGTGATTTCTATTACAGGACAGGATTGATTGATGCGGCCTACCGACTGACGCAGTAGTAGCTCAGGACTTACGCGAATCGAGCATTTAGACGCTACATATAGGGTGATGGTGGGCTACGCCCACCCTACAAATAGAGGTTATGCGTAAGTTTTAAGCTCAAGCCCAACAAAAATTTCTCAACACTTGCCAAAAACTGCCAAATTTCTATCAGCTTGGTGGGGTGTTAGTGAATCGATTAGTCAAAAGCGCAGTTACAGATTTAAGCAGAGAAAATTATGTTAGGTCAGGTACTTGATGGGCGCTACAGAATCATTGAAGCCTTGGGCAGTGGAGGCTTCGGTCAAACTTATATTGCTGAAGATACCCACATACCAGGCAATCCCAAGTGCGTCGTCAAACACCTCAAGCCTGCCAGCAACGACCCGAAACTATTGGAAACGGCTAGGCGTTTGTTCAAAAGTGAAGGTGAAACTCTGGCTAAGTTAGGTAGACATAACCAGCAGATTCCCCAAATTTTGGCTTACCTTGAACAAAATCAAGAGTTTTACTTGGTGCAGGAATTCATCGAGGGGCATCCTCTAAGTCAAGAACTCACACCAGGAAAGCAATTGAGCGAACCTTATGTCGTAGCTCTGTTGCAGGACGTACTGCCAGTTCTGGAGTTTATTCATCAGCAAAATGTTATTCATCGGGATATTAAGCCGGACAACATTATTAGACGAAAACAAGACGGCAGGTTAGTTCTAATTGACTTCGGTGCGGTGAAGCACATGCAAGCGATCGCTGCCACTGTTCAGAACCCAGTTTCTGCTACGGTAGCGATCGGTACCCCCGGTTATATGCCCGCAGAGCAAGGGCGAGGCCAGCCTCGTCCCAATAGTGATATCTATGCTTTGGGCATGATTGCTATCCAGGCACTGACTGGAATATATCCGAGTAACTTGCACCAAGACTCACAAACGCTTGAGATTCTTTGGCAGAACTATGTGCAGGTTAGTCCCGGACTAGCAGCCGTGCTGACGCAGATGGTGCGCTACCACTTCCAAAACCGCTACCAATCTGCAACGGAAGCTTTACAGGCATTGCAGCATTTAGTTAATCCTGTTTACCAACGTACAGAACACGTCACTGCCCCCACCACCCCCATGCATGAACTGACCTTAAAGTGGGTGGAAGCAGGACTGGTGAGAACTCAGATCATTCGCGATCGCCAATCCAGTAAAAATCCTGGTACTGTACGTATCGGACGTGACCCGCAATTGTGCGATATTGTGCTATCGGAGCCAACAGTATCAGGGCTACAGGCTGAAATCTTCTTCAATTCTCAACAGCAACGTTTTTACCTACGTTCCCTACGCCAAAGTAATCTGCCGATTGTTAATGGACAACCCCTATCTACAGGAGAAGTGGCACTGTCTCAAGGCAGTAGCCTGCGGTTAGGGAAAATGGAGTTGAGTGTAAGTGCGATCGCCCTTCAACACTATCCAGTAGGATATACACCAACCGAGTATGCCACACAGCAGCACAATACACCATATCCACCTGTAGCACGGACATTACAGACAGAGGAATCACACCACTCTGAAGTCAACCCGCCGCCACCGCCACCACCTCCTTCTCCTAGAAATTTACCGCTAGTGGTTGGCCTAGGCATTGCTACTGTTGTCAGCGCAATGAGTGGTTATGCGTATTATGCCTTTGTCGCATCTAATCCAGGTAAGGCAGACTCAACAAATGGTTGTTCTGTTGTAGTCAAGGCGGAAGAAAATATACGCCCTGAGCCTTATTGGATTGAATCTGAACCAGAGAAGAATCTGCTTGAAAAGACTTCCAAAGAAACAGAGTTAATTGCTACTGGAAAGAAGACAGAAAACGGTAGATGGATCGAGGTTAAACTTCCCAGCGAAAAATCAGCGTGGGTTAACAAAATTGCCATTAAAGACCTTGATGCAATGAACTCTTGTTTCACGGCACAGAAAATTCCAATTCGGACAGTATCTGATGTCAACCCTCCCTCTCCTCAGGCTCCTGCTACGCCAATAGAAAAGCCAAGTGTTAAGCGACCTCCTCCAGAGCCACCACCAGTTGATGAGGGGAAAATTCTTCTAACAAAGGCCAAGGAAAAGGCTAATTCAGGTAATTTTGAGGGAGCGATCGCTTTAGCTAAGGAAGTCCCCTCGAAGAGTTCTGTATTTCAGGAAACTCAGGAAGCGATCGCTCGGTGGCAGGCGCAGTTACCCAAGCCATCAACTCCATCAAAAGATGAGGGAGCAAGCTTCTTAGCCAAGGCAAGAGAAAAGGCTAATTCGGGAAATTTTCAGGAAGCAATCAATATAGCTCAAGAAATTCAGAAAAACAGTGCCACCTATAATGAAGCTCAGGAAGTGATCGCTCAGTGGCAGGAGCAGTTAGCCAAGCAACAAACTATACCAAAAAATACTGATGGCACGGGAGAACTCGAACGTAGGATTCAAGACTATGAAAGAGAACGTGGTATCACTGACGACAGTAGAAAACAGCAGATTAGAGAATGCCTACATGGTAAATCTGCCGATGCCAATATAGCTGAATGTGACCCCGAAACCTACAAAGGTGTTTAACAAAAAATTTATAGTTTTATCACTTAATCTATGCCATCTAAATCTAACCAACTAGTCCAACGCATTCAGGAAATACAGAAGTTTCTCATAGCAAGAAAGGAGCAGCATGAAACTTACTCAGTTATTGCACTAGAGTTGGGAAAGCTAGCTGGTTCTCTCAAAACAGAAAAACTAACCATTCAAATTTACAGTAGGTTTCCTATTTTAGCTCAAACTGTACACAACCTTCTTGGCAACAGCCACAAACTTCCGGATTTATATCAATTTAAACTAGCAAATTTCCCTAGCCAATCCCAGCAAGTTGTACCAACAGCACCAGCTGAAATCATCCTACAATCGGTTGGTACATCTAAACAACAACAAACTTGCTATCCACTTTCTACCACTCAAAAAGTAGTTATAGGGCGTCGTCCAGGGTGTCAAATTCAGATTCCAGATGATTACATAAAAGTTTCTGGACATCATGCTGAAATTCAACCTATTGCTGGCAATCCTTCACCAGGTTGGCAACTTTGTGACCTCAACAGCACCAATGGTACGTACATTAATGGTCAAAAATTACAGGGATGCCAGAGATTGCGATCAGGTGATAAAATTACCCTAGCCTATGCTTCTTCTAATGAGAAAAATTTAGAATTCCTGTTTGAGTGTCAATCCAATGTTACTTCTGAACAGGAAGACTCCGTTTATAAACAGTTGATTGATTGCGATGTAGTGTGTTTAGTCATCAATTCCAGTCAAGTAATGTCAACTGAAGAAAAACAATTTCTAGAAAAAGCCAGTAAGGCTCAGATTGCTAAGTTGGTTATAGTAGCAGATACCTCAGGCATTAATGGTCAGATTACTCAAGCTGTCAATAGTAGCTTTACGGAGGTAAAAACTTGGCTTCAGAGTCAGAATTCTACTCTCTCTTTGGCTTTAGTTCCTTTACTACTGCGCCCATTTTACCCCAACTCTCAAGCAAGTGCGCTCAACTCTAATTCTCAGCCTGAATTGGAGCATTTCTGTGAATGTCTGGAGACATTAGCTCAAGGTAGAGAAAATATTTTAATTGAACGGGTTCTTACTCAGTTACTGTCTCATTTGGAAAAAATTGAACGAATTTTAGAAACAAAAGAGTTAACCATTTACAAAGAGATTGAGAAAACAGAAGAAGAGTTGCAATCAGGCATACAGAGTGAGCTAAAAGAGAAAACTAGAAAAGCGATTAAGAAAGCTACTGATGAAAAAGATAAGTTTTTTCGACAAGTTAAAATAGACCTTAGTCAATCAAAAAGCGATTTACTGGATAACCTAAGACCAAGTAGCATTTACCATAAAATTCGAGTATTTATAGAAAATTTAAAACCTGTAGTAACGAATAAGGGAGGCAATACTTATATTCAGCTGTACTCAGAGAGTACAACTAATGCTGGAGGAGTTACTAACGCTATAACTCATGTTTGCCGCTCTGAACTGTTTCAATGGGGAACTGAAGAATGGCGGCGAATTTGTACTTCTTATGCAGAAGGAGGTTTACATCAACTTATCCCAAGACTTTACACAACGCTTAACGTTATTCCATCCCTCCACTTACCCGATTCTTTACGTCAACCTATCGAGAATGTTGACATTGAGAAAAGCCTGAAAATTTCGGTTGTAGATTTGTCCTGTGAAACTCGCTATCAAGCTACTTCTCTACCTAGTTATTTGCTCAAGAATCTGAAAAGCAACCTCATTGCTATCACGGGCGTTGTGGGGTTCTTTGCAACTACTGCCACATTAGCGTTCCAAGGTATTAAAGATAATAGCATCAGACAAGGAATTGCCGTACTAACTATTATGCTAATTCCCTTCGTCTTTGTCTTTATGATTAATGACTATACAAAAGATAAAGCTTTGAAGCTAGAAGATGGTGGAGAAAAGCTTAAAGAAGAACTATATAGTAATGCCCAATCCCATGCCAAAAGCTGTGTTGAAAGAATTGTGCAAAGCTTTAACATGAGGTTGGAATCGGAAGAACGACGGATGCGGGAAGTGATAGATACAGTAAATGAGCAGTTCAATGCTTATTTTGTAGAACTAGAGAAAGGTCAAGTACTGGTTAAAAGCCGCCTAGTAGAATACAAAACTCGCCTGAATGACTTAAAGAAGGATAAAGCTGATATTGATAAGTTTAAACAAATTTAGAGTTTAACTAATTTTTTCTATGAGTTCTTTCACTTCTTGAAATATTCCAATTACTGTCGTTACTCCAGTATTGGTTGTACTGACACCTGTAACAATGGCATCTTTAGCCGTATTGACTGTTGAACCCGTTGTGTCAATTGTTTGGCTAATTCTCTCCATTAATCGCTCTAAATCTTCGGCTGTCTTCAGTAAATCTCCAAACTTTTTATTTTGAATCTCATCACTTACCTGTTCTAGAGATTCTTGGGCAGATGTTTCTGTTTTATCTCCTATCTCTTCTAATTTAGCTTCCAACTTTTCCCTAACTTCCTCAAGATGCTGGGCAAACTCAGCGGCTTTTTCTGTAATTTTGGGAATACATTCTTCAGTAATGTAAGTTTGTAGCTGAGTAGTTCGTTGCTCAATTTCCGTTTGATGAGCTTGTAACTCACTGGTTACCTCGCTTAAGAGATAGTTCTGCGTCTCAGAAAGAACCTCTTGCAAGTCTTGTTTCACTTGCTCAGTTTTATCTTTCCAAGAGGTGATAGATTCACCAACTTCTTCCAAGGTATTCTCTATTTCTGGTGCTAAAGTTTCTACCTGTTCATCAAGAGCAGAAATCGCCTCTTTAGCGGATTCTACTTCTGCCTCAATCTCGCCTTGCAGCGTTTCTAAAGTAGTTTTGGCTTGCGTTAAAGCATTGATGACTTCCTCAGCCTCTGCTGCCAGTTCCTCTTTATTGGTGGTAATCTGGTCTAGGAGAGACTGAGCGCGATCGCTCAATTCTTCCCATTGTGCCTCAACTTGTTCAGAACTATCTGATAGCTGTGTTTTGGTTTCTGTAACGCTCGTTTGTAGTTGCTCAGTTTGCTCAAGCAATACGGTAAAATTTGCCGTCGCTGCTTCAGCCGTTGCTTCAAAATCTGACATTGTTAAAGTCCTCTATTATTAATTTATATTCCCTCTTATAGAGCCTAGATTCTATATCGCGAGCATGTCACCCTGTAGATTGGTTGAGGGAGAAAACCCAACTCTAAGGTTTGTCTGTTTGATTTCGCTAGCGCCCTACCCCCCTACTTAAGTGCTACTTGCATTCACTGACATGCTCCCTTCTATATCAAGTTCTCTAGGGAACTCACTAAGTTTTTCAACTCATCAATCAATGGCTCTATCTCTTTCCGAACCGATGAGGTATCCGATTGGGAATTCCTCAGCTTATTACTCATTTCTTTAATGGTTTCTGAAACTTTATTAACAGCACGCTCAACTATGTCTTTAAGTTCTCGTTCTATTTTCTCCTCGCCAGTATTCAGTAGATTATCTACTTGTACCTTGACGATATTAGTACTCACCCCTGTTAAGGTTGTAGTAAAATCATTTTGCTGAGTTGTCAAGCTAGTAACCATTTCTTGAATCTTGATAATAAGCTCTTGTTGTGACTGTTCCATCTCCTCAGTTAGTTTACTAACTTGCTCACTAATAGATGTCTTAGCTAACTCAATTTTGTCTTGTAGCGCTTCTACCTCCTGATGAGTAGAATCCAGTGCATAAACTAACTCCTCTTGCCCCGCTTGAATTGCTTCCTGAGCTTGGGCAAATACTTCTTGAACCTCACCACTAGCCGTTTCTACAAATGCCTTACCCTGATCTAATTGAGTCTTCAGTGCTTCAACTTTGCCTTGGGTTGCTTGAGTATCATCCACTAATTGCTCTTGAGCCTCGGTAATTGAATCCTTGAGGGAATCAACTGTACTTTCTAGTTCTAAAATTTCTTCCTCAATTTGAGTGGGTTGGGTTGAGAGTTCCTCTTGCAACTCATTGAGTGCCGTTTTAATTTGCTCTAGAATTTCTGTAACTTGATCGTCTTTTTCTTGAAGACTGCTTACTAAAGCTTCAAGAGTCTCCTGTGCTTCTGTTACGTCTTGGGTTAGACTACTTATCTGTTTGGGAACAAGCGCAGCCTTTTCTTTTAGTTCCTCTATTAACTGCGAATCCATAAAATCTACATTTTTTAATGATGGAATCCCTTAAAAACCAACTAAATCTAGTCCGGCATTAGCAAGTTCAGCTGTTTTTTTGGCGACAACCAACGCCGGTAAAATATAACTAATTGAACTAGTGACAGCAGAGCCAACTCCCATTAGGATGATGCTTTCCACGATTTCCGCAATCAATTCTTCAATTACATCTTCTATCGCCTCTTTAAATGCTGCCTCTAGCTCATGTTTTAGGGAATCCTCGCAGTGGTTCCCCATATTCTGAAGCATTTGGGAGCATCTGTCTTTCAGTTGGTCACCGAAACCATCAATCTCACTGCTGAAAGTGCTGTAGAGGTTCGTCAAATTACTTTCAAAGCTACTAAATTGATTAGTGATTTCAGCGCGTTGAGTCTGGCTAACTTGCTCATTGAAACCGCTAAATAGAGTTTCTAGACTAGCTGTATGGGTATCGACAATTTCATGGCTTAATCCTTCAAAGTCTGTTTCTACTTCAGATTGAAAGCTTTGTACCTGTTCATGAAGTTGAGCGATCGTATTAATTAAACCCTCCAAAGATTGTTGGGTTGCTGCTTGTGCTTCTGTGAGAGCATCATCTAGATTACTAATCGCCTCTCCTACCTCAGTAAAAGCCTCTTTAATCTCATTACAAGTTTCATCTAGCTCTGTTTGTACATCAGTTAATTCTGCTTCAAACTCGCTGGAAACTTCTTCTATAGATTGGCTCAATTCATCTAATCGGCTTTCTGCTTCAGTAGCAAATTCCTGTAAGTTATCTAGTTCCGATTTGAGCTCTGAGTCAAAAGCTTCAATCTCATCTTCAGATGACTGCAAAGTTTGCGCGATCGCCTCTAAATTAGCTTCTATGCTTTCAGCTACTTGGCTGAGAGCGTCATCACTAGCCGACAGCTCTGAAATAGCAGCTTCTAGCTCATTTCTTCCTTGTTCAATTTCGTTTAAAAGCTGAGTTAGATTCTCAGTTGCTTCTTCAGGCGTGCTACCAAACATCACGGTTTGTACCATTTTGTCCTCAGTCACTTTTTTTAAATTTTCAATAGTTATCAGTCAGCCATTAGAGCAGGGCTTTTACTAATTCCAGAATTGGCTTAATTTGCTGAATAATATTGGTTACCTCACCGACCTTATCCACAACATCCCCAACTTTTCCATTCATTAACTCTTGAGAAGCTTCGCCAGCATCACTCAAAACGGAGATAGCTTTGTTCAAATCCCCTGCGGAGCTAGTTAACTCACTCAACGCTTCTTCAAGAATTTTTTTACTAATAGTACTGACGGCTTCGCCTGATTTTGTGTCTAATGCTGTTTCTAAATCAGTTAATTTGTGGTTGCCCTCTTCTATCAATGAAGTGAAACTACCTAGTAGAGATTGCAACCTTTCATTTACACCCATTTCAAACGTTTCAAACTGTTCCATCAGGGCTGTCTTCCGGTCGTTAAAACTACCTTTAACGGTCTCGACTAATTCACTAAAATTTTCAATGCTACTTGTAGCCATTTCTAGTTGACTATCAATTTCAGTTTCAAACTCTTGAACCTGTTGGGACAATTGGTCAAAACTATTTTTCGTTGTCTCAGCCTCTTCCTCAATCTCTGCCAGTGCTTCCTCAACTCCACCTTTCAAGTCGCTTAACTGGCCTTTCACATGGCTAACTATTTCCTCAACCTGCTCTTCTACTTGACCAGCTCTTTCATGTAATCCACTCAGATTGTCTTTAGCACTTTGAAGTTCACTTTCCAGATTTTGTTCAGACTCTGCTAGTTTGGCATTCAATGCTTCAAAACCGGCTTGAGCTTCCTGATTAACAGAGTCAACTGTGGTAGTTAACGTAGTAGCGAATTGGCTAATTTGGTTAATCTCCTGTAAGGCATGCTCTGCCTCTTGCGAGAGTTCCTGTACCTTGGCTGCATTTTGTTCAATCAGAGCATCTAGATTTGACATAAATGGTTACAAAAGATTGTCCTGACAGAGAAAAACGTTAAGCGTATTGTTGATAAAAATTAAAATCTCAATCTTTAGATAGTTAGCTTGGTTACTTTATAACTTCACCAAAACAACGGCTGAATCCGGATGAGCATCTGTATCAATCCCAACTGCCCGCGACCTCAAAACTGTAGAACTCCAGTATTTGTAGCGAAACTTCAAGGCGAAGTTACTACCATTACTAAACTTTGCGAGGTCAATCAACATCAAACACACCACCGGATATGCCTAAACTTGTTGGCGATGATATTCAATGCGCTCTCGACTCTCTGGAAGTTCGCAAGGCTAATGGATTTAGTCGAGTAAGTGCAGACTTTCCGTTCCGACAGAATTTGATTGTCATTAGCGTTGGCTAATCATCAAGTAGAGGAATTGCAGCTGGAGACAGAAACTGAGTCAGCTGCGGCGAAAGGCTGGCGCTAGGTGAAAATTTCTCTGCTATGGCAGTGAATACGGCTCAAAGTCTCGATCAACAATCATTCCAAGTATGAGCAATTCTGGACAAGTTCCTCAACCTTCTCTAATTCAGAATCCTCAAACCAAATGGCTTGCTACGCTGACACTTTGTGTACCCAACGGCAGCGTTAGTCAACAAAAGCCTTTGCCTTTCGTTCTTTCTCCTACTGAGGTGGTGGCAATCGGGCGCGAATATGTTTGCCAGGTTGTTATCGACTCAACCCAGTATCCATCTGTTTCTCGCCGTCATGCCGAAGTGCGACCTCTGGCTACTAAATTGCAGCCAGCTTGGCAAATCTGGGACTTAAATACACAAAATGGAACTTTTATCAATGGCAAGCGAATTGAAGGATATCAGCTTTTGCGGTCAGGCGATCGCATTAGACTGAGCCACAATGGTCCTGAATTCATCTTTGAATGTAACCCAATCAGCCCCTCACTTGCGCCCCAACCTGTAACACCAGTTGCTACGTCACTTTGTTCAACCCACTCACCCACTCGGAATTTGTGGAATCTCAATAGTGATCAAGACATTCGTGTTCTCTGTGGACACACAGACGTAGTTCGCTCAGTGGCTTTTAGTCCAGATGCTTGTAGTCTTGCCAGTGGGAGTGCTGATAAAACCATTAAGTTGTGGAATCTCAGCACGGGTGAAGAAATTTTTACCCTCTCCGGACATCGCTTGGGAGTGAATGCAGTTGCCTTTAGTCTTGATGGCAAAACTTTAGCTAGCGGCAGTGCCGATAAAACGATTAAGCTGTGGAACCTTGACACTAAGCAAGAAATTGCCGTCCTTTCCGGACACGCGATGGCGGTAAATGCAGTCGCCTTTAGTTGTGATGGCAAAACTCTGGCTAGCGGAAGCATGGATAAGACGATTAAACTATGGAACCGATTAACTGGGGAAGAAGTCTGCACAATCTCTGGACATCGCTTGGCGGTAAATGCTATTGCCTTTAGTCCAGATGAAAAAATTTTGGCTAGTGGGAGTGCTGATAAAACGATTAAACTGTGGAATCTTAGCACCCGGGAGGAGATTATTGCTTTGTCTGGGCTACGCTCAACAGTGAATACCTTGGTTTTTAGTCCAGATGGAAAAACTCTCGCCAGTGGAAGTGACGATAAGATGCTCAAACTCTGGAACCTTCAAAGGGGCGAAGAAATTCGTACAATAGCTGGGTATGCGTGGCAAGTGGGTGCCGTTGCCATAACCCTAGATGGGGAGATGTTTGCGAGTGGAAGTAACGATAAGACGATCAAGATTTGGACTTTATAGCTGCACTAGTGCCGCTCCCTTGCAAGTCAAAAGTCAAAAGTCCTTTGAACGTAAGGCATTCAACCGCTTGTAAGTGGGTTAGTTATTTCTGCCAGTCTGCACTAGTGCAGCGGGGTAGAAATTATCTATTAGTTAGGAAAGAGCAAGAGACAAGAGGGGCTGTCTCCAAGTGGCGTGATTTTGCCTTACTACACTAGCTAACGCGAAAAGAACCCCAAAGACTCGGTAGACTGATAAAAAAATAGGTATATTCGCCTTCAATATGGGCTTTTAATTGTTAGTATGGAAAATCCTTGCCTCAGTTTAGCGATCGCTCGGCTGCCAACGGCTGGGGCAGAAAACTTTGCGATTTGGGTATTAAAATCCCCCTTTCCTGGAGGCTATGCGCTTCATCACACGACCTGGTCTGAAAGCATGACTCAGACTTGGCTAGCATGGCAGGAAATGTTTTCCCTACGGGGTCTGCCCCATGTCCCTCTCATCCATCATGCCACTCAGTCCGCCCGGACATTGCCCACGGATAACGACATGGGTACTGCGGGCCATGTAACTAGTTACAGTAGCCGTTTGATGCAGCAATTGGGAATTGACCTGTGGGCATGGGTATTTGATGGGCCAATTCAAGATGCTCTCAATCAAAGTAAAGGAATCGCGATCGGACAAAATAGACCCCTGCGAGTTCGTTTTGAAATTCGCGATCCAGATTTCATCCCACTTCCTTGGGAAATCATGCAACCAATGGCAGGTAAACAAGCCATTTCTCTGTCTCAGCAACTTCTGTTTAGTCGTACCACCAGTGATGTTGACCCCCTCAAACCCTCCACACGGGCAGACCAAGCACTAAACATCTTGTTAGTACTAGGACAAGATATCCAACGACCTACCCGTTCAGCTGTCGGTTTGCAGTTGGAACAAGAGGCAGCTGCTCTAGTCAATGTTCTCAAAGCTTGTGGACAACCAAACGCAGCGAGTGAACGAATTACCGCTCCCGTTGCCTGCCATGTTCAAACACTACTACAGCCGACACGGGCAGAACTGATCGAGGCTCTAGAAAGCGGTATCTACAACATTCTGTTTTATGCAGGTCATGGTGAACCAGCACCCGATGGGGGTTTACTGTTTTTGCATCCAGACGACAACATTAACGGTACGGAACTTGCCCAAGTTCTGGTTCGTACTCAGGTAACCTTAGCTGTATTCAATGCCTGTTGGGGTGCCCAACCTGATCAGGTAGGCTCACAAACTATCCCCCGCAGTAGCTTAGCCGAGGTGTTAATCCACCACGGCGTGCCCTCTGTTTTAGGGATGCGTGATTTGATCGCTGACCAAGAAGCCCTAAGTTTTATCCAAACTCTTGCTCAAGCCCTAGCCGCGCGGATGCCAATTGATCAAGCTGTTGCAGTGGCAAGGCAGCAACTGTTGACCCTTTACAAGTTCAACCAACCAGCTTGGTCTTTGCCAGTACTTTACATGCATCCTGAGTTTGAAGGGGAGCTAATAAAATCGATAGAAGAGGGGATAACAGAACTCCCCAGTATGCCACCCGACTGGATTAAAAACAATGCTCCAATTGCCTCTTTACGTTCTCTAGAAGAAACCGATAAAGTTTGGCGGATTCGAGGTGGACTGATGCGAGTCGGACGTGGTCAGGAAAACGATTTGGTGATTCAGGAACGGTGGGCTAGCCATGAACACGCAGAAATCATCTGCCGTGATGCTTTCACTGCCCAAGCCGAGGGGCCTACTTACTTCTTGCGTGATAAATCGCGCAACGGCACACATATTCTACGTCCCGACAATCATTGGCAAATCGTTCACCATCAAGAGGTACCCTTAGAATCAGGAATCAAGATCAAGTTTGGCAGCCCCCATGGTCAAACAATGGAGTTTATTATTGAATCTTCAGAATCCTTAAGCTAAAAATCTACCTTGAATGGCTTAGCTATCCCAAAGGAGGAACCAACAGCGCAATCGTATCGTGTATTTTTGAACTGTTACGGAACTCCTTAAAGTGCTACTGTAGCTATTTCATGACAGGTTTCATCTACTTACAACCACAGGAGGGGCACAATGACAAGTCAACCCATTCATTATCAAGATTGTGAGACCATTTTGAGCGGCGCAAAAGCAGAACTACTAGAGGCTCTCTTACAGCCAGAGGAGGATTTCTATCTTTGGAATCCCGCTGAACCAGAGGCAGAACTATATTTTGCGGAAGTGGAACAAGGATTTATCCTCTCCGATTGGCAAGAGGAAGATGAGATAAACAGCGCGGCAAGCAACCTATTTAAACAGTTGCATCAGTGCTGGGCACCACCGTTGTCGGCAACCGTTGACACGTTGAAAATGTCTTTATCCGAGCGGTTTGCTACCTTTGTGCCTCAGGCATGGCTGGAAGCGATCGCTACTAAAGCTCAGCAGGTTTTCTCAGCCGAATTGTCAGTGGCTGATCAGCTTGTTATGTGCATCAAGCCATTGTTACCAAACTGGGCAGAAGATGATCTGTTAGTCTTAGCTCGTCCTTTGGCATACGCCATGCGAAGCAGCTCAGACCCCACTGAAGAAATGATTTCCAGTGTTGTCCAGCGTACAGAGTGGACAGAGCTAACGCAGATGGAACAGGCACGTTTGAGTTTAGCGGTTGCTCACTCAGCTCTTGTTCAACTGAAAAACTCAACTGACGGTCCTGAAGCCTAACGCTCTTGTACAAAGGCTATCTGCCTTTAAACCTAATGACTCCTTTAGCGTTGGAGCCAAAATCATGTGCCCTTCTTTTGTGGGAATGACTAAAGAAGTCTGAAGCATCGGTATGTTAGGAATCCAGCTCATAGGGACAAACTATCCGATTTACCTGAGATTCATAAGCTGTTTCTACTTTTAAGAAAGCATACAGGCAACAGCCAAGAGTCTTGTGACTATTACATTTCCCCTTTGGGACTTCTGACTTTTAACTTTTGACTGGCTTAGGATTGCTACTTTGCGATCGACCTATCCAAGAACTTCGATGCTTCGCGGTAACCATAGAAAGACTATTCTAAGTTGTGCAGGGAAGCTACTGCGCCCACAAAGAACGTGGTCTTGCCACCCATTTTTAATAAACTGAGGGTGTTCGGTATTCGACACACCTGTAATGACAATCGCTGAGCCCAACGGAGTCGAACCCTCAACTATCGGGCAGACTGTTGGTATTGCTGTCCACTCCTGCCCTAATCTCTTGCAAGGGGTGGCACAAGCGGCTAACCAACTACTGACCACTGGCGACTATGCAACAGCAATTAACCGAGCCTTAGTAACCTTAGGCGAAGTTACGGGAGTGGATCGGGTTTATATATTTGAGGTTCATCCGCATCCAGAGACAGGTGAGCCGGCTATAAGCCAGCGATTTGAATGGGCGAGGGAAACAGTTACTGCTGAAATTGACAATCCCCAATGGCAGAACCTCACCTTTGCTGCCTATGGCATAAGCCAGTTTTACGACGCGCTTCAGGCTGGGCAAGCTTGCAGTGGGTTAGTCCGGGAACTTTCACCGATTGAACGGGAACTGTTGGAACCTCAAGGGATTGTGTCAATCTTAGTTGTTCCGATTCCAGTGAATGGCAGACTCTGGGGGTTTATTGGCTTTGATGACTGCCATCGTGAGCGCCGTTGGTCAGAGGATGAGTCAGCGGTATTGATGACAATGGCAGCAATGATTGGCTCCTGCATTGCTAACCGGAAAGCAGAAGATGCTCTGCGGCAGAGCCAATTGCAACTTGATCAAATTGCTGCCAAGGTACCAGGGATGATTTTCCAGTTCCTTCAGCGTCCAGATAATTCTCGTTCAGTTCTATATGCCAGTTCTGGCTGCCGAGAACTATTTGAACTAGAACCAGAAGATGTTCAGGTAGACCTTCAGGTGCTTTCTGATTTATTGCATCCCGATGACAATGCTGGCTTTGAACAATCTATTGCCGCGTCTGCCATCACGGGCGCAACGTGGAATTGGGAAGGTCGCATCCTGACGCCATCTGGCAAACTTAAGTGGATTCAAGGTGCCTCACGCTTGGAGCGACGGCTCAACGGTGATTTCCTCTGGGATGGTTTGTTGGTAGATATTACAGACAACAAACAGGCAGAGGAGGATTTAAAGGCAAGCGAAGAGCGTTTACAAAGTTTCTTTGAGGCAACCTTTGAATCCGTTATTATTCATGATCACGGCAAAATCCTTGATGTCAACTATGCGGCTGAAGCCTTGTTTGGCTACTCACGAGCAGAACTGATTAATCAATCAGTTCTGAAGATTACCGCCCCCTGTTCACAAGATTTAATCCGGACGAGAGCACAATTCCCTTCGGATCAGCCTATTGAAGCCATTGGTCTTAGGAAAGATGGCACAACCTTTGTCGGGGAAGTTTCAGCTAAAAGCATCAGTTACCAGGGACAGCTAGTGCGTGTGGCAGGAATTCGTGACATTACTGCTCGTAAGCAGGCGGAAGAAGCTCTGCGTCAGAGTGAAGCCAGAAATCGTGCTCTAGTTGACGCTATTCCTGATTTAATTTTTCGTTTTAGCCGAGATGGCATTTATCTGGACTGCCAAGCGGAAAAAGTTAGTGACTTACTGGCACCGGCTAATGAACTTATTGGAAAAAAACTCCAAGATTTTGTACCAGCACCAGTTGCGCAGCTGTTTATGCATCACATCAAGCAAGCTCTCGCAAGTGGCGTCATCCAAAATATTGAGTACCAGTTGCCGCTCAACGGCAATCTCTGTTACTGGGAGACACGCATTGTCGTCTCTGGGGAAGATGAAGTTTTGGCAATTGTGCGTGACATCACTGAGCCTAAACGTGCGGAGGAAGAGCGCCTGCTGACGGCTGAGCGCGATCGCTTGTTGGCACAAATTGCTCTGCGGATTCGGCAATCACTTGATCTGACTCAAATTCTTCAGACTACAGTTGCAGAAGTCCGACAATTTCTGGAGTGCGATCGCGTTTTCATCACTCACTTCGATGAACAGTTGCAGAGTAAGGGTTCTGCTGAATCGGTAGTACCCAATTGGGGTTCAATTTTAGAGATATTGCCAGACAACCCAGCCTATATTAGGGAACTCAAAGCCGTTTTAGAATCCGGTAATGTTCAGGTAATCAACGATACAACTAGCACAGAACTCTCCCCACTGGGGTGGCACTACTTGGCTCGATATCAGGTCAAAGCTTGCATGGCTGTGCTGATTACGATCAGTGACAAGCTATTTGGGGTCATGGTAGTTCACCAATGCGATCGCGCCCGTCACTGGCAACCGTTTGAAGTGGACTTGCTCAGAGCGCTCTCTACACAGGTGGCGATTGCCATTCAGCAAGCTCAACTCTACGAACAAGTGCAAGCTCTCAATACTAATTTAGAACGCCAAGTAGAAGAGCGTACCCGACAGCTGGAGCAAAAATACACTGAACTTCAAGAACTCCATCGGCTCAAGGATGTCTTTCTACACGCCGTTTCCCACGACTTACGGACGCCTGTGCTTGGTTGGTTGATGGTGTTGAAAAATTTACTAAATGGGGGAATCGGGAATGGGGGAGTTTCCCAATCATCACTGAATGATTCCCAATCTCTAATATCCGTTCCTCGCTCAGTGCTGGAGCGAATGGTGCAAAGTAGCGATCGCCAATTGCGTCTAATTAACTCACTCCTAGAAGTCCATTCCAGTGAAGTGGCAGGGGTTGTGCTTCGGCGCGAACCGATACAACTAGCTGAACTCGTGCGAATTTTGGTTGAAGATTTTGAACCACTGGCGGCGAAAAATCAGGCGACACTAATTAATCAAGTTCCTGCTGATTTGCCGCTGATTAGTGCTGATCCAGCGCAACTTAGGCGAGTCTTTGAAAACCTGCTGACCAATGCCTTTTTCCATAACCCACCGGGAATCAGGATAACGTTGGATGCTCAGATTGAGAGAAGGATGATGCGCTGCTCTGTTGCGGATAATGGTGTTGGTATGAGTCAGGAAATGTGCGATCGCCTTTTCCAACTTTATTTTCGAGGTCAGGATTCCCAAGTGCAAACACAAGGACATCGTCCTTACACAGGTTTGGGTTTAGGGTTGTACCTGTGCCGTCAAATCATCACTGCTCACGGTGGCAAAATTCGTGTCAACAGTCGCCCGGGAGCAGGTACAACCTTCTGGTTTACTATACCATTGGCGGCTGTCCATTATTAATCATTTATGGGCAATATAGCCTCTTCTCAAAAAGGCTTCAGTCCAAACTGTACTACTGATTCTTCTTGACAAATGAAGTAGTCGAGTAAGTGAGAAGAGCCAACCAGATTAATCCAAAAGTCACGGCATGGGTACGAGAAAATGATTCGTGATAAAGGAAAATTCCCAGCATCAATTGCAAAGTGGGAGCAATGTATTGGAAGAACCCCAATGTCGATAGGCGTAACCGTTTTGCCGCATTGTTGAACCACAAGAGCGGAAATGAAGTCACAATTCCCGCTCCAATCAATAACAGTGTGAGCCACAGGTTAGCGCTAAAATGCCCGGTTCCTGTCGCGGTTTCGTATCCAATGAAAGCCAAGGCGACTGGCGTAGCTAGCAGCGTTTCCACTGCCAGTCCCACCATCGGCGAAACAGGAACAAGCTTGCGTACCAGCCCGTAGAATGCAAAGGAAAACGCTAACCCCAGAGCAATCCAAGGTACTGTTCCCAGTTGCCAGACAAAATTTACTACCCCAAGACTTGCCAATAAGACGGCAAATTGTTGCCCCCAGTGCAAGCGTTCCTTTAGCACCGCAAATCCCAGCAAAACATTGGCTAGAGGATTGATGAAATAACCGAGGCTCGTTTCTACCACTCGCTGGGTATTGACTCCGTAGATGTAAAGCCCCCAGTTAAATGTCAGCAGCAATGCTGTTACCAGTAGGAAACTGACTTTTCTCTTAAAACGCCAGACTTGCCAGAACTCCGAACTGCGTCGTTGCCCAACCAAAAGTCCAATGAGAAAGACCATCGACCAGAGAATCCGGTGGCTCAACACCTCAAGTGCTGGGATTTGCCCAAAGAATTTCCAGTAAACTGGCAGCAATCCCCATGCTGTGTAGGCTAAAACGGCATAGAGGACACCCTCCTGGACGGCAGCAGGAGAGGACGTGTTTGGATGCAATTGTCTACTCAAAATTCCGGCTCACCCTGTGTAAAGTCTTATTCTAGCGATCGCGTTGTGACAGGAGTTAAGCTTTCTTTAAGGTAGTGTGTCGCCGCTTGCCGTGCTAAGATGTAGGAGAGAATAAATTCGGTAGCAGTGTTTGTTTTTAGTATTGACAGGCTTTCTCCTTTTGGTCTTGGCAGGCTTCTCTCCGAAATCTAAAACTCTACACATTTCTGATTTGGGAGACAATCTATGTCAATTTATGTAGGCAACTTATCCTACGACGTTACGCAAGAAGACCTCACTGGTGTTTTTGTAGAATATGGTTCTGTAACGCGGGTTCAGCTACCCACTGATCGTGAAACCGGTCGTATGCGCGGTTTTGGTTTTGTAGAAATGGGTACAGAGGCTGAAGAAACGGCTGCCATTGATGCACTTGATGGTGCTGAATGGATGGGTCGTGACCTGAAAGTTAACAAGGCGAAACCCCGTGAAGACAGAAGGTCATCTGGTGGTGGGAATCAAGGGAACTTCTCTGGAAGCTCTCGCCGTTACTAAGATGCAAGAGGCTAAATCCGTTTAGCCTCAACAACTCGCATTTAAGGGAAAAGGCTTAAGCACTTTCGGCTTAAGCCTTTTTTCTTGGGGGTGGCGATTTGTATAGCCGAGATAAGCGTTTGTGTAGAAACTCAATTCTCAACGCACTCAGAAAATGGACTCTATTTTTAAGATTCAATTGCACTGTTGCTCAGCTTCCTTAAAGCCACCCGCGCCCACCACAATCCGCGAGCGCTGCTTTGGAAGGCTTGTTAAGGCGCGACACCTCACCACTATTTGTCCCCCTGCCCACTCCCTGCCCTAGCTACAAGTGACCCGTAGATGCCTCAGTTGCAAAATGCGATACGGCTCGCACTAAATCATCCGGTGTACCAATATCCAGATAAGTACCCTCTGGAAATACCTCGGCTTCTACTCGCAAACCCTTGTAAATAGCTGCTTGCATCACATCGCCAATTGGTATCTCTGATTTTGGTGGCAACTGACTATCAACATCAGTTCGCACCTTGCCAGACTCAATCACAACTACATATTCATGCATAAACTGTGTAAAGGCGGGTGTCCAGACGGCAATGCCCCACATGTAGCGCAAATCAGTCTCGCGAGGTTTTTCGATTATCAAGCGAACTTTGCCTGTGGTGTCAAAATCAACCATCCCTGCTTTCTGAGGCTGATTGGTGGGGAATAATCCCAAGACAACATCCGCTTGACTAGTGGCTTGCCGAGCTAGTAATCGTACAAAAGCATCGTCAGGCTCAAAAAGAATATCAGGAAAACCCAAGGCTACTAGCGAGTCTTGCACAAACGGATAAGCCTGATCCAAAGTGTAAGGGACACCAAAAGGCAAATTCATGATTAGATAACCTAGGTTCATCTTCAGCAATTCGCCATCCCTAAAATAGGCAGGAATGTCCCACTTGCCTGAACGCAAGATAAAGTATGCCTTATCAATACCTGCCAGTTTCATCTTCTCCAACAGATAATGACAAACGACTTTAGGTCGCAAGCTACTAGCTTCGTCCACACGCCGGAATCCCACTGGATACAACTCTTTACTCACAGGTAAGGGGGAAATCCGTGTTGCCTGTCCACCGGCAGGTAGCAATCCAATAACTTGTCGATTGTTGGTTTGATGGCTGCTGGTCATATCTCAAGAAATCCAAAGCACAGTAATAATTGCCTTTCGTGATTAATTACAGCACTGAAGGCTTGTCCAAAAATAACACTGCTAAACTTTGTCCTAAACCACTGTGAGCGTTAGAATCCTTGGAATTGGAAGCCTTAAGAAGGTTTCTGGAATTCTTGTTAGGATAAAGATCTACAGTCTTTGGTTACGGTAAAAAGTGTGTTTTTACAGTAGAGCGTTTAGTCATTTATTAATGCTAGACGCTTCCCATGAAAATTTATTTAGTTAACTTGCGCTCTTGCGTCGCCCTTTCTGAAGCTACCCATGCATTCAAGTACCCTACTTCTGTCTAAAGAACTGCCCACTCTGCAATATACCTCTACATCAGAGCGATTCGACCAAACCTGGGAGGCTCCCTTAGCAACGCTCCTCGGATTAGGACGCGCAGCAGGTGCTGACTTCGTTGAATTCTTCTTAGAGCGTGTAAACTACATCAGCTGTCTTGCAGAAGACGACGCTATTACAAGCATTTCACCGCGTCTTTCCACCGGTGCTGGTGTGAGAGTGTTTCGTGGATTAGCCGATTGCTACGTCAGCACGAACAACCTTTCCTTTTCCGGACTGAAATCAGCCTTGGAAAAAGGACTCTCAATTCTGGGACTGCAACTCCCTGCTGACAACGCCTATATCCCTGAAATCAACCTAGAACTATTCAGAGATTACGCTACAACCAACGGGAAAGAAGCTTGGCTCCCTGCCTCTAGCTCAATGCGGGAAATGGGAGAAGTTCTCCTTGATGCCACGCAGGCGCTTCAACACAAAGCCAGCCACGTCCAATCTAGACGAGCAACCTATTTCAGAGATTGGCAAGAAGTCTTAGTCGCCGCTAGTGATGGCACCTTCGCTCGTGACATTCGCCTCACTCAATCTGTAGGATATAACCTCCTATGTGCAGATGGTGCCCATCGCTCATCCATCAACCAGCGTGTCGGAAGCACCAGCAAGCCAGATTTCCTGCGAACTTGGAACTATAAGTCTGATGCTGAAGACGTGGCAGAATCCGCAGGACAAATGCTCTACGCTGACTACGTAGAATCAGGAACTTACCCCATCATCATGGCGAATGAGTTTGGTGGAGTTATCTTCCATGAAGCCTGCGGACACTTACTGGAAACCACTCAGATAGAGAGGAATACCTCGCCCTTCTCTGATAAAAAAGGCGAAAAAATAGCCCATGAAAGCCTAACGGCTTGGGATGAAGGACGCTCCTCATATGCTTTTGGAACGATTGACATGGATGATGAGGGCATGCCAGCCCAAAGAACCTTGTTAATAGAAAGAGGAATCCTCAAGAACTTCCTCGCTGATAGAGCGGGTTCTTCACGTACCGGACATCCTAGAACGGGAAGTGGCCGTCGCCAGAACTATACTTTTGCCGCTGCTTCGCGGATGCGAAATACCTATATCGCTTCCGGAGACTACTCTAACGAAGACTTATTCGCTTCTGTAGATAAAGGCATCTACTGTAAGAAAATGGGCGGAGGAAGCGTTGGACCAACAGGTGAATTCAACTTCGGTGTAGATGAAGCTTACCTAATTGAGAATGGCAAAATTACCAAGCCACTTAAGGGAGCCATACTTATCGGAGAAGCCAAGGAAATCATGAATAAAATTTCCATGTGTTCTCAAGACTTAGGACTCGCAGCTGGCTTCTGTGGCTCCATCAGCGGTAGCATTTACGTCACAGTTGGACAGCCACATATTAAGGTTGATTCAATTACTGTTGGGGGTCGTTAATAAATTGTGATGTTATTCTCCCGGTAAGCTTGCGTTCACTGGGAGTTTCCCCACCTCGCGGGTCGGGGCTTCCTGCTTCACAGGCGACATTGTGTCTAACCTCCACAGGCAGCAACGAGAAGTCCCCCGTTGTTTGTACAAGCAGAAAAAACCTGTACAACCTTATTACGCTGAAGTTTTACCCAGTCAACGACTCGTGCCGGAACCCCATACTCCACTTGTCAAGGTTCTGTAATTTCCAGAGGCGCGTATTACCGCATTTATTTTAATTCCTCTGTAGGTTCGCCACTATAGCACCACACAGAGCGCCACGACAAGCTCGAAAACCCAAAATTCCACATGCACTATGCCGAATATTAACGAAGTTGCCGACTATACCCAAACTAGTGCCCGCCAACTGGGTATTGAGAAATTCGATATTTATGGCTCATCTATTGATGAGACAGGTGTTCAAGTAGACCAAGGAAAACCTAAACAAGTCAAAGCCTCGAATCGATCTAGCGTCACAGTTCGGGTTTGGAATGAGGACAATACTGTAGGGATTACTAGTACCACTGATGTAGACCCTAAAGGTATTGAATTAGCTTTAAAAACAGCTTACGAAGCAAGCTTTTTTGGGGTAAAGGAACATGTTCCTGATTTTAGCCCTGAGGCGACTATCGCCATTGCAACTCCATCTCAAGAGACAGTACATCAGGCTCCAGTTTCCGAGCTGATTGATATTTTAATCAAATCTGAAAAAGAGCTGCTTGATGCTCATCCAGCTATTAAAGGCGTCCCCTATAACGGTATTTCTCAACGAGATATCGAGCGATTTTATCTCAACAGTCAAGGAGCGCTCCGGAATGAAGCTCGCACTTATGCATCAATCTATCTTTACAGCAAAACAGAAGAAGAAGGGAGAAAGCCACGCAGTGCTGGTGCGTTTCGAGTTAGTCAAAGTCTTGAGCAGCTCGATGTTCAAGGTTGCCTGAAGGAGGCTGCTGAGAAAACCATTAGTCATTTAAATTATGAAAAGGTCAAATCTGGTAAATATCGAGTGGTTTTCTCACCCGAGGCTTTCTTGAGTCTACTGAATGCTTTTTCTAACCTTTTCAATGCTCAGAGTATTTTAGATAAGCAAAGTCTCTCTACTCCTGAATCTTTAGGAACGCCAATAGCTTCTCCATTACTTTGTGTTGCCGATGATGCACAGCACAAAGATAATGTGACATCAACAACGTTTGATGGGGAAGGAACACCAACTCAACGAGTTGAGCTGATTACCAATGGAGTTTTGGCAAGTTTTCTTCACAGTGCTGGTACGGCAAAAAGGCTTAACCAAAAACCGACAGGTCACGCCAATATGGGAGCCAAAGTGAGTGTTAGTCCACACTTTTATCATGTTTTTCCCGGAACCTCAGCCGTTCAGGAATACAACTTTGCTGATGCAGAAAAGTTGATTTTCATCGATAATCTTCAGGCTTTACATGCGGGAGTCCAAGCCTTGCAAGGCTCATTTTCTTTGCCCTTTGATGGTTGGTTAGTGGAACATGGAAAATTAACGAGTATTGAGTCAGCAACCGTTGCTGGAGACTTTCTTGAACTACTACAATCCATTATTTTTCTTGAAAAAGAGGCGGAGGTAACTCCTAGTGGAATTTGTCCAAAAGTTTGGGTTGAGGGGTTATCAATCACAGGCGAGTAATATAGCCGTTTTCAATTGAGTGCAATACAGGTTGTTGGTAGGGACATGATATATCGTGTCCCTACCTGTGCTGTACTAGATATTTTTCATTTGAAAGTCCTCTAATGCCAGCAAAATGTGGATGATTTCAAGATGAAATATAAGTTGTTGATGTATCCCCAGAAAAGCATCACTCTCATCGTGCCACAATGCCACACGATAAACCTCTAACCATTGACTTCACCCAGCAAGACGCTCTCAAGCCAATTCTCCCACGCTCGCCTATTCTCTCAAGCCATGCGGTAGGGTGGGAGGGTATTCACTTTGCCTATTACCGACAACCTGCTCACGAAGTTCCTGAATGCTGCTTTGCACATCACATTATCAGCATTCACATCGGTGATTCTCCGGCAAGACTAACGGTAAAGGGCTACCTTCAGAACGAGTACTACGGTAATGGCGATCTTGGTATCTTGCCGGCTAACCAACCAAGCCCTTTAACTTGGTGCAATGGAGAAGCTGAGTTTATTAACCTTTATCTTGAGCCTGCGAGATTTGCCCGTATTGCATCCGAATCAGTTGATGCTGACCATGTTGAGATTATGTCGCAAGTCAAAATTCGCGACCCACTAATTCAACAAATTGGACTGGAACTGAAGAGTGAACTTGAATCAGGCGGCGTAGATAGTCGTCTGTACGCTGAGTCAATGGCAACTGCCCTCTCGGCTCATGTGCTGCGGCGATACTCTACAAAGCAATTGGTTATTCGAGATTACACAGGTGGACTGCCAAAGTACAAGTTGAGGGAAGCGATCGCCTATATCAACACTCATCTAGATCAGAACTTGAGCTTAACTGAACTTGCCGCTTTAGTCCAAATCAGTCCTTATTATTTTGCCAGTTTATTTAAACAATCTACAGGACTTGCACCACATCAGTATGTAACGCAATGCCGAATCGAGAGAGCCAAACAGCTATTGAAACAGCGGGAGCTGACTATTATAGAAATTTGTCAGCTAGTGGGCATAAAGAGTCAGAGTCACTTCACAAGAGTCTTCCGCAAACACACCGCAACAACACCAAAAGCTTATAGAAAATTGCTTTGAGAATATAAAAAAATTAGGACATTTTTCACAAGAATGGGCAAGACACTAGTAAGGCGCGATCGCTAAACTCGGCAACTAGAGGCAGAGATATCTGTCCCATAGCAGTTGATTGGAGTTTCGATTTAACATGGCTCGTTTTCTCATAGGCACAATCCCCGCCGTTGGACATGTCAATCCTACCTTGCCCATTGCTCACAAGCTGGTGGAACGGGGTCATGAGGTATGGTGGTATACCGGGAAAAATTTTCAGTCTAAGGTTGAGGCGACAGGCGCACGCTACGTTCCTATAGTTAATGCTTTCGATCCCTCTGACCCGAAGAAAATGCCTGAATTTTTGCTAGAGAAAAGGAAAACTCTTCAAGGGATAGCAAAGGTTAAATTCGAGTTCAAACATTTTATTGTCGATGGGGCTGTCGGGCAGGTAAAAGACTATACAGATATACTGCGCGAATTCCCAGCAGATGTGCTTTTATCCGATTTCGCCTTTCTAGGAGCTTCCTGGGTTCACGAAAAAGGAGGACCACCTTGGGCAGCAATTGGCGTCACTCCTTTATCACTAAGTAGCCGCGATACAGCTCCTTCTGGATTGGGAATGCAACCGGATACGTCGGTAATCGGGCGTTTACGTAATGGTTGTTTGAACTGGATATTTCAGAACGTCCTGTTGAAGGATTTCACTGTCCACATCAACACTGTCCGAGCTAGCGTTGGATTACCACCTTGTCAAAAGAGCTTTTTTGATGCTGTGGTATCGCCCTATCTTTACTTACAGGGCACAGTTCCGGCGTTTGAATATCCCCGCCGTGATTTGCCACCCCAAGTGCATTTCGTCGGTCCGTTTTTGCCTGCCCTACCTGCTGATTTTACACCTCCTACTTGGTGGGACGACCTTCAAGAAGACAGACCAGTAATCCTCGTTACACAAGGTACAGTAGCCACTGAGCCGGACGACTTGATTGTACCCACGCTCCAAGCACTTGCGGATGCAGATGTGCTTGTTGTTGCCACGGCCGGGGAGCAGCTGATGGAAAGCATTAAACTCGCACAATACCCTGCCAATGCCAGAATAGAACCGTTTATCCCGTATTCCTATCTTCTGCCACAGGTTGATGTCATGGTGACCAATGGCGGGTACAACGGCGTGCAGATGGCTTTGGCAAACGGTGTTCCGCTGGTAGCAGCAGGTCTGACGGAGGATAAGCCAGAGGTGTGTGCAAGGGTGCAGTGGAGTGGAGTAGGTATTGATCTCAAAACCAACAAGCCTACGCCAACGCAGATAAGAGAGGCTGTCAAAAAAATTCAACGCTCATCACACTATCGGCAGAAGGCTCAACTGTTTCAAGCCGAGATTGCTCGTTATGATGCACCAACTTTATCCGCTACGTTATTGGAAGAACTGGCGGCAACGAAACAGCCCGTTTTGAGAGTAGAGGAAGCTCCTATCTAAGGTTTTTAACTAAGGTATGAGCGTTGCCCGTGCCTCATCCAAACGAGCGATCGCTAAATCCATCTCCCGATTTGGCACACAACGACTCAAAATCGTATTCAACACCACGGCAAAGGTATGCTCAATATTGTCGCTTTCTGCCAGAGGCATATGACTAGGTTCTGGGTAATCTGACAGCTTGTACCCCATCTGTGTACCTCGCTTCACCGACAATCCTGCCCAAGTTCTGGACTCTTCCAGGCGAGCGATCGCTTCCAGGGTTTGAGCATCTAGGGTATACAGTCGCAAAATAAGATCCAACAACTGGACAAAGTGAAACTCAATTTTGAGGATTTTATCGAGTTCTTCTTGAGTATGTCCTGGGTAGCGAGAAATGCGATCACGCAGCGCTTTAGCTTCTAAACTGAGGTCTGACATAAGTAGAGGAGAGATTGAAGTAAATAGCCCAACAGTCAATGGCTGAACCAGCACCCCTACAAATACAGCGTATCAGAATACCTACTCGTTGGCTTCAGCAGATTTGCGGAAATCTCAGTAGATACCAAATCCATCAAACAGGCGAGTAAAATCGATATGCTTTGGGAGAGGTAGCCAACCCAAACAAAGAAGCTGGGAGTAATAAGTAATGAAATTTGTGTCCGACCCACAAATAGAGGTCAAAATCCGCAGAATGAAGGAGCGGGTGCGGTGGCAAGAACCTCCTCTTGTGGAGCGAGGAATCGATCAAACCCGACTGGTTTTAGATGATGGTGCTTCCGACAGTCCTGAGTTCTCATTTTTAGTTATCGGTGATAGTGGCTCTAGCGCTCATCATACGCACAATCCCCAGCGACAAATAGCAGAACGAATGCTGGAACACCGGGACAGTTGCCGTTTCGTGCTACATACAGGTGACGTGGTTTACCTAGTTGGCTCAAGCGAGTTTTACCTACAAAACTTTATCGAGCCTTACCGAGAGTTTCTGGTAGGTGGAGAAGATCCAGAACGTATTGCCTATGATCGTATGGTCTTCAAGAAGCCGTTCCTGCCTGTGCTTGGTAACCACGATTACTATGACTTGCCATTTTTCTTCGGTCTGATGGCACAAACTACGTTACCACTGCGTCGCCTGCTCCGATTCCAGTCAAATCTAAATATTGGCTGGCATGGTTCGGGTCAAGGTAAGGCATATGCACAAGCGTTTCTTGACTACTTGAAAGCGCTTGAGCCTTCAGGGGAGTTGGGAAATCACTTGGAGCGCCACTATACGGCTCACACTAACACTGGGCGTTGCCTGCGTTACCAACCCGGACATTTCACCCGGTTACCCAACCGCTATTACACGTTTCGTACTGGCGGAATTGACTTTTTTGCACTCGACTCTTCTACCTTTAATGCTCCACCTCCCCTGCCAGCTACAACAGAGGGACAAGCCTACCGCCGTCAACTAGAAACTCGCCGGAATGAGCTGGAGCAACAAAAACGGCAAATCCTGGAAACCTCTGTCAACTTTAATCCCGAACAACCTGACGAAGCTGAACAGCTTGATGATGTACATACCAAGTTGGAGCAGATTGATGAGCTAACGCTGGATATCGATAAGCAGTTGGCATCGAATGAAACAACTGTTATTGACCACGAACAACTCGATTGGCTACGGCAAAGGCTGATCGAATCTTGGAACACTGCCGAGGTACGGGGACGTGTGATCTATCTCCACCATCCCCCTTATGTCACTGAGGCGACAAAGTGGCACCAGGCACAAACCCTAGCAATTCGCCATTACCTTCGTCAGGTGTTTGATGCGGTATCTGATACCATTGGTGAACTACCTCAGGGTCGTCCGATTGTCGATCTAGTTTTGACGGGTCATGCTCACTGCTTGGAATATCTTCGCACTGATGACACGGGACACGCCGACTCGTATACTAGCTGGATTGTGTGCGGTGGTAGTGGTTATAGCCTGCGCCGACAGCGAACTGAGGGATCGGAATTGACAGAGACTTTTGGGGATACACAAAACAGTAATGATCGCGTAGTTGCGCGATCGCAACTTTTTGTTGGTCGCCATGACCACGGCTTACAAAAACGACGACCTTATTCGTTTTTGCGGATTGATGTCCAGGATGGCAAACCTCCCAAGTTTAAAGTTCGACCGTTTATCGCTGAACGATTTAAGCAACAGTGGAACCATACCGAAATTAAACCCTTTGTGATTTAATTTGATTTTTTGTATGTGGAATTTGATTTTAACGGCTTGTAGCAGTATTGGCTTTGCAGATGTTTTCCAAATCTCTGAAAAAAATCTTCCTAAACAAATAACTAAAATCCATTACGTATCACAAGTAAATTCACAACCCTATTTTGGGAAATTTGCTCAAGCTCCCAATTCAGTTGAAGCAGCATCTCCTCTAGGATATTCATTAAAGTATCCAAGCAGTTGGCAACGATTTACTACTCAATATTCTAATCCTGAGGTAGATATTTTTATTGTTAAAGCTTTAAGTAATTCTAATAATGAAGCTTTAGTAACAGTAACTACAACAGTTAGAGATTTCCTGGAAGTTCCTAAAGACTTACCCCCAACTGTCAGCAAATTTGAAAAGGTAGCAGAATTCTATGCAGGAATTATGTCTAGAAGTGGTTATAAAATTTATGAAATAAAACCTTTAATGATTAATCAAAGGAAAGCTGTTGTAATTGTTACAGAAATGCCCAATAAAAAAGGTTCTATTACTGTTCTTCTTGAAGGTAAAGGCGAAAAAATGGTTGTAAGTACAGCAATCTATCCCCTAGATGAATCGATAATTAATCGGCAGACCATTGAACAGGTAATAGGAGAAATTGGAGAAATACAAAACTCTATTACTATTCGCTAACTTGTTCAAAATATGCCTGTTGTATTTTGACTGATACTAACAACGCTAAAAGATATTACAATCTTGCCCTTCGACAATCGGTGACTGTAAGTAAAGAAGCGATCGCTCCAGCTCTGTTTGGGAAGTAGTGCTCACTTATGGAAGCCGGAACGTACTAAAACCTAATGAGTCTGCCGCTGAATCATCTTGAACGGTACATCAGCATCACATAGCCGACATGGTATTATAGGTAAGTTTACGGGTGACTAGCTCAACGGTAGAGCACTGGACTCTTAATCCATTGGTTCAGGGTTCGAGTCCCTGGTCACCCATGTTCTGTCGCGACCAGTTACAGCCTAAAATACTCTCGGTAGCTTCATTAGAGAGTTTATGAATAAGTTTAAAGCGTGATAATAGGTGATAAACGGTGATAATCATCCACGAAAAGCTAAGCATATATTAAGCAATTGGACATCGACGGGCGAATTAATCAAGCCAACGGGCGCTTAAAAGTCGCAAAAATTAGAGCTACGATTCAGCGAATTGGTGATCGATTATATGTCGTTGCCACCCTTCCCCCAAAACCAGGGTCTTCAAAAATTAAACCCCATCAGCAGCGCATTGCCCTAGGCTTATCCGCTAATCCTGAAGGCGTGAAACTGGCTGAAAAGCAAGCTCGAAGGGTCGGAGCGCTACTCGATTGCAACGAGTTCTCCTGGAATCCTTACCTTAGAGCCTGCCTCGATCCGCAACTTCCAGCTTTGGTAAAAGACTGGGTAACCGAGTTTGAGCAGGACTACTTCACCAGACGCGCCAAAACCCCGAAATCCCTTACCACTTGGAAAATTGATTACTTGGGCGTATTCCGGCAGCTCCCCCAGGATCAGGTATTGAGTGAGGGTCTTCTCAAAGTGGCGATCGCCAACACTCCACCTGACACGAAAACCCGCCGCCGCTTCTGTATGGCGCTTGGGGTCTTGGCTAAATTTGCCGGGATTGACTTTGACACCAAGCCGCTGCGGGGACGATATTCACCCAAGCGTGTCACCCCCAGAGATTTGCCAGATGACAAGCTTATAGCTGAATCCTTCTACCGCATCAAAGCGGCTGATTGGCGCTGGGCTTACGGAATGTTGGCAACCTACGGTCTAAGACCGCACGAACTATTTCACCTAGATCTGGCAAATTTGGCAGCTGGGAATGACTTTATCAATCTCCTTGATGGCAAGACCGGTCCGCGCCGGGTGTGGCCCATTTTTCCAGAGTGGCGAGAGCAGTTTGAACTGGATAACGTACAGCTGCCAAAAGTGACGGGTCGCTCTAATGCGGATTTAGGCAACCGAGTCGCTCACGCTTTCAAGCGCTTTGAAATTCCCTTCAAGCCCTATGACCTTCGCCACTGCTGGGCTATTCGTAGTTTGGAGTTTGGGTTAGATGTGTCCTTGGCGGCTCAACAGATGGGGCATTCAGTTCAGGTTCACACTGACCTTTACCATCTTTGGATATCAGACCGACATCACCAGCGGGCGTTTGAAGCGCTGATGAATAGAAGCGATCGCCCAAAAGCCCCAGATGTGACTTCTCACTATCACATCTCCAGCTAGTTATCAGGCGTAATCACTGTCAATTCAGTCCTTGCATCGAACCGAACCAACTTAATTGGATAAGGGCTGACTTTTATCTTCGCTTCTCGGCTGCTACGTCCAGCGCCTGTGAGCAGTGGGTGAGATGCCAGCGGTAAGTCTGTCTCGCCGCGCCTGGTCGTGCAATGTTTTTGTAATGCTTCCCCGGCTTGAGCAGCCCATCATTCCGCAAACGCCGGAGATGTTGAGGTGTAATGCCCAAGGCCGCAGCTGCGGATGAAGTCCCTAGCCAAGGTGAACTTAAGTGATGTTTAGATTCAACCGTCATGACTCAGTGTCCTTGTCTTTGAAAAATTTCACTGTGTTGTACCTCACCTGATAGCCCAGCTGCTTCCAGTTCGGACAAATTATCTCAGAGGCTCTTTCCAAAATGCGATCGCGTTCTCGGCTGGCTGTTCCCTCGTTCTTGTATCGATTGATCGTTGGTGAGGTTATCAAGCTGGCATTAAATTTCGA
>DATNPH010000121.1:0-11348 GCA_036703315.1 Coleofasciculaceae cyanobacterium
CGATCGCATGAGCTTTCAGGTGGATAGTCCGGCTCTTCAACTATTAATGCTTGAAAAGGGATGTCTCCAGGTTCAATCGACACTCTTCTCCACCAGGTTGGCAACAGGAGGAGCCAAAACTTACTCAAAGACATAGAACGCTGCTCGTGAACAAAAACTAAGGCCAGCAGAGCAGCTAGTCGTAGGACGGCTGAGAGGGCAAACACCCCTGGCAACCCACCGAGATCGGTCACAGTGGCAAGAAAGCCACCCACCGTGATTCCCATTGCCCCAGTCACACCAGGAACCGCCGCCGCGATCGCAAAGTAAATCGACTGATTCAAGCGTGGTGCCACTCCCATCAGAAGATTGTTGTTGCACAGGTCAATCGCTGCCCACGTCCCACCAGCGATTATGTGCAACAGGGGGAACCAGACCCAAAGGAAGATAGGAGCAGTTCCAGTTTCTAGCCAGAGTAGAGGCGTTAGAGCCACCAAGATTCCCACTACTACCATGATTGGGCGATTTCCAACCCGGTCAGCCAGCTTGCCCCAAAAAACCAGCATCAGCAAGTTGGCACCCGCTGCTAAGCTGTTATAGATTGCTACCACGCTGACATCTATACTCAGGTCATCGAGCAGGTAGAGGTTAAAGAATGGAGCGCTGAGGTTAACAGCAAAGCTCCATAGGGCAGAGTAAAACAAAAACTTCAAAAAATTGGCATCCTTGAGGAAGCTAAAAATTCTCCCGATGGGTGCGCTTTGGCCTGTATCTGAATGCGTGATATGTAGAAGCGACGGGTTTACATCGGTTATAAAGAACTGACAAACCAGACTAGTGACGCCAAGCAGAATTCCCAGCACTAAGATTAGGCTGTAGCCTTGCAGCCTTCCACCAGGCCAGTTCGATACCACCAAAGCTAGTAAGGGCACACCAATGAGATTCGTCAAGCTGACAGCACTATTGCGAAAGCCAAAATATCGCCCCCGCACTCGCTGAGGTACTAACGCCGCCATCCAACTGAGCCAGGAAGCACGACCGAAAGATTCCAAGAGTTGAGTGACCCAGATTATCGCCAATGTCCACTCGATCAGTTGGTGTTCAGCGAGATGAAATGAGCCTCCTAGCCAAATTGCTGGCACAAGAATCAGCCACAACAGCCGCGATGGACCGAAAATGCACAGAGAATATCGGTAGCGGCTTGTAGTTCGTTCTGCTAAATAGGCTCCTAGTGGTTGGAGTAGATTCACCACCTGTGGAATAGAGGCGAGCATACCAATTTCCACCGGACCGGCACCTAGATCCAGCAAGAAATTACTGAGCAACGCGCCGCCAATGATGCTGTAAAAAAGCGTACCGAAGACACCTTCGAGAGTTAATCCTCTGAGACTTGAGCGAGTTTCCAGCTTGGAAAGTTTTAGACGTGGGTTTGTCAGAAGTCCCGTCTCTAGTAGCGCTATATCCTCTTGGATTTCCTGAAGTGGGAGAGGTTGCGTTTCTACTAAGCTGTAATCTTCTTCTTTTTCAAGCATACTGGAGAGCTAAGATTTACTTCTTTCCCGGCAAAAAATATCTATTTCCGGTCTTACCCAAAAGCGATTGATTGCCCTCTAACAACGCAAGTCAATCGCTTTTGAATTGTAGATTGACCTTATGGCTAAAGCCACCGGAGCTTGAGTAATGAGCTTGGAGGTTTTAGATAATAGAATTGATGATTTGCTCCATAGTTTAAACTACCGGAGCTTGAGTAATGAGCTTAAAACCGTTTGATTGCCAATTCAAAACCTATATGTTGGCTTGGTCAATTCGCTAGAAACCTGCTTGCATCCTGTATTAAGTTCTACAAGCCGATAGCGCTTGCGCCAGTAAAGCCAAGCCGATCGCCTACCGCTCAAACTACGTCGGAACTTCTATACTATCTTCTGGCTTCGAAGGCCATCGCACAGTCACAACGGTAGAATCTTCCTCAGCAGACCAAGAATGGGACACCCCCGGCAACCAGAGAACGTAGTCCCCCTCACGAGACAGTAGAAACTCTTGCTCTGGGAATTGAAGACGGAATCGCCCTTGGATCAGGATAGAAAGTGTTGTCGCTTCTGCATTCACTGCCCACTCTGGTCTACCGTCTCCGGCTTTGTGGACACCCCATTTCACTTCTAGAAGAGGGGTCGAACGAGGGTCATCGCTTGGAGTAATAAAGTGACCGAGGAACCAACCCCATTGATTCGTACTTTCAACACTGGCGTTTCCAAAAACAACGTTAGATGACATTAGCTAATTTGTTCCTAAGGGAGAGTGATTGACACCTTTGAAAGTTGCTGAACCTAAGCCTGAGTTTAACTTTATGTTCAGATATTTATCAGAATTAAATTATTATTTATTACACTTGTTAACTGGAGTTTTTTAAAAAACCATAACTTGATAAGGTATCCATAAAGGCTTGGTGTTTATAGTTACAAATATAATTAACATTTAAATTATTCGTTGTATAGAAGCTTTGTAATTTCCATAGCGCTATGCTGCTTATTATTCAAGAGATTATTCTGTTCAGGAAAGATAGTCTAAGAAACGGCTTGAGTCAGAAAATACAATGCAATTTCAAATTGAATGCAACAACTTTTTAAGAAATCACCAAACCGGCTTAAGCGGCAAGGAGCGGTTCGATATGAGGGAGGCGAGAGTTATAGTGTGCAACGAACAGGGTGATAGCTACGGAGATATCTGTCCTCAGTGTATAGCGATGGGTTTTAATTGGAGCGGGAGCCAACTCCAACACCTAAACCACCGACTAAGCCTGTGATTTGGAATAGTCGAGGTTTTGCAAGGGTGCGATCGCCAATAGCCAATAGTTATACCATTTTTGAGATGGGGGTGTTGTCCTCCTATCGTCTGACTGCTAGTTAGGCTCGCAGCCATTTGCAAGGTAATATAAAAGTTCGAAATCGTGGGAGAACTTCCTTGTAGCTTACTTCTGGTATTTATCCATGACGCGGCTGATGCCACGGACATCATTTCATTTACGCGCCCTTTAACTTTTAATTTCACTACTCCTGACATCCCGTTGCTGATCCCGCAAGAGAATCCAGCCGATCGCAGCCAAAACCACACTAATGGCAAGAAATCCCAAATCCCAAGCGAGTTGATTGGGTCCCGACTTCACATGATGAATGCCCAGAATTTGGTGGTCGATCACACCTTCAATCACGTTGAACAACCCGGCACCAATCAGCAAAGAGCCACTAAACGTTTTTGACGCCCCTACGAAGTCGCCACGCTGACCCGCACGCCACAGCAACCCGAGTCCAACTACGGTGATGATGTATGTGCTGGCATTGAACAGACCATCCCAGAACGTGTTTAGTTCTAAATTGCCGATGTTCGTGGCAGGCTGAACGCTTGTCAGCATATGATGCCATTGCAGGATTTGGTGCAGCACGATGCCATCAAAGAATCCTGCAAAACCTATGCCCAGCAGGATACCTGGGGCAATCAACCGTCTGTGGTCGTTATGTTGTTTTTCCATGAGACTCTATTGGAATGTGGATCAGCTCATTTTAGAGAAAATAGGACTTACGCATTGATCCCCCCAACAGGGCTTCAAAAGGCAGAGGGCTCTTATGTTTCTTTCTTTCACAAGGGGATGGAACCCCTCCTGAAAGAAAGCCACTTAGACAAGTGGGGGATTTAGACCCTTGATCCTTATCCATCGCCAGAAGCCTTGGGAAGAAGGCAGAAGGTTTTTCCTTCTTGCTTGTGCCCTTTACATAAGAGCCTTTCTTGTTAAAAAGGGGGGGCTAAGAAATACTGGACAAGGCTGAAATAGTTGAAAGTACGTAACGGTGCGTAAGTCCTAGAAAATCTAAAATCGTTGGCGCTCATCGAAGTAGCGGGAGATGGCATTGTCAAGGCTTGGGAGTAGCACTCCACGCTCACTGCCCAGAACGCTGTAGGTTGGGCGGGGAGCCGCAAGACCTAGCTCTCGCGTGGGACGCGCTTCGACATGAGATGCATCAACACCAGCGATAGAAGCAGCTAGCCGCGCCAAGTCAGCCCAGGCGATCGCACTCTTATTAGCCAAGTGCCACAAGCCGTACTCACCGTCAATTAACAAATCAAGGCTAGTATTGACCAAATCTGGGACATAGGTAGGCGAAACGACCCCATCCTCTGCTGCCACAAAGGTCTGCCCAGCGGTTAACTGACGCAGAGCGATGGTAACAAAGTTGTAATCATCCCACGGTCCGAAGAATGCACTGGTGCGGATTACCAGTGCACAGGGATGAGCTTTTAAGACCCGCACTTCCGCCTCGGCTTTGCTACGTCCATACACATTAAGAGGTGCGACCGCGTTGCTTTCCACATAAGGGGTAGTACAAGCCCCGTCAAACACAAGATCTGATGAGAAAGTAAGCAACGGTACTCCCTGCCTCGCGCAGCTAGCTGCTAGTATTGCTGGACCCTCAGCGTTGGCACGTAAGCAGGCATCCACTTCGTGCTCTGCATCGTCTACGCGAACATATCCAGCCGCGTTCACGACTGCCCACGGATGCAATTCAGTTAACGCCCGCTCAACAGACGCGGGATCAGTAATGTCCATCTCCTGACGTGTTAGGAGGTGGTATGGGATGCCTCGCAGTTCGCATAGACGGGCAAAAGCCCTGCCCAGTGTCCCTCTCGCTCCAATGATTGCCAGTGGACGCCTAGATTTTGGATTGTTCATTGCCGGTTGCCCGTTGTCCGAGCCTCCGCCTTCGACTCCCTCCTTAGCAAGCTGGAGCTTTAGTGAGGAGGTCGGGGGGGTAACTCTTGACAACTGACAACTCACCGATGGGTAGAACAGCCGTTCAGGTCGATGCCACCACCCTGGTGTATCAAGTAGCGGGTGATCGGGTTCGTGCCCCGTTGCTAAATCAGTTATCATTCGGGCGATCGCTGTCGGTCGGGGTTGTGGACCTCGGAGGTCGAACACTCCTGGCTCATAGTAGCCATCGCCGCGAGTCACTAGACTATTCCAGTCATAGGCACCGAGGAGAGACCAAGCCGTCACAGCACGCACATCCACGCCCTCGTGCCGCAAAGAAACCGCCCCGTCCCAAACTTCCTTCAACCAACGCAGTTGCTCTTCGCGAGTGCAGCCAATGTGTACCTCGGTAATAGCCAGGGGTAGCCCGTAGCGTTCCCATGTTTCTTTCATCAGTGCGTGTGATCCTGCTGTCCCCTCGGCACAGACACGCACTGCCTCTACGTCTGCATACTTGTGTTTGCCGTTGCCTCCATGTGACCAAGTCGGGTAGCGTTCTGTGCGTTCATCTAGGAAGCGTTCGCTCGTCACGTAGTGATTAATCCCAAGCACGTCTGGTGGGCAAGGATTCTCTAGGAACCAATCCAGTTCGGTTTCATTGATGCCCAAGTCACGCAGATACTTCCACATTAGGCTAGAGCGAGTCACACGACTGCACAGCAGATCGAAGCTCATCCAGCGGCGTTCATTCTCAAACTCTGCCTGATACGCGAGTAGCGGCGTGCTGTGAGTTTTCCCTAAGTCCTCGGTCTGCACCAGTTGCGCAGCAGGGTTTACCTCACGAATCGCCTGCATCGAGAGTACAGTGGCGCGGCACTCTGTAAGCAGAGCACGGGCGAAGGTTAGTCCATCCCGTCCATGAGGATACCAGAAGCCGTACAGACCACTAAATCGCGCTGTGGTCAGTGGCTCGTTGACGGGTGTATAACTGTCTACCCACGGATAGCGCTGGGCAACCGCACGGGCGAACTCGGCGAGTTTCTCTGGGAAGGATGGATCGACAAGGCTAGTATGGTGCGGACCACTGCCGTGGTGAACCAGACCAACGATTGGACGGATGCCGAGGTCGCGCAAACGCCCAAGCCGCTCATCCGCCCACGACCAGTCTGCCTTCTCCACTCCATCCGGTGCCGTTCGTTCCCACAGCACTGGGTAGCGTATGGCACGTATACCCAGTTCAGCAAACAAGTCGAGGTCATCGATGCGTGAGGCATGACCGTTTCGCTCCAGCTGGTCGAAATATTGGTCGCCGACGCGGTTAACGGTGCATTCTACTCCAGCCCACATCTCTAGGGAGGGGATAGCGATTGGCTCTGTGTTCATTAGATTAGTGTTCTGGTACAGGGAGTTGCATATTAGTTAATAGGTGTAGATGCGCCCTGTGATGATTCAACGCTTAAGCAAATTCTTTTATCAAAAGCAAAGCCCATGCTCCGATGAAGAGTAAGGGCACGAGAATAGGAGGCAACCCCCCAGGCGACGTATAAAAGACGTGTCCTTCATCGCAGGAAAATGCTCAATTGTGTCGTCTTTGGGATAGGTGTCGAATGACCCACGCAATTCAGCTATGGATAGTAGCTTCAGGCATAGAAATTTAGGGCAAAAAATCTCTAGAGAGATGGAAGACTTTACCGAATGCTCAAACCGAACTTCTGGGATGGGACACATGCCCATCCCTTTCGGTTAACCGCCTCGAAGCCAGCACGACAAGGTTAAAACCTTATCTTTCATCCCTTTCTAGGAACGTGCAACCACGGTTTCAGCGCGCTGTTTGACGCTGAGCTGTTTGTAAACCGTGAGAGCCTGAGCCACGCATTGATCCATGTTGTAGTACTTGTAGGTGGCTAACCGCCCTACGAAATACACTCCAGGAGTAGCATCAGCCAATGCCTTGTATTTCTTGTAGATTTCCGCATTCTCTGGACGTGGTACGGGGTAGTAGGGGTCGCCCTCGGCACGCGGGAACTCATAGACGATGCTAGTTTTTACGTGTTCTTGTCCCGTCAGGTACTTGAACTCTGTGATGCGGGTGTAGAGCTGCTCGTTGGGATAGTTCACGACTGGCGCTGACTGAAACACATGCTTGTTGTGCGTCTCGTGCTTGAACTCCAGCGAACGGTACGGCAGTTTCCCGTAGCGCAGGTCGAAGAATTCATCCACCGGTCCGGAGTAGATCATCTCACGGCAGGGGATAGCCTTCTGAATTTCACGGTAATCCGTATTCAGCATCACCTTGATGTTCGGGTGGTTCAACATGTTCTCGAACATCCGGGTGAAGCCATACAGCGGCATCGCCTGGTAGGTATCGGTGAAATAGCGATCATCGCGGTTGGTGCGAGTAGGGATACGAGCGATCACGGATTTATCGAGTTCCGATGGATCTAGTCCCCATTGCTTGCGAGTGTAGTTCCGGAAGAACTTCTCGTAGAGTTCCCGTCCTACCTTGCTGACCACGACATCTTCTGAAGTGCGGATGTGTTCCTTGGGTTCAGCCAGTGATGCCAAGAACTCTTCAACCTGGAACGAGGTGAGGTTCAGTCCGTAGAGTTTGTTGATGGTGTCGAGGTTGATCGGAATGGGAACGAGTTGTCCATCTACACTGGCAAGGACACGGTGTTCGTAGGAGCGCCACTCGGTAAATTTGGAGAGGTACTCAAAAACGTCCCGCGAGTTGGTATGAAAGATGTGGGGACCGTATTTGTGGACGAGGATGCCGGAATTGTCGTAATGATCGTAAGCGTTGCCGCCAATGTGCGATCGCTTATCCACAACCAAAACTTTTTTACCCAACTGAGTGGCAATGCGTTCGGCAATCACGCTGCCAGAGAACCCTGCTCCAACAACTAGGTAATCGAAAACAAAGTCTCTCGTAACAATCCCAGGGGGTTGGTTCAGGTCTATCACTTCACGACTCTTTCCGTTTGCGGAAGAGTGCTGGCTACCGACGCTCTTTTCAAGTCGGGTTGCTAATGCCGATTCGATCAGTTGCGTCATTGATGCCCAGGTACGATCCCAAGAAATCTGCTCTAGGAATCCGTCCACCCGACCAAGCCAGCCCGACTCTTTGCAATCCTCTTTCATTGCCGCTTCAGCCGCGCTCACAAACTCTGCAACTGTGTCTGCTATCCGTACTAGACGTTCCTGCCCATAAGGACGAACTACATCCCGGATCGAGGTAGACACAACCGGCTTCCCGGCGGCTAGGTACTCTGGCGTTTTGGTGGGGCTAATGAAGCGCGTTGACTCGTTACGTGCAAACGGCAGCATCGCCAAATCCCACCCGGAAAGATATGCCGGTAGCTCTTTATAGTCTTTACTACCGAGATAATGAATGTTCTGGCGGCGTGGCAGAGTTGCTGGGTCGATTTTGACCACTGGCCCAATCATAACCAAATGCCAGTCAGGTCGCGCTTCGGCAATCCCCTCGAGCAGTTCGATATCCATCCGTTCGTCTATGACTCCATAGAATCCAAGGCGCGGATGGGGAATGTTCGCTTGGTCAGCTGGGTCTTGTTTAATCGTTCTCGCCTGTGCAAAGTGCGCTACCTCTACACTGCTGGGAAATGCATACACGTTCTCGTGCTGGTTACGCTTGGCTTCATAGAGGCTCTGTCCGCCTGTGAACACTAGGTCGGCGCGACGGAATAGTTCCGCTTCACATTCTTTCAATAGAGGAGGGGCTCCCCTAAAAGCCGACAGCTCATCCATGCAATCGTACACTACTGCCATCGGCTCCAAATGGCGTGTAAAACCCAGAGACATCGGCGTGTAGTACCAGAAGATGTACTTGTGGATTTCATGTTCTGCAAACAGCTCATTGAGCAGTGACTGTTGAGCTGCACATTGCTCCTGTTCACTCAGTCCCTCTGGCAGATGCGGTACGATAACCCAGACTCCACTCTCGTGCTGAGTCACATCTAATCGCCCAACCCTTCCTGTGCTCCCGTTAGTAACACTGGCAGCAGGGGGAGCAACGCTAAAAATTGGCTCTTCAACAAAAAATACCCGCCTTCCTTGAGCAAAGCGGGTAAAAAGATGTTGAGGTCTTTGGAATACGAAATTCCAACGTAAATGGGACAGGCAAATTAGATCAGGCGCATCTGTAGAGACAACCTGACTATTCAAATCTTTATTGGATGAGTGTGAAGAGGTGATCTCTCTCGCTTCTAGATTAGATGTGCGTGTGGAGGATGAGCCGCCTGATGGTACACTCCCATTCAAAGTAGGTGATTCTTGTCGCGCCAACAGCTTGTGTTTACGCATCTCTGAAGAGGCATTGGTAAGACTATTGTTCTTTATTCGAGCTTGATTTTGGGACATAAACGGCCTGAAATATTTGTTACGGACTATGATTTTTTAAGAATGCTGATACGAATCTGAAGGCTAAATTTAGCTCAGGTCAATTTCTCTCTCCTTAGCTAGATAGTGACGAATAAATGGAGAACAGCGATTCCTTGTGTAATGCTTTAATAGAATCGCCTTTCTCTCTAGAGAGTAAAAACTTTTAGAGCTGTTTGCCTCTCTTGGAATCTGCTATCTCTTTAAATAAATAGCTGTTCTTCTTCCTCTTTTCTTCTATCTGAAGAATAGCACCCTTTGAGCCTAAAGAATTAGTTAATATAAAGTTAAATTGTAATGGTGGATACAATCAAGTGTAACATTAATCCGATTGAAGCGTAGCATTGCCGCGTTTCCGTACTAGATAAAAACCCAGTTTCTGGGGCTGTTTGAGTGATTATTAGAGTCATTCAGTAACTTTCTTGTATTAACCTTTACAGATTTACTTAACATGAAACCCCTTCCTCAGTTAGACGGGGAGGAGAACTGTATCAGTTACTGTGCTAAGCAGGACAACACAAGAAGCTCTGGGAGTTTCTACAGGGTAATGTAATGAAAACAGTGATTTCCCTAAACCACTCTAATTGTGTTACTTTTGGTAGAACCTTATCGCTGTCCTTGCCTTCTGCTTAGAAACTTTCAGATTTTTCTTAACCCCATCTAGTAAAATCTACAAGAAAACAGTAATTAAGGAGAATAACGACTGTGCCTGAAATCCTAGATTTAGGCATGTATGATGATGAGTATTTGGAACTCATTGCTACAGGGAGAGACCCAGTTCAAGAAAAAATTTGTGAGAGGAACCTTATCCGTGCTGGAGTATCCCCAGAGGAGGCTCATCAGGTAACGCCACTGCTTAAAAAGCCGAACTGCTCAACCGATGAAGAGGCTCTCGTTAGAAAAGTCTGGAAGCGGATGTTGGGTTAATCAGTCGGAGAAGTTTTATGTTTAGCGCACAGATAACCCTTACAAGCGGGGAAAGTCCAAGGATGCGATCGCGATATTAGATTGCTTAGGCGACACGCAATCCACAAATGAAATGTGTTTGCTGCTAAATTCTGGTAAATAAGGTGTTTAACCGCTTGTAAGCTGGTCGCTTATTTCTGTCAGCCTGCACTAGTAGAGGATTTTAGGCATCGCTTCTTTTGCTCCTACTCTCCCCTCTGGCGCACAAGAGTAGAGGAGCTACCTCTTCGCTGTTTTCACGAATATTTCTTCAACAACAACTCTAACTTTTCCTTGGTAGCGGCAGGCACCTTATCCAGTTGTGTCAAAATTGCATACTTTAACGCCGAGTGAGCTTCTGATGCTGGCGGATTTTCACTCAGACGCCGCACGGTTTCTTGAATGACTTTCTGAGCATTAGTGGCATTGCGTTGCAAATTGCCTATCACCATTTCTACCGTCACAGTGTCATGGTCTGGATGCCAGCAGTCGTAATCTGTCGCTAGTGCTAAAGTTGCGTAAGCAATTTCCGCTTCTCGTGCCAGTTTCGCCTCCGGTAAATTGGTCATGCCAATCACTGTTGCGCCCCAACTACGGTAGAGATGTGACTCAGCTTTAGTAGAAAACGCTGGTCCTTCCATGCAGACATAGGTGCCACCACGATGCAACACAACATCTGGTAATTCAAGACTTGCAACAGCATCTGCTAGAACTCCAGCCAGTTTATTGCATACTGGATCAGCAAAAGCAATGTGCGCGACAATTCCTTCTCCAAAAAAAGTAGAAACTCGATTTTTCGTCCGGTCAATAAACTGATCCGGCACTACCATATCCAAAGGCTTAACATCTTCCTTGAGAGAACCAACTGCCGATGCTGAAATGAGATAGTCCACACCCAACTGCTTCATTGCATGGATATTGGCACGGAAGGGCAATTCAGAAGGCATTAAATGATGATTGCGACCATGACGTGCTAGGAAGGCAACTGATGTTCCTGAGAGGGTTCCCACAATCAATGCATCAGAAGGCGCACCAAAAGGCGTGTCAATTTGCACCTCTTCTACATCCTTGAGGGCTTCCATTTTGTAAAGCCCGCTACCGCCAATAATGCCAATTTTTGCTTGTGTCATTATCTCAATCATCAATTATCAATTATCAGTTATCAATTATCAGTTATTACTTATCAATTATCAATAAAGGCTGATCCGAATTCATTTTTGAGCGAAAAAAAACCGCTCTTATTTTTGCTTTGAAAAGCTTGTAGAGCAGTTTTTATACAATAAAT
>DATNPH010000126.1:0-6185 GCA_036703315.1 Coleofasciculaceae cyanobacterium
CGTCACCCTGATGCGTCGTCGGATGAAAGCAAAGCCGAACGCCTTTTGAGGTATTCGGAACTGCGCTGGACGATAGATGCAATCTCCACCCTCAGCGAAACGAAGCCGTCAGGCGAAGTGTAGCAGGGTGGAGTAGTTGAACTCTCAGTGAAAGTCCAACTCTCCTTCGTCACCTCTAATTCCCCTGTTTATAAACCAAGGAACCTCCCTCCTGTTCCAGGTGAGAGTATGATTTAATCCTAGGGGTTTATATTGCATCTTGTTACAAAATGTTTCCCCTGGAATCAATTTGACGCAAATTATTGGGTGATTACCCTTGAAATCAGGAGATGTTAAACAATGTCCCTATCAGATACTCAAGTTTTCGTGGCTCTAGTGGTGGCTCTGATTCCTGGAATCTTAGCTTTCCGCTTAGCTACGGAACTCTATAAATAGAGTTCCACCCTTAAAGTGACAGAGAGCTTATCGAAGGCACGGGAGAAGCAATCGATGGTTTTGAGTTAAATGCTTTTCAAGCTAGAGAGTGCCAACTTGAGAATCTGCACAAGGAACAGTCTCTCGTTCGACTAGCAAGCCGCTCAAATTCTCCGGATAGTTACGGTAAATCACTGTAAATTGTCTATTAACATCGGTCTGCCCTGCCTTTGATAGGCTCTTTGTTTATTGGCGCGAATTTTCTTCAAAGACAAAGCAGTTCGATCACTTCAGATGTGCATACCGATGCGCTATCCTAAAGTCTTTCAGCGCTGAAAGCACCAGCACGCTACTCAGACACCATGAACGCAATCCAACCTTCTACTCCAACTCGCCAACCATCACAACATCGTCGGATGGTTCCTCAAACTCAGCGCCGTCAACGGCGTCATTCATACCGGGCGGTTGCCGGGGAAACGACTGTTAGGTTGGTTGTTAATATCGTGCTCTCAGCTGCCGCGATCACTGGGTTAGTCCAACTATTGCCATATCACTTATCACAGCAAGCCAAGTTGGGAGAAGTCCGAGGGGAAGTAAAGCGAACTGAGGCTCGTGTCAAGAATTTGCGCAGTGATCTCGGTCGCTCTCTCGCTCCAGGAGAAGCAAGGAGCGTTATGCAAGAGCAGAGCTATCGAGTTGACCCAAATCAGCGTCAGGTAGTCTGGCAAGGGCAAGGTACAAAGGATGAGAATTAGCCAGTAGTCAATAGTCAGTGGTAATTGGGTGGACTAAGAGAAGAATTGAGAACCAGAGACTAAGGACTAGAGACTAGAGAGTAATCAAGCACTCAGTGGCTTCAACAGCTGGCTCATCCAGGTTTCAACTTTATGGCGCAGACGATCAGATGTGCCTGAGATCGGAAGCTCTTTCAGGGCACGTTGATAGTCAGCGATCGCGCAGTTCCAGTCACCACGCAGATGATAAGTGCGACCTCGTTCGGCGTAGATATGACCTTCCAGGCATCCCAGGATTAAAGCCATGTCAAGGTTTTCTATCGCTAGGTCGTAAAGCCCTAACTCACGGAACGTAATGCCCTGATTGATCCAAGTACGGATATTGCCTGGATTAAGGTCAAGAGCCTGCTCGTAGTCCGCAAGCGCTTCTGCCAGTCGTCCACTATAGGCGTAGTAATTAGCACGATTGTTATAAGCACTATCCAGTTCAGGATTGAGTTGTAGTGCCCTGTTGTAATCAGCAAGCGCTTTTTCTCGCTGACCAGATTGGAAATAAATTAAACCCCGGTTATTGTAGCTCACTGCATCGGCAGGATTGCGGTTAATTAGCTGAGTCAGCAGTGCGATCGCACCCGTATAATCTCCCTGTTTTACCTTGCGATTTGCTGCGGCGTGTAGGCTTTGATCTGAGTGTTTGGAACCTCTCCCTGACACCAGTCTAACTGGAGCAAAACGCCTTTGATTTTTACGGGGCATCGGTGACCACTGTCTATTCGGGTCTTGCCGGTTTACAAAAGAATGAGCGTTCATATCTTCCTCAACAGTACCTGCGGCCTATCTAGAATCAACATTACGGCTTGCAGCACCCTGCTGGTTGGTCTTTATGTGTCACTTACTAATGCGTCTTAAGTGTCTCAAAAAACTGCCCAGACTACTACCTTGAGTGTTGAATGTCCTTAAGAACTCTACAACCCCGCATTGCTGATTTCCTGAAAGATTAACTTGTATTCCTGATGAATAACTTCCCCCATCTGTATGGTTTAGCAACAGACATGTGTGATTATGGAATCTACTCAGCAACCACCAGGGCAAACAACCTTAATCTTCCTGTGGATAGTCGTCCCACAAACCTGTCGTGATGCGCAGACTTTGGTAATTTCCCTCGCCCAAAATTAGGTGATCCAATAGGGGAATGCTGAGGAGCTGTGCTGCCTTCAACAGTTGTTCGGTTAGAGCAATGTCCTCTCGGCTTGGTTCGACAATGCCAGTTGGATGATTGTGAGCAATAATTACCCGTGTCGCTCCCTGGCGAAGCACTTCTCGGAAAATCTCCCTCGGATGTGCCAGTGTCTCAGTCGCTGTGCCAATCGTAAGCACTTTGGTACCCAGCAACTGATTCTTCGCATCCAGCAACAATACTGCCAATCGTTCCTGAGTTTGCCACATCAAGTCGTGACTAAGGGCAGCTGCCGCCGTTGTGGGACTATCAATGACTGTACGCTCTGTCGGTCGAGATAAAAAGGCTCGTTTTCCCAATTCAACGGCTGCCAGAATTGTTGTAGCCTTTGCTGGTCCCACACCATGGATATTTATCAACTCCTGATGGTTGATGTCCCGTAACACGTCCATCGGGTCGCGCTGGTTTTGGCTTAATTGCTGCAAAATGTATTGTCCCAAACCTAGCGCAGAGAGCTTGCCTTTACCTTGACCTGTTCCTAACAAAATCGCTATCAGTTCCGCTGTAGTTAGATTCTTGGCTCCCAAAGCCATTAATCGCTCACGAGGTCGCTCACTTGCTGGAATATCAGCAATTCTCAGGCTATAAGTCATAGATGCAAGTTCATAAAGACTCAAAGGGATTATTTTTAGTAATCCCTATTTGCCGCCCGAAAACTACATTTAGCTCACAAAAATCAGCATATGTAGTGCCAAATAGTACTTTTTAACTACAGTTAAATATGATGAAAGAGGAAAAGCAGCACAGTGAATAAAAATCTTTCTTCCCCACTCACTACTCCCTATTTTCAAGTTAGGCATCATGAGCGAATGCTCACAACAAAGGAATGAAAATTTTCCTCCTCTGCCTATTTTCAAGACAGCCGTCCATGCGCAGCAGGCATAAAGAAAGGATGAAAATCTCTTTTCCCTGATATCCTATTTTCAAGCTAGATTCAACCTACAGTTGAGTACAAACTTGTTCGGAAGCACTAGGAAACAAGTACAGGTTCCTCTGACTTATAGATATCGGCAGCTTTGAGCATGTGATAAGTAATAAGCAGTTGTGTTAGAGCAAGAGGATAACTCTGAAGCATTTCCCCAGTTGTACCTACCAGCTTACCAATGTCTTGATTGCCTTCCAAACTACAGAATGGTCCTAAGTAAGGAATTTCGTTACAGAGCATCCGCTCTAGTTCCTTCACCTGTTCGCTAGTCGCATGACCATCGACTTCGAGAACGTCAACTGGTTTCCCCATATCGCGGTCGAGTTCTAAGCGAATGGCTGATCTGAGATGAGAGCTACTAGGGTTCAGAATTCTGGTAAAATCTGGGTGTGGTATTGTAGGTCTGAGTACTAAGTGCACATTCAGCAGCAAATCACTCTGCTGAGATTTCTCGTCAGGCGGGTAGAAGCTGACGACGATGTCTGACCACTTACGCTGAGGACGAATAAACTCCTCTGAATCGGATTCACGTTTTTTAAGTTGATCAGTAACCTGTTCTACAGTGTAGCCGCGCTTAGCAGTATCTCGTTTAATTTTCCATTGAGCGCGTAGAGACTCCGGTGGAGCTAAAAATACTTTAACATCGAAGCACATGCGTGACGTAACAGTTGCATAACCGAGCAATCCCTCAACAATTACAAAGTTGTTCGGCTTGATGTACTCTGCTGGCTCAAAAGTACCAGTATGGTGGTTGTAAATGGGTTTCAAAATTGGTTGCCCGCTGCGTAGCAGACTCAAGTGCTGCTCCATGATATTGAGGTAGTTGCAGTCGGGGTGCAGTGCCGAAATTCCCATTTCAGCTCGTTGCTGGCGATCATAGCGATGGTAATCATCCGTACAGATAACCGTGACTTGATCTTCGCCCAATACTTGAGCGATTCCCCGCGTTAGCGTTGTTTTTCCTGCGGCGCTATCACCGACGATGCCAAGGATAATAGGGCGATTAGTCATGGTTCCTCTTACTGCTGCTGATTCTGTTGTAGTCTCCCGATTGGTTTAATTCTAGGAGGGAAGAAGAGGTGAAGCAATCCCAGATTCTTTTTTGATCCCCAATCAGCCTTTGAGGAACCATGAGTAGACTTCAGCTATTAGTTGGCACGGCTTCAAGAACACAATCAACCATTGAATCAGCTTCGGAGCCTTGGTAACTCTTTTTGGAGACTAGAAACTTTTAATCATCAAATCTCACTTAAATTTGAATACACATAGGGGAGAAATTTACATAACTTCGTTGTATACGGATTTCCTGACGTCTTTTGGAAAAAGTCTATTTTTACATACGTTTAATGTCACCTCTTTACTTAAGGGAAAAAAGGTTAACAGAAAAGTATTATGATCGCTGGTAATCAGCTTACAAAATATTCACACTCAATCGATAGAGTTTGGTTAATAGCCTGCTGAAGAGTGCCTTCTCATTGGGTAGTTCTGAGAGGGCACTTTACTGTAAGAACTTTACTACAATGCCTGCTAATTCCTGCTAGAGTTCTACGCACTGTAAATAAGCTGACTAAGCTGCGTCAGAGCAGGGAGTAGAGAATAGGCGAAATAGGCAACTCGCCCGAAGTTTCCGGAACTCACTTCAGTCCCCTAGGGTGGGTTTTCTTTCCCCGGAGATCCCCCCAGCCAAAGTTAAAAAGGGGGGAGAATTCAGTCAAATTCCCCCTTTTTAACTCTGATGCGAGAGAAATCTAAATTTGACGGGGAAGGCAAGAAAACACGCCCTAGCCGCTTCCTAACTTTATTGGGTATTAATAGCTCGCTTTCTAACGTCTCCTAAGCCTAGCTTCTTCACTATTCTCAAGGGCGCGACGAACATCATTAAGTGATTTACCATCTTCTAATGCGCTCGTCCAGGTCTGAAGACCACTACGATCTACATCACGACCCAACACTTCCTGGTAAAGTTGATTAATCTTATTTTGTGCTTCTGATGTACGAGCAACTTCTCGACGAACATCACTGAGTGATTTACCATCTTCTAATGCTCTTGTCCAAATTCTGAGTCCCTCCCTGTCAGCATTACGACCTAGCACATCTCGGTAGATATCATTGATTTCACGGAAGGCATCTCTGCTTGGGCGCTCAGGTCGTGAATCAGGTCGTGAATCGTTGTACGGTCGCCCGCAAACAACTTGGTTGGAGTCAGTCACAACACAGGTTCGCTGTGCTTGGGCTGGTGCAATTGCCAGTGACAATATGCTAGAAACGCTTAGAACGCTAAAAAAAGCTGAGGCTGTAACGGCAAGTTTCATGGTCTGTTGTTCTTTTTCACAAATAGAATACTTACAAAATTAACAATCCGCGCCCTAGAAGTGCGAGGATTGTTCGTTCAACGACCCAACTTGCCCTGACAGGATGGCTCCAGCCACAGTAGAGGTCGCATCTGGCGTTGGCGAAGCCTGGTGAGCGAAGCGAGGCAAAGCGTTCGGATTATGCATCCAAGTTCCCACATGCCCTGTGGTACTTAAGGCTAAACTCACAATATTAATGGCGGCATTCCCATGTGTGTCTAATACAAATCCACATTTGCCAGCGTGAGTTGTGCTCGATACAGACTTTTTGACTAAAGTGCCACAACTCGAGCATGCCTGGGATGTATAGGCAGGCATCACGGCAACAGTTAGCTTGCCAAAGCACCAAAATGGACTTCTACGGCAGAAAGTTCAGCAAAACTCCATTTTCTTCAGAAATAATTTAGAATCAACCATTATAATCGGTAAAGCTTATTGTCTTACTCATAACAGTTCTTATCGAACCTTAACAAACACACGTAGCTAAAACGCATTTGCGATGCCCCGGATTCTCGTCATCGACG
>DATNPH010000135.1:0-30109 GCA_036703315.1 Coleofasciculaceae cyanobacterium
ATTACTATTCTCGTGAATGTGCGACAAGTAGTTTAGATGCCTCCGTCCCTCCGGCATCCTCGCCTTCCTCCCCCACCTGCGCGTTGTGGGCTGAACGCCCACTCGCTTCGAGGTGGGGGAATCCTGGCGAATCTAGTTGAACAGTTAGATGCGTTTACCCTGATGTTTCGATGTTGATTGATAGTTTAAGTCAATCGTTTCGTCACGGTTACTTACTGTGTAGAGCCTGCGGGTGGCAGTAAGTTAGTGTGTAACACAAGAACACCTACAACCCAATTTCAAGGTTTGCAAATCCACTTCCACAAAGGATGACTCGCTCCCTGCTGACAAATGCGACGTACCTGACGTTCTAAACGTTTCTGTTCTTGGTGCGGTATTCCTAAGAAAATATTGCGGCTCTGCCAGATCAAAACAGCACCAGTCATGCCAATACAGAAAGCCAAACTGATCGCGGGCACAGGATTAAAAATTATGCCATACCGTAGAGCTACCCACGTAAAATATGATCGTAACAGAGAAATTTCATAGCGCAAGCCCCACAAGCTCCACGGTGCAAGCGTCATCCAGAGGAACATGACTAGCGTCCAGCGACCGTAGACCGTCAGCCGATGTAATCGTTTGACCTGTGCCTTAAAGGTAGGGTCAGAGTCTGATTGTTCTGTTTGAGCAGTTGGCGACTTATCGGCGTCTGGCTGATCCATTTTGGCTAATCGTTAACAGCTAATGGCTAATGGTGAGCCAGCGCGGTCTTGGGGTTACCCCCATGAGCGACTGGCGTTAGCGCAACGTTAGCGACGCAGGAGCGTCACCCGAAGGGCTAATGGCAATGAACCACTAGCAATGAACCATGAGCAATGGAAATTTAGACTTCATCAGAAGTTTTAGCGTCCTTTACTGAAATGGGTTGAGCGTTGCCAGTGCGCTCTCTCCACCAGGCAAGCAGTGTACTGGCAATGAAAATACTAGAATAAGCACCTGCCGTAAATCCAATAATCAGGCACAGGGCGAAGTTTTTGAGAGTTTCGCCACCAAATAGAAAAATAGAAAACAACGTCAGCAACACAGTTAATGTGGTGTTGATTGATCGGGTCAGGGTTTGATTAACCGCATCATCGATAACTTGGTTAATGGGCTGATCTGGATGTAGCTTGATTACCTCCCGCACCCGGTCGTAAATCACCACGGTATCGTTGACCGAGAAACCAATAATCGTTAATATGCCAACGACAAAGAGGCTATCGATTTCAATACCTTGGACTAGACCCAAGATAGAGAATATACCAACGGTAATAAAAACATCGTGGAACAGGGCGACGAAGGCGAAGAAGGCGTAGTCAAACTGGAACCGGAAGGTTAGGTAGATCAGGATACCAGCGAAAGAGAGGAAAACGGCAAGTAAGCCAGAGGCAAATAACTGTTGACCTAGAGTAGGACCAACGATGTCAATTTGGACAGTTTTAGGGTCAAAAGCGCCTATTTTTTCGCTCAGGGCATTTTGCAACCGGGTACGCTGATCAGCCTCTAATGTCTTCGTCCGAATTGTCAGGGCTTGTTGTTTGTCCCCTAACGGTTGGATGTTGCTATTAGCTAACCCCTGAGCGTCCATCACGTCCCGAACGGCTGCAATATTGATTGGTTTGTCACAGTTACCGGGTTTTGAGCAATCCAGCGCAAATTGCAGTCGTGTGCCACCAACAAAATCCAGACCCAGACGTAAGGGCGATCCCAGAGTTGCGGTAGAAATCACCATGCTGATGATGCTAGCGAGGATGATGGTGGCAGAGACTGTCCACCAGAGCGATCGCTGTTTAATGACATTGAGTTTCATCTTGACCCCTCCGCCTATGATTTCACTGTTCCTGTTGAGTTAGGAATAAATAGTTCAGGCTTCTGGCGCAACCCTGGAAATCCCAAAACCAGCAGAAGCAGGAAGGTGCGACTACAGGTGAGAGCGGTAAACATACTCACTAACACCCCTAACCCCAACGTCACTCCAAAGCCTTTTACCAAGCCTGACCCTAGCCCAATTAGAGCAGCACAAGCAATTACTGTGGTAACGTTACCGTCTAAAATGCTAGAAAATGCCCGATAAAAACCTGACTCAACCGAGCGATACAACGTCTTACCGGATCTTAGTTCTTCTCGCGTCCGCTCAAAAATCAGTACATTCGCATCAACTGCCATGCCGATGCTAAGGATAAAACCAGCAATTCCCGGCAGAGTTAAAGTAACACCCAACAGAGCAAAAATTGCTAGTGTCAGCAACGCGTAGATCACCAAGGCAGCGTCAGCAACTAAACCTGGTAGCCTGTAGTAGACGACCATGAAAATCAATACTAAAATCAGACCACCAATTCCAGCATAGATACTGCTTCGGATACTGTCTTGCCCTAATGTTGCTCCTACTGTGCGGTTCTCCACGATTGCCACTGGCACCGGTAAAGCACCTCCCCGGATCTGTACAGCTAGTTCGTTAGCTGATTGGGCTGTAAAGTTACCAGTAATCACAGCCGCCCCGCCACTGATGCCGGTTTTTACAAATTCCGGTGGAACCGTGGGAGAACTGAGCAAAGCATTGTCCAAGAAAATGCCGATGGTGCGACCTGTTCCTGCCAAGTCTTTAGTCAGTTGGGCAAATTTTTCCCCTCCGTCTTTATCAAAGCGGATAGCCACTTCCCAACGACCAGCTTGATCGGTTGAGGGGTTGGCTTCTTTAAGGTTTTTGCCTATTAAACCAGTAGGTTCGTAGAGTTCAGCGATCGCTTCGTTACTTTTAGCAAGAGCCTTTTGATTTTCGGCGATCGCGTTGGCATCCCCAGTCTTCCTCAGTTGTTCCTGCTTCTGTAACAGTGGCTGCCGCTTCAGTTGTTCTTCCTGTAGCTTGTACTCTGTCTCCTGTTTCTGTTTACGAAAATCCAGTTGTGCTGTACCACCCAGCACCCGTTCTGCCTGTTGTGGGTCATTCACTCCTGGCAACTGCACCAAGATTTGATCAGAACCAACGGGAAGTACCACTGGTTCTGAAACCCCTAGTCCATTGACCCGATTTTCAACAACACTTAAAACAGCATCTCGTTCCTTTTCCGTGATTTTCGTAATCTCTTTTGTGGGCTTTACCTGAATTGTTAGTTGTGCCCCTCCCTGTAAATCTAATCCTAGTTTGATTGGAAACTTCACCAGTATCCCGATTGCCGTAATCACAACGGCTACAATCAAGGCTAATACCCAACGCTGTTTTTGCATAACTCCGACCCGCCCTAACAAGTGATATGATAATCTCTTTTGACTTTGACAAGTCTCTTCAGCAATGCCATCAGTAGTTAGCGTGCTGTTAGCATTTCACAAAACTGGTAAGGCGCGAGTACGAGTTTTCGTTTTTTGAAGAATTTTGACAAAATCAGCTAATCAACCCACAAACACTAATCACCCCATTAAACCCGCAGCGCCATCATCTTTTGCACAGCTTCTACAATCTGCTGTGGCTGCACAATCGTCAGGTTCTCCAGCGTCCCATTGTAAGGCGTTGGGATATCCTGAGAAGACAACCGCAGCACCGGCGCATCTAGCTCATCAAACAAGCGATCATTGATCGATGCTATCAATTCCGCCGCAATGCCACCGGTTTTCATACATTCTTCAACGATAATTACCCGATGGGTTTTACGGATAGAGGCACCAATCGTCTCAAAATCCAAGGGTTTGAGGGAAATTAGGTCTATCACCTCTGGGTCAAACCCTTCTTTTTCCAGTGGCTTCACCGCTTGCATAACATGGTGACGCATCCGCGAGTAGGTGAGAATGGTGACATCTTTACCCTTTCGTACTACTTCCGCTTTATCGAGGGGCAGTAGGTACTCCTCGTCTGGTAGGTCTTCTTTTAAGTTATAGAGAAGGACATGTTCAAAGAACAAAACCGGATTTTCATCACGGATAGCAGACTTGAGCAGCCCCTTGGCATTGTAGGGTGTTGAGCAGGTAACGATTTTTAGACCCGGAACAGCCTGAAAGTAGGCTTCTAGCCGCTGCGAGTGTTCTGCACCCAACTGACGCCCGACACCACCCGGACCACGAATGACCATCGGAATTTTAAAGTTACCACCGGAGGTATAGCGCAGCATTCCAGCGTTGTTAGAAATTTGGTTGAAGGCAAGGAGTAAAAAGCCCATATTCATGCCTTCGATAATCGGTCGTAAACCGGTCATTGCGGCACCGACGGCTAGACCAGTAAAGCTATTTTCAGCAATTGGAGTATCGAGAACCCGCAATTCACCGTATTTTTTGTACAAATCTTTGGTGACTTTGTAGGAACCACCGTAGTGACCTACATCTTCACCAAGAACAAATACAGTTTCATCGTGTGCCATTTCTTCATCAATGGCGGCACGTAGAGCGTTGAAGAAAAGTGTTTCTGCCATTAATAAACCTAACCAAATGCGGCAAATGCGATCCTAGCATTGCCTAAGCCCACTAAAAGAAATTGGAGTTACAGGAAGGGAGATCGCTAAAGTAGGGAGTGGGGAGTGGGGAGCAACCGTTGCCAAGTGAGTCTATTTGTTGCTTTATCCTGATGCCAGCGCAACAGCTGGGCATGTTGACCGACAGACATTCCAGGTAAACCGATCGCGTGTCGAGGGGTTTGGGTAGCAAGAGCTATAGCTTCACCAACGCCAAAGTTAGGATCACTTCCTACGCCACTAATCCCCCACTCAACCAAATTCTGTACTCCCACTAACAACGGCAGTGTCGTCCCTGCCAGGGTGCCATCAGGTAGTCGTGCCGTGCCATTTTTCACTTCTATCTGACGCTCATCCCAAGGATAGGTGCCATCGGGTAAACCAATAGGAGCTAACGCATCGCTAACTAGAAAAATACCTTTTTCATATCTACCAGCCCGTAATAGCAGCTGAATCATTGTTGGACAGATATGCTGACCATCAGCAATCAATCCACAATGAACCTCTGGATGGACAAGCGCCGCACCTAGTAATCCGGGTTCTCTGTGGTGCAACTCTGGCATTGCATTAAAGGCATGAGTTACCATTGATGCCCCTTGTGCGAAGGCTTGTTGCGCCTGAGAAGCTGTCGCTAGCGAGTGACCCAGACTAACAGTAATTCCAAGAGAGCGCAAATAAGGAATTACCTCACCTGTTGTGTCTAATTCCGGTGCCAACGTCATCACCTTCACGACATGGGCATAATCCCCTAGAACTCGCTTGACATTATCGATTGTCAATGGCAGCAAGTACTCCGCAGGATGCGCTCCTCGCTTTTGGGGATTGAGGAATGGCCCTTCTAGATGAACGCCTAAAATTTCGGCAGCAGGTATCGTTACCAAAACATCAGTAATAAAGCGCTTACCTTGCTTCGGTTGCTGGGACGACAAAGACTCAACCGATCCAGAGGCAGGCTGCTGGGATGGCAGATGATTAGCAAAGAAACAAAGCGATCGCTGAATATTTTCGACAGACGTAGTAACGAGAGTCGGCAAAAACGCATCGACTCCCAGATCCCACAGGTATTGCTTAATCTCAATTAATGTGTATATGTCGTGTGGACTTACATCAGTGAACGCCAATCCCAGCCCCCCATTAATCTGTAAATCAACTCCACCTAGTGACACCCAATCACCCGCAACATCAAGTGTGGGTAATTGCTGAACTTCCTCTACAGATGAAGCACTCTCCATCGGTACGATCGCGGCAATAATGCTCTGTTTATCAATCCTGATTTGCTGTAAACCCTGATAACCAGGCACTTGAGCATTGATAATATTTAGGTCATTAGTCATTAGTCATTAGTCATTAGTTCTAAATCCATTGTCAAGTGACCACTAACAACTAACAACTGACAACTGACCAATGACCACTAACAACTGACCACTAACAACTGACAACTGACCAATGACCACTGAAAAACCTTTAGTTGGCATTATTATGGGCAGCGATTCTGATTTGCCTACAATGCAGGGCGCGATCGCAGTTTGTGAAGAATTTGGCATCCCTTGTGAAGTCGCCATTGTTTCTGCTCACCGAACCCCTGAACGGATGGTGAAATACGCCCAACAAGCTCACCAGCGTCACCTCAAAGTAATTATCGCTGGTGCTGGTGGAGCTGCCCATCTGCCCGGTATGGTTGCAGCACTGACGCCTTTGCCTGTAATTGGGGTGCCCGTACCTAGCCGTCATCTACAAGGCGTTGATTCCCTCTACTCTATTGTGCAAATGCCCGCTGGGATTCCTGTGGCAACTGTCGCGATCGGTAATGCCAAAAATGCTGGTCTATTAGCCGTGCAGATTTTGGCATCTCACCAGCCAGAATTACTAGAGCGAGTCCAGGAGTATCGCCAAAATTTGTCCCAATCTGTCCTAGAAAAGCAAGCCCAGCTCGATGAGCTAGGCTACCAGCAATACTTAGCGAAATACTTCACAAAAGCCTAAAGCATGAACGATAAAGCATAAAACTGTTTTATCCTTCATCATTACCTTACCGATATGGGGCTTGTGTAATCCTATTTACATAGAAGTCAGAACCCAGTGTCAGCTGCAAATCTTTGCCTGGTTCAATGACAATTAGGGTGTTCTGTTGTTGCTGCTGATTAGAGCCACGACCACTTAAGACACTGCCTAAAATATTACCAATGCCTCCGCCTCCCAAAATATTACCAATGCCTCCGCCTCCCAAAATATCACCAATGCCTCCGCCTCCCAAAATATCACCAATGCCCCCTCTTCGCCCGATACCGCCTCCTAGAATTACTTGAGCGGCTGCGCTGATTGCGGCATCTCCTAATGTCTGTTGACCAGCTTGAGCGGTAGGCTGTCCTGTAACCAGCAATGAAGTGACATTTAGGTCGCTATAAGAGTCGTTTCTAATAATCAATCTTTGAGCAACGAACTGAGCGCCAAGAAATGACGAACCGTTATAGCGAGGTACAATCTGACCTTCAATCTCGCTATCTTTTGGAATTAAGGTCTCTCCTCGTGAGTTCTTAATGTCTTCAGCAACAAGCAACGTTAGATTCTGGGTTTCGCCAGGAGCCACAACTACCTTACTGGACGTTTTGTAGGTAACCTTAATTTGTGTACCTCTCAAAATTTTGTACTCATCCGTTCGAGTATTTCGATTGTTGTTTGTGCTTTGAGTGCTAACGCGATCGCTAATTACTTGATTACTTCCACGAGCTACCTGAACAATATAGTTAGAAGCCTGTAGTCGGTTGGAAATAGGAGCTAGTACTCCTTCATTAACTAATGTTTGGTAAATAAAAGCAGAAATATCTGCACGGGTTGCAGTTTTACTGGGGTTGAAATTTGCTACATCGGGATAGTTAACAACAATTCCCTGTTGTGTAGCAGCAGCAACACTCTCTCGCGCATATTCAGGAATTGTTGAGGCATCTCTATAGATGTTTAAGCTACTCGTTACAGAACCGCTATAATTCAAGCCCAAACCCTTTGCCAGAGCCACAAGTACTTGAACTTTGGAAAGTGGGTCAGATGGACGTAACTGGCGGTTTGATGACCTACCATTAGTCAAATCACGGCTTGCCCAATCCTCAGCCGCTGCCCTATCAAACTTTCGTGAAAACTGTACATTATTCTCGTCAAAAGCTTGCTTGAGCATGGCAGCGAACTGAGCGCGAGTCACCGATTGGTCAGGTCTAAATGTTTTATCTGAGTATCCACTAATAATGTTCTGTTCTGCCAAAGCTTCTATAAACGGGCGTGCCCAGTGCTCTTGAACATCCATAAAGTTGGCTGCTGTCGCTGGAGCAGAAATTACTATCGGTGCCGCTACTCCAATGGCTAATCCCAAAAGTAGTAAAGCCCCATTTCTTGAGTTATTGAAAGAGAAATTAGACATAAAAAATAATCTCCGTCATATAGAACCATTTTACAGTCACCCCGCGATTCTACGCTTTCAGGGTTACAGGCTAGGTATTTCTAGACGACAACGAAGGGGTTAAAGTTCCAAATTTTAAAAAGAACTTAAATAGATATACAATCTACAGCAAATAAAGAGTATCTTTTACCATAAATAAATATAAAACTTTAAAATAATATTTAGGTCTATTTGAAAATGAATCAAGGAAATAAATTATAAGCCTTCAAAATAGAATAAAAATCAGTATTTATTACAATGATTATGACAATAGCAGTAGATGTGCAAGTAAAGCTCTCAGTTTAGGCAACAGTCATGATTCATCTGCCTGTGCATCTAGCTGGAGTCCCTTGAGCGCAGACTATTTAGCAGTCGTCGCAAAAAGTATTTTTTGATACAGTTTTTAGTTGGGAAAGTATATTATAAGACAATTTAAAATAAAAAATTATTGCTTTTTGAGAGAACCTAAGGCTCTTGACTATCTACCCAGTTGTTTGTACGGTTTTCTCTAAGAGATTAACAATTCAGCTAACAAAAGCCGTCGAATTCTTGAGCATACAGCCGTCTAACTGTCGGCAGTAGAACAAGTAATCAGGTGAGCCTTTGAGTTGTGTTTAGCCCTAAAATAAGCTGTGTTTATCAAGATGTGTTCCTCACTCAATATGAGTAGATTTACATAATTTTGATTTACAGCTGTTGACTAAATCTTGGGATTTGTATCGCACATTAAGGAAAGTCCACTGATGATGCCTAGGCTTGCGTTCAATAAAAGTCTCAAAAAGAAAAAGTCCTTATCTAAAAGGAGGCGATACTCTTCAGATAGACCAGGAAATTTTTCTTGGTCTACCTCATCTATCAAGCAGTTGCGAATTGCAATTAATCGGCTAACTCCGAGTTGGAAAGCCTGTATACCCGTAGCAACAATTATCTTTTTAGTCTGGAGCTATGCAGCAGTCGCTCAGGCTCCCGCACCCGCTCCAGCTCCAGGACTCACGATCGCAGACCTGAAGGTAGGTCTAGACACGATGTGGGTCATGATTGCTGGAATGCTAGTGTTTTTTATGAACGCTGGCTTTTGTATGTTAGAGACAGGTTTTTGCCGCCAAAAGAACGCGGTTAACGTTCTGGCGAAAAACCTAATTGTCTTTGCTCTGTCTACTATCGCTTTTTGGATCATTGGCTTTGGCTTAATGTTCAGCGATGGAAACGATTTTTTTGGCATGGGCGGATTATTTTTAAGTGGAGCTGATAACAGCCCTGCAACTGGAGATGCTTATCAGGGGATCTTCGGGTCACTTAATTGGACAGGGGTGCCGCTACTCGCTAAATTCTTTTTCCAGCTAGTGTTTGCTGGAACAGCCGCAACCATTGTTTCTGGTGCTGTAGCTGAACGGATTAAGTTTGTTGACTTTTTGATCTTCAGCCTATTGCTCGTGGGGATTGCCTATCCAATTACAGGGCATTGGATTTGGGGTGGTGGCTGGCTTGCTAAATTAGGCTTCTATGATTTTGCTGGTTCTACTGTAGTTCACTCGGTTGGGGGCTGGGCTGCTTTAATGGGAGCAGCATTCCTAGGACCACGGCTTGGTAAATATCAAGATGGTCAAGTGACAGCACTGCCCGGTCACAATATGAGCATCGCTACTCTAGGTTGCTTAATTCTCTGGCTCGGCTGGTTTGGTTTCAACCCTGGTTCAACAATGGCGGCTGATCCAAATGCGATCGCTCACATTGCTATCACAACCAACACAGCCGGTGCATTTGGTGGTGTTGCGGCTATAATTACAGCCTGGCTGTATCTCGGTAAGCCTGACCTCTCGATGATCATCAACGGCATCCTAGCCGGTCTAGTAGCCGTGACAGCCGCTTGTGCTTTCATCAACATTCCGTCAGCTGCGCTCATTGGCATTATTGCTGGTGTTTTGGTCGTTTTTGCGGTCACCTTCTTTGACAGAATCAAAATTGATGACCCTGTAGGTGCTACGTCTGTTCACCTAGTTTGCGGTGTCTGGGGAACCTTAGCCGTGGGCTTGTTCAGCGTTGGTCCTGGTGGATATCCCTGGATGGTTGACGTTGCAGGTAAACCAGTCGGTCCACATGGACTATTCTTTGGAGGTGGCGTCAGCTCACTGAGTCCTCAGATTATTGGGATTCTTGCAGTAGGAGGAATCACTGTTCTCCTCAGCACCATTTTCTGGCTGATCCTTAAAGCGACTCTTGGTATTCGTGTAACTTCGGAAGAGGAACTGGAAGGTTTAGATATTGGCGAACATGGTATGGAAGCCTACAATGGTTTTCTGAAGGAAGCTGGTGCAAATGGTATGCACAGTGCTAGCAGTGGTATACCTGGTAAGACTGGTGGAGTAACTGGCAACTATTAGCCAGAGTATTTCAAGTTGGCTCTATTTCTAATACTTAGGAATTTTAAAGATCCCTGCCTTTTTAACTATAGAGTTAGTGGGCAGGCAATTTTTTTTTCAAATGAGCAGCAGGATTAGCTCGGCGTAGAATCACTAGGTATTGTTGTGATCGCGATCTTCACCCAGTACTGTGTAACTGTTCACCTTTGTCTACCGTTGTTGAGGCTTTATTCTCCATATTCTTTCCAAGGTTTCAATCTGCTTAAGTAAAATAGTCGCTCGATAGGTACGATACTTTCTGTATTGAACCCCAACTAGGATATAGCTGATGAACAACAAGGTAACGGCGATTCCTCCAACCGTATCGCTAACTTGAGTGCTTGCCTTTACTGAGCGTGATTGACTAGAGTCAGTAGTCTGGGAAGTGACTACAACAGATTGAGTAGGATGAGATTGCCGATTCTTAGTAGCTTGACCATCCTGTACTAATCCTTGATTTGGCGTTTTCTCAGTATTAGCAGCAAGACGGTTTCCCGTGTCATGCACCAAATGCTGCGTCTGTTTGGTGTTGGTCTGAGGCTCTGTAATACACCCAAAAGCTCCTGGAGCTGGTGCAACCCAGATCGAGCTAGCTAAGGAAATAGTTACAAGATTAAAAAATTTGCTTTTCATAGCTGCTTGAGCGCACAGTTGACTACCTAAGACTCGAAACTACGCTACAAGCCAATCTGTACAGAGTAAATCCGTTTCCCAGCTTTTGATTGGCATAAACAAAATATATATTCTGTAACGTAGACTACTATTTTATCTTTGTACCAAGTAGAGTCATCCTCCCTTTTGAAGAATTTATATATGCTTTCCGAAAAATTTATTTTGAACCAGTTATTTGTAACAGCTGATACAGAATTGCTTGTCATGGAATTGGTGCAATCAGATACATTTGCTACCCGCGATAGATGTTGTAAGGATCGGAAGACGTGTTCAAGAAAGTTCTATTTCCTGGGGCGATCGCCCTGTGGCTACTGTGTGGTCCTCTAATAAGCAGTGCGATGGCTCAAACAGCAGAAGCTAAGCCTGCTATTGATACTGGCGACACAGCATGGATGTTGGTTTCGTCGGCTATGGTACTGCTTATGACTCCAGGCCTAGCGTTTTTCTATGGGGGACTAGTGCGATCGCGCAACGTCCTAAACACCATGATGATGAGCCTTATCCTCATGGCTTTGGTTGGTGTAACCTGGGTTTTATGGGGCTATAGCCTTGCCTTTGCACCGAACGCGGTTACCGCTGGAACTGGTGGAGCGGCTCCTACTGTCGATGCTAATCCAATTATTGGCACCTTCAACTGGCTGTTTTTGAACAATGTGGCTTTTGACCAACCGGACCCAGTAGGCTATGCTCCGACGATTCCGCATCAAGTGTTTATGGTCTACCAGATGATGTTCGCCATCATCACCCCCGCCCTAATCTCAGGGGCGATCGTTGAGCGGATGAGTTTTAAAGCATATTTCTGGTTTGTTCTCCTTTGGTCTACCTTTATCTACTCTCCCTTAGCTCACTGGGTTTGGGGCAAGGGCTGGATTGGTGCCATGGGAGCCTTAGACTTCGCTGGCGGTACAGTCGTTCACATCAGTTCCGGTGTATCTGCCGTAGTGGCAGCCTGGGTGATTGGTTCTCGAAAAACCTACCCAGATCAACCAGCAGCCCCCCATAACCTTCCTTACGTGTTACTGGGAATTGGTATGCTCTGGTTTGGCTGGTTCGGGTTTAACGCTGGTAGTGCATTAGGAGCAGGAGCTCTGGCAGCCGTAGCATTTGTTGCAACAACCGTTGCTCCGGCGGCTGGGGGTCTAACCTGGGTAATCCTAGAGTGGGTGCTCAGAGGCAAGCCAACGGCACTTGGGATTGCTAGCGGGTTCCTAGCTGGATTGGTCGGCGTTACTCCGGCAGCAGGTTTTGTGACTCCCATTGGAGCAATTCTAATTGGTTCAATTACCTCTGCTTGCTGTTTCTTTGCTGTTAGCCTTCGGGCAAAGTTACAGTTTGACGACTCTCTGGACACCTTTCCCATCCACGGCGTTGGTGGTACGGTGGGCGCGATTCTGACAGGTGTTTTTGCGACCAAAGCCGTTAACAGCGCTGGAAATAATGGATTGCTTTTCGGCAATCCAGGGTTACTGGTATCGCAAATAGTAGGCGTCGTAGCAACCTACGTCTTTGCGGCTGTTGGCACTTTTATTATCCTTAAACTTCTGAGTTTAGTCATGGACTTGCGGGTCAAGCCTTCAGAAGAAGAACAAGGTTTGGATATTAATGAACATGGTGAAGAAGGTTATGGAGAGGAGTTCGCCTCAGGATACGGTTTTGCGAGTCCCTCTAAGGAAATCCGCTAGATCAGCTTGTTTGTCCTTATCGTTCAGAGCAAGTTCTGACTTGCTCTAACTCAACAGGAGAGGAAAATGTGAGCTGGGGAGGAATCATTAGCTAGATTTCCTCAAATTCCTTAATTTCTAAACCTTTAAAAATTCGTCTGTCTTTTTAATCTTTGAGTTAGGGGACAGGCGGAATTTTTTATGAGGAACCATAAAAAAGTTAAAATTTTGTAATAAAATTCCTGGAAGTAGGTTTGTCAAACAAAAATAATCTTTGAGAATCGCCAGATCAAGTTTGTTTGAGTAGAGCGCGGCGATGCTACTAAAATCTAATCCAAACCAGATGCTGGATCTAATCAAGTGTCCACTCGCTCGAAGACTTTTTCTACTTGGGTTCTCTTATCCCTTGCAGCTAATGGGCTACTCGTAGTGGCGATCGCCTGGGTACTAATGCGTCAGTACCAGTGGTCGATGCCGTCTCCTGTAAGCCAATCAGTAGCGGCTAGCCATTTACCTGAGTCGAAGCCTGACTCTATAACTGAATTAGGACCCCGGCACCAATTAAATTATCAACAGTGGGTAGCACTCCTGCAAAAGGAGGCTGATGTAGTGGCTACCGAGAAGCCTAAAAATTTGGCTATACTCCTTGGCGATTCTATAAGCCTATGGTTTCCGAATGAACTGCTGCCCCCAGAACGAACCTGGCTCAATCAGGGGATTTCTGGCGAAACCTCAGCGGGATTGCTCAATCGCTTGGAATTCTTAGACAAGACTCAACCGGAGGTCATTTATCTGCTGATTGGCATTAATGACCTGATTCGGGGGGTGAAAGATGAGACAATTTTGGCAAACCAACAGCTAATTATTCGTTATTTGCGGCAAGTTCATCCTCAGACCAAGATTGTCGTTCAGTCAATCTTGCCTCACGGAGGCGATAAAGTAACTTGGGAAGGACGAGATCGCCTCCTATCGCTCCCGAACAGTCGCATTCAGGAAATTAACAAGCAGCTGAAGGCGATCGCTAAGGATGAAGGCGTCATGTATCTCGACCTCTATCCCCTCTTTGCTGACAACGACGGCAACCTAAAAGCTGAGCTAAGTACCGATGGCTTACACCTGAGTCCTCAAGGCTACTCAGTCTGGCGTAATGCACTCATAGTCTTCAACCAGTTTGTATTGGAGCCTCTAGCCTTGAAGTGAAGGAATTGGGGAGTAGAGAGTAGTGAGTAGGAAGACAAGCCAGAGGGAAGAGCATTTTTGATATACCCATTCCCCATTCCCCACCTTCACCCAGCTCAGGTGTCCTAGCATCTTATGATCTAGGTGAATAAGAGTTGTAGAAAGTTATTTCATAGGACACGCTGCATGGACACAAAAGCTTTTAAACGATCGCTCCACAGTTCAGAGAACTACCATCGTAAGGGATTTGGTCACGAAGCCGAAGTTGCTACTCAGCTACAGTCAGAGTATCAAAGCAACCTTATTCAAGAAATTCGCCAGAACAACTATAGCTTGCAACGGGGAGATGTCACCATCCGTCTTGCAGAAGCATTTGGCTTTTGCTGGGGCGTTGAGCGAGCCGTCGCGATGGCTTATGAAACCCGCCAACACTTCCCTACTGAGCGTATCTGGATGACTAATGAAATTATTCATAACCCCTCTGTCAACCAGCGTTTGGTAGAGATGAGAGTGGGGTTTATCCCAGTTGAGCAAGGAAAGAAAGACTTTTCCATCGTCGATAGCGGTGACGTGGTAATTTTACCCGCGTTTGGTGCCAGCGTTCAGGAAATGCAGCTCTTGAACGACAAAAACTGCAAAATTGTTGATACAACCTGTCCTTGGGTGTCTAAAGTCTGGAACACTGTTGAGAAGCATAAGAAAAAAGACTACACCTCGATTATTCACGGTAAGTACAAGCACGAAGAAACAGTCGCCACTAGTTCCTTTGCTGGCAAATACTTAGTGGTACTGAACCTGAAAGAGGCAGAGTACGTCTCTGACTACATTCTCAATGGTGGCGATCACAATGAGTTTATGAAGAAGTTTAGTCGCGCTTGCTCGTCGGGTTTTGATCCGGATCAGGACTTGGAGCACATTGGCATTGCTAACCAGACTACTATGCTCAAGAGTGAAACCGAACAGATTGGCAAGCTATTTGAGCGAACAATGATGAAGAAGTATGGTCCATCTGAGTTGAACAATCACTTCCAAAGCTTCAACACCATCTGTGATGCTACCCAAGAGCGGCAGGATGCCATGTTGGGGCTAGTAGAAGAAAAGTTAGATTTGATGGTGGTTATTGGTGGCTTCAACTCCTCCAATACCACTCAGCTGCAACAAATTGCCATTGAGCGGAGCATTCCTTCCTATCACATTGATAGCGCCAAGCGAATTGGACCAGGAAATCAGGTGGAGCACAAGCCGCTAGGGCGGGATTTAGAAGTAACCCAGAACTGGCTTTCCTCTGGAGACGTTGTTGTGGGCATTACGTCTGGAGCTTCAACGCCCGATAAAGTGGTGGAGGAGGTCATCGAGAAGATTTTTGAGCTGAAGGGAGCAATTTTAGCGACTTAAAACGGTCGGTTCTATTCCTGGGTAGGACAATTCACTAATCATTCCCAGACTGATGGGGGCACAAGTTCGCGGGTTTAGGTTGAACAAGAAAGGCTCTTATGCAAAGGGCTCTTATGCAGGAGGATTTTCCTCCTGCATAAGAGCCCTTTGCTTCTGGCGAAGGATTTGGATCAAGGGTTACAATCCCCCACTGAAGGTATTCAGTGGCTGGGAGTGACTGCGGGGAAACAATCCCCCTGACACTCCCCCCTTCTGCCTTCCTTTTTCTGCCCTCTGCCTTCTTCAAATTTTCCCAAACAGAGAATTTCCCTGAGCCTCAATTCTTCTCAATCCTACAGTTCAAGAAGGTTGTTGCTACTGCCACTCGTTTATTGATAATGCGTAGCTATTATCCCGACCAAGTTCGAGACGCCATGTTTCTGGGAGCAGTCCTACTGCTTTCGATAATTCTCTATCTCCCAGGTCTAGGTTTCTACTCCGATGACTGGGATTTTTTATGGAGATTTAGTAAATCTACAGATAACTCACTCATTGAGCTATTTGGCTCGGCGTATTTACCTGATGTTCGGATGCGCCCAGTACAAATCCTCTACTTTACAATTCTTTACTCATTGTTCGGTGTTCAACCACTTGGATACCACCTAGTCAATGCGGTAATGCTAGTGCTGGGGGTTGTGCTGTTCTACTTAGTGTTCCTTGAACTGACGCAAAACCGCACATTGGCTCTTGCTGTGTCGTTGATTTATGGATTACTGCCTCACTACTCGACCCACCGCTTCTGGTTTGCAGCTTTTCAAGGCAATTTAAGTATGACTCTATATTTTTTGAGTCTTTATTGTGACTTGAAAATTCTGCAAGTCCAACTAAAGAGTTTGTGGGTCTGGAAAATTCTTAGTGTCGTGAGCCTGCTTGGCAGTACTCTATCCTATGAACTTTTCATGCTGTTATTTCTCCTCAATCCATTGCTTGTTAGCTACCAAAAATATAAACTTCGTGGTATGCCTTCAGGTGAACAATTGCCTCGATTAAAGTGGGTAGTACTAATTTGGAGTAACTTGTTCGTGCTAGTGCTAGTGTTAGTTTTCAAAAAGCTGACAACTAGTCGTTTGGCAGACTCCGGCTTAGTGTCAAAGGAATGGTTTATTCAGCTGCTCGGAGAAATTATTGTCATAAGTTATGGCGACTATGGGATTGGCTTACCCAATATAATTTGGCAAATTATACAAAATTACCCTAATCTGACTGTTTTTTTAGTTGCAGTATTACTTAATCTAATAATATTGAGGTATTTTAACCGCATCACCAGTCAACTCACGGTGCCACTCCCTCGACGAGCAAGTATGCTCAAACTGGTTGCTTGTGGTCTTATTGTTTTTGTGCTTGGTTACGCGATTTTTGTGACTAACTACAATGCAATAGCAACATCTACTGGTATTGGAAACCGTATTTCTATTGCAGCCGCAGTTGGAGTTGCAATATCGCTAGGAGGTATACTAGGCTTGGTAAGTGCCTTACTCCCTTCCTACAGTTTGCGCAGACAATTCTTCTGTGTATCAGTAGCTTTACTATGCACGAGTGGATTCCTAATTAACAACACCATCGCTTCTTTTTGGATAGATGCCTATCGTCAAAATCAAGAAGTCTTGGCGGATATTCGTCAGCAATTTCCATCTCTCCCCCCTGAAAGTACCCTAATCCTCGATCAAGTTTGTCCATACGTTGGACCAGCGGTTGTTTTTGAATCTTTTTGGGATTTAAGAGGTGCTTTGAGACGGCTTTATCAAGAGCCTTCTCTTCAAGCAGATATTGTCACACCTAACTTAGAGGTAAAGGAAGATGAGCTTCATACGACAATCTACAATTCTGTGAGACGTTATCCATACAAAAACATATTTATCTACAACTTTAGTCGGAAGACGAGTCATCAAATAACTAATGCAAAAGACGCTAACTTTTATTTCCAGACCGTTAATCCAGACTACAGTAGTAATTGCCCACCAGGTCAGGCCGGGTATGGAGTACCAATTTTCAAGAGTATGTTTGCTCTCAAAAATCCTTTAGACGCCCATTCGTCTGGATCGATACCTTGGTAAAAATGTTGACCGAAGCGGGGCTGAATCCGGAATGTGCGCGTCACACCGCTGAAGATGCAATTGTGAAAATCCCAGGCGCTGTTATGTTGTCGCGGGGACTGGATGCTCATAGCCCCTTGGCGCGGGTCATCAAGTGCCTACTAGAGGAACTTCTGCGATCAAAGAGATGATCGCACTTCAATCAGTTCTTCTAATATAAGGAGTGTAGATTGCTATACTGCAAACGGGAGAACTATTTAATCGGAATTCGTTATAGGAAATGCAGCCCACTGACCCTAATAAGTTCACTGAAACAGCTTGGAAGGCGATCGCTCAATCTCAAGATGTTGCTAAACGCTTCAAAAATCAATCACTAGAGGTAGAGCATGTGGCGATCGCACTGCTGGAACAAGAGGGACTGGCGAATCAAATTCTCACACGAGTCACGGTCGATGTATCTCGGCTTCAGCAGCAACTGGAAGCCTTCGCAAGTCGTCAACCTAAAGTTAGCACTGTTGACCAACTATATCTGGGTCGTCACTTAGATATCATGCTGGATAAGGCCGAGGCATCCAGAACTGCTTTGCAGGACGAGTACATCGCGGTAGAGCATCTACTTTTGGGCTTAGCCGAAGATGAACGCGTAGGACGCCGTTTGCTCAAAACCTTTAACCAGGATAGCCAAAAGCTAGAAGCGGCGGTAAAGGCAATTCGGGGTTCTCAGAAAGTCACCGACCAAAATCCAGAGGTTCGTTACTCTGCACTGGAGAAGTACGGGCGGGATTTGACAGAACAGGCAAAAGCCGGGAAACTTGACCCAGTAATTGGACGAGATGAAGAAATTCGCCGGGTGATTCAGGTGCTATCTCGTCGCTCAAAGAATAACCCAGTATTAATTGGAGAACCAGGAGTCGGGAAAACCGCGATCGCCGAAGGACTCGCCCAGCGCATTATGAGTGGCGACGTTCCTGAATCTCTGAAAAACCGCCAGCTGATTTCCTTAGATATGGGCAGCTTGATTGCCGGTGCCAAATATCGGGGAGAATTTGAAGACCGACTCAAAGCCGTACTGCGGGAAGTCACCCATTCAGATGGTCAAATTGTGCTGTTCATCGATGAATTGCATACGGTTGTCGGTGCAGGCGCGACGCAAGGGGCAATGGATGCGGGCAACTTGCTCAAACCCATGCTAGCGCGGGGAGAACTGCGCTGTATCGGGGCGAGCACCCTAGATGAATACCGCAAGCACATCGAAAAAGATGCCGCCCTTGAACGCCGCTTCCAGCAAGTTTTCGTCAGTCAACCAACAGTCGAAAACACGATTTCAATTTTGCGAGGACTTAAAGAACGCTACGAGGTTCACCACAACGTTAAAATTACAGACTCAGCGTTGGTTGCTGCGGCTACTCTTTCTGACCGCTACATTACCGAGCGATTTTTGCCGGATAAAGCCATTGACCTGGTGGATGAGGCAGCTGCCAAGCTCAAAATGGAGATTACCTCAAAACCAGTAGAACTGGAGACCATTGATCGGCGGCTGATGCAGCTGAAGATGGAAAAACTGTCCCTTGATGCTGAAAGTCAACACAATACTCCTACAGCTACTAGCAACGCCTATCGCTCCTCGCGAGAACGTCTAGAGCGTATTGAACAAGAAATTCTGACTCTCGAAGAGAAACACGCCACCCTTGAAGGGCAGTGGGAAGGGGAGAAACAACTGCGAGAAGACATCAACAACCTGAAAAAAGAAGAAGAGCAGATCAGGCTGCAAATTGAGCAGGCAGAACGAGCTTACGACCTGAATAAGGCGGCTCAACTTAAGTATGGCAAGCTGGAAGCCCTACAGCGCGATCGCGATGAAAAAGAGAGCCAGCTTTTGGAAATCCAAACTGAAGGACGCGCCTTATCCCGCGAACAGGTCACTGAGGCTGATATTGCGGAAATTGTTGCCAATTGGACAGGCATACCGATCAACCGACTGTTAGAGTCGGAACGCCAAAAACTGTTGCAGTTAGAAGGACATTTGCATAAACGAGTGATTGGGCAAGCCGAAGCGGTATCATCGGTTGCAGCAGCGATTCGTCGCGCTAGGGCGGGGATGAAAGACCTTGGACGCCCCATTGGTTCCTTCTTGTTTATGGGGCCAACTGGCGTCGGCAAAACCGAACTCGCTAGGGCGCTTGCTCAGTTTCTCTTTGACAGCGATGATGCATTGGTCAGAATAGACATGTCCGAGTACATGGAGAAACACGCTGTTTCACGGTTAGTTGGTGCTCCTCCAGGCTACGTCGGTTACGAAGAGGGGGGACAACTCTCGGAGGCGGTTCGTCGCCGTCCTTACTCGGTGGTGCTACTCGACGAGGTGGAAAAAGCACATCCAGATGTCTTCAACATTTTGTTGCAAGTGCTGGATGACGGACGTATCACTGATTCCCAAGGGAGATTGGTGGACTTCCGCAATACGATTATTGTGATGACCAGCAATATCGGTAGTGAGCATATTCTGAGCGTCGCTGGGGATGATTCGCAGTACGAAGAAATGCGCAAACGGGTGACAGATGCTTTGCGGATCCACTTCCGCCCAGAATTTGTCAACCGCGTTGACGACATCATTATCTTCCACACCCTCAGCCGTGATGAACTGCGCGAAATTGTGGGTATTCAGCTCAAACGGGTTGAGCGCCTGCTATCTGACCAAAAAATCAAACTAGAAATTTCGTCAGCGGCTGTCACCTACGTGGCAGATGTTGGTTACGATCCCGTCTATGGCGCTCGTCCTCTTAAACGGGCGATTCAGCGCGAACTGGAAAATGCGATCGCCACTAAACTCCTAGAAAATACGTTTGTTGAGGGAGACACAATTTGGATTGATTGTGTGGACAATGCCCTTACTTTCAGCAAAAAGGGAACCATTAAAGTTTCGCAACCTCAAACCATTTCATGAGAGCCTGCTTGACTCAGAAAGGGAAGTAGGGAGTAGCCAGTGGGAGACAGTGGGGTAAACAGCCCTTTTGACAGACTCTGAAATTTTGTTTTGCTAATGTTCAAAACTCTTTCCCCACTCCCGTTTGCCTAACACTTTACTCCTTGACGAAGAAATAGTCTTGTTAGAATTGGGTCAACTCTTTTACAAGAAACGCTCCACCCAGGTATGGACATCACCGTAGCCATCCCGACCTATAACGGGGAAAGCAGACTACCCAATGTTTTGGAGCGATTGCGATCGCAAATTAACACCGAACACCTCGCTTGGGAAATTCTTGTTGTTGACAACAACAGTACCGATAACACAGCCAAGATTGTCCAGGACTATCAAGCTAATTGGTCAGCACCCTATGCCCTTAATTACTGTTTTGAAGCCGAACAAGGTCTAGCGTTTGCACGACAACGAGCTGTTAAAGAAGCTAGTGGCACCTTGATTGCATTTCTCGATGATGACAACCTGCCAGCAAATGATTGGGTGGCAACTGCTTATTCATTTGGTCGGCAGCATCCCCGTGCTGGTGCCTTCAGTGGTCAAATCCACGGCGATTTTGAAGTAACCCCACCTGAAAACTTCAAAAGAATCCAAGCCTTTCTCGCCATTCGGGAGCATGGATGCGAACCTCATCGATTTGAGCCGGAAAACTTAAGACTGCCTCCAGGTGCTGGGTTAGTCGTTCGCCAACAAGCGTGGTATGAGTCTGTTCCGAATCGCCCTATATTGATTGGTAGAGTTGGGGGGACGGTAGTAGCAGGGGAAGATTATGAGGTACTGCTGCACCTCCACAAAGCAGGTTGGGAGATTTGGTACAACCCAGAAATGCACATGGCTCATCAGATACCACACTGGCGACTAGAAAGGGATTACTTACTCCCTCTATCTCGTGGCATTGGCTTAGCTACTTGTCAGCTTCGTATGATTAATGCAAAAAATTGGCAAAAACCAATTGTTTTTGTAAGAACTCTGTTGGGAAACCTGCGCCGAGTTGTACTACACAGCATCACGTATCGAGGGCAATTAAAAAATGACCTCATCGCTGCCTGCGAACTAGAATTTTTCTGGGGTAGCTTGATGAGTCCTTTTTATCTTCTAAGAAAATTTCTCTAACTATAGTATTAGTCAGCGCTAACCCTGTAGCTCAAAAATTGAAGGGATAGGCAAAACCATAAAACTATGATGCAAAATCCGCAGGCTTCATTAGATCTTTCCACCCCAGGAAAAATCAGAGATGCTCTCCACGAAGCACTCGGAAACTTGGAAAGTTTTGAGGAGTGTGCGCTACTGAACTATCCTGACTACCCTAATATTGGCGATCATTTAATCGGGTTGGGTACTGTATTTTACCTGACTGATGTTGTCAAAACTCAAATCAAATATACCGCAAGTATTGAGGATTTCTCAGAAGAAGAACTGGAAAAGCGTGTGGGACAAGCGCCGATCATCCTCCACGGCGGTGGTAATTTGGGTGACCTATGGAGTCATCATCAACTATTTCGTGAATATATTATTTCAAAATACCCTGATCGCCCAATTATTATCATGCCGCAATCTATTTATTTTGCAAATCCAGAAAATTTAAAAAAAGCAGCTGCTATCTTTAATGCTCATCCCAATTTAACTCTGTTTGTCCGTGATAATTACAGTTATGAAATAGCCTGCGATCATTTCTCCAATTGTCAGGTCATCAAATCACCAGATATGGCGTTTCACATGGCTAACATGCCACTTCCTTCCTTCCCGTTTAATTACAAACGCCCTACCTTATACCTCTGTAGAGAGGACAGTGAATTGAACCAAAACTTCTCACCTGATGCTCTTGAAATTCCTAATATGGTTGTTCAAGACTGGGTTGATTCACGAGATTGGATTTATCGAGGAAGAGGAAAGTTTACAGAGCTTAAAGGATGGTACTGGCGGCTTCCAGGTATGGTGGTATTGGTTCGAGAAGGCTGGCAACGGCGTGGTTTAGCAAATCCCGGAGAGTGGATAAGTCGGCACCAATGGGAACGTTCTCATCCCTATGTTGATAAATTTAATCATGTTCATGATTCCTTTACCCATCGCTTCTCATGGACTCTGATGCATACTGGAATTGCTCAGTTTACCCAGAGCCGTTTAGTAATTACAAACCGCTTACATGGGCATATTCTCTGCCTATTATTAGGAATCCCTAATATCTTTTTACCGAATTCATATTATAAAAATGAAGCATTCTATGAAACTTGGACTTATCAAATACCTTACTGTAGATTTGTCAAAGAGCCTAAGCAAGTAAAAGTGGCTGCTCAAGAACTAGCGTCCTCATTCTCTAAATAACGGTTTACAGGTTACTTGTTATGCCACTAATCTCTGTTGTTATTCCAGTTTATAATGGCGAGGAAACAATAGGAGAGACGATTAAATCAGTTTTGAATCAAACTTTTCCTGACTTTGAATTACTTGTTATCAATGATGGGTCACAAGATTCAACTTTAGAAATTGTTTCAAGTATTCAAGACCCTCGTTTGCGAGTGATTTCATACCCCAATGCAGGCTTGTCTGCTAGTCGTAATCGGGGCATTTCCCAAGCCTCTGCTGAATATATTTCTTTTATAGATGCCGATGATCTGTGGACACCAGATAAACTGGAAGCCCAACTGAAAGCACTGCAAGCTAATCCTCAAGCGGCTGTTGCTTATAGCTGGACTGATAGTATCAATGAAGCCGGTGAATTTTCTCGAAGAGGTAGCTACTACACCGTCGATGGAGATGTTTATGCCAATCTTTTAGTATTTAATTTTTTAGAAAACGGCTCAAACCCATTAATCCGACGACAGGTTTTTACAGAGGTAGGCAACTTTGATGAATCCCTGACATCTGCTGAAGATTGGGATATGTATCTGCGGTTAGCCGCCCAGTATCATTTTGTTGCGGTTCCAACTCCCCAAATCTTATATCGAGTTTCTATTAATTCAATGTCTTCTAATGTTTCTAAGCTAGAGAAAGAATCATTAAAAGTAATTGAGAGAGCTTTTTCTCAGGCTCCTAAATCATTCCAATATATAAAAAAACAAAGTCTCGCAAATTTATATAAATACCTAACATTTAAAACACTTGAAGGTTATCCAGATAGAGAAAAAGGTCTAAAAGCAGGCTACTTTCTCTGGAAGTATATTCAAAATGACCCATCTATGATTCAAAAAAAAATTAGCTTAAAAGTTTTATTTAGAAGTGGAGTTATGGCTTTTATGCCACCTCAACAAGCTCAAACAGTATTAATTAGGGCTAAAGAACGATTAAATACAACTCCATTATTAAATTATACACAGTTAGACCCCTGAAAATTCAGAATTACACCAAGCTGACATGGTTGCAATATCTATCATTATTCCTGTTTACAATGGTGAAAAAACAATCAAAAATACGGTTGAATCTGTTTTACACCAAACTTTTTCAGACTTTGAATTAATTATAATTAACGATGGTTCGCAAGATTCAACCTTGCAGATTGTGTCTAATATCAAAGACTCCCGATTAAAGGTATTTTCTTATGAAAATGCTGGACTAGCGGCAAGCCGTAACCGTGGAATTTCTCAGGCTGTCGGTGAATACATTTCTTTTATAGATGCGGATGATCTCTGGACACCGAATAAACTAGAAGCTCAATGGAGGGCACTGAAAGAAAATCCCAACGCGGCTGTTGCCTATAGCTGGACTGATCATATCGATGAATCAGGTCAGTTTTTCCGTTCAGGTCCTCACTTCACATTCAGTGGTGATATTTATGCAAGACTTTTATTGGTGGATTTTATCGGAAGTGGCTCTAACCCCTTAATTCGCACTCAAGTTTTTGCCGAAGTCGGTGGCTTTGATGAGTCACTAACAGCAGTCGAGGATTGGGAGATGTGGCTGCGGTTAGCGGCTCGTTATCAGTTTGTGGTTGTGCCATCTCCTCAAATTCTTTATCGAGTATATGACAACTCGATGTCTTTTAATATTTGGGGGATGGAGAAAGCCAGCTTACGAGTGATTGAAAAAGCTGTTGCTCATGCTCCTGAATCTGTAGGACACTTGAAGCAGTTTAGCCTTGGTAACCGCTACAAGTACCTGACTTGGAAAGCACTGGATGGGATTCCAGAACGACGAAGAGCCCTAACAGCCATTAGATTTCTCTGGCATACTGTTAGCAATGATCCCTCCTTACTATACAGACGAATTATTTGGAAGGTTTTGTTGAAAATTGCGATCGCAATTCTCCTACCTCCTCAATCGGCTTTAGCATTGTTTACTAAAATGGGACAGCTCTCAAATCTTGACACATTATTTTTATATACGCAGATTGAACCTTTCTAAATTAAGTGTACTCTCCTGAGGAGCAGAGCTAATATGCCCTTAATTTCGGTTATTATTCCAGTTTACAATGGCGAAAATACGATTCGAGAGACCATTGAATCCGTCTTAAACCAAACTCTTCAAGACTTAGAAGTTATCGTTGTTGATGATGGCTCCCAAGACTCAACCTTAGAAATTGTGTCTAGCATCAAAGACCCTCGATTAAAGGTGCTTTCCTATTCAAATGCAGGCGTATGTACAAATCGTAACCGTGGGATTGCTCACGCTGTGGGTGAATATATTTCTTTTATAGATGCTGATGATCTTTGGACACCGGATAAGCTAGAGGCTCAATTAAAAGCACTGCAAGAAAACCCCAAAGCGGCTGTTGCTTATAGCTGGACTGATTGGATTGATGAATCGAGCCAATGGTTAGGTCTAGGTAACTATCTTAGTGATCAGGGGGATGTTTATGCGAAGCTGTTGTTAAATGATTTTGTGGCTAATGGCTCTAACCCTTTGATTCGACGACAAGCTTTAACCGAAGTTGGTGGCTTTGATGAATCCATAACCGCTGCCGAGGACTGGGATTTGTGGCAGCGCTTGGGTGCTCGCTATCATTTTGTCGTTGTTCCATACCCACAAATTTTATATCGAATTTCAGCTAACTCATTATCTACTAATGTTTGGGATATGGAATCCTCCAGCTTGAAAGTGATTGAAAAAGCTTTTGCACAGGCTCCTCAATCACTACAGCACTTAAAGAGGCTGAGCCTTGCTAACCGCTATAAGTACCTTACCGTTAAAGCCTTGGAAGGGATTCCAGAACAAAAAAGAGGCTTTGTCTGTGCACGATTTCTCTGGAATGCCATTAGACATGACCCAGCTTTACTCCGAACGCGAGTTATCTGGAAAGTGTTGTTTAAAATTGCGGCAGTTGTTTTACTACCCACTCACCAAGCTCAGGCATTGCTAGCTAAATTGAACCGACTTTCTGATATCAGTGCTCTATTCGTCCATATTCAAAAGGAACCCTCCTGAATTCAAATAAATTGACCAATAAAAAAGTTGAGCTTATATGCCACTCATCTCTGTAATTATCCCTGTTTACAATGGAGAAAAAACAATTCAAGAGACGATTAAATCGGTCTTAAAGCAAACATTTACGGACTTTGAGTTAATTGTTGTTAATGATGGTTCACAAGACGCTACTTTGGAAATTATTGACCGTATTCAAGATTACCGTTTGAAAATTTTTTCTTACCCCAATACGGGTCAAGCTGCTAGTCGTAACCGAGGATTTTCTCTGGCTTCGGGTGAATATATTTCGTTTATCGATGCGGATGATTTGTGGACATCCGATAAACTAGAGGCTCAATTGAAGGCGCTACAAGCTAATCCTCAAGCTTCTGTAGCGTATAGCTGGACTAAGTGTATTGATGAATCGGGCGAATTTTCCCGTCGGGGTAGCCACATCAGTGTTGCTGGCGATGTTCATGCAAAGCTTTTGTTGGTTGATTTTATAGAAAGTGGCTCTAATCCTTTGATTCGAAGGCAGGCTTTAACTGAAGTTGGAGGCTTTGATGAGTCACTGCCTGCGGCTGAAGATTGGGATTTGTGGCTGCGGTTGGCATCTCGCTATTCTTTTGTTGCCGTATCATCCCCACAAATTTTATACAGAGTTTCTGCAAATTCGTGGTCAGCTAATGTTTTACGGCAGGGAGAGGGAAGTTTGCAAGTGATTGAACGAGCGTTCCAACAGGCACCTGAATCGTTACAGTACCTAAAGCGATCGAGCCTTGCTAATATCTACAAAGGTTTAACCTTCAGAATTCTTGAAGGAGCACCAGAACGACAGCGAGGTTTGACAGCAGCTAAGTTGCTTTGGCATTCCGTTAACAACGATCCTAAACTGCTGCGATCGCGTGTCATCTTGAAAGTACTATTTAAAATTACAGCAATGATCCTGCTGCCGCCACAACAAGCGCAAGCTTTATTCACTAAAGCCAAAGGACTAGCCAATACTAAAACGTTACTTGGCTACTTGCAATTAGATGCATCCCAAGTTTAGCTGCTGAAGTTGTGCCCTAGCCAGATTCAATTAATCACATCTTTATAAATAATCAAACTATTACTAGCAGGGTACCAGGGTACTAATATGCCAGTTATTTCTGTCATTATTCCAGCTTACAATGCTGAAAACACGCTCCACGAAACTATTGAATCTGTCTTTAACCAAACTTTCACAGATTTTGAGTTAATCGTAATTAATGATGATTCGCAAGACGCAACCCTAGAGGTTGTTGAACACCTCCAAGATAATCGGTTAAACGTGTTTTCTTATCCCCATGCTGGCGTATCTGCGAGTCGTAACCGTGGATTAGCAAAGGCGAGTGGTGAATTTATTGCTTTTTTGGATGCTGATGATTTGTGGTCACCCGATAAGCTAGAGGCTCAATTAAGGGCGCTACAAGTCAATCCCCAAGCAGCAGTTGCCTATAGTTGGACTGATTATATCGATGAATTAGGTAAATTTTTATATTCAGGTCCTCACATCAGTGTGAGCGGTAATGTTTATGAGAAGCTCTTGTTAGGGAATTTTTTAGAGAATGGTTCTAACGCATTAATTAGGAGAGAGACTTTATTGAAAGTTGGTGGTTTTGATGAATCTTTGTATGGTGGTGAAGAGTGGGACTTATTTCTTCGCCTTGCTGCACATTATCATTTTGTCGCCGTACCGCATCCGCAAGTTTTTTATCGAATGTCCACGACTGCCAGTTCCCTTAAAATTTCTAGGCACGAGGCACAATGCCTGAAAGTAATTGAACAGTCTTTTAACCAGGCTCCTAAATCGTTAGCTCACCTAAAAAAGCAAAGCATTGCTAACTTATATCAGTACCTGACCTTCAGAGTGCTAGCAGCGCCTCTAGAACGACAGACAGGTTGGAGCGCTGCTCGATGTCTCTTTCAGGCGGTAAGAAATGATTTATCGACGCTGAGGCGATCGCGTCTAATGCTAATCATTAGTCTTAAAATTGTCTTAGCAATTCTCCTACCGCCTCAAATGGCTCAAGGCTTGCTAAAGGCAACTAAGAAGCCTTCTAGAAAAGTAGCCACTAACTGAGGCAATACACAAAAGACAACTAGACTACTGAACAGCTTTTGAACAGCTTTAAAAAAGAAAGTGAGCAACTATTCAAGTCTAGAAAAATTGTATATTTTTTTATTTCACTGTAATGCGTAAAACTCATCTCTGGCAGGAAGAAGCGGTTGAGGCAAATGGCTCAACGACCGTAAGTGTCACAATCGAGAGTCACGATCAAAGTCGAAGTAATCTTTGGTATCGGATTCCCTCGGAATATAGTCCCCTGATTTCCAGTAGTTGCGATCCCTTTGTCGTGGCGACTCTTATGCTGGCGATGAGTCAGGCAACAGAGGTCGTTGTTCATGGCGAGGTTTCACCATCGTTATTACGGAATTTACAAGAGTTTCAAGCGGCTTGGGTTTGCTGGTGTCCCCAAAAGTATCAGCAAATTGAGATTACAGCTGAGGTTGAGCGTGAACAACCCAGTACACTGGCTGAGGAAAAAGCGATCGCGGCTTTCTCAGGCGGAGTAGATAGCTGCTTTACCCTGTTTCGTCACAAAACTGGCCGTTATGGCAGACTCACCCGTAATCTACAAGCCGGTTTGATGGTTCATGGATTTGATATTCCCTTGGCACAGCAACAAGTGTTTGAACGAGCCGCTGAAAAATCAAGAGCCATGCTAGGTAGCTTAGGCGTGGAACTCATCCTAATGACAACTAACTTTCGCGATCTAGGTCAAGATTGGGAAGATGTGTTTGGCGCAGCCGTCGCATCAACGTTGATGTTGTTACGCGGGGGTTACACAGTAGGCTTGCTCCCTAGTTCCTATACCTACCAATCTCTGTTTCTGCCTTGGGGTTCAAATCCCCTAACTGACCCGTTACTCTCGAGTAACACATTTCAAATTATTCATGACGGTACAGCCTTCAAGCGTATTGAGAAAATTCAGGAAATTACCCACTTCCCCGCCGCTTTGCAAAGTCTGAGAGTGTGCTGGGAAGGCGAACAACTAGACCGTAATTGCGGACACTGTGAGAAATGCATCCGTACTATTCTCGGTTTCCGAGTCATGGGTATTGGTTTACCGGCATGTTTTGATCAAGATGTTACAGACCGTCAGATTCTCGACATCACAGCCACGAAAAAATCTCAACTCACTTATTTCGAGGAAATCGTACAGCTAGCGAAGGCTGCTGGAATCTCGGAGTCGTGGGTAGCCACCCTGGAACAATCCATCAAACGCAACCAAAACTTGGCTACCCCAAAACAAAGCAGACCAGCACTCAGAGAGCGGTTACCATCAGCGTTGCGAGGTCGTCTGCGTCAAGTGCGATCGCTCTTATCTAGAAAATAGACCTCTTGCAACAGTCAAAAAGCTAACTCCCCGGACTGTGTGCGAGTACATAACGAACATTAAGCTCATCCCACGCTTTCTCATACGTGGGATTTCACGGCGAGTACAGACGTGCCATGGCACGTCTGTACAGTGGGTTGCTTTCAAGCCATGTTATCCACCCCAAGTAGGGAGATCCGATCATCCATAGGGTGCAATCCGAGAAGCCAAATTCAGCGAAATCGCGCAAAATCAGTTTTGAAGACCCTCTAAATCCTTGAGTTACACCTATGACGATTTTAGAACAGGGCAATATCACTATTCATACAGAGAATATCTTTCCCATTATCAAGAAGTCTCTCTACACAGACCATGAAATCTTCTTGCGGGAACTGATCTCCAACTCTGTCGATGCCATCCAAAAATTGAAGATGGTCTCTTATGCTGGTGAAGTGGATGGGGAATTAGACACCCCAGAAATTCAAATCACCATAGACAAAGATAAAAAGACCCTCTCCGTGTCTGATAACGGTATCGGCATGACCGCCGATGAGGTAAAAAAATACATCAACCAAGTCGCCTTCTCTAGCGCTGAAGAGTTCATCCAGAAATACCAAAAAGAAGCTGACCAACAAATTATCGGTCACTTTGGTTTGGGCTTCTACTCCTCCTTCATGGTGGCGAGTAATGTTGAAATTGATACCCTTTCTTACAAAGCAGGATCGCAAGCAGTTCACTGGTCTTGTGACGGTTCCCCAGCTTTTGAGCTATCAGATTCAACTCGTACCCAGCCTGGTACTACCGTAACTCTTACCCTCCAAGACGAGGAGCAAGAGTATTTAGAACCGATGCGGATACGCCAGCTAGTAAAAGCCTACTGCGATTTCATGCCAGTATCGATTAAGCTGGATGGCGAGCAGATTAACAAACAACGGGCGCTGTGGAAGGAATCACCACAAAACCTGACAAAAGAAGACTATTTAGAGTTCTATCGCTACCTTTACCCATTCCAGGATGAGCCATTGTTGTGGGTTCACCTGAACACTGACTATCCCTTCTTGCTCAACGGTATTCTCTACTTCCCCAAGCTACAGCCTGATGTAGACGTTACGAAGGGCAATATCAAGCTGTTCTG
>DATNPH010000171.1:0-27878 GCA_036703315.1 Coleofasciculaceae cyanobacterium
AAGGCTTCTTCCGGCAGGGATACAACAAATTTGATAGAAGCGACTACCGAGGAGCAATTGAGGACTATACTCAGGCTATCAGCCGCAATTCTAACTATGCCGATGCCTACCTTGAACGAGGCAATGCTTACTATTCCCTAAATGATGATCGAGCTGCGATTAGAGATTACACACAAGCTCTTCGCCTTGCTCCCGATACAGCTAAAGCTTACTACAATCGGGGTGCTGCGTACTCTAACTTAGGGGATAAGCAAAGAGCAATTGAAGATTATAAGAAAGCTGCAAAACTTTACAAGCAACAAGAACAGATAGATGATTACAGAAATACACTCAATGAACTCGATAAGCTTCAGCAGTAACTAGATACAAGGAACGCACTCGCCCATACCTATTCTTCCTCTGACTGCACCTGCACTTCATCAGGCAATTCCTCATCTTCGCCTTCTCCAGTCTTTGCCTGCAACTGCGCGTACAATTCCTCAAGCTGAAGCAATCTGTTTTCCAGCTTATCTATCTTTGAGCGGTAATCAGCCAATTGATCGTGGGTTTCAGCGATTAATTGGCGCAGGATTCCCCCAGAAATCGTTCCTCGCTCAGTATTAATGTATCCGTCTGAATCTCGCCTCTTGCCAGTCGGGTTACTAATTCTGTCCTTGACAGCCCTAGCGCTTTGGCCTTGATCCGCAGAAGTTCCCAATCCTCTGCTTTCATGCTCAGCGTTGCGTTGATTGTCGTCCTGACTCGCTTTGGCTTTTCTTTCTTGCCCGTCATTCCCTTCTGGTTGTGACATCGACTCTCCCTGCATTATTGCACGTGCCACCTATTTGCTATTGACTTTTTCACTTGTCACGTGTAAACAATATATCAGGGACATGGCACGTGCCATTGCTAACAACAAGGAAAGTTCCGTGTACATGGGCGATCGCATATCTAGAGATGCAGTTCACAGCTTTTGCGATCGCTTTCCTCAAATAAGCACTCTGCTATTCATCTACCAACACAAATACTCATGACCTACAAAGACAAGCTAAATCCGTGGTGCATCATCCGCCCTGTCTCTAATGTCCAGATGCGAATCGTTGGACGCTTTCGCCGCCGTAGTGATGCTGAGGGGCATCTGCAAATCCTAAAACAATTGATTCCAAATGTTCCCTTGGAAATTATGTTTGACATCGCGGCAGAAGACACCAACCCGGAAGTCCTGCTGAGGCAGAGGTCATGCGAGGAGTGAAGCCATCATGACTACTCTATTTCGTCGCCTCCAACCTACCTACAAATTCCGCATCAGTATCACTTGCATCGCACAAGTGCTGAGAATCCCCAAGCACTTAATTGTGCGTGTCGAAGCTTGGGCATATGTCGTATTTGTCCATCGTTGCGATAAAGGTGGACAATTCATTAGTTACCGCCAATTACAGCACTGGCAAAATGCAGTGGCTTATCAAATTCAAAACTGCTCCACTTGGCAACAACTGCGGCAATTGTGGGTGGCGATTGAAGACGATTACAACCAATACAAAAAGCAGTACAACAACGAGCATTATCCCTTTTTATGCAAAATCTGGACAAAATGTTGGGATATTCTTTGGAAGAAACAAGAATTAGCTGAATCTGTTGAAGCGAATTGAACTCCCAACTATTCCAAATCATTTAAAAGGGAGACAAGGAAAGCATCTGCACCTTCAGTAGATTGGAAAAAAGAAGTAGGAGCTTCTTCTCTCAAGAAACCTGCTGTACCACTCTTCATTACCAACTCTGAAGCAAACTGCTTGAGAAATTGTTCGCTCTGCTGCTGTTGCTCTGGTGAGCGTTGAAAAGACTTGACTGTTGAGGTTTGATCGATGACGAAGGGATCGATGCCACTCAACTGCTTGAACTGATAGCCCATCGGTATCCAATCTTTCACAACTACCTTTGTAGGATGACCGTTACCGCACCAGACAAGAAGTTGAGTGTCAGAGGGCAAATCTTGTAGCGCTTGGACTAAGTTCTTGGCTTGCTTCTCCTCTCGGAAATTGGTGTATTCCCTCGAGAGGGGGTAATTTAATGGATATTCCTGAAAATTGATTTCGTAGGGAATGAGCGTCCAACCCAAATCAAGCGCGGCTTGCATGAAGGCTCTCATATCCGGTTGATGAAGATAACCCATTCCTATTTTGACTTCAGGCAACTGTCGAGTCCGATTTGCCTCATCAACAAAGAATGGAGACAAAGCCTCCATCGCTAAGTGCCGTACACCCGCCTTGTGGGCTGTCGGCAGTATCCGTTGCCCAATCTGGCGGGTGCGAATGCAGCGCTTGAGACCATCGTGTGCTTCATTGATCATAACAACACGCGATCGCCTCAACCCAATTTCCAATAGTTCTTCTGGTGTTCGCCACATGACCTCTACAAAGGTCGGTACACCCGATAGTTGATTTCGGGGAAGATATTGTCGATTTCCTCGACCTTTTCTAACCAACCACTATCAATTTTGCCGATCTTGATGTCCTCGTAGAGCTTATTAAATCGCATCAGGTGCGATCGCGTCCGTCTCACAGCATACGGTACCATCGTCCCCGTCCGCATAATAAACGCCCAATCCGACGACTGCGCCAGTAACAACTCTCGCGCCGCCTGATTCAGTGCCTTCCACTCTAGTTCATCCGCTGGCTCCCGGAGCCCTAACTCAATCATTCGCTCCGCCGCTTTGTGTAGGTGAGGATAAATCCAGGCATTCGTCTCATTCAACCAATACTCGTGGAAGCCCTTATAGCCCCAGCTAGACTGGGAAGGCTTACAGACTTGCTGCATTGGATAATCGCGCAAATAATCTGCCAGATGCGTCATATCGTAAGTATTTTGGTCATACCAAGACTTGCGGAACAAGTAATCAATGAACCAAGGTCCCTCATACCACCAGTGACCAAATAACTCCGCATCATAGGGAGACACAATAATTGGTGGGCGCTGCATAATCCCAGCTAAATGATTAACCTGCTGCTCCCGGTTAAACATAAAGTTCTCGGCGTGTTCTGCTGCCTTTTCCCTTGCCCAATAGGGGTCATACAATGCCTTATCGCCTAACCCAAGTCCACGCCCCGTAATTTTGTGATACTTGATACCAGTATTCTTCCGCTGCCCATTCGGCATAATGTAGGGCTTAATGTAATCGTATTCCGCTTCCCAACCTAAATCCTTGTAAAACTCCCGATATTCCGCCGCACCTGGATATCCAACTTCCGAAGACCAAACTTGCTGGGATGACTCATGGTCACGCCCAAACACCGCTACGCCCGTCTCTGTATAGATGGGTGCATAAGTGCCAAAACGGGGCCGAGGACGCGCATACAAAATACCATGTCCATCAGTCAGGAAATAGCGCAAGCCAGCATCTGCTAGCATTCGCTCAAGTCCTTCATAATAGGCACATTCCGGTAACCAAATTCCTTTCGGCGGACGACCAAAGTTTTGCTCGTAATGTTCACAAGCTACCTGGATTTGTGCCCAAACTGCCTGGGGATACATCTTCATCAGCGGCAAATAGCCATGAGTGGCACCGCAGGTGATGATTTCCAGGTTGTTACTGTCTAAGAATTGCTTGAATGCTGTTACTAAGTCACCCTTATAGCGCTCCCAAGTTTTGCGAATCTGGTTGAACTCTGTTGCGTAGTGTTCAGCTAGATAACGGATATGACCGTTGTGCTCGTTATGCTCGACTTCTTTCTCAGCTAGTTCTTCCAGTAAGGACAAGTGGTGATCATATCGCTCTTGCAACAGTGGGTCACGTAGCATTGACACCAATGGCGGTGTCATACTCATGGTCATTTTGAAATCAACACCATCCCGCTTTAACCCTTCAAAAACATGCAGGAGGGGGATATATGTTTCAGTGATTGCTTCAAAGAGCCACTCTTCTTCGAGTACGTAGTCACTTTCTGGGTGTCGGACAAACGGGAGGTGGGCGTGAAGGACAAGAGCGACGTAGCCTATAGCCATGGTGAATTAGGAGTCGTGAATCAGTAGAATAACGAGAACTGACGCCAATCGGGTGGATGTTACAGTCTCCTAAGATTTTAGGATGAAAGGGACGAGGAGAGTGCAGCCAGGGAGCGGGTTAGTCAGATCAAGCCCGAAGAGTTGTTTGCGAGCTTCATGTGCCACCTGGGAACTCAACGCTAGAGTGCGTGGGGTCTTTCAGCAATCTAAAATAGATATTAAATTGTAAGAAAGCTCATACTTCCGATAGCAGACAGCCAACCGTACTTTTGATACAGCCTCACTGGTTTTCCTAGTGCTAACACTAAATTGCATGCAGGCAGCTCTTAAACAATCCACTGATTCGGATGCATCACTACAGCTACTGCTGTTTGTCGATGAACGTCTCAGTCCTCGCAAAGACATCCAGCGGATCAGCGATTATCTCACAAGCTTGAGAGCCGACTATCCTTTTGAACTAATGATTGTGGATGTTGGGGAAAAACCTTATTTAGCTGAACACTTTAAGCTTGTTGCTACGCCAGCGCTGATTAAGATTCATCCCAAACCCAGACAAGTTCTTGCGGGTAACAATTTAATTACTCAGCTGAAGAACTGGTGGCCCCATTGGCTACGCTGTGTAGAGGAATATGAGGTAGATATTGCTACAGAGATCTCTTTACCATCAGCTGTTGGTTCATCAACTTCGGCTCAGATATCGCAATCGTCAAAGGGTTCTATCGCGTCTTCTATTGAACTGATTCGACTGTCCGACGAAATCTTCCAACTCAAAAAAGAAAAAGAAGAACTGCTTGAGCAACTGCGCTTCAAAGACCAGGTGATGTTAATGGTGGCGCACGACGTGCGTAATCCCTTAACGGCTGCCTCAATTGCTGTGGAAACCCTAGAACTCGACCGACACCCCCCTAAAGAGGGTCAAGCTTCTAGATTGACACCAGCACTAAAAGCGCGGTTATTAGAGCAAGCTCGTATCCAACTTCGCACTATAGATCGGATGATTACAGATCTCCTACAAGGCGCGAGAGGAGCCAGTGCTGAATTCAAGCTCCGACCTCAAAAGTTTCAAGTAGGGAGACTATCTAAGGATGTTATTGCTCAGATGAAGGAGCAGTTTCAGGTTAAATCTCAGCAGGTGGAAACTGACATACCACAAGACTTGCCTTTTGTCTATGCTGATGAAGAATTGGTGCGTCAGGTGCTCGTCAATCTACTAGATAATGCCGTTAAGTACACTCCTGATGGTGGCAAAATTCAAGTTTCAATTCTTCACCGTACAACACAGAAAATTCAGGTTACTATTTGCGACGATGGGCCTGGTATCCCACAAGAAGAGCGCGATCGCATTTTTGAAGAGCACTTCCGACTTAAGCGAGACGAAGCCAAAGATGGCTATGGACTGGGTTTGTCGCTATGCCAAAGAGTGATTCGCGCCCATTATGGCCGTATCTGGGTAGACACAGCCCCCAAAGGGGGCGGCTGCTTTCACTTCACGCTGCCAATTTATAGATAGGGAGCAGGGAGTAAGGAAAACTTAATCAATTCCTACTAATCTTCTCCCCCTCATCTTCTTGGCGTAGAGCTGCGATAATTTGAGAATTAGCTTTCGGGAAAGGAAACTGGTCAATTTCCTCTAATGTTACCCAGCGGATTTCATCACATTCAATGGCTTGAGGCACACCTGTGATGTGACGGCAGTGATGTACAGTGAGGGTAACACGAAAATGACTATAGGCATGATCGATACTGATTAGGCGATCGCCTACCTCAATCTCAATTCCTAATTCTTCCTGAATTTCTCGTTTAATACATTCCTCAACCGTTTCACCAAGCTCAATTTTGCCGCCGGGAAACTCCCATAACCCACCTAGCAGCCCCTCAGGGCGTCGGCGGTCAATCAAAATTTGTCTCTGCTCGTTCCAAATAACTGCAACACCGATATTTTTGTGGGGCAACGGGGAAGAAGTTTCGCGCATGGGTAGCTGTGATTGCATACCTAGATTGTAAGCTTGACAATCGGATGTCCAGGGACAAGCGTTACAATCTGGGTTTTTAGCTGTGCAGACAGTAGCGCCCAAATCCATCAGCGCTTGGTTAAACTCTCTGGGATGTTCGTGGTCAAGCAAAGCTTCTGAGAGTTGCCACAGCTGTTTGCTAGCTTTTGTCGGCGGTACGGGTAAAGCTACCAGTCGTGCCAAAACTCGCTTAACATTCCCATCTAGAATTGCCACAGGCTGATTGAAAGCCGCACTGAGAATACCACCGGCTGTTGTTCTGCCAATTCCCGGTAAAGGCAAGACATCTTTCAGCTGTGTAGGAAACACCCCAGCATGATGCTGCATAATTTCTTGAGCTGCTCGATGTATGTTACGAGCACGGGTGTAATATCCCAGCCCTTCCCAAGCTTTGAGTACCTGCTGTAAGTCAGCTGACGCCAACTGGGTTATGCTGGGAAACTTTGCTAACCAGCGATGATAGTAAGGGATTACAGTCTTCACCTGGGTCTGCTGAAGCATAATTTCAGACACCCAGATTTCATAGGGGTCTCGGCTGTGTCGCCAAGGCAAGTCTCGACCGCCATTAGCATACCAGTCAAGAAGTAATTGCCTCTTAGTAGCGGTATCGTCAAGCTGAAAGCTGAAGTGTGTTAGCACGGACGCAGCGACAGCGAGTAAGCATGAAGGATGAAGTTGAACCCCATAATTAAATCTAGGGGCTGTCGGGTGTTGTTAACCCGCGAGAGCTAACAAAGCCCTTAGCGTCTCGAAAAATTCTTTTGACTTTTGAGTTTCGAGTTTTGACTACTGAACACTACTTACTCCGAAATATCTGAAGGGTTAGGTTCAGCTGTTTGCAAAGACTTTTCAAAAACCATGCGTTGTTCGGCATTACGCAGGAAATAGCCACTAATCATCGCCGAGGCTAAGAGACGCCCTAAATTCTCGCGGCTTGTACTCACAGTTACACCAAAGTGCTCTGAAGGAAGGTTTCCCAACATTCCGACAATATTGCGTTCCATCACCTGAAACACTTCAGTAGACAATGGCTTAGACAGACGCGCAATCGTATCAGGACTCATGGATTGCACGTAGTTCCACAACAAGTTTGTGTCAGAATCGCTTTCAAAAAACTCAGAACCATGATTAGATATGTCGTTCACCCTTAACCTCCTAGCAACGGTTTCCATTCATCTTCCCACTGAGGGAGGAGCGGCTTTTTTCGTTTATCTGTATTCTGTTAGTCTATGCAAATAATCTAACAAGCCAGTACCGATAACATAGTAGGTGGAACCGAACCAGCAACGTCGGATTCTCTCACCTGTCAGGGTTGAAGGTTGACAGGTTAAGTTACAGGCTCTCCACGGCATCAATCATCCAATCTTGTAGGCAGGCGTCTCGCCTAGTACCCCTATCACGAATCAGGGCGGGCAAGATGCCCACCCCATAATTAAAAATCTTTTATTAGGTTAAGAGATTCTCAGCTTAGAACACTTAGCTTCAACTGGCTGCGATATATTCCCGCATATCAGCTTTGCGCTTGCGCAGTTTAGAGAGGGCTTCCCGTTCAATTTGTCGGACTCGTTCGCGGCTAATGTTGAGGCGATCGCCTATTTTGGCTAACGTCATGGCTTGTCCATCTGCCAAACCAAAGCGTAGCGCCAACACTTCCCGTTGCTGAGGTGTCAAATCTGCCATCAGCTTCTCTAGGTCAACTTGCATCGCCGATTGAGTCACAAAGTCTTCTGGTGACGGACCCGTGTCTTCAAGCAGTTCTACCAGTTCTGTATCCTGGTTATCTCCCACACGCAGATCCAGAGACAGAGGTTGACGTGCCCTTTCCAGATACTCCCGTACCTGCTTCGGGGTCAATTCCAACTCATGAGCTAACTCCGAAACCGTCGCGGCGCGTCCATGCTCTTGTGCCAATTGGCGCTGAGCCTTCTTAATTTTGTTCAGCTTCTCGGTGATATGGATGGGAAGACGAATAGTGCGCCCTTTTTCTGCGATCGCACGGGTAATCGCCTGCCGGATCCACCAGTAAGCATAAGTAGAAAAACGATAGCCCTTGGTCGGGTCAAATTTTTCAACACCCCGCTGCATCCCTATCGTGCCTTCCTGAATCAAGTCCAGTAAGTCTACATTGCGCTTGATGTACTTCTTCGCCACCGAAACTACCAGTCGCAAATTCGCTTCCACCATCTTGCGCTTTGCTATTTCACCAAGGTTGATGCAATTTTGCAACTCAGCTTCCGAAAGCGAAGACGTTTCTGCCCATTGCGAGAATGTTGGCTCATAACCCAGCTCTTCCCATAGAGATTCTTTCAATTCCTGTAAAGCCGTTAATCGCTGTACCTGTTTCCCATAAAGAATTTCCTGCTCATGGGTAAGCAGTGGCACACGACCAATTTCTCGTAGGTAAGTACGGACTAAGTCTGTAGAGGTCTGAGCAGTTTTCATAGCGCTCGTTCTAGTGTGAAGGGTTTAAAGCAAACATGCTTGTTGTCATGCCGAGTCACCGAGGAGATTCGGTGCTTTATTCTCTATGAGAAGAAAATGAGAAAAAACTTAAGTTATATTTCGTGAGCGGTAATGATGGGCAGGGGAACTAGACAGGCATTATAACTATCCTTACTCTGGATGAACAACAAATAAGCCGTCACGACTGATATCAGAGCCATCCCACTCAGGAAAACCGTTATCGTCATAAAACTTTACTAAAAAAACCGACTTATCTTTAACTATTGTAACATTTCTTAAAGGAAAGGGTATACAAATGGCACGGGTAGACAGTTTCGCTTTCAGTAGCACCCCATTATTTATGAGAGTACCCAGGCAATGCTTAAACAATTGCATCCTGGGAAACAAAATGAGAAAAATAATCTTGTAACATCTTCTGAGCGCCGCACTAAATGATGACGTGAGCTTTTAGTAGCCCTCAACCTTCCAACGTACCTACCTACCTCATTAGATAGATGCATAAAATCGTTTTAAAGTCTAAAAGCTAGCCCGTAAGCATCGTTTTTCTATCCCTATATCCTATGCCTCAGCCCCCAGTTTCGGTACTTCTCGTGAAAAGTGAGATACTGACCTAGGAGAAGTCGTAGGGTAAATAGAAGCTTCCACATCAAGCTAAGGAGCAAGTTTAAATTAATTAACTAAATTCATGAACCAAACCGTTTGGATTGCAAGACACGGAAACCGCTTCGACTTTGTTAACCCCGAATGGTTTAATACGGCAGAGCGACCCTATGACCCACCACTGTCCGAGGATGGTTTCGTCCAAGCCAAGCAACTGGGTCAACGTCTTGTGGGGGAAGGAATTATGCATATATTCGCCTCACCCTTTTTGCGAACTGTGCAGACAGCTAATCAGGTAGCGGACGCCCTCGATTTGCCGATCAAGCTTGAGTCGGGACTGAGTGAATGGCTCAACCCTGCGTGGATGAAAACTGAGCCAGAAAGACTGCCCATCGAAGTGTTACAAGAGCAGTTCCCCAGAATTGACCCTAGTTATACTTCGCTTGTTATGGCTAAATATCCGGAAACCAGCGAGATGGTACTTGATCGCACGGCTCAAACAGCACGGCGCTTGACGGCTGAGTTTTCAGAAGACATGCTACTTGTCGGTCACGGAGCCTCAGTTGTTGGCACCGCTCAAGGGCTAGTGGGTGGAACTCCTGAAATTAACGCGGCCCTCTGCTGCTTAGTTAAACTGGTGCGTCAAGGACAAGAATGGGTGATGGAACTCAACGGAGATACCTCCCACCTCAGTCAAAGTGAGGACGTTATCCGGTTTAATTGACGCAATTGACAGCAAATTGATGAACCTTTCTTTAGGCGGACGTTACAAAAATCTATTACCTGTAGAAAGACCTGTAGTCAACTACTAGCTAACAGTGAACCGAGAGGTATGACATTACTACTGGCAGGGGATATCGGCGGTACCAAAACAATTTTGCGACTGGTGGAGGAGTCGGCTACTCAATCATGGCGCACCCTCTACGAAGCGCTTTATCCTAGTCGTGACTTTCCGGATTTAGTACCGATAGTGCAGCGGTTCTTGTCCGCAGCAGGGCAACAACTGGGGACAGCACCTCGCCCTGAGAAAGCTTGTTTCGCGATCGCAGGACCGGTCGTTAATGACACCTCTGTACTGACCAATCTGGATTGGTTCCTGGAAGCTGGACGTTTAGAGAAAGAACTCGAAATCCCCAAAATCACTCTGATTAACGATTTTGCAGCTGTCGGTTACGGTGTCCTTGGTTTGGAAACGAAAGATTTGTACACTCTGCAAACAGCAACTCCTCAACTGGATGCCCCTATTGCTGTAATTGGTGCAGGGACAGGCTTGGGAGAAGGCTTTCTCATCCAGCAAAATGGGGATTATCGCGTTTTTTCCTCAGAAGGTGGACATACCGACTTTGCTCCCCGCACCGGGCTAGAATTCCAGCTACTGCAATATCTGCGAGAAAAGTACGATATTGAACGGATCTCTGTCGAGCGAGTTGTTTCTGGTCAAGGGATAGTGGCAATTTACCAATTTCTTAGGGATCGGCAGGTGGCTCCAGAATCACCTGAGATTGGGCAGATTATTAAAACTTGGGAGCAGGAAACTGGGCGTAGTGAAAAAACTGTTGACCCAGCAGCAGCGATCGCCAAAGCTGCCCTAGAAAAACGCGATCGCCTCTGTGAGCAGACTCTGCAACTGTTTGTAGACGCTTACGGTACTGAGGCGGGTAATCTTGCCCTCAAACTGTTGCCTTACGGTGGTCTTTATGTAGCTGGAGGCATTGCCGCCAAGATTCTAACACTAATCAAAGAAGGTCAATTTTTGCGGGCTTTCGGTCAAAAAGGTCGGGTGAGTCCTTTGCTAGAGAGAGTGCCAGTATATGTTGTCTTGAACCCACAAGTTGGGCTAATCGGTGCTGCGATTTGTGCTTCCAGAATTTGACCAAGAGAGGGGTTAAGAAAAATCCGGCTCCCTCCCCGTTGTGGGGAGGGCTGGGGAGGGATCTGGCCCCTGATCAATTCGCCAACAGCTTCATTCCATTCACCGGGGCTTAAGTTGACACCCATGGATAATATCGTGCCCCTACGATGTAGTGTATTGAGTATTCCAATTGCTACACCATACTCAGTGACATCAACTGATCTGCCATGTCGAAGTTCGCAATGACATTTTGAACATCATCAAGGTCTTCCAGAGCATCCATTAATTTGAGGAGCGATCGCGCTAAATCTGAATCAGTCACTTCTACTGTATTTTTGGGAATCCAACGCAGTTCCGCCTCACGTACCGACAGACCTTTATGCTTCAATGTTTTACTCAACGTTTCTAGGTTGCTAACCTCTGTAAATACCTCAGCGCCTTCTGCATCCTCCTCCTCAATTAACTCATAAGACTCTGCCCCCCCTTCCAAGGACGCTTCCAACAGTTGGTCTTCCGCAACAGTACCTGCGAGTGTGACGACCCCTTTTTGCTCAAACATCCACGATACACAACCCGTTTCACCGAGATTACCACCATTCTTAGTGAATGCCCTCCGGAGGTCAGCGGCAGTGCGATTACGATTATCTGTGAGGGCTTCAATTAGAATCGCAACACCACCGGGACCATAACCTTCATAACGAACCTCTTCAAAAGAGTCACCATCGGCACCGAGTTGTCCGGCACCTTTAGCGATCGCTCGTTCAATATTCTCATTCGGAATCCCCGCTGCCTTTGCCTTTTCCACCGCATTCCGCAGTTGAAAATTGCCTTCCGGATCGGGAACGCCACTACGGGCGGCTACAATAATCGCCCGTGAGAGCCTAGCGAATGTTTTACCCTTAACAGCGTCAACTCTCGCCTTCTGGCGCTTGATGTTCGCCCATTTACTGTGTCCTGCCATAACTCCAAAAACGATACTTTACAGACTTTACTGAATTTTAAGTAAATGGGTGTAGATCAACATAACAAGTAAGGGAGCCAGAGCCTAGGCAAAAGTCAAGGGCGCTACTTAAGCTGGGAAGACGGATGGTCTTTTAGTCATCGGGAAGACCTCCCAGCCCGACTACGTCCCGCGAGAGCTAACGCCTAAAACTTTGTACAGACGTGCTATAGCACGTCTGTACAAACTCAAAAATTACTTCACCAATAGCCCTAACTTTTCATGGCGTCTTTCTAACCAAGATGAGGAAGGTTCGGAAGATGAGGGATTGGACTCCTGACCAAAAAGTTATGAAGGATGTTAGCGATAGCGATAGCAGCATAGCGGACGCAGCGATCGCGAGTAAGGATGAAAGTAGTTTAAGTAATTGTCGAGAAGCCCCTGAATTTATTCATGGGTTGTTTCATCATTCATCTTTTACACTTCAGCCTTCAGCTTGACTCCTTAAATCAAATTGGAAGCTCAACCCGTACCGTTGTTTGTTCGTTTGGTGTACTCTCGATTGTTACATCTCCGCCAAGCAGTTCGGCAAGGCGTTTGGTAATAGTCAGTCCTAATCCTGAACCTCGTTGTTCGTAAAGTTTGCGCTCAAATTGCTGGTAAGCTCCTATTTCAGCAATTTGAGCAGGTGTCATACCGCGCCCATAGTCGGTAACGGATAAAGTAAAAGTCTGCTCAACAGGAGTAGCGACAAGGCGAATTGGTGTGCCTGCCTCAGAGTACTTAAAGGCATTATCGAGCAGTTCTTCCACAATTTTTTCTAGCCTAATTTTGGCAATCTGAGCGCTTGAATCTTGCACCTGGAGTTGCAAATCAGCTTCTCTACCAGCCCGTTGTGCCCGATCAATAGCGATCGCTTTAATCAGCGAGGCAGCTGAACTGATTCTACTACTCCGTAGCGCTTTGATGCGATCTGGATTTGTGGCTGTCAGTTCGAGTTCGCCGTACAGCAAAAAATTCTCAATCAGTCTATGCAAACGCTCCCCAGACTTATGAATAATGTCTGCCATTTCCCTGATTTCCTCCCGTTGCAGGGAATCAGAATCCTCAATGAGAAGCTGTGAAAAACCGAGAATGTTATTCAAAGGCGATCGCAGTTCGATCGGGAGAGACAAGGTAATGCTAGTACGTAACTGATCCAGTTTTTGCGCTTGTTGCTGATCAATAGCAGCTCGTTTCTCAAATCGAACTGAAATGGTTTGCAGCAGTTCTGCTCTAGTAAAGGGTTTAGTCAGGTAATCATCTGCGCCAAGAGACATGCCTTGGCGCAAATCCGTTTTATCTGCCTTAGCTGTGAGAAAAATAAACGGAATCGTCGCTGTGGCAGGCTCTTTACGCAAGCAAGTCAAGACGCCGTAACCGTCCAGTTCCGGCATCATCACATCACAAATCACCAAATCGGGTAGGTGAGCCTTAGCTAATTCAACACCAGCTTTGCCGTTACCAGCCCCAAAAACCTCAAAATCCTCGGCATCGAGCAAATCCAATATGCTTTCGCGCAAGGGCTGCTCGTCTTCAATCACCAGAATTTTTTTCATTGCCCTGTCTGTGTTCTATGCAGCTAATCTGTTTTGCCAACGGGCAGTAGCAACCGTTTATTGGTGGTTAGCAATTGTTCAAATTCGTGAGTCGGAACTGGACGGCTAAACAAATAGCCTTGCATTCCATCACACTGATTATTGTAAACAAAAGATAGTTCCGCCTCCGTTTCTACCCCCTCTGCAATCAATTTTAGATTCAGACTTTTTGCCATTTCGATAATGGCTTTCGTAATTGCTGCATTATTTGTATTCTCCGTAACATTACGGATAAAACAGCGATCAATTTTCAAAATATCGAAGGGGAATTGTTGTAAGTAGCTCAAAGACGAATACCCGGTGCCAAAATCATCGATGGCAATCTTCACACCTAGTGACTTCAATGCATTCAATCTCCGGATTGCTACCTCTGTATTTTGCACCAGCATGCTTTCAGTCAGCTCTAACTCGATATATTTAGGGTCAAGACCCGTTTCCATAAGGATTTGAACTAACTGTTTACGCAAGTCTATTTGACTAAATTGACGACTCGATAAATTAACTGCCACCCGGAACGAGGAAAAACCCGCATCTTGCCACACTTTAGTCTGCTTGCAAGCTGTTTGCAACACCCATTCCCCAATCGGTATAATTAGACCCGTTTCCTCGGCGATCGGAATAAATTTGTCGGGTGAAACGAGTCCTCGCTCTGGATGCTGCCAACGCACGAGGGCTTCTGCGCCGACAATTTGCCCAGTTTTGAGATCCACTTGGGGTTGGTAGTAGAGTTGGAGTTCTTTTCGTTCTAGGGCATGACGAAGGTTACTCTGCAAAGCAAGGCGATCCGAGGAACCGATATTAAAGGCTGCTGTGTAAAACTCATATTGATCACCTCCCTGCTGCTTAGCTTTAGCTAATGCTGTGTTGGCATGATTGAGTAACTGTTCAATCTCTTTGCCATCGCGGGGATAAAAAGCTATGCCGATGCTGGCAGTGATAAAAATTTCTTGACCCGATACCACAAAGGTTTGGGAGAGCCTGTCTAAGATAGTTTGGGCTATATCGCATGCCTCTTTTTTATGCTGAATTTTTCCCAGGATCAGGGCAAATTGATCAGCACTTAGGCGAGCAACGGTGTCTTCGCTGCCAACACAAGCCGTGAGGCGTTCGGCAACGGCTTTGATTAACAAATCACCGACGGCATGTCCTAAGTTATCGTTGATTCGATTAAACCGATCTAAACCTACAGACAGAAATGTTATTAGCTGTTCATTGCTGGTGTCTGTCGGTTGTACCTGCTTAAATCGCTCTCGTAACGACAGTCGATTCGGCAGATTGGTTAAGTTGTCATTGTGGATTAAGTATTCTAGTTGTTGTTTCGCTTGCTGGAGTTCAGTGTGATAACGCTGTTGTACAGCCGCTTGATTTTTAAGCCGACTGGCGATCGCACCTAGCAGTTCTGCTCTAGTAAACGGCTTAGTCAGATAATCATCTGCTCCCAATTCCATGCCTTGGCGAAAATCAGCTTTGGCAGCTTTTGCCGTTAAAAAAATAAAGGGAACTGCCGCCGTAGATGACTCTTGGCGTAGTGCTGTCAGGACACCGTAACCATCGAGTATAGGCATCATTACATCGCACAAAATCAGATCAGGAACCATCGCTTTGGCTAAATCAACGCCATCGTGACCATTTTCTGCACTAATCACTTCAAACCCTTCAGCATCCAGGAGTTCCACAATGTTTTCCCGGACAAAGTCTTCATCTTCAATTACTAGAATTTTTTTCATGATCGATCTACTGAGTTGTATGTTGGCAAAGTAACGGTAAAAGTAGTGCCTACCCCGACTTCACTTTCCATAGCAATTTGACCTTGGTGAATATCTACACACCTTTTGACAATTGCCAGTCCTAAACCAGTCCCGGAAATTATCCCTACGTTAGAAGCGCGGTGGAAAGTATCAAATAGTCGTTTTTGGTCTTCAGTGGGAATCCCAATACCCTGATCCCGAATTTGAAAGACAGCTTGACTGAAAAACCTACTCAGTGTGAACTCAACAGTGCTACCTGACGGAGAATACTTAATCGCATTGCTCAGCAAGTTTTCCAAGATTTGCCGCAAAAGTTTTTCATCCATGCAGAGCTGCGCAGAGAGTGGGGAGTGCGCTTCACTTCTTTGGGCTAGGGAGTGGGAAGTAGGGGCAGAAGAGGCAGAGAGTTTTTTCGAGACATCCCCGTGTTTCGACTCCCTACTTTCTACCCGAAAGCTAACGATGTGCTGGTTAGCATCATTGAGTTGCAATTCTTCTACTAAATTGTGGCAGAAATTTTCTAGATCCAAAGGTGCTGGATTAAACTCCAGTTTGCCTGCATCGGCTTTACCAAGAACTAGGACATCATTCAATAGCTTGGTCATATGTTTGACCGCTGTTTGAATGCGATGCAAATGAGTGATTTTTTTCTCGTTTGTCCATTTGTGGCTGTAATCTTCCAACAACTCTGCTGAAGATAGAATCGTCGTCAGAGGTGTACGAAACTCGTGAGAGGTCATGGAGATAAAACGAGATTTGAGTTCTGTCAGTTCCTTTTCCCTTGAGAGCGCCTGGCGAATTTCTCCCTCTGCTTGCTTACGTTGAATCATTAAACCTAATTCTGTAGAAGCAGAAATTAGTTCAATCAACCGTTCGTCTTCGTCTTGGGATTCAAACATATAAAAGACGAGGACAGCTAGTATACCCTTACGAGTCAGAAGCGGAATTCCAAGTCCTGCTTTGAGACCAGCTTCCTTTGCCAGCTGAGAACGATGATAAATTTCATTCGACTCGCTTGAAACATCTCGTCGCCACTCTGGCTGTTGCGATACCCAAACGCGTCCTGGTAAACCAATGCCTGGGGGAAAGGTCAACAACTTACTGGCGTTTCGGAACTTCTCTAACCCCTTGGCTTTGCTAAACCAAACGGGGCTACATTCAAGAGCGCTGCCATCACTTCTAGGAACCCAAGCTTCTCCAAAATCCCAACCTGTGGCTTCACACACTTTCTGTATTGCCACAGCAAGCGCTGCATGAAAATCTTGAGATTCAAACAGGGCTTGTGTGACGGATTGCAAGAAACGAGCTTCTATCTCTGCCTGCTTGCGTTGAGTGATGTCTGTTGCCATTGAGATGATCACACGCCTACCATCGGGAAGTTGACCTAAGGGAGCGGAACTAAAGTTCCAGATTCGGTTTGTGCCATCTTTAGTCGTAACAGTGAATTCTCCATCGTTCGTTCTGTCGTTCAGGGTATATGACCGCTCAATGAGCGATCGCATTAAGTGCTGACGTTCTCCATAGGCTCTTTCTAGCCAATCAGCAATGGTGGGAATCTCGTCGTGGGTATAACCTGTCCACTTAGTCCAGACTTGGTTAATTTTGAGAATGTCACCCCCCTCAGCGTGAATCATAATCGGGAAAGGAGCATTGACTACAGCTCGGCGGAACCGTTCTTCACTTTCCCGAAGCGCTTGCTCTATCCGCTTGCGCTCGATAATCTCAGTTCTTAGTGCATGGTTCGCCTCTCTCAACGCCGTTGTGCGTTCTTCAACGATAAGTTCCAAAGCATTGTTGACTTGTTGTAGTAAGACTTGTGCTCGTACACGCTCGGTGATATCCTGCACAATTACAGCAACTTCATCTAATCCACTTTTAACCAAGCGGGCTTCAAAGTCGTGGGATTTGCCATTCAGGCACAGCTGGAACTCAATGATTTGAACTTTATTGGTTTCGAGGGCTATCTCAACATGGTGCCAAGCCTGTCCTGCTACCTGAGTTGGCAAGACTTGATGTAAATGTCTGCCAATGATTTCACTAGCTGAAGCCGGAAGAGCGTAGTCCTTGGCGGCTTTGTAATCCAAAAAGATGCCATCTCTATTAACACGAAATATTAAATCGGGTATGGCTTCTAAGAGGGCACGATTTCTTGCTTCACTTGTTGCAAGAGCTGATTGTGCCAGTTTGTAGTCAGTGATGTCTTGACCTTCAAAAACTAGCAGAATCACTTGACCTGTCTCGTCCCGTTGAGGTTTGAGGGAGAAATCGAGAGTGGCTACCCGATCGCGTTTCCCCAAGACATTCACTTCGTATCGGATACACCGACCGGCCGCTGCCGTGGCGATCGCCTCTTGTAGTTGCCTTATCGTTTCTATTGAGGATAGCCACCACCGTGCCTCCCAAAACTGACATCCCAAGATGTCTTGAGCTTTGAGCCCTGCAAAGTCCAATGCCGTCTGGTTTACTTCTAAAATGATGCCCTCAGGAGTCAATAGTCCAATAAATTGACGGCTTTGGTTACAGATAGCCTGCAATCGTCTCTGGCTCTCTTGAAGGGTTGACTCGCACTCTTGGCGCTTTTTAAGTTCAGTTTGATAGCGCTGTTCCAAGTCTTTTTGGGTGAGAGCGATCGCACACTGAGCCGCGATCGCTTGCACAAAGATAATTTCTTTAGCTCTCCATTCCCGTTCCTGCTCACACTCATACAGTGTTATAGCCCCTATAGAAGATTGCCGATGCAGTATTGGCACTATCAAGAGCGTCGAGATGCCACAGTCCTGAGCTGAATCCTGAAGCAATTGTGGAAGGTGTTGTTCTCCAGGCGCATTAGGACGGCTCCATAGGAGCATCGCTGGGTTGCCTTGAGCAGGCTTTGAGTGATAGTACTGGTAGAACTCACGGCATACGCTGTAGACACGTTCCGGCAGAGCATTTTTACCATCTTGTTGGGGAGTTACAATGCTCATCCAAGAAGCCGCTCCTTGTTCCTCCTCAGCTTGAAAAATTAGACAGCCACTGATTTGCAGGGCGTCCACAAGCTGTTGTGCGATCGCATTGAGCACTTGATCAAAAACCAGCGCCCCACTTATAGCTTGGGTAATCTGGTTAATCATTGCTGCCTGAGTGGTTAAGAGATCACTCTCAATCGTCCTAGGCTCGTTGGTTGAGTCAATCGGTAGATGGTTTGGTGAGATACCCATACTGTGCTGAAAACGGAACTTTGTCAAAAAGCTGTGCAGATTAAGCTACCTTTTCTTTAAGCGAACGACGAGCTACTCGGCAACAGTGCTTGTTCGATTGTGTCTAGAAGTTCCGTCAGGGTAAACGGTTTAGTGATATAAGCTTTTGCTCCTAACTCCATACCTAAGCTCAAATCCGTTTTGGCAGCTTTGGCAGAGAGAAAAATGAAAGGAATTGCTGCTGTCGTCGGTTCTGAGCGCAACGCTGTTAGGACACCATAGCCATCCAGTTCCGGCATCCGGATGTCGCACAAAATCAAATCAGGAAGGTACTGTTGAGCCCTAAACAGACCAAGGCGACCATTTTCGGCTGCGATCGCATCGAATCCCTCAGCATCAAGCAGTTCCAGGATGTTTTCTCGAACAGTTTCCTCATCTTCAATTACTAAAATCTTCGTCATTAGCCTGTCTCCTATGGCAGTTGATGGTACTATTCTCCGCCTACGTAAAAACCGAAGTGCTGAGTCGAACTTCACTCTCCTTAACAATTTCCCTCTGAGCCGCCATCTTCTGCCCAATCCCCAACCCCTTCGAAATACCATTTACCTCACAACAGAAAGCTTGAGAAGGCAGAAGGCTGGAGTATCTTGTCCCTTTTCCCCTCTGCCTTGGAAGGCAGAAACCTTGGTCATATAGTCGATGCGGCTGGTTATTTGCCTGGCGTTGCAAATCTTCTAGTAAATCGTTGCCCAATTGCTCTATAACCACTGCTACCGGGTTAAACTCCAGTCTGCTCACATCGGTCTTACCGCTTAGCAGTACATCATTTAAAAACTGAGTCATAAGCTTGACAGAAGTTTGAAACAGAGGGGTTGGAATGAGTTTTTTGTGATCTGTAGGGTGACGTTCTAGCCATTCAAGAGACAGGAGGCAATCTATAAATTGTTGCATGGTGATTTTCAGTAGCCCTCGTGGAAATTACGGGGGTGTGAGCTTTTGTTGATAACTTGTCATCTGTATATTCACTGTTGAATTGAGTAGCGCGATGTCTGCTAAATGTGAGAAAGCTGGAACTGTTGAAGAGCTGGTGCGGAATTTGTGGCTCAGTGTCACTTGTTGGTTGCTTATAGGTGTTTGCCTGCTGGTCTTGGGAGGATGTCAGCTACAGGGGCATTCAGAGGAGTCCGGTGTGGTGCGGCTAACACTATGGCAGGGAGTAAACCCGCCATCGAATCGGGATGTTTTGCAAGAGTTAGTGGATCGGTTTAACCGTAAACATCCAAATATTCAGGTGGAATCTCTCTATGTGGGGCAAGCAGACCAACAAACGCCGAAGATTTTGGCAAGTGTCGTGGGGAATGCGCCGCCGGATCTATTGTGGTTCAACCCGACAATTACGGGACGGTTGGTGGAACTAGATGCAATTCGTTCCTTAGACGATTTACTGGAAACCTCACCCGTCCGTGACGAAATTGATCCAGCGCTGTTGGAAACGATGCAGTTTCAAGGTCATATCTGGTCTGTACCGTTTGGGACGAACAATGCAGGGATTTTTTATCGCCCCAGTTTATTTAGGGCAGCAGGAATTACCCAACTGCCGAGAACTTGGGAGGAGTTGCGACAGGTTGCCAAAAAGCTGACGCGTGATACGAATGGTGATGGTCGGGTAGACCAGTATGGAATGCTGTTGCCTTTGGGTAAGGGTGAGTGGACAGTATTTATGTGGCTGCCGTTTCTGTGGAGTGGTGGTGGTGAGTTGACTACTGTCCAAGGGGCAGCTAGGTCGAAAGATGTGAATTTGGTGAATGAGGGAGCGATCGCAGCGCTGCAATTTTGGCGAGACTTGATTGAGGATGGTTCAGCGGTATTGTCTTTGCCTGAACGAGGGTATGAGATGAGTCGCTTCCTTGCGGGTAAGGTAGCGATGCAGTTGTCTGGTCCCTGGACGCTGGGAGAAATAAAGAGGACAGGCGTTGATTTTAGTGTTTTCCCGATGCCGTCTGAGGCGCGACAGGCAACGGTAATTGGGGGTGAGAATCTGTTTTTGTTTAAAACGACCCCAGAACGTGAGCGGGCAGCGTTTACGTTTGCTGAGTATGTGTTAGGGGAGGAGTTTCAGACTGAGTGGGCGACCAGGACGGGCTATCTGCCGGTGAATCTCAAGGCGCGTCAAAGTAAAGCTTATCAGGCAGTTGTTGAGCAGCAACCGACGGTGAAAGTGTTTTTGGAGCAAGTGGAGTATGGGCGATCGCGTCCGATTTTCAGAGGTTACAGTCGGATTTCTGAAAGTTTGGGTCGAGCGATCGAGGCAGTGTTATTGGGCAAAAGCTCTCCCCAGGAAGCACTGAAGAAATCCCAACAGCGTCTAAACTTGATTTTTCGGTGACCAAGAAAGGGTTGGGGACTAAGATTGATCCACGCCCAGACATACAGGCGATCGCAGCTCATGCTTGATCGCCCGTAGAGTTCACGTCACAATAAAGAAGAGTAAATATTCCTATCATCTTTGACCCATTCTATTGACAATGGCACTAAAACAGCTAAGTCAAACACCTTCAACGCTGCCGACACCAACTCCCCAGTTGGGATTTGACTATGATTTGGCAATCGTGGGCGGCGGTATCGTTGGGTCAACGCTAGCTTGTGCCTTAAAAAATTCCGGGCTGAGTGTGGTGCTAATTGAAGCACAACCTCCGTCTGTAGAGGCAGTTAAACCGCAAGCTTACAATCTTTCACTCCTTTCGGAGCGAATTTTTAAGGGAATTGGGGTCTGGGATAAGATACTGCCTGAGGTTACAACCTATCAGCAAATTCGCCTCTCGGATGCTGACCATGCTGGTACTGTGCAGTTTTACCCGACTGATTTGGGGACAGAATCTCTAGGCTACATAGGAGAACACCGTCTCCTCTTGAACTCGTTATATGAGTTTTTAGCAGAGTGTCCTAAGGTCAGTTGGTTGTGTCCTGCTGAAGTGATAGATGTCGAGTATCAGGCGTCTGGGGTGGAAATTGAAGTGAAGGTGGCAGGGAAAAACTGCAAGCTACGCACACGATTGGTTGTGGCGGCAGATGGGGCGCGATCACGGATTCGCACGGCTGCTGGCATCGGCACCAAGGGCTGGCAATACTGGCAATCCTGCGTAACAGCAAGGATAAAAACGGAGAAGCCCCACAACAATACTGCGTTTGAACGCTTCTGGCCTAGTGGGCCGATGGGGGTGCTGCCACTGTCAGGGAATCGTTGCCAAGTTGTGTGGACAGCGCCTCACGCGGAAGCGCAAGCTCTAAAAGAACTGGATGAAGTAGAGTTTTTGGCGCTACTGGAACGCCGCACAGGTAATCTTTTAGGGCATCTGGAATTGGAGAGTCAGCGCTTTATCTTCCCTGTGCAGCTAATGCAGAGCGATCGCTACACCCAGTCACGATTGGCGCTAATTGGCGATGCTGCTCACTGTTGCCATCCTGTTGGGGGACAAGGGCTGAATATGGGCATCCGTGATGTGGCTGCCTTAGCGCAAGTGCTGCAAGATGCGGCGCTTCGGGGTGAAGATATTGGAGGCGAACCAGTGCTCAGACGCTACGAACGTTGGCGCAAACTGGAAAATTGGACAATTTTAGGCTTTACTGATTTTCTTGACCGAATGTTTTCCACTAGCTGGTTGCCGATGGTAATGACTCGACGTTTGGGCTTATTGATGCTCCGAAGGATTCACCCGTTTAAAACTCTAGTGCTACGATTAATGACTGGTCTGTTGGGACGGACTCCTCAACTAGCTCAAGGCACTAAGCCAACCAAGATAATGGCAAAGACAGCGGTTTAAGTTGTGACACCATACGGTAAGAGTAAAGAACCTTAACAAATTTGTGACACAAGCTTAAGTTAAATCAATTTCTGCTAACAGAGTCTAGCCTTTGTTCAAGAGACTTGCTAACTTGATGACATGGCACACAAAATAATAAATGTTCAGGGCTGTGCCTCCTACCCTGAGCCCCTTACAGCTTCTTTTATCGTGATACTAGCAATTAGAACCAGACGGCATGTGTTTTAACTGACTGGCGATAAGGAACTCTTGTTTTCTAGCTTTCAAGTAAGCAACTTCGGCTGGTGAAATTGTTAAAACAGAAAGCCAAACTACTTAGGAAAAAGAAAAAAGGAGGGATAAACAAGACGGTCTAGCTGAAGCTGTAAGCATCTGTAAACCTAACTGGATTTTCTTTTGAATAATTTTGCGTGAACCAGGTAACCTTACCTGGTTCACTAAGTTTTTGGAGACACTCGGCGATAATCGATTACCGAATCCGCTCTTATAGCTCCCTTTTCTTTTCTAGTTGTATTTAGTCGGTTTATTTAGTCGTAGAGACGTTCCACCGATTTGCGAAGCATGGTGCGAAACAGTAAACGTCTCTACAAAGTTATGCAGGTTGCTTAAGCTGGAACTTTTGCAACTCACTCGGCGCAACCACACCCTTTTCGGTAATAATTCCCGTGATTAACTCAGCTGGTGTGACATCAAATGCTGGGTTGTAGAACTCCACTCCTGGTGGACAAATAACAGTCTCACCAATTTGATAAATTTCTGCCGGGTGGCGCTCTTCAATCGGGATTTTGCTGCCGCTAGATAACTCGAAGTCAATGGTAGAAAGGGGAGCCGCAACAAAGAAAGGAACATTGTGAGCCTTGGCAACGATCGCTAAACTATAGGTACCAATTTTGTTCGCGGTATCTCCATTTGCCGCAATTCGGTCAGCTCCCACGATCACAGCATCAACTAGCCCCTGTTTCATACAGTGAGCTGCCATGCTATCGGTAATTACACTAACAGGTATCCCTTCTTGCACGCATTCCCAGGAAGTCAGTTTGGCACCTTGTAAACGGGGACGAGTTTCGTCAGCGTAGACTCTTGCTAGTCGCCCTTCCCGCCACGCGGAACGCACTACACCCAAGGCCGTACCATACCCAGCCGTTGCCAGCGATCCAGTATTGCAGTGAGTCAGAATACACAGCTGATGAGGGTGTTTTGGCAAAGCTTCCAATCCGTTATCGCCAATTGCTTGACAAGTTTGTAAGTCTTCGACCTGAATCGCCTGAGCCGTTCGTAGCAAAGCTGCCTTCAGCTGTTCTACTGAACCGACTGTTTCATAGGCTGTCTTCAGCATGCGTCCGATCGCCCAAAATAAATTAACAGCCGTAGGACGAGTTTGCCGCAACATCTGGGCAACGTCCTCTAGCTGTCTTAAAAAGGCATCGCAATCGTCTGTCTGAATCTCTCGTGCCCCTAGGTACATCCCGTAAGCCGCTGCCACACCAATTGCCGGTGCTCCCCGAACAATCATTGTTTTGATTGCCCTTGCCATATCATCACAGCGACTAATTTCTACAACGGCATACTCAGTTGGTAAGCGAGTTTGGTCAATCAGTGAAACATGATTATCATGCCAGATAATCGGATAAACCTGAGTTTTAGGAAGATTCATAGCATTTAGTATTAATACAGCTTAATAATATTTTGCACGAAGAACTTCGACAAGTTCTGGTATTTTTTCTGAGGCTGTTCCTTTGAGGACGGTAAAACCGTTCAGGGCATGGTAAAAGGGATTCGGAATTTTGTGCAGATGCAAAGTAGATCAAAAAGCTTAGCAAGTTTAGCGATCGCTCTATGAGCAGCATTTGGCTGGCACTGTTGCATCTGCAAAAACACTCTGGCGGAAAAATCAAGCACCAAAGATGGGTTTCCCTGCCACCTCAAGGCGTGCCGACATCCTCAATCCGGTAATTTTGCCAAATCCCGCCTGCATCTCTAAACGTCGGGATGCCACTGTCTGCCGAAAGCCCTGCGCCACTGAAAACAACAATCTTCCTGAGTGGATACAAAACGAATTTTTTAACGCCGAAGAACACCAAGCTAATCACTTAAGGTAATAGATGGCAAGGAAAAATACAGTAGTTTTGCACAACTGCCTTTTTTGCCTACCTTGCCGTCCTCGGCGTTAAAAAACCTATCGTTAACTAACTAGCCGCTAACCGCCGAGGGTTGTTGGCTGAAGAATGTTTCTCGCACTCGCTGGGCAATTTGTGAACCCGTCAAACCCAATTGAGCCTTAGCTTCATCTGGTTTAGCGTGTTCTACCAACTGATCGGGGACACCGATGCGCTTGACTGGCACCACAACATCATGCTCCATCAGGGCTTCAGTAACAGCTGAACCAAAACCACCCATAATGCAGCCTTCTTCCAGCGTCACTACCCGACCAATTCGCTTCGCCAGAGGCACAATCAACTCGGTATCGAGGGGCTTGACAAAGCGGGCATTGACCACTGTCGCTTCAACCCCATGCTCACTAAGCATCTCAGCTGCCTGCATTGCAGGATGAACCATCGAGCCATAGGCAACCATTAAGACATCGTCACCACTGCGTAAGATTTCACCCTTACCAATTGGCACGGCTTCCCAACCTTCTTCCATCAGGGGGACACCATAGCCATTGCCGCGAGGATAGCGCATAGCGATCGGTCCATCGGTATAGTTTATACCGGTAACAACCATTCGCTGTAGTTCAGCTTCATCTTTGGGTGCCATCACTACTATATTGGGAAGGCAGCGCAGATAGGCAATGTCGTACATACCCTGGTGGGTAGGACCATCATCACCCACAATTCCTGCTCGATCCAGGCAGAAGAAGACAGGTAGGTGTTGGATACAAACGTCGTGAACGACCTGGTCGTAAGCCCGTTGCAGGAAGGTAGAGTAAATGGCAACAACAGGTCGTATCCCTTCACAGGCTAAGCCAGCCGATAGGGTAACAGCATGTTGTTCGGCAATGCCAACATCAATGTATTGATTGGGGAGTTTAGCATGGAGTTTGTCTAAGCCGGTACCCGTTGCCATCGCGGCTGTGATGCCCATAATTTTGGGATTGTTCTCAGCGAGTTTAACTAGGGTGTGGGCAAAGACTTTGGAGTAGGCGGGAGGCTTGGGTTTGCTGGAAGGGATGGCTTTGCCAGTAGCCAGGTTGAAAGGGTTTTGAGCATGGTAGCCGACTTGGTCTTTTTCGGCGATCGCATACCCCTTTCCTTTCACCGTCGCCACATGCACGAGTACAGGACCATCATAAGTGTGGGCGGCTTTGAATGTGGTAATCAAGTCTTCCAGATTATGACCATCTACTGGCCCCATGTAGGTAAAACCTAGTTCCTCAATCACCGCCCCCACTTTAGGTACGGCTAGGCGCTTCATCCCTTCCTTGACTCGCTCCAACTCAGGGGATAAAGAATCGCCAACAAAGGGAAGATGCTTAAATTGTTCTTCTAAATTGTCTTTAAGAAATTGCATCGGCGGACTCAGCCGCACTTTGTTCAGGTAACGGGAAATGGCACCAACGTTGGGGGAAATTGACATTTCATTGTCATTTAGCACCACCAGCAGTTTGGTATTAGGCAAATGTCCGGCATGGTTAATCGCTTCTAATGCCATACCGCCTGTAAGAGCACCATCGCCAATGATCGCTACTACCTTAAAATTTTCACCCTTGAGGTCTCGTGCTACCGCCATCCCCAATGCAGCAGAAATACTAGTAGAAGCATGACCCGCGCCAAAGTGATCAAACTTGCTCTCACAACGTTTTAGATAACCGGCAATGCCATCCTTTTGTCGTAGTGTGTGGAATTGGCTGTACCGCCCTGTGATCATCTTGTGGGGGTAAGCTTGGTGACCAACATCCCAAAGAACTTTATCGCGGTCTAAGTCCAGAGTCTGATATAGGGCTAGCGTCAGTTCCACGACACCTAGCCCCGGACCCAAGTGACCACCACTGGTCGCGACCGTCTGGAGATGCTTCTCCCGAATTTGACGAGCAATTTGCTCAAGTTGACGAATCGACAAGCCGTGCAGCTGATTCGGATGAGTAATTTCACTTATATGCATACGGGCGTATCTTTAGAGTTGCTACTGAATTTTTTAGGTATCCCTTTCACACTCTAAAGTATCTAATAATTTGACCCTTTCAAAATCAAGCGGCATGAATCTCTAGTCAAGTGTCCTTCACTTGACCTGCTCTAACGTAAGCTGTTTGCTAAAAGTGACTCTGCCTGGGACTTGACAGACCTAGTTAAGAATTACAGTTAAGTCTTGCACTTTCGGCAGTAGGGGCACAAATAATTGCACCCCTACAAAACGGGTTGCCAAACTGGTTATCTCCCGAATTAGACGATTAACCTTCTACATCTTCCCTTTTTGCATCACTTCTTGAAGGTGTTGGCGAAGTTCCTGTGCATGCTGCATATCTTCCTGCTGCAACTTCCGGAAAAGTTCTACACAGGGTTGAGAGTCACTGCTTTGGGCATCTTCTATGTATTTGTCGTAAGCTTTGAGCGCTTCCGACTTATTTTGCAACACTGTGAGCAAGTCATACTCAAGGTTACTGACTGCTTGTGTACTTCCTGTGCTAACCATAAATTCGTCCTCCGAATACTTTATGAACCTAAATAACATTAGATTTATCAGAGGAAAGCAATTCCTCTATCTAAAAGTGGATAAACTAATGAGTTAAGTAATGGAGTCTATTGGTTAAGTTCTTCTACTTTAGTTTGCACAAAAAAAGCGAATCTCAGTTCGCCAATTTTGTATAGTAAAGGAATATAGTTTTCGTTAGATTGAATACTTGTCTTCATGTAGATAATTACAACCACAGATGAAGGCAACTAAGGAATGAATTATTGACCAGATTGTTCAACTAACTTCTTTAGCCGCAAATAGGCTTGCTCTGGCGTGAGAGGGGAACCTTCCTTTTCATCAGGAATATAGAACTGCTGGCTATCAGCAAAGTAACGCACAACTAAACTGGGAATCAGTCCTAAATCCATTGCTTTTTTCCCAAGTTCTACTGCTGTTTCTGACAGGGTAAATTCATCATGAAACGGAGCCTTACTCATCGTTCTTATCTCCTGATAATTCAGATTGTTGTTCTGGATACACACCTGACTAGGAGTGATATCAAGCCTGTTACTTTTCCCACTATAGCGGTGCAATTAATTGTGTTCTTCCTGACGGTCTATAGGGTTAGTGGAACAGAGCCTCACTTTCACTACTTCGGCTAGGGTAAACATTGGTTTAGCCTAGTTGCTTTGCCGTGAGCTAGCAATTAACAAGACTTGCTACTTCTTATAAATCTTGGACATAATACTGATTATATACATCAGCATAGACTAAAAGTTCTTTTAGCCTAATCGCGATCGCCTACCTTGAACCTCTATCTATAGACATTCATTTATGTCTGTATCTTGAATTACTAAATTGCTAAGGCTATCAGCCAAATCATTTACTCAGCAATAAGTAATAATTGTTGGACAAGACGATTGTTAATAAGTCATTGATACGCTTTAGGTTCTCAGATGTGTAACTTGAGACGAGATAGACCCAGCAATCGCGGCTAGAAAACATCTTCCTAAAGTAACATTCTATTTTTCGGACTC
>DATNPH010000172.1:0-4170 GCA_036703315.1 Coleofasciculaceae cyanobacterium
ATTCCTCTGTGTGCGCCTTGTCACCTAGCTGTACACCAGACAGGTCAGGGTAATGTCTCTCCTGGTCAGCTTTGTCTATTTAGTTTCCTCGTAGATGACAATGCAACATTGATGATTGTCCCCAACATTCAGCTATTTTCCCTCACCTCAAGCTGGGATGCTCCGGCATCAATCGCCAGTAACAACCCAGCTTGAGGAGGTGAGGGGTCAGCAGCTTCTATGTTTCTAGTGAAAGCGTTGATAAATTATGCAATCGCCTCATCTCGGCTACAGTCTAAATGCAAATGCTCGACATAGAACCCCGGTGGTTGGTAAATCGTCAGGCACCACTTATCATCCAGGATTGATATCTCTATTGTCCAAAGTCGGTAATTGATGGTGTTTTTCTGTTGACAGTATATAGAACCCATTGTCAATTCCCCCCACAAAATGCAACTGATTCTTAGGCAGTTTGGCTGACTTCAGGCGAATCTAAGACGCTAGCAAAATAAGCCGGGTCTTGGTCGCGACGATGCTTAATCGAAATCGGCTGACCTTGTTGATCACCGACCAAGCTTGCCGTTTTTTCCAAAGCTTCTCTGAGTCGCTTGGCAGCAAAGAGCGACATATCGCGAGGTACATTAATGCGTGAGCGTAAATATCTCAGCGCCCCATCAGAGCCAGTCGGCGGCACACACACATCACCCGTCATCATCCAAGTCAATGCACAACGCAGAGCTATTTCAAACAATTCGTCATCAGCCGGATTGACTCGAATAATATTAGCGCGATGCTTAATCACCCGATAGAGGGCTTCAGCACGGGAGCTTTCCGGTTCTGGGTAAGCCACATCAGGCAGCCCAATCCAAGGACCATTATCCACCCGATTTTTATTCAAGAGCATCTTCGGCTCACCATTTTCAATGCAACCTCCCATCTGAGGAGGTAAGTCATGAGCGTGGGTGTGAAAGTCGCTCTGAGTGCCGCGATAAGTTGGTCGGCTTTCCATCCCATCAAACCAGGCAGCCAAGTAAGCATTCTCCTCTCGCAGCGAGTAGCCTTTGTAATAATACAGACTGGCGTTCATGCGTTCGACATAGGGCGTGAAGATGACATCAGCTGTACCGAACTCTTCCAGGAAGTATGGACTAGGAGTAGAGGCGAGTGCCAACTCAACCTGATCTACGACTTTGATAAATTGCTCTCGGTGGCGCTGCTCTTGCTGTTGCGACACCGTCGGATAGCAAAGCCAGCTACACCAAGCTCTAAATAAAAGTCGCTCGAGTTGGCGCAGGGGTAGTACTGTGGGGCTTTCCATACCCTGCCCTAAAGGACCAAAGACTTGTTCTAGAGCGAGCAAAATGTGATCGCTTTCGGTGATCAGGCGACCGTCTAACTCCAGTGCTGGTAACATGCCCGATGGTACTTTGCGTTTGTACCAGCTTTCTTTCTCCCCGTAACAAAACATTGTCACTTTTTCAATGCGGTAGGGGATTTGTTTTTCTTCAAGCCAAAGCCAGACTTTTTGGCAGTAGGGACACCAAGCGTGGTTGTCGCGGTAGAGTGTGACTCGCACATCGGCTTGAGGAAGACCAAACAGGCGTAGTCGGGCTTGGGCATTAGTAAGACCGTTTACGGCGTCAATTTGATAGTCGGTGAGGGTTTCTAGTTCCCTCCAGCTTAGGGGAGCGCTCGTCATGGGAATGGGTATGCGTTCTGGATTTTAAGTTATTAGTCATTACTCATTCTGACGGGTTTTGGGAATCTACCTGATCTTGATCTGGGTTCTCCCGCAATCCGAGATAACTCAATTCCTTAGACTTCTTGTAAAAGTCGAGTTTTAATATGCAAAAACAATACTTGAGAGCCGTTATTTTGGCATTTATGCAAGAGACGACCATGAACTACGTTCACAACCAAGGATGAAAATCGATTTTCAAGACAGGTCTCTTGAACCCAAACTGGGTTAATCAGGTGCCAATCGGAACGACACTGTCATTGACACTCGCGCCGTGAAGTGGAGATGATTCCTTCAGCTTCCCCCCCCCGTGGAGAACTGGAGGAATGTAACTTACATATGATTGTGCGCTTGTCGAATGGGGTGTTTAATCCTTACACCAGCATTAATTTGACTTTCTTTGCGAAAGATGTGACTAGTGCTATGAGAAATGACTATCAAAGGAATCCTGCTTCTAGAAAATGAACTCTAGATTAGAGGCTCAAGGAAGGTGCTAGGGCTAAATTTTTTGTCAGATCAGTAAGGAAAACGCGGTCACACAGGTTAAGCAGTTCGACCTCTGTCTGCGTCTGTCGCATCAGCCGCAGGAAATCTCCTTCAGCGTCAACATTCAGGGCAATGTAGTTGAGAAACATTTTGAGATAGCCTAAGCGCGATCGCATTGGCATAGTTGCAGCTGTGGGGGTTTGCCATAAACGATCAATATAGTTGCGTACCTCTACTAAAGGAACGGGCGTGACTGGTTCTCCTCGCAAAGCCTGCCGAATTTGATTAAAAATCCAAGGATTCCCGACCGCCCAACGTCCTACCATCACTCCCGCCGCGCCCGTTTGAGCAAGCACTTCTCTTGCCTTTGTCGCCGAGTGGATATTGCCATTGGCAAGCACTGGACAATGAACTCGTTTGACCGCAGAGGCAATCAAATCATATTTCACTGCCCCGTGGTACATATCTTTCACCGTGCGACCATGCAAAGAGAGCAAATCAATGCTGTGGCGATTGATTAAATCTAAAATTTCGTAAAAGGTATCTGTATTTTCAAAGCCTACGCGCATCTTGACAGTCAAAGGTCGATCATTGACGGCTTGTCGCAGTTCTCCCAAAATCCGATCCACTTTTTCGGGGGAAAGTAGCAATCCACCTCCAACATTTTTGCGATAGATTCTAGGTGCTGGACAGCCCATGTTCAAGTCAATTCCAGCGATATTATAGTTGCACAGATCAATCGCTGTTCTTACTAAGTCTGGAATGCTTTCGCCAATCATTTGAGCAAAAATGGGGCGACCCGTATTGTTTTCGGTGATTGCTGCCAGAATGCTACGATTGAGCCGTGAGGTATCATTCACGCGGAAGTACTCGGTGAAGAAGTAGTCAGGACTGCCGTAGTGGGCAATGACCTTCATAAACCAGTGGTTTGTCACATCCTGCATGGGTGCAAGAGCGGTGAGGGGTAGGTCGGGATGGAGTGATGGAGGAAGCGATACCTGGGACATAGAGATTCCAGCGTTTGACGAAGCATCACTGTATCAAACAATGGTTAGCTCTGTTCCAGCCTTTTTTCCACCAAAACACAGGTGTGTGCAGTTGAAGTGAAACAGGCATGGTTGGGGAAAAATGCTCACTCAAGAGAGCCAGTTGTTATTGAACGAGGGTCTCTCAGATATGTTTTACCGCTGTCGATTTCGCTATAAAGATTTCAATTATCGAATTGGGAGTTTGACGGAATATTTCAAGTTGGCTGATGTGGAGGCCGTGTGGGATGATTTACGTCAAATGCAGCCGAAAGTTTTAGCGCCAGTAGAGCTAGATATGCTGGAGGACAATTTTATCAGTTCCTTATGCCGCCATTGAGTGATTAATGCTCTTATTGGAACTCTCTACTGCATTGTTACGAACCAGACTTGCCATATCTAACAGTTGAGTCCAGCGCTTTTGTACCTGTTTCGGTGTGATTTTTAGGGCTTTGACAATCTCAAAATCACTCTTTTTCGCCCGTTTGAGGTCTAATAATTGCTGTTGGGTGGGGTCAAGTTGTCCGACAAAGGCGTCCCACTGCTTGGATGAGAGTCCTAGCTTTTGGTCAACGTCTGCACCTAACCATTGATGAACCAGTTGCCAGTGAGAGGTGTGAGCGAATTTTTCTACATGGTACTTAAATCGCTGTTGCAGATAATCCCGTTGGCGTGGTGTTAAACCCATGATGTCGTCAATTTCGGGGGCGGCAAAGTCTTGCAGCTTTAAGATTAAGTAATCAGCACAGTCTTTATGACCCTGACTTTCCAGGTATTGTACCAGCTCACCCACAACGCGATCGCGCAGAACTGCATCATGAGGGTCAATAGTATCAGCGACTAGACGCTCTCGCACCTGCTGCATCATCGGTGAGCGGTTTTGCATCTGCGCTTCTTCACCTTTAGCAAACTCGGTCACCTGTTCAATATCCATCACGGTAT
>DATNPH010000176.1:0-6000 GCA_036703315.1 Coleofasciculaceae cyanobacterium
TTACGAAATTGCAGTGGTGTCATTCCAACATATTTTTTGAAGAACTTGCTAAAGTTGGTAGGTTCGTCAAATTGCAAATTATAGGCAATGTCAGCAATATCTAACTGTGTATGAGTTAAAAGGCTCTTAGCTTCCAAGAGAATACGCTCAACGATAAAGCTGCGGGCTGTCTTACCGATGGATTGCTTTATGACATCATTTAAGTGATTAGGGGTAATACCCAACAAGCTTGCGTATTCCTCAACGGTCTTTTTCTGTAGATAAAACTTATTAATGAGTTGCTGATATTGGTTTAAGATAATCAGGCTACGCGGTTGGTCTTTTTCTTGTGCTCTATATCTTTCATAAAGAGATTTGCAATAATAAAGTAGAGCCAGCACCAACGATTGAATAATATGGGTTTTGTAGGGATTTGTGGCTGCAAACTCCGCCCAAATCATTTGAAAGTAGCCAAGTAGCTTTTCGGATTCCGCTTGTTCAGGCTCAAACAGATTGCTTTCTGTCACTTTGAAGAAGGGAAACTCGCTCAAAATATCGCAGGTTAAAAATTCGTCTTTGAAGTAAAAGACAAAGCCTTTTGTGTTTGAGTCTCTTTGCCAAGAATAGATATGATAGGGGGAACTAAAGACAAGGCAGTCTCGTTTGTTATCAAATCTATCAGAATTTATAAAAATGGAGGAGTTAATTGGGCTTATTTTGAAGCTAACATGATAAAATCCCTTTCGGTAGGGCGGCAGCGCTTTTACGGCTTCTACCTCTAAGTCCTCCAACCTGAAAATATCAAACAAATTCCAAACAGCTCTATGTTGAGAGTTTGTAACTTTATAGAGGTCATTGATTTCCTTGAAAAAGCGGATTTCTTTGAGTGCTTTCAATCTTGCAATTCTCGGTTATTGAATAAACTACTAACCCATAGTAAACGTGAACTTCCACGGTTAGATGAACCTGTTTGAAGACTAACGGATTGCTCCCCCTTTCTTAATAAACACTCCATTACGAAGAAGCAAGCAATTAAAAGGTATGCCAGGAAAGTTGTGATCATCATTCTCAACCCTCTACGAACTTGGCCGATTACGTGATACAAGCTGAGAGGTGGTCTAACTTATTATTAAACGCTGCAACGCCAACAGGATTAGTCAATTGCGATCGCTTTGGTGTACGCTGCTTTGTGAGACACAGTACCCAGACTTGAAGAGGAGGCATTATGACTTCACCAGAAGCGAGAGCAAATGAGCGGGTGCTGGTTACGGGTGCCACGGGTGGAGTCGGGCAGCTAGCGGTAGCCAAGCTACTAGAGAAGGGCTTTCCGGTTCGCGTTCTGACCCGCAGTGCCCAAAAAGCTCAGAACATGTTTGAGAACCGGGTAGAGGTGGCGATTGGAGATATACGCCAACCAACGACCCTTTCCTCTGCTGTGCAGAACATTACGCACATCATCTGTTGTACTGGGACAACAGCTTTTCCCTCTGCGAAATGGGATTTTGACCAAAAGGCCGAAGGACTAGGAAATCTCGTTGAATGGGGAAAAATCTATCTCGACTCAGAGTATCGCCGCACTCATGCTAGAAATACTCCCGAACAAGTTGATGCACAAGGAGTGAGCAATCTGGTAAGTGCAGCCCCCAAAGATTTGAAGCGGTTTGTTTTTATTTCCTCCTGCGGCATTTTGAGGAAAGACAAACCACCCTTCAGCTTCCTCAATGCCTTCGGTGTACTCGATGCTAAACAGAAAGGTGAGGAAGCAATTATCCGTTCCGGGTTACCCTACACTATTATTCGTCCAGGACGGCTGATCGATGGCCCCTACACTTCCTATGACTTAAATACGCTATTGAAGGCAACAACCGGGGGGAAGTTGGGTGTAGTTGTGGGTACGGGCGATACTCTAGTAGGTGATACCAGCCGAATTGACGTGGCATCAGCTTGCGTGGAATGCCTAGATAGCCCAGCTACGGAAGGAAAAGCGTTTGAGCTGGTTAATAAGGGAGCAAGGCCATCTGCGATCGACTGGACAGCACTCTTTTCTAGTCTTGGCTAACCCTCGTCCACAAAGCCAACCCACCTCCCCGACCCCTAGCAGCAATGCAACGGTTCTCTACTAAGAAGTAAGTGAAAAATGCCTGCTCTTTGATACTTTGCTCATAGAAGCGGGCTTCTCTGTCTTGACCGCCCCGGATGTAGCCCTCGTACAACTTCAGTCTAGACAGTGACACTTGCATCCGGGTGAAATCGAAAGCTAGTATATTCGTCTTCGACAAGAACTGTGTAGGGCCAGTAAGAACCAGCTTTAGCACTCCGAGTTCAACGGAATTTTGAACGGTTCCTCGCTCTTGCTCAGACTCGGATTGGGAGTAGGACAGATGAATCCTGACCAACTTTGGCAGAAACCTTCCAGCGCCTAGAATAACCCCTGCCTTCTGGCGCGATCGCTTTGTCCCTGTGACAAATCCTAATCGCCAAGTGCCTAGCAATTGCGGATAGGTGTGGCGCAGTTTGGTTTGTTTAGCCGTCTTCTCTGCCATCAACAACGCTTCAACAACAGCTGCCGATGCAGGTGGTGTTGTAGATGGGGTTGTTAAAAACTCAATAGCTTGGTCTAGTGCAGGATCCATACTTCATAGCCTTTGTTTAATACTGATTGGCGATCGCGTAGTGTCTTATAAAATTCTGATACCTAATTAACTGGTAAGTCCTATGCTGCTAGCGCACGCAAAGCGATAGCGACGCTCTTGAGCGCTTGCGCAGCAGACGCTAACATCCTTTATACTTGCTGACTTTTTAGTCAAGGTCACCCGATAAGATGAAGTCTTACCTAACTCAGCCGAAATAAACTACCCAAATACACAAGGGCAACGCAGTTTTTAAGTGTTTCATCAGTCATCTGTAGGACTTACGCAAATATCCTTGTTTTGCCCCCCGACCCCCCAAGCTTGGGGGGATAAAAATCCAGTTCCCCGGATTTGGGGGATAGGGGGGCGAGTGCGTAAGTCCTGATCTGGAATAGCTGAGAGTCTATCGGAACAACCCTATGGGACAAACTATTATTCAAGTCGATGCTTTTACCAGTACTCCTTTTGCTGGTAACCCTGCCGCCGTTTGTGTTTTGCCTGCTCCCCAAGATGATGGCTGGATGCAAAACGTAGCGCTAGAGATGAATTTATCTGAAACGGCTTTTTTGGTCAGACAAGATGATGGCTTCAATCTGCGTTGGTTTACACCTGCGGTGGAAGTGCCCCTTTGTGGTCATGCAACCTTAGCCAGTGCTCATGTGCTTTGGTCAGAGAGTCATTTGCCACCGGATGAAGCAGCTCGTTTCCATACTAAGAGCGGCTTGTTAATCGCCAAGCAGCAGGGTGATTGGATTGAGCTAGATTTTCCAGTGAATCGCTCAGAAGCGGCAATTGCCCCGCTAGAGCTCTCTCAAGCCTTGGGCGTACCGATAAAATCTGTCTTCAAGAATTCTTTGGGCTATTTAGTGGAAGTGGAGTCTGAAGAATTGGTGCGGCAGATGCAGCCCAATTTCCAGCAACTCAAAACGTTGCCCCTTGCTAAGGTGATCGTGACGAGCTTGACTCATAAGGGTTCAGATTACGATTTTGTCTCTCGCTTCTTTGCTCCAGGAGTAGGCATCGATGAAGATCCGGTGACCGGATCGGCTCATTGCTGCCTTGCTCCCTTCTGGCGCGATCGCCTCGGTAAGGATGAGTTTTTGGCATACCAGGCATCTAGTCGGGGTGGCGTGCTGAAGGTGCGCTATACAGGAAGCGATCGCGTATTTCTAGCCGGACAAGCGGTTACCGTACTGCGAGGAGAATTAATCACTCCTGGATCAGGAAGTGGAGGACAGCAAGTGTGAACATTCAACAAGCGTTTAATACCGCTGCCGCTGATTATGACCAGCTACGGCAGATCCTGATCCCATGCTTTGATGACTTTTATAGAACAGCTGTTGAGGTCATACCGTTTAATCGCACGACACCTCTGAAAGGGCTTGATTTGGGCGCGGGAACCGGACTTTATTCAGGCATGGTTCAGGCAGTTTTCCCCAATGCAGAGTTCACACTGCTGGACTTAGCTACTGAGATGCTGGAGAAGGCGAAGACTCGATTTAGTCAGATGGGCAAGTCCCCAAAAATCCTGATTGGTGATTATATCGAGACTGATTTCGAAGGTTCCTATGACCTTGTTATCTCCGGTTTATCCATCCATCACCTGTCCGATCCTGACAAGGAGCGTCTTTATCAGCAAATATACAACGCTCTCAAACCGGGAGGTATATTTGTCAATGCAGAACAGGTCTTGGGTAAAACACCTGAACTAGAGAAGTGCTACCGACAACACTGGCTCGATTCAGTCCGTGCCCTCGGCATCTCAGACGAGGAGCTAAAAGCCGCCAAAAAACGCATGGAATACGATCGCATGGCAACCCTTGAGGCTCAACTGGGTTGGCTGGAAGCGGCAGGTTTCCAAGATGTAGACTGCTGGTACAAAAATTTCAGCTTTGCAGTATTTGGTGGACACCGTCCTACTCAGTTAGAGGTGAAGTAGAGATGCAGACTATTCGTCTTACCTTGACAGTACTCACGGAACGTTTAGTCATCTGCCGACTTGACCCGCAGGCAGCGATTCCACACTGGGCAACTCTAGCATCATTTTTCTCGATATCACGTACCGCTGATGAGTTGTCTATTGTTTGTCCCGAGCATTGCGTTCCCTCCGATGTGACCTGTGAGCGAGGTTGGAGTGCATTAAAGTTCGACGGGTCGTTTGATTTTGCGCTCACTGGAATTCTTGTTGCCGTGGCAGTTCCCCTAGCAGAAGCAGGAGTCAGTATCTTTGCCGTCTCCACCTATGACACTGATTACGTGTTAGTGAAGGAATCTCAGCTTGACTTGGCAATATCTGTCTTGTCTAAGCAAGGACATCATGTTCAACACATTCATAACCTCAAAGCACCACCATGAATAATTTCTGAGCTTTTAGGAGACTAATAAATGCCAAATTTCATCGCTTTGAATGAGCAACATAAAGATGAAAAGCTGAGTAGGGCTGAGCAACCCACTATCCAGACTCAACGGCTCATTCTACGTCCCTTTACATTTGCAGATGCACCAGATGTGCAACGGTTGGCTGGCGCACACGAAATTGCTGCTACGACACTTATGATTCCCCATCCTTACGAAGATGGGATGGCAGAGGAATGGATTAAGACCCATCCGGCAGCATTTGAGGAGGGAACTGGGGTCAACTTTGCGATCGCACTGCGTGAAAGTGGGGAACTGTGCGGAGCGATCGGCTTAGGGATTGATGCTGAAAATAACAATGCTGAGCTGGGATACTGGATTGGAAAGCCGTACTGGGGTAAGGGCTACTGTACTGAAGCCGCTAGAGCAGTAGTGGAATATGGCTTCGAGGTAATTGGTTTGCATCGCATTCAGGCTACTCACTTCTCGCACAACCCAGCTTCAGGACGAGTAATGCAGAAAATTGGGATGAGCTACGAGGGATGTCGTCGCCAACATACATGGAAATGGGAAAAGTTTGAGGACATAGAGCTGTACGGCATCCTCAAAAGTGATGGGTTGAAAACGTAGAAGGAAGCCGTCACTATGCAACTTGAATGCCTATTAGCTTATACCAATTCACTAAATGACTGCTCCCCCTGCTCCCCCTGCTCCCCCTGCTCCATCTGCTCCCCCTGCTCCCCCTGCCCTTCATCTGTCGCAAACTTAAAGTGAAACGGTATTATTTGCCTGTACACTTCACATTCGCTGACCTAGACATATGTCCCTTAGATTGTTGGTTACTGCTGACCTTGTTCGCATAGGGGCAAGCTAGATGACCGCCAGCTCGGACAATGAAGTCATTGTAGTCTGTGTCTTGTCGATTCGGTTTGACTAATACAGAACCGGTATCATCCCAGAGGGTGATAGTACCGCCGTTCGCCAGACCAGATAGCTCACCTTCAAGTTTGGCTTGTTGATTGCCGCCAAGGTTTTG
>DATNPH010000186.1:0-20818 GCA_036703315.1 Coleofasciculaceae cyanobacterium
TTATGAACTTCAAGCTTTTAGCGACTCTAACCCTACTAACTCCGCTATTTTTCACTAGCTCAGTTAAAGCGGAAAATCCGCTTCATGTAAAACAGCTGTTGTCAACTGGGGAATGTTATCGCTGTAATTTATCAGGAGCAGACCTCAGTAGCGCACATTTAATTGGTGCTGACTTGAGAGAAGCCAATCTGCAAGGAGCTAACCTTACGGAAGCGAACCTTGAAGGCGCTGACCTCACGGGTGCAAACTTGAAAGGAGCTAACTTAACCTCAGCTCTTGTAACCAATGCCGATTTTAAGCAAGCCAATCTCAACGAGGTAAATTTTACTCGCGCTAAGATTTATGACGCTAATGTGTACGGAGCCTCAATGAATGGCCTGAACATTAGTGATGCCGAGATATATAACACAGGAATCGGCATTGGTGGAGAAGATGCAGAGATTCCCTCTTGGGACTAGACTGACTAGAAACGCTATCTAGCATCCTTTAACTAAATAAGGTAGATGTTACTCCCATTTCTTGAGCAAAAATTCAGGAAATGGGAGTTCTTGTTAACGTTGCTATGAGCCTTTCGTTTAAGCCATGCCTACAGGTTCTTTTGAGAAAAATAGTTTGAGTTGGCAACTGGGACAACTGCAACAACGGTTGGGCGAGTGGTGGGAACTGCAAACGTCCCGATTGGCACCTAAGCTATCGGAGGTATCGCTGCCATCTTGGTTAGATTCTCCGCTTGTGTGGTTAATTGCTAAATTAGCGTTTTGGGTGCTCCTGGCTGTGCTCTTAAGCTGGGCGGCTTTGCGGATTATGCGACTGTTGAGTCCTTATGTTTATTCCCTGAGCAATCAACTAAGTCAGCCCACTGATAGGGCAACAAAAACATCGAACGGTGAGTTATCCGTTGCCGACTGGTTGCAGCGATCGCAAAAATTCCAGCAGCAGGGTAACTACCATGAAGCCTGTCTATGCCTGTATAGGGCAATGTTACAGCGATTAAATGACACTGGGATTGCCCAGCACCAACCAAGTCGCACCGATGGGGAATATCTACAATTAGTCCAACAACTACCCCAGCCGCAGCCCTACCAAACCTTACTCATGACCCATCAGCAGCTATGTTTTAGTAAGGTAGAGGCTTCACGCTCAGTCTTTGACCAGTGCCAGCAAGCCTATCAACAGATTGAGGCATCATGAATCTTTCAAATCGGCGGTTATGGTTATTAGGAGCGATCGCGATTGGAGCCATCATCGTAATTACCCTCCTAGCGGCTCCTGCCAACAATAAGCTAAATAATGGTTCTACTTATAACCGTGCTCCAGAGGGTTATGGCGCTTGGTACGCCTTCATGTCAGAACGGGGAACTCCTGTCCAGCGTTGGCGAAAACCCTTCGAGGATTTAGCAAAGAACAAGAATGCAAAACAACCAGTTACGCTGTTGCGTATCTATAGTCCCTTAACAATCGATAATATTTATGGCAAAGAGCGAGATTGGGTTGAAAGTGGCAATACCCTTGTAGCGTTGGGAGTCCGCCAACCCGTTACTAATGCTTCCTTTAGTACCAGACTCAATAGCCCAGCAGGAAGCGTGAAGATTGATACGCAGCGAAGGGCTAAGGATATTAAGAATAAACTCTTAGGCGATCGCTTTGGTGCAATAGTTTGGGAAGAGAGTATTGGCAAAGGACGAGTTATTTTTGCCACTACACCCTATCTCGCTGCCAACGCTTATCAGGACTTTCAAGGTAACTATGAATTTCTAGCGCAACTTGTCACCCAATCGGGAGCAGGAGAGCAAGCGAGTAACGGAGAAAACCCAATCCAAAATACAGTGTGGGTAGATGAATACATCCACGGGTACAAAGATTCAGACGTTATAAAGCGCGAGCAGGGGGGTAATGTATTCAGTTATTTAGCCAAAACCCCTGTGTTTCCAATTTTTGTGCAAGGATTGATTCTCCTCCTTATTGCTATCGGGGCTGGAAATCGGCGATTTGGAAAACCTGTAACCTTATCAACGCCAGCCGTTGATAACAGCGAAGCTTATATCCAGGCTTTAGCAGGTGTCTTGCAAAAAGCAAACAGCAGTGAGTTTATTTTGGATGTTGTCGGTAAAGAAGAACAGTTGCAACTGCAAAAAGCCCTCTTTTTAGGACAGGAGCAACTTGATCATCAATCCCTCGTAAACGCCTGGGTGCAGCAAACAGGGCGTCCAGCGACAGAACTGGAACAACTCCTGCAAATGCAATCTCGAAAACGTCGAATGAGTGAGACAGACTTGTTAAGCTGGTTGGGAAAATGGGAGCAAATTCGTCGCCATCTCCCATCTTGAGCGGGTTTCTATCGCTATTGCCAAGAGTAAGGAAGACCGTCAGATGTATGGCATCAAAGACTAAAGAACTTGCCGCTTGCCTAGTTGGCGGGACTAAGCGCCGATCTATCCATGTATCAGCATAAGCTAAGGTGGAGTGAGGTGATCGCACCTCAAAGATACTGTCTGCTTCAACTATTCAAAACCGACTTAACAGATTATGTAGTTTGGCGGAACGAACCCTTGTTCGCTCAATATTTAAGAATTTAAATAGTACTTGCCAACAACTAATTCCCAATAGCTAATAGCTGATAGCTAACATGAGCGAAACCAACGCCTTATTTACCCGCTTTAACCAAACCCTTAGCAAGATAATTGTCGGTCAATCTAGCCTAGTGCAGCAGTTGCTGGTGGCGCTGCTGAGTGGTGGACACGTCATTATCGAGGGAGTACCAGGAACGGGAAAAACCCTACTGGTTAAGGTACTGGCTAGGGTAATGCAAGCAGATTTTCGGAGAATTCAGCTGACGCCGGATATTTTGCCCTCAGATATCCTAGGAACAAATATTTTTGACCTAAATAGCCGCAGTTTCACTCTCAAGAAAGGGCCCATCTTTACCGAGATTTTGCTGGCTGATGAAATTAACCGTACACCTCCTAAAACCCAGGCAGCACTACTAGAAGCGATGGAAGAGCAGCAGGTGACGCTAGATGGCGAGACATTGCCTCTGTCTGAACTCTTTTGGGTAATTGCAACCCAAAATCCGTTGGAATTTGAGGGGACGTATCCCCTGCCAGAAGCTCAGTTAGACCGATTTTTATTCAAGCTGGTTGTGGATTACCCGGATCCTGCGGCAGAAAAGCAAATGTTGCTAAATGCTCAGGCTGGGTTTCGAGCGAAACGCCTTGATTTAGCTCGTCTCAAGCCTATAGCAACGGTAGAGCAGATTATTAGCGCTCGTAAAGCTGTTCAAGCTGTTGAGGTTGAAGACAAGCTGCTAGATTACGTGCTGGCGTTGGTGCAGCGCACGAGACAACACCCTGATCTGGCGTTGGGAGCTTCTCCGCGATCGGCTGTAGCTTGGTTGCAAACGAGTAAAGCTTACGCTTGGCTGGAAGGTCGCCGTTATGCTACTCCTGATGATGTGAAGGCAGTTGCGCCACCGCTTTTGCGTCACCGCCTTATCCTTAAACCAGAGGCACAGTTAGATGGGTTGCAGATTGATGCTGTAGTTGCCTCGTTACTGAACCAGGTAGCAGTACCGAGGTGAGGCGAGGTTTCTCTTTAAAGCCAGTGCCATTCTAGCTAAGCTGGGTACTCCGACTATGCTACTTCAATCTTTAACAAGAGCAATTTCTAAACTTTCTGAAAAAGTTTTACCCAGCCTGATTGTTGTCTTGCCATTTATCTTGTTAGCCCCTGTAGGGTATCACTTGTTTAGAGATAGGCAGAAGGATGTTAAAAAACTTGCCACTGAACTACATAGTGAAATCACTGATCGACTTGAAGAGAATATTCAGTTTTACCTAAAAAACACACATTTGGTCAATCAAACCAACGCTACGGTTATTGAATTAGATCAGTTTAAATTTATTGAGTCACGTCAGTTTAATTTGGAGGATTTTCGCAGCCTAGAAAGGCTCTTCATCAAGCAAATTCAGAACTCTAAAGAAATCAATAACATGTATATTGGTAATCCCAAAGGAGATTTTTTTGGGGCTGAATGGCAGCAGCGACAAGAGAATAAATGGACGTTCATAATGAACGAACAAATGGCGGATAAATTCACTCCTTCCAAACCCAGAAGGATTTTAGGTAACTTTGATCCGCGAGAGAGGCCTTGGTATAAGCCTGCTAAGAGTCAATGCAAACCGGGTTGGAGTGAAGCTTACCTCGATTTTACTACTAGAAAGCCTGGTGTTACAGCCGTATATCCTATTTGCGATCAGTTTGGAAAGCTTGTTGCAGCTTTGGGAAGTGACTTCTTATTTTCCGAAGTCGATTTGTTTCTTAAAAAACTGAAAGAAAATCAGTTAGAGGTAGGAGAGATATTCATTACAGATAGATCAGGCAAACTATTAACAACATCGGCAAGCAGTAAAGGTAATCCAGCAAAACTTATTAAGGCTAATGAGAGCGAGGACGAATTAATTAGGGAAAGCGCAAAGTATTTAGAAGAAAAATTTTATAGCTTTAGCAACCTTAAAAGAGAACAGCTCGAATTTCAGCTTGATGGAGCTAGGCAATTTCTCCAAGTAACACCCTTAACTGATACTTATGGGTTGGACTGGTTAATTGTGGTGGTTATTCCCGAAACTGCGCTTCTAGAAGAGAGCAACGCTAACATTAGCAACGCCATTTACTTATATTTGGCTGCATTGATACTAGCAATGATAGTAGTAATTCTTACAGTACGTTGGAGCTTCTTAAGAGCAGAAAATGCCCACTTACAGCGCCTAGCTCAACTCAAAGATGATTTTTTTGCGGCAGCGAGTCGTTTTGTTCCCTTTGATTTTCTGTCTTTCCTAGATAGAAGCATCCTTGATGTCGAATTAGGCGATCAAGTCCAGAAAGAGATGACGATTATGTTTGCTGATATTCGTTCTTTTACTAATCTTTCAGAAAAGATGACGCCTCAAGAAAGTTTTAATTTTATTAATAGCTATTTTGGAAAAATTAGTCCAGTCATTATAAATCACGGAGGTATTATCGATAAGTACATTGGGGATGCGATAATGGCACTTTTCCCGCAACCATCTGCTGAAAAGGCTTTGCAATCCGCTATTCAAATACAACATGAGGTCTCAAATTATAATAAATCTCGCCAGAATCGGGGTGACCAACCTATTGCCATTGGCATTGGCTTACATACTGGCAACCTAATGCTGGGTACAATTGGCGAGCCAAAACGCATGGAAACTACAGTAATTTCTGATGCGGTTAATCTAGCATCTCGTTTGGAAGGTTTAACAAAGCGATATGGAGCTAGTATTCTGATTAGTGGAGAAACTTTATTTAAGCTCGATGCTTCAACCTACAATTATAGGTGTTTGGGTCAAGTCAAAATCAAGGGAAGAAATGAACTCGTCTCAGTTTTTGAAGTTTATGATGCAGAAACTAAAGCGATAATTAAACTTAAAAATAAAAGCAAAGCTAATTTTGAGTCAGCTATCATATTTTATAATCAGAAAAAATTTAATCAAGCTCAACAAATTTTTCAGGAAATCTTGGAAATTAATCCTCAAGATAGAGCAGCAAAGATGTATATTGAACGCTGTGAGTACTATCAAAAGCACGGGGTGCCAGACCAATGGTCAGGGATTGAAGATTTTAATTAACTAACAAAGCAGTAAGACGACCCGGAAGTGATTAGATATGTTGCAAAAGTACCAAAGCACCCCACCCTAGCCCTTCCGTTGGTAAGAGGAGAGAGCTTTTCCCCGTTTATAAGGAGGGCAACTCAGATTTATGGAATAGGTCTATTAGATATAATTCATATTTTCGTGATGGTGACAGCTTAATAGTCGATGAATTTTAATGGCTTATAGCAGCTTCCTCTCTAGAAAATTTTTCGGGAGTGGATTTCATCATGGATTGAGGACTTAAAACAATGATTCCTTCACAACGGTTTTATGGTTTATTGCTGCTTGGAATCGCGATCGCTGCGGTACTAGCAGCTGTTTTTGACGTGAGGGTAAGCCTGCTGGCTACCCTGCTGTTTGATGGTATCGTCCTCAGTTTGGCTGTCTGGGATGGACAACGGGTAAAAGCTAACAAAGTGAACGTGACGCGCCATCCCTTGCAGCGGCTTTCGATTGGGCGGGATAATCCTGTGGTTCTCTCTGTGCAATCTGGCAGTCAGGTTTCGAAAATTCGCCTGCGGGACTACTACCCGTTGGAGTTTGAGGTTTCTAAACCAATGCTTGACGCTTCCCTAGAGGCTAACAGTGCTCAGGAAGTGACCTATACAATTCACCCGGATAGTCGGGGTGAGGTTGAGTGGGGAGATATTCAGGTGCGACAACTGGGACGATGGGGATTGGCATGGCATGATTGGAAGATTCCATCCAGTCAGAAGGTTGCCGTTTATCCGGACTTGATCGGGTTGCGATCGCTTTCGATTCGTCTCACCTTAGAAAACACTGGCACAATGCGCCAAGCCCGACGCATTGGGATAGGCACTGAATTTGCTGAATTGCGAGAATACGGTATTGGTGACGATACCCGCCTGATTGATTGGAAAGCCACTGCCCGCCGTTCCCGTCCACTAGTGCGGGTATTGGAACCGGAACGGGAGCAAACCTTGATTATTTTGCTCGACCGAGGACGCTTGATGACGGCACAAGTGCAAGGACTTAAGCGCTTTGATTGGGGTTTAAATGCTACCTTATCTTTAGCCTTAGCTGGCTTACATCGAGGCGACAGGGTGGGAATCGGTGTCTTTGACCGCGAAGTGACAACCTGGATTCCACCCGAACGCGGTCAACATCACCTATCCAAGCTAATTGAACGTCTTACCCCCATTCAGCCAGTACTCCTAGAACCCGACTACGTTGGTGCTGTAACAAAGCTGGTAAAGCAGCAAACCCGTCGTGCTTTGGTTGTTGTCATTACAGACTTGGTAGACATCACCGCCTCTGCTGAACTCCTCGCCGCACTGATACGCCTGACACCTCGCTACTTACCGTTCTGTGTCACTCTTCGCGATCCACAAGTTGATCGACTAGCTCACACATCTTCTAACTCCCACTCCCCCTTAAATAAAACTGGGTTTGGGGGAGATCAAGACAAGATAGCAGCGACTTATGCCCGTGCCGTGGCTCTCGATCTACTTGCCCAACGTCAAGTTGCCTTTGCCCAACTGAAGCAAAAAGGCGTTCTAGTTTTGGACGCACCAGCCAATCAGATCAGTGACCAACTGGTTGACCGCTATCTACACCTCAAAGCTCGTAATTTGCTTTAACATTTGCTCAAAGCTTTGAGCTGCTGCAAAATCCAGTAAGTTAGGAGAATTTTGCTTATGTCTCAAAATTCGAGTCTTCACAATTCGATGCAGCCACTCACTATAGGTAACATAATTACCGTTAGCCTCTATCTATATCGAACTCACTTAATACTATATTCTAGGCTTTCTATAATCGCCTATTTGTGGTTACTAGTTCCTGTTTATGGCTGGGCTAAATTTTTTTCCAATTCTGCCCTTATTTCACGATTAGCCTTTAGTGAGCTGATTGGCAAACCGGAGAGTGTAAAAACAGCTAGTCGGTATATTAGAAGAAGATTATGGAGCTTTCTATTTACCGCTATTTTAGTTATTATTGCATGTTTTGTTATTCTAATATTATCTTATATTCTTATAAGTATTTTTCTATATGGATTCTCGCGTCTAGAACCTATCAAATATATAGTCAGAGCCATCGGTTCCATACTTACCAATAGTGCTTTTCCCAGAAAATACCCTCTAGTAGCAATTTTCTTAGGCTTTTCCATCTTATTTTTATTATTAGCTATAGTTTTGGTTATCTTGATTCCATCGCTCTGGTTTTATTCACGGTTTTTCATTACTAATTTACTGTTTGCTATAGAGAATAATATTAGTTTATTTGACGGCTTAAATCGTAGTTGGAAACTTACAAAAGGTTATTTTTTGAGAATCCAACTTATATTAATTATAGCGATTACAATTTTTTTGCCTGTAGGAATTTTGATTCAGCTATTTGGCAGCATAATCAATCAGTTGGCTTCTAGAATAATTATCAGTAATTCATCAACTTATCCAGGTTTTACTTCCACTTTATCTTATATATTGCCCTTGGGGATAATTTTAATAAATTCTGTTGTTATGATGCCGTTTTTTCAATTAATAAAAGCAGTTATATATTACAACTTACGTGTGCGAAAAGAAGGTCTTGACTTGGAATTATGTATTAGTGATAGGCACTAGGAGGTCAGAAAAGGCAAGAGTCAAAAATTAAGGTTCTTGTCATCCAACGTTAACACTTTAAGGTGGGGTTGATTCACCTGACCAGAATCAGGTTGCGGCTTCTGTGGAATCTCTCATGAGGTGCAAGAGGTGAGGACAATAATCGCTAGGCTCGAATAGAAATACCAAGAAAGGTTCAAGCGAGTAGCAGTTGAGACAGGTAAATGTGCCAGTGGATTTTACAATTGTGCTTCCTGGTAAAAACAAGACTTAATGACTCGTATTTTAGGGAAAATTCAGACCTTTTTCACGCATCTCATTACAAAAACAAAAATCCAAGTGTAGTGTAGTGTAAAGATTCCTAGCAATTGATTTCAAGCCTTGATGGTCTTTGCCTCTGAAGTACTAATTAGTCTAAAATTTGCCTCTACCTCCTCAATGCTTGAATTGTAAGTAGTTGACTTTGTACGCAAGATTATGGTATTGGGTGTGCTATATTTAGCCCTACTAACTGAATCATAAATAGGCGTATGACTGGCTTTATCTTACTTGCAGCTGGTATAGGGACTTTCGTAATGGCTCTGAGTACAAAAGATGATGTTCATCGCATTGCAGTTATGCTAGGTGGAGCGATTTTTCTAGTGTGGGGATTTGCCCTAGCCCCTTTACCATTCCAATTACTGCTTGAGATTTCCATACTTGTGCCAGTTTCCACTATTTGTCTGCGCTGTTTGGGCTGTGGTTCACCGGGTAATTAGCTACAGCAACAAGCGAGGGTCTGTGTGGGAGAATCACCTTAGCCCCCTTGCCAAGCCAATGCTTTGATGAGGTTAAGGGAAGCGAATTTTCGTTATAAATTATTTCTTAGCACTTCAAAGTTAAGCTTGCTCCACACTAGGTTTTTTACGGTTGCAATATAGCACCAACAGCGTAAACAATCCTATTCCAACAAGATACTTAAGCGAATCGGGAACTACTGGATTGGGAGAGAAAAAGCCCTCGATCGTACCCGCAAGAATCAGCATTGGTACAATGCCAAACACTAATTGTGCAGCTTTATAACCATAAAATTTCAGTGCTTCTACTCGGGTGTATTTGCCTGGAAACAGAATTGCTCTACTGATGAGTAAACCCGCACCACCTGCAAAGAATATCGCAGGTAATTCTAAGGAACCGTGAGGCAATACAAACGCCCAGAATGGGTAAGCCAAGTTATTTTGCCCTACTAAAGCGCCGATCGCACCAATATGTAGTCCGTTGAAAGCCATGATAAATACTGTGTAGGCACCAGCCGTGATGCCTCCAGCAACAGCGGCAAAGGATACCCTCAGGTTATTAATCATAATTCCGCTGGACGCTAACGGTTCAACGCCGACAATTGAACCCATCCACAACTCGTGGCGATCGCGTACTTTCACAATCAACGATTCTGGAACAACAAGCGACATAAACACGGGATCTTGCCAAGCAAACCACCAGGCAATCAGCGCCCCCACCAGAAAAATTGCCGTTGCTACAGCGATGTAGCCAAATGTCTCTTGCACCGTAGCTGGAAAACCCCAACGACAAAACTCCACTACTCTCTGCCACTCTTGACGGCGCGAACCTTGGTAAATCTGGCTATAGCTACGGGACGTTAGCCGTTGCAAATCCTGCACTAGGGTATTTCCCACTTTGTTGGTTCGTGCTCTAGCCAAGTCGGCTGATACAGAACGATATAAACTTGCTAATTTCCTAATTTCAGAAGCCTGCAACGACTTGAGTCCTTTTTTTTCCACTTGCTTTAAAAGGGCGTCCAATTGCTTCCAGTTTGCTTCCCGCCTAGCAATCCAACGTTGAATATTCATAAAGTTTCCCTTGAGACTCCACTAGAACATAGCTAAGATAGCCTTAAATTGCGTGCCTCAAGCAACTGGAGAGGTGTAGCTATGTCTGAGAATTTCAGTTCTTCCCAACCAATAGGCCCTATTAGCGTTGGCGATGTTGTCAGTGCTGGGGTGCGTATCTACCGCGACCATTTCAAATCGTATTTTGGTGTGGCTATTCGAGCCACCCTGTGGGGTCTGCTTCCCTTTTTAGCTCTTATTCCTATTCCTTTGCTTTTAATTAATGGTGAGCAGAACCTGGCTGCTTTGTTGTTACTTGTTCCACTTGGCTTATTACTATTTTTGTATGGCACGGCTAAATATACAGCTAATTCTGCCCTAATCTCGCGATTAGCTTTCCGTGAATTGGTCAATAAACCAGAAAGTACTAAGGAAGCTCGTCGTGAGCTTGACCCTAAATTTTGGATTTTTTTTCGTACCTATCTCCTGATTTCACTGCTTAGCATCGGAGTAGTGATAGGTTTTTATCTAGGGGTTTTAATTCTAGGAATTATCGGCGGTTATATCGGCTATTTCATTCGAGCAAATACTTTTATAATAGTCCTTTTAGTTGTCGTAGGACTTCTAGCTTTTGGCGTAGCATTGAGCGCTCTAATTCGATTCTTTACTCGTTTGGCTATATTTGAAGTACCACTAGCAATTGAGGAAAATATCAAAGCGACTCAAACGATTGGACGTAGCTGGCGTTTAACCAAAGGACATGTTGGTCGTATATTTTTAATATTAACTGTTGCTTTTTTGATTAGTCTCCCTATTTATATTATCACTCAGTTTATTGTCAATATTATTCTAGCCACTCTTTTAGGAGTTTTATCGATAGATTCTACAGCTGTAGCTTTTCAACTTATTTCATTTCTTGTGGCATATAGTTTAGGCTTAGTAAGCCAGGTAGTGATTCTGCCATTCTGGCAAGCAATTAAAGCTGTTATCTACTACGACCTCCGTACTCGTAAGGAAGGTATGGGTTTACAGATACGGGATTCATATTCACAGTAGCTACGCTGCACAGCAATAGTCTTGATAAGCTTTTTGTTATAGGCATAGCAAAGCGCTGCTGTAAGGCGCTGCTCACTACTCATCTTTGGTACGCTGGCATACTCGTTATGAAGTACAAAGCCCAAAGAATTCTAAAATTCACGGCTCAAGCTTGGCTTAATTGTTAGTTATTATGCATTATGGGATTTTTTAATCGAGTCACCCTTCAAACTCCAGAAAGTGTTGAACTAGAATTTACCCTAGCCGGAATTGGCAATCGAACCTATGCACTCTTAATTGACTATATTGTCTTGGGCTTATTCTTGATTGGATTCTTCGTGGTTTGGGCATTTTTATCTTTTCAACTGTTAGATGTTATCCAAAATATGGTTGGTGACACTAATAGAGTAGGGCTTTGGTTACTAGCCATTCAGTTATTAATTGCCTTCTTTATTTATGTCGGTTACTTTGTTGTTTTTGAAGCATTATGGCAGGGTCAAACACCTGGTAAGCGCTATGTCAAAATCCGTGTAATTCGTGATGATGGTCGCCCAGTCGGACTACAACAATCCACACTTCGGGCATTGCTACGACCGATTGATGACGTGTTTTTTTTGGGAGTATTTTTAATTGCCTTAACCAAACGAGAGAAACGCCTAGGAGATTTTGTGGCAGGAACGCTAGTAATCCAAGAGGCGCAATCGGTTGTCTCGGCAAACTTTTCAATATCTGACCAGGCACAAGCCTTGGCAAGTCAGCTACTAATAGAGGCTGATGTGTCTCGCTTGCTGCCAGAAGACTTTGCTGTAATTCGAGAGTATTTGCAGCGACGTGCGGTTATGACCCCACAAGCCAAATCTGAGCTGAGCAGAAAACTGGCTCATCAAATCAAGGATGTCATTGCTCTTGAAACAGTGCCGAAAGGGGTGACGACTAACCTATTTCTGGAGGCGGTATATCTGGCTTATCAGCAGCAATCATCGAGGTTTTGACTATCTTCTAAGTATTTAGTGAATTGGTATAAGTGCAATCAACCCATGTTGGGGTTGATTGTGCAAGAACAAGAATACCCGACTGAGCGATCGCGTAGTTAGGGGAGTATTAGGCTAGCAAGTGATAAACACGAATATCAGGTTCAGCAGCCAGCAAGCCATCCAGCTGAGACTCGGCTTTTGCGATGTGTGCTGAAGCTAGATGAGTATCCAGCAAAGTCTTACTCTCCCACTCTTCAATAAAGGTGAAATCGGTTGGATCGGCATGATTCTGCAAAAGTTCGTAAACAATGCAACCATCTTCTTGGCGCGTCGGCTCAATTAGTGCTATCAATACCGATTTGACGTCTTCTACTTTATCTGAAAGCGCGACAACACGAGCCACTACCCTAACAGTTGTTTTAGACATTAGCTGTTCCTACAATCTCTAACAAATGCCCATTCTTGTCTTACCCAGAGAGCTAACTTTCATTCTTTAAAACCTTGATTTATAGATATTTAATCATGCAATTATACCAAATCTTGTTTTTTATAAAGAGATTTATTAGAGTTATTTTATTGAGGCTTTGCCAATAATAAGTGAATTTTTAGTTTCATCAGCTAAAGTATTCTCTGTTGTCGTGCTAATCTATTAATTTGACAATAATGTATGCATGACCCAATAAGTGATCAACTTAAAAATAAAGTTTTTGAGCATGATTGGTCTAAGTATTATCATGCCGTTGTCGAGCGTCCCCCACGAGACACCCTCTTGGCAGCATTAGCTCGTTTTGAGGCAGAGAAGTCAACAGCTGACTCGTGGTTTGCCGTTGACCTTGGCTGTGGAGAAGGGCGAGATACCGTGGAATTGATCAGGCGGGGTTGGCGGGTTTTAGGGATTGATGGTGAACAAGAGGCGATCGCACGTTTGTTAAGTCGTCCTGACATTAATCCTGAGCATCTGGAAACCCAAGTTGTTCGCTTCGAGGAGGTAATCTTACCAAAATCCAGTGATTTAGTGAATGCCAGCTTTTCCTTACCGTTTTGTCCACCAGAGCATTTTCCAGGTTTATGGGAAAAGATTGTTGCATCGTTGCGTTCTGGGGGACGCTTCTGTGGTCAGTTATTTGGCGATCGCGATGCTTGGGCAATTTACACATCAATGAATCATCATACCCGCCAGCAAGTAGAGGTGTTGCTGCAACCGTTTGAAATTGAAGTATTTGAGGAAGAAGAACATCCCGGAAAAACAGCTTTAGGTGAGGACAAGTACTGGCATCTGTTTCAGATTGTTGCTCGTAAGCGGTAAGATTTGGAGCTAAACTCACTTCTAAATACACAGATAAAATATGTCTGTTAGACCTGTGCACCCGCAACTCAAACGAGAGATAGGGGTTTTAGGGGCAACCCTAATGGGCTTAGGTTCGATTGTCGGTACGGGTGTATTTGTAAGTATTGGCATAGCGGCTGGAATTGCTGGTCCTGCTGTGATTGTGGCGGTAGCTATTGGGGCAATTGTGGCGACTTGCAATGGACTCAATAGTGCTCAGCTTGCAGCCAATCACGCCGTTAGTGGTGGCACCTATGAATATGGCTATAAATACCTCACTCCTTGGCTGGGTTTCACGGCGGGTTGGATGTTTTTGTTGGCAAAGACTGCCTCAGCGGCAACAGCGGCTTTAGGTTTTGCAGGCTATCTGCTCAACGCGACTGGTTTAAGTTCGACCTTAGTTGTCCCCACAGCTTTGTTAGCTGTAGTTATCCTCACCTTAATTGTTTTGAGTGGGATTCGGCGCTCTAATACCGCCAACATTGTAATCGTCTCAGTAACGCTGCTATCTTTAGCTTTTTTTATTGTCGCCTGTCTCTCGCCTGCTGCAACTGCTGGCGTTGACAATTTCACTCCCTTTTTCACAGGAGACGTAGGGAGTATACTCCATGCTAGCGCTCTGATGTTTGTGGCTTATACAGGTTATGGTCGCATTGCCACGATGGGAGAGGAAGCACGAGAACCCAGGAAGACAATTCCTAAAGCAATGATTGTCTGCCTCGTACTAACGATGCTGCTGTACATGGCTGTGGCGGTGGTAGCTATTGGGGCAGTGGGGGCAGATGTCTTGGGCAATGCCACTCAGCAGACAAAGGCAGCGCCTTTGGAGGTGGCAGTCCGTAGTGTTGTGGGTTCCGGTGGGGGGTTTGTCTTAGCAATTGGTGCTATGACGGCGATGCTGGGTGTGCTACTGAACTTGATTCTGGGCTTGTCCCGTGTGTTACTGGCGATGGGACGCCGTCGGGATATGCCGAGGTTTTTGGCGCGTCTCAATCAACAAGGAACGACACCGTATTGGGCTGTGCTGGTTGTTGGAGTGGCAATAGCACTTCTAGTTCTATTAGGTAATGTCAAAACAACTTGGTCGTTTAGTGCCTTTAACGTCTTGATTTACTACGCGATTACCAACTTAGCCGCCTTGCGATTACCCCCTCAAGAACGACTCTATTCTCAATGGTTAGCTTGGTTAGGCTTGGTTTCTTGTCTGTTCCTAGCGTTCTGGGTAGAGTCCTTTATCTGGCAAGTGGGTTTAGGATTGATCATCGCTGGACTCATCTGGCACGCCGTTAGACAAAAAGCGATCATCTAGTCTTCCTCCTTTGCTCCCAATAAACTCGTCTCTGTTGCAAAGCAGAAAATAGGGCTGAGACACCCACATAACGAATGACTCGTAAGCTTATGCGAATAAATAAGACGCGAATCCTCACTGATATCCTCTGGCTCTTTCTCTCGATGCTACTGGTCGTCGGTTGTAATCAAGCGGCTAACCAAAGCTCTTCTCCAGGTTCAAACTCAGCCGTCCAATCGTCAAATTTAACGGTATCAGCAGCGGCTAGCTTGAAAAATGCACTGGAAGAAATCAAGCCACTCTATAGCCAGCAAAAGTCCAACGTTACTCTTACCTACAACTTTGGCTCTTCTGGTTCTCTGCAACAACAGATTGAACAGGGTGCCCCAGTGGATATCTTTATCTCAGCTGCCCCGAAACAAATGGATGCCTTGCAACAAAAAGGTCTTTTGCTCGACGGAACTCGCAAGGATTTACTGAAAAATCAGGTTGTGTTAATCGTACCTGACAAGGCAACCGGGATTAGTGACTTCAAAGATCTGAGTAGCGATCGCATCAAAAAACTAGCTCTAGGCGAACCCAAAAGTGTCCCTGCCGGGAAATATGCCGAGGAAGTCTTAACGTCACAGAAGATTCTTGACAAAGTCAAAGCCAAAGTAATCTACGCCAAAGACGTTCGTCAAGTTCTCAACTATGTTGAGACGGGAAACGCCGATGCGGGTATCGTTTACCTCTCAGACGCTAAAAGCTCCAATAAAGTCAAAATTGTGGCGACAGCCCCTGAAAAGTCACATTCGCCTGTTATCTATCCGATCGCCGTCCTCAAAAGCAGCAACAACGCTGACGCCTCCAAGGGTTTCATTCAATTTCTCTTTACTAATCAAGCTAAAACCGTATTTGAAAAGCAGGGATTTATAACGGCTGTTGCTAAATAGGAAAAGTGCTTTAACTTTTGACTTTTAAATTGATATGCCGCCTGACATTTCCCCTTTATGGATATCCCTAAAAACAGCCTTATTTGCCACCTTCTTTACCTTCTTCATCGGCATTGTAGCTGCCTATTGGATGCTGGGATATAAAGGCAAATGGAAACCGTTTATTGAGGGAATCTTTATCTCACCTCTGATTTTACCACCAACAGTAGTCGGCTTTTTATTACTGTTAGTGTTTGGTAAAAACGGTCCAATTGGAAAACTGTTACTACCACTCAACTTCAGCATAGTTTTTAGTTGGTACGGTGCAGTCATTGCTGCAACAGTAGTTGCCTTCCCATTGATGTACAAAACAGCACTGGGAGCCTTTGAACAAATTGATGCGAATCTCCCACGAGTAGCCAGAACTCTTGGCGCGTCTGAATGGACAATCTTCTGGCGAATCGCTTTCCCCTTAGCTTTGCCTGGGATTCTAGCAGGAACTACTCTAGCTTTTGCGCGTGGGTTGGGTGAATTCGGAGCTACCCTGATGCTCGCTGGCAACATCCCTGGACAAACCCAGACGATTCCCATGGCTATCTATTTCGCGGTTGAAGGTGGAGCGATAAATGAAGCCTGGGTGTGGGCGATAGTAATCATGATTATTTCTCTGTCCGGTATTATTGCTGTCAATTCCTGGCAAGAACTCAAGAGCCGGGGAATTAGGAATCGGGAAGAAGTCACAATTACCAATCACCAATTACCCATCACCAATCACCAATTACCAATTACCCATTCTGGACTCTTTGTAGATATTGAAAACCAACTCGCTGACTTTCAGTTAGACGTGTCCTTCAGTGCCAATGAGCACCCCTTGGGATTGTTGGGAGGTTCTGGCGCTGGCAAAAGCATGATTCTTCGCTGCATTGCTGGTATAGAAACACCGACCAGAGGTCGCATCGTTTTGAATGGGCGGGTGCTGTTCGACTCAGAACGGGGGATTAATATTCCTTCTCGCGATCGCCGTATTGGTTTTCTTGTGCAAAACTATGCCCTGTTCCCTCACCTAACAGTGGCTCAAAACATTGGTTTCGGTTTACCAAAAGGCACATCAGCTTCAGGTATCAAGCAGCAGGTAGAAGCCCAACTGGCAACCGTGCAGTTGCAAGGATTAGCAGACCGATATCCTCACCAACTCTCTGGTGGTCAGCAACAAAGGGTTGCATTAGCAAGAGCTTTAGCCAGTCAACCCGAAGCCTTACTGCTAGATGAACCGTTTTCAGCCTTGGATACCTACTTGCGAAGTCAGTTGGAACAGCAACTGATTTCGAGGCTAGCTACTTACCAAGGTGAGACTCTGTTTGTGACGCACAATCTGGAAGAGGCTTATCGAGTTTGCCAAGATTTGCTAGTGCTAAGCGGTGGAAGTGCGATCGCTTATGGTCCCAAACAAGACATTTTCGAGCGACCCCCTACTTTCAGTGTTGCTCAATTGACAGGGTGTAAGAACTTCTCTCGCGCTGTAGGCATAGCATCTCAAGAGGTGGAAGCAAGCGACTGGGGCACAAGCTTGCGGGTTATTGAACCTATTCCAGATTCACTCTCCTATGTAGGAATTCGCGCCCATCAGCTAACCTTCACCAACGACCCCAACGAGGAAAATACTTTTCCCTGCTGGTTGGTGACAACAATCGAAACCCCGCACCGGATGACTCTGTTTCTAAAGCTGCATTCCTCCCCCACTACACCCCAGGACTACCACCTGCAAGCGGAAGTCTTTAAAGAAAAATGGGGAATTCTCAAAGATCGACCTTTACCCTGGCACATTCGTTTAGATCCACTGCGGCTGATTTTGATGAAATAACAGTACTCACTAACTCCTGAATGCGATCGCTGTTGAGCTGAAGAGTAAACTAGTAGAAACTCTGTGGAGAATTTAGATGGAAGGTTCACTTCTTGATTATGGCTGGGAGACTGTAGCGTTCATTCTGTCTTTTGTCCTTTTTTTGACCTTAGTGATAACCATAGGTTTGGTCAGCCAGGACTTGGAAAACGCTATGATTTTTACAGTCATGGCAACGGCTCCCTTGTTCTTGTGGTATGTTATGTCCCACTTTCCTTAAAGTAAACTGGTGAGACAGTGCAGTTTGGAAAAATGCTACTGACTTGATAGTGGGAGCTATGATCTTGGAGAAGAATTCTTCATTTACAGAAAAAAGCGGATAGGGAGAATAACTAAACTCCAGTAACTAATTTGCTCATTAGTTGTGGTGATCGAATTGATCGCTAGTGACTCTTGGGAATTCTCAGCTTTTTATAGGCGTCTTGTAAGGCGTGAATGCAATTAATTGCATATCAACTAAGTTGTAAAAACAGCTGAGTGTGGTGCCAGCTGGGTTTTTTAAGTAGCGATCGCCTGTTGCACAAACCACGAGCGCGGAAGCTAAGTCAAATTTGTCATTGGTCTAGACGCCAGTCCATGGGGAGTAGTCGAAATAGCATTTAAGCTTGAGTTATTTAAGATTAGCAATCTTAAAAGCTGCATAATTTTCCAGATCTCTGGATATGTAGTCGAAAATCCTGTACAGTACAGCTGATAATAACTCTATGCTCACCCGTATTAAAGACTTAGCCGAAGGGCTAAAGCCTCGCCTCATTGAAATCCGGCGTCATCTTCACTCTCATCCGGAACTCAGTGGTCAGGAACACCAGACAGCGGCTTATGTTGCTGGTGTGTTGTCTTCCTGCGGCATAGTTGTGCAAGAGGCAATCGGTAAAACTGGCGTTATCGGAGAACTAGTGGGTCGCACTGATGATCGATTAGTGGCAATCCGAACGGATATGGATGCCCTGCCTATACAAGAGAGCACCCGTATTGAATTCGCCTCCCGTAAGCCAGGAATTATGCACGCTTGTGGACATGATGTCCACACAACGGTGGGTTTAGGCACAGCTATGGTACTCTCCCAGTTGGGAGAAGTCTTACCAGGCAATACCCGCTTTTTGTTCCAACCGGCAGAAGAGATTGCCCAAGGTGCCAGTTGGATGGTGCAGGATGGGGCGATGAATGATGTTAGTGCCATCTTTAGTCTCCATGTTTTTCCCTCGATTCCGGCTGGTTCGGTGGGTATTCGTTATGGTGCATTGACGGCGGCAGCGGACGATTTAGAAATTATCATTAGGGGAGAATCGGGTCACGGGGCTCGCCCTCATGAGGCAATTGACGCGATTTGGATTGCCTCGCAAGTGATTACGACGCTTCAGCAGGCGATTAGCCGCACCCAGAATCCGTTGCGACCCATGGTATTGACAATTGGGCAGATTAGTGGTGGACGGGCACCGAATGTAATTGCTGACCAAGTCCGTTTGCTGGGAACCGTGCGATCGCTCCATCCTGACACCCATGCCGAACTCCCGGAATGGATTGAAGGGATTGTGGCATGTGTCTGTAAGACTTTCGGCGCAAGCTACCAGGTGAACTACAAGCGGGGAGTGCCTTCGGTGCAAAATGACTTAGCCTTGACTCAGCTGTTGGAAGCGTCAGCCAGAGAAGCTTGGGGAAGCGATCGCGTTCATGTTTTACCCGAACCGTCTCTAGGTGCTGAAGACTTTTCCATATATTTGCAACACGCTCCTGGCACCATGTTTCGCCTCGGTGTGGGTTTTAGGGATAAACCGAACTACCCGTTACACCACCCCCAATTTGAAGTGGATGAATCTGCGATTGTTACTGGCGTTGTCACTCTGGCTTACGCTATCTACCAATACTGGCAGAAGCGCGGTTAAGAGTTGCTACTTACTACAGATTATCCCTACTGGCGCTCCCTTGGACGTCACAATTCACTATTGGTGTAATAATACAGGCAATCAATCTTTTCGGTTTTTAAAAGTGTTTAAAACCCTTAAGAAATAGGACGGCTAGCTTTGCACAAGGGGATGGCTAGCTTGGTGTCTGGAGATGGGCTAATTCACGTTTAGTACGGTAACACGCAGGCATGCGCTCGGAAGCCTATGAGCGCTGCATCTGTTCAAACATTTGTAAAGGCAGTGACACAAGCATGAACCAACCTCCCACTGGGGAGCAGATTGGATACTAACTGGAGGTGCAATCGATGGAACATCATGAAGGTAGGAAGAAACGAACGTCCCGACGCAATTTTTTAGGGCAGGCGCTGACGGCAGCAGGAACGGTCATCGCTGCTCCCTCAGTGCTTAATCAAGCAACAGCAGCTAAGGAAGAGCAATCGATGCAAGTCCCAGAAGGCGAAATGGCTGTAACGCTGAGTGTGAATGGTGAGAAGCGATCGCTAATGATCGAGCCACGAGTAACGCTCCTAGATGCCCTGCGCGATCGCCTGCAACTCACGGGCAGCAAAAAGGGCTGTGACCATGGTCAGTGCGGAGCCTGTACGGTTCTCATTGATGGACAACGAGTATATTCCTGTCTCACCTTGGCTGTGATGCAAGAGGGCAAGCAGATTGTCACCGTTGAAGGACTCGCGAAGGGCGATGTGCTCCATCCGGTGCAAGCAGCATTCATCGACAACGATGGCTTCCAATGCGGCTATTGTACACCTGGGCAGATTTGCGCGTCAGTTGCCCTCCTCGATGAAGTCAAACGGGGTTGTGCCAGCGCCCTCACGGCGGATCTCACCAGTCCCCCGCAACTGGCTGGACTCTCTGAGGCTGAAATCAAGGAGCGACTGAGCGGCAATCTCTGTCGGTGCAGCGCTTACAACGGCATTGTCGCCGCCGTGCAGCAGGTAGCAGGACAAACGCCTCCCTCTCCTGCCGCAACCATGATGGTCAGTGAACCGAAGGAGATGCCGACATGAAAAACTTCTCTTACGTCCGCGCCACTTCGGTTAAAGATGCCGTTCAACGAGCGTCTACTGACAAGAATGCGATATTCATCGCAGGTGGCACGAACCTAGTTGACCGGATGAAAGTCTTTCTGGATGAGCCATCGCAGCTTGTTGACATCTCCCGACTCCAGATGCAGCGCATTGAACAGACGGGTGACGGCGGGCTGCGAATTGGGGCACTGGTAACCAACACAGCAGTGGCTGACCATCCCGATGTCCGGCGCAATTATCCGATGTTATCTAGGGCGATTCTATCCGGTGCCTCTCAGCAAATTCGCAACGTTGCCAGCGTCGGCGGCAATATGCTGCAACGCACTCGCTGCCCCTACTACTACGACACAGCTTTCGCCTGCAACAAGCGG
>DATNPH010000204.1:0-18355 GCA_036703315.1 Coleofasciculaceae cyanobacterium
TTAGACCTCTTGCAAAAATCCATGAATGACCCCTCCCCAGCCCTCCCCTTAGTAAGGGGAGGGGGCAAGATTTGAAGTTTTTCCCCCCTTATCAAGGGGGGATTAAGGGGGGTGATTTCGACTTTTGCAAGAGGTCTATTATCCAGTGCATTTAACAGTGCCAACGCCCGTTTAAACCATTCAATATGCTCTTTAGTTACTTGGTACTCTAAATCATTTAAAATCACGGTTCCCACCTCACTAAATCTATAGCGATTATTCCTTCGACTGTGGATAAGCTATCTAGAGGAAATTAAGCGGTTCGTTCAATGACCATAATCCTAACTAATGACCATAATCCTAACTAATGACGATGGAATAGACGCCCCTGGTATCCGGGCACTTCAGAAGGCTATTAATGGCAAAGGCGTGATTGTAGCGCCGCAAGTAGAATGGTCAGGCTGTGGTCATCGAGTGACAACCACTAAACCTATCCAAGTTCAACGCCGATCGCATACAGAATACGTGATCGCAGGTACTCCCGCTGATTGCACTCGCCTTGCCCTAACTCATCTTTGCCCTGATGCGACTTGGGTACTTTCTGGAATCAATGCTGGCGGCAATATGGGGGTTGATGTTTACATTTCAGGCACCGTCGCTGCTGTACGAGAGGCGGCAATGCACGGTATTCCTGGAATTGCCGTTTCCCACTGGATTAGAAGACCTCTTATTGTCGATTGGGATGTCGCGGCACGGTGTACTGCTAAAGTGTTGGCTGACTTACTGACTCGTCCTATTGAACCGAAAACCTTCTGGAATGTGAATTTACCGCATTTGGAACCCGGTACAGCTGACCCAGAGGTCGTGTTTTGTGAACCCAGTACGCAGCCCTTGCCAGTTAATTATCGAGTTGAGGGTGATGATTATTACTATGTGGGGGAATATGCCAAACGCGATCGCACTCCTGGAACCGATGTTGATGTCTGCTTTTCAGGTCATATTGCCGTGACCAAGCTACACCTATAAGAAGATAGCTAGAGCAAAGATGCAGACTAAACGATTTGTGGAACCAACCGAGGAGCAGTACTTAATTCTTAATGCATTAGAAACCTTAGAACTGCTTCAATACAGACTTTATGATGAGTATACGGGAAACTGGTTGATCATCACCCCCAGCCCTATTTTGCCAACTTCGTTCCTCTTACCCGATGGCGACGTTGTTCCTTCCACATGGGTATCTGAAACATGAGAGAACCCACTGAACTTGAAAAACAGCAATACAAGAGACTCACAGAACTCTTGTCCCTAGCACGGCAGCGCTACCTCAATGCAGGGGGAGACCCTCGGCACCCTCCAAGCGGTCAAAATGGCGATGACTTCTTAACTGATGAGGAGCGTCAAGAAGCGATAATGCTAGGGCGGAAGATTTTTGGTGTTCGCATCGTTGGCAATGAAGTTCACTGTCAAGGGCGATCGTGGAAAGTACCTATTAATACTGCAAACAACGAGGACACGGCGGCATGCGAATCTTAATCATGGGGGGCACCCGGTTTATCGGGGTCTACTTAACTAAACTCTTGGTAGAACAAGGTCATGAGGTAGTGCTGTTCAATCGCGGTAAGCGACCCGCACCCGTGGAAGGTATAAAACAGATTCATGGCGATCGCACAGACGCCTCCCAACTCAAAGAAAAATTATCACACGAACAGTTTGATGCCATATTTGACAACAACGGTCGGGAACTCAGTGATACTCAGCCCCTAGCAGAGATATTTAAAGACCGGGTACAGCACTTTGTCTATATGAGTTCTGCCGGTGTTTATCTAAAATCAGACCAGTTACCCCATGTGGAAGGTGATCCAGTTGACCCAAAAAGCCGCCACAAAGGCAAGCATGAAACGGAAGCTTACCTGAAGCAGCTGGGATTACCGTGGACATCGATTCGTCCTACCTATATTTACGGTCCCCAGAATTATAACGACCTAGAAGCTTGGTTTTTTGACCGAATTGTCCGCGATCGCCCCATCCCCATCCCTGGCAATGGAATGCATATCACACAATTCGGTCATTGTCAAGACTTGGCTACGGCTATGGCAGCCGTTTTGGGAAACGAGGCAGCAGTTGGGGAAATTTATAATGTATCGGGCGATCGCTACGTTACCTTTGATGGTCTTGCTCGTGCTTGTGCCGAGGCAGTGGGTAAATCAGCTGATGCCGTTCAGATAGTACACTACGACCCGAAAAAATTTGACTTTGGCAAGCGCAAAGCCTTTCCCCTGAGAGCCCAGCACTTCTTCGCGTCAGTTAATAAAGCGAAGACTGAACTAAACTGGCAACCAGAATACGACCTACTTAGTGGTCTCAAAGATTCCTTCCAGAACGATTACCAAACGTCTGGGCGTCATGAAGCCGAAGTTGATTTCTCTGTCGATGACGAGATTTTAAAAGCAGCCTAGTGGTGGAACCGATTAAAAGGCAGACGTTTTAAGTTATGCCAGGACAACCTACTCTTCTGACAAAGCGGTTACTATTCCGTCCATTTACTCTAGACGATGTGCCCTCCGTAGAGCGTCTTGCTGGGACGCGAGAGATTGCTGAGAGTACCATCTCGATTCCTCACCCCTATGAGTCTGATTATGCTGAGCAATGGATAGTAGGATAATCCCGTGCCTTCGTGCAGGGAACAGCCATTCACTTTGGCATTGAGACAAAAGATGTACAGCAATTAGTCGGGGGATTGAATTGCGAGATATTGATACAGCACATTCGCAGGCTGAGCTAAGTCATTGGATTGGGGTACAGTGGTGGGCAAGGATTTCGCTAGTGAGGCAGCACAATATCTGCTTCGTTACGGTTTCGAGCAGCTCCATCTAAACCGGATCTATGCTTACCACAGGGTGAGAAACCCTGCCTCTGGGAAAGTGCTACAGAAAATCGGGATCAGGTACGGAGGGGCTGATGCGCCAACTTGTACGAAAGTGAGGATATTTGAGGACGTAGTACTAGATGCGAGGCTTCATGAGGAGTGGTTAGCTTCCTGAGCGATAGCAAAGCTGCGTAGTAGCACGTCTAGACTTATTTTGTGGGTGAAGCAATTGCTGAGAAGCTTATGATTCAAGCATTGGAATACAATTTTTCCCACAGTTTTAGCCTGGACGCGCTACTACATAATACAGATTATCTTCCTAAGTCCTATGAATTAAACCCGGTCATTAAGATGGCGATTACGTGGCTGCACAACTGGCTTCCCGTTAACATCCACTTCTAACTCTTCGCGACGAAGTGTTTCTGTGGCATCAACTGTATCGTGCTCAACTTCTTTTCTGACGGTGACTTCCTCACGCACAAAAGGTTGCTTTCTGATATCAGCCGTCTCTTCATAGACTCTCATGTGAGCCACTTCGCCTTCCCTAAAGTCAACGTCACCCGGAGTACCCATAGTCCCAACATCTTCAGGAACTCTCCGCTCAATCACAACTCGTTCCTTCTCTACAGGAACGGAGACTCGTGCTGTTTCTGTTTCAACCCGCTTGCCTATAGCTACCTCACCAGTCTGACGACGATGTTTATTGGCAACAATCCGCTCTTCGTACAGTCTGAGCCGTTGATGCTCTTGGTCATTCATCTGGTACAGTGACGGCTCTTGCTCGTAGGTGTAGGTATTGCGGTCATAAGTAGCAGGATGTGGGACAACGGATTGAGAAGGTACCCTCGCAACGGGTGATGGTTCCACAGGTACTGACGATTCTACGCTGGGAGTGCGATAAACACGCCGTACTCGCTCTTCGTAGTCGTAATCAACCGTCATCCTATCATCGTACTCAGGTAATCTTTCCGCTTGCTCTTTGCTTGAAATTCCTAAGGCATAGATGCGTCGTGCGTCCGGATCAACATGGCAACGACCTACTGGAAGCAAAACGCTCTTTCCAAAAATCCAGAAGCCTGTGTCGATGACAAAATAGCGGAAACGTCCTGTCTCATCAACTAGCACGTCATGAATAGAACCAATTTTTTCATGGCTTCTGCCAGCATAGACATCAAGTCCCTTGACATCTGCACCATCAAAGGCTTCTTCACGATAATTAGGATTAAAATCCTCAATTTTGAAAAGAGGCATGTTCTTATCTCCAGAGTTGTCTATACCAAGTAGACTCATAGTAAGAATCTAGAGACTCTGATTCCTCTGGCTAATGAATGAGAAATCAGCTACTAACCATCAATCAGCAGTCTGACCACTACCTACCGCTGATGGCGGATTGCTTTTTTGAGGCCACAGGTATATGGCACCAGAAATCAAAGTGAGAGCAACAGATACCCAGAAAGCGATTTGAGAGGGAATTTTCCAGGTATCCGGCGTAGGTGCAATCAACAGCGCGACAGCGATAATCTGACTGATGGTTTTGAGCTTGCCCCAAATATTGGCTCCACTAATGCTAGTGCTGCCAGTTAAGTTAGGACTAACACGCCAACCGGCGATCGCTAACTCTCGCGCCAAAACTAGGAACACACCCCAAGCTGGTACCTGACCAAGCTGAATTAATGCCAATAAAGGAGCCAATATCAAAAATTTATCGACTAGCGGGTCAAGAAACTTGCCCAAATCTGTAACTTGGTTAAGTTTCCGAGCTAGATAACCGTCTAACCAATCAGTTCCAGCCGCGACCAAAAATATTGCCAAACAGATCCAGCGCGTCTGATTAGTTGGGTTATTCAGACCGTATAGGATAAACGGCAACCCCAGCAAGCGAGAAAAAGTAATCCAGTTAGGTAGATTCATAAAAAAAGAGCTATGAGTTAAGGTGTCAATGCTCTAACTCATAGCTCATCCCTCGCCAAGACTGCACATTCTAAATTGAAATAGTTGGCAATTTGTTTTACCTATCTGCTCAACTCAAACTTCAAAATCCCCTAATAAGCGCCATCTTTCTGCGCCACTACCATCAGAGTCTTCACAATCAGCTTGATATCGTAAGTAATTGACCACTTTTGCTGATAGGCAATATCCATGCGAACTATATCTTCAAAATCTGTAATTTTGGATCGCCCATTAGCCTGCCACTCTCCCGTCATTCCAGGCTTAGTATTCAACCGCTCCCAGTGATGCTTTTGGTAATTGATTACCTCTTCTATAGTCGGTGGACGAGTACCTACTAAGCTCATGTCTCCTTTCAGGACATTCCAGAACTGAGGCAATTCGTCTAAGCTTGTGCGACGCAAGAACCGACCGATGTTAGTGACACGGGGATCATTTTGATTTTTAAATATATAACCGATTGCCTGGTTATCAACTAGATGTTTAAGCCCGTCAGCTTCCACAACCATTGAGCGAAACTTCCAAAGGCGGAAAGGCTTGCCCTTGACACCGCAGCGGATCTGGCTGTAGAAGATAGAACCGGGATTATCAAGCTGGATAGCGATCGCGATCGGAATCGCCAGGAGTGCAGTAATTACTAGCCCAACTAATGCTCCGATAATGTCAATGAAGCGTTTGCGCTTGCTAATAGCAGAGTAATGCACCTGTTCTAGAAATGCATACCCCTGGCTAAAGTCATTCCAAACGAATGACTCAACCGATAAAGAATCGGAAGACCTTGTTATGGTAGACACGGTGGGAAATTAGTTGTTTACAGATTGTTTAGGCAATTCAATCAATTATCTACCCCAACACTGACGTCTACTGCTGCTGACAGCCATTTTTAGCTGTCTACGTAAGTCTGGGTAAGTTAAGTCCGGTACTTGTCAAAAACTCTATCTCTCTTTAAAAAATTTTACATCTGCCATTAGTCGTAATATCAGCTATTCGTTGTTAGGTGTTCTATGTTACTTAGCTGCATTACTTGAATAAATGTGTCAAGTAAGCGCTATCTGTGTCCTCCCTGCTTTTGTTTTGTTATGCTTAAGTGCATTATTTTTGCAAAAAAGTATACTAGTCTTGTTTAAGCGATTCATAGCTTCAAGTTCTGAAGAATTTACAGAGTCTTTAAAATTTCTCGGGGTTTTTAAAGATATTGTAAAAATTCCGTATTAATTATTGACAAAAATCATTTAATGGAGTGTCCATCACGGAGTGATTGGATTCCAGATAACCACACCTACTAAGCTGTCGGTCACTTAAGTTGGATTATGACTAGGGAATGGGTAATAGGTAATGGTTGCTTTAAACGCCTTTTCCCCTTACCCCTTCCCCTTTTCCCCAAGCGATGAGATGGCAAGTTAAATGTGGAATAGCTTAGTACCGCTCGCTTGGAAGTCAAAAGTCAAAAGTCATAGGTGAGTCCTCTTGGGCAGCCAACTTGACAATTAATGGTTCTTCGAATTTTTGATGAGTTCCAGACAAAACGATATCTAGATACTGGAGTAGGCATCGTTGTTGCTGAAGATTTGGGCGATAGTGCTGATTGTCTTGTTTAGAAAAAAGTTGGGGAGTCGCGGTGAGCGCCGAGTAGTACTGATTTTGCTTTGATGAGTGAGATAGCAATGTATACTCCTCAATTGAAGGCACCAGACCCGGTGGTAGCTGACCTTCTATTAAGTGGATAAGTCGCTCGTAACAAGCGCTTGTATTCAAACCGCGACGTTCCAACTGCTGCATGATTTCTTTGATGCTAAAGGAGCGAGTCGCTAAGTCATCTGTGGTTTCGGGGAAAATTCGGAGAAGTTCTAGAACAAGAAAATAGTCACTGTACTGCTGCTGGGTTCGATTTAAAAGTTGGGGATAGAGAGGCAAGGTTGCTAGTCCAGCAGCAACCCAACTGCCTGTTGGAGAATCAGTGTCCTGAATTAAAGTGGCTAGCGGTAGACTGTGCTGCAACCACTTTTGCAGGGTTCCCAAAGCCGAGGTGCCACCAAGGCAGAAGACTTGATAAATTCCTTGGTCGGACATTCCCGTTTCAATCAGCAATGCCTTTAGCACTCGATTTAGTTGTTGAATGAACGGTTGAATTACCCTAGATTCTAGGTCTTCTCGCGTCACGAGCCACTGGTCAGTACCCAGATTCAAGGTAAATTCCTCTTTATGTTGCAGAATTAGCTTCAGGTACCCAGTAGCTTTGAGGAGTGCTTGACCTAAAGGAGAACTCTGTAACTGTGATACAAGGCGATCGCGTTTTTGTCGGTCAGGTTGACCCGGTAGCGGCAGTTCTAAATCATGGCTGAGTGACAGCTGCTCGTATTGCTCAGTGGTTAGCTGAGGATATAGAAGCTGGCAAAAGATATCTTGATCGATAGCATTACCTGCATAAGGCAGGCTATACACACGAAAGTCACTGTAAGTTAAATCTTGCAGGTGATCAGGCAAATCAACTAAAGCAATTTCCGTTGTCGTTGCACCAGCATTGATGATCAGAGTACTCCCTCGCAACGGGATAAGGGGGTGAACTTCTTCGACTCTCCCACTCTTGGAAGCCTTGGCGTCAGAAGTTGGTAAACCAGCAACAATAGGCGCGATCGCATCCTCAAGGAAGTAAACTTGCTCTGGAAGCCTTACCAACTTCGCTTCTAGCACAGCTTCTCGTAAATTTAGCTGGTAGGTATCTCCCCAATCGGCTGGATAACCTAGGATAACTCCCTCCAACTGCTCCAATGCAGCTACAAGAGTTTCAGGATTCAGACCAACAGCTCCTACCCTGAGCACCGAATCCGGGAGTGCACCCTTCGGTGTCAGCGTGCCTAACAGTGCCTGCAATGCTCGTCGAACCCAGTACAGAGAAACTAACTGCTGACTGGATAACTGCAATGTCGGTTCCCACTGATGCTGTTTGGGACAATAGTAAGGAATGCCAATATTTAAATAGGGTTTAAAATTCTCCAGGAATAAGCTAGCGTGCTGCTTAGCCACAGTGGGCACCAAAGAGGCGATCGCAACTGGCGCTTCCGGTAGCTGAACAAATAGCTCACTTGCTGCTGCTCCCATGTAGGTCACTGCAGGTAAACGAAAGAACTTCTCGTCAGAATTACGAGTTGCCAATTGAGGATCTAGAGTCGCTAATTCATCATTAGTGATGCCTGTAGTATTGTTCGACCAATAAATGGGATATTGCTGACCGCTCAAGTAATTCAAGAGGACAGCTGAAATCTTAGTGGTACCGAAGTCAATTCCTAAGTACCAGAGGGTATTACTAGGGTCTGCTTCTAGCTGTTCTAAGTGTGCAGGCATTCAGGATTCATGTGGTAGATGCCGATTCTAGATAGAGCCAGCTGTTTCTTTGGCATTTGTAGCTGCGTTACAACTAGACACTGAAACTGAGAATTCACCGATTAGCGTCTGATTGTGAATCACGATTACTTTTTTGTTCGTTGTCTGATTGCTCTGGGTTGAAGGCTTCACGATTAGTATCAACTAGCTCCTCTGGAGTCAAAGCGCTATTTCTTGCTGCATTATGTTGCTCTGAGTGCTGTGCTGCTTCTAGAGATACATCTGATTGATTATCCAAAGCTTGTGAAGGCAAAGTTGTATCTTGACTACTATGTATTGACTCATCCTGCACCTTTTCATTCGAGGCTTTTTCATGCGGAGCCAGAGGTTCTCCTGACCTAGCTGCGTTGACTTCGCCTTCCTGCTCTAAATCAATCATTGCTTGTGAAGAGGAATCCCAGTCAAGCACCAACTCAGGTGAGGCGATCATTTCCTCTGTTGTACCATTGACTGGCTCATCCCACTGCTCAATAAATGTTTCATCCTCAAGAGCGATCGCTTCTCCAGACGTCGCTAGTTCCTCTGGAGCCGTGGTATTCAAGCTTAGCCTGTTCTCTTGGTCTAGTTCCAGTACTTCTGAAGGGAATAACTCCGGTTCAAAATCAGACTCCACAGATTCTGGTATTACCCGTGTAGAATTATCTGAAATCTTGTTTTCTATGGGTGCGGCGGCGACATCCTTTACATCAGTGTCCAATTGGTGAGGCTCTTGAGTAGAAAAGGCATTGAGCGTCCCCTCTTCCCAATCTTCAGCTAATAACTCCTCCGACATCGGGTACCACGGATTTTGTTGATGCCCTTGAGCAACATCAGGTGCAATCTTTGGTGATTCAAAATCACTACTTAGCGACAACCGCTCTGGCTGAGTTGGCAACTTCTGCCCCTCGGACGCCTCAAAGCTGTTGAGGTCTTGCTGAAGCTGCTGTAATGTCCTTTGCTCTAACCTAATTTCCCTATCTAGAGGAGTCTCTAATCTATCCGTTACCAACAAATCCTCTTCAGGGGAGGCAGGGATGTAGTTCTCTTCTCCTAAATGACTTCGAGACTCACTCTCAGAGCTTTGATAGTCTATCTGTGGGTTGGTTGTAACAGACATTGAGTTATCGGCAGAAGGTGAGTCGTGACTCAAATCCATCTCCTCCAATAGATCCGTCAGTACAGCAATGGTTTCAAGGCTTTCTAACTCACTTGCTGCTAATGACGATGCCTGTGCTTCTCCCGCCCAATCCGCCTCACTGAGTGAGTCAGCCATTAAATCATCAGAAAATAATTCCTGCCAAGACTCTGCCCAGTTCTCTGCTGACCCATCTGGAGGTTGACTCAGCGATCGCTCAGTCGCTGGGTCGGCGAGTCCTTCAAACAAAACATCTTCAACCTCAGAAGATAGAGGATTTACTAAGTCTGTACGGAAGCTCTGATAATCTTTTGGCAGTTGAAATCCTATTGCAGCCTGCTGCGACTGTGAGGTATCCAACTGGGTAAAGCTTGGGAAAGTAGCAGGAAACTCAGGTGTTAAGACTTGTGATTCATCTGATTGGGGTGGAGCACTCAAAGAATCTGTCCCGAACAGACTTTGGTACAACTCATCAATTTCCTGACTGCGGCTGTCAGAACTCAATTGTAGTTTAGCTACTGTATCCGGTGCATCTAGGGAGGGGAGTGACGCCGCATCCTCAATGTTTAGCTGAATGAACGTGTCTAGTTCATCAGTGTCATTAGCCTCGACCTCCAGATCTCCAAAATCTAGTCCTTCGATAATTTCCCAATCTTCCGAGTCCAGGGTTTCGTGAAAACTATCTTCAGCAGAGGCTTCTGGCGTCACTATTCCTAGCTCTGCCAAAGCTGCATCATTCATGTTAGGAGACGTTAGTGGTACGGCTGTCGCATAGTCTATAGTTCCTTGAGTCTCGGCAGAACCAGTCGCATTTTCTAGTTCCGTATGGAGTAGCTCTAACGGTTGCAGTGGTTGAAGCGCTATTTGTGCCTCAGGCAAGGAGTTGGACTGCGGCATTAGTGCTGTATTAACAACATCAGATAGTTGACCTGATGATGCGAACACTGTTGAGGCATCTTGTCCCAACTGCTGTATTAGGCTATTCACAAATGCTGTAAATAGCATTTCCCCTTGAACACCTAAGCGGTGCATCTTTTCCAATCCCTGGGACAAAGACTCCTGATAACTCTGAAGATTGCGTTGTAGTGCCTCGAAGATTACTCGCTGGTTAGCGTCTAGAGCTGCCAGCATTTGATCAGACTGCAATTGCACATGTCGCACTTGTTCTAGGCGATCTTGTGGCTGTACCCCTCCCCCAACGTGACCCCGATTAGGAATCGCTGAAGTAATAGCCCCAGCTGCTGATTCAGCGCTCATCCAACGAGCTTCTAAATTCGCGAAAATTTGAGCCAACTGTTGGGTCAAGTTTTCGGCGCACTGGCTTATCAACTCCTGTGACAACTCTGAAACCACTTGCTGCTGTACAATCTTTTTCTGAGCAAAAGAATCAAGCTGCTGCCTTGTCCCTTCCAGTTGGCGAATCTCTCTAACTAATGCCTCTCGCTCATACCTCAAGGCTTCCACGTCCGCCTGCAAGGGCTGTAGGAAGTCAGCACGTAGACTATTTATTTCTTGCGTAACCGCTTGCGCAATCTGCTGTGCCATTTCGGTTGAAGCTGAGTTGGCAGGAGGTGGCTGTTCCGGGGCAGCAATGAAATCTTGCTGCTGGGAAACTAAGTAGCTACGAACTCGCTCCAGAACCTGCCGCTTTTTGGCGACATCACCGGGTTTGGGCCAAGAGAGATGGGCATCAACCTTGGGGAGGATGCTATCAATATCAGCAATCAGAGATTGAATATCCTTCTGAGAAGTCACGGTGAAATCCTTGAGCCGAACAAGTGCACTGATACAGGAGTGGGTATAATCCTTCTATCTTTAATGTTAATTGCCAGAGCCACCCACCTATCCAGGATGTTTCATCTGAGCCATATGGAGTTTATCAATATAGAGCATAATAACTGTGTGTGCCTACAACTTGATACTCGCCTCTAGCTTCGACAGGATTAACAATTGAAGACCTCTTCGGTGGGTTAGAGCCGTCAGGTTTGAGAAACCTTCAGTTGTAGCCTTCATTCTCACTCGTCTGGAATCGTTGGTGCGGTACCTGAACTGAGAGGGTTCAGTTGCTCAGACTGTTTCTCGTTACAGCGGTTGAAACAGAAAAAGCTTTCTACCTCAATTTGGTGGATAGTTGAGCATCTGCTATCCACAGCGTTTACAATGTGCTTTGGCTTCATGGAAGACCGATACAGCTCACACGAGATGAACTTTAACAGCAATGATAGTAAAGATATAATTCCTTTTTTTGCAGGCTTGCCAGAGCTCTCTGTAGAGAAAGCCGTTTCTCATATTGTTACCCGTAGCCATCCCGCAAATCGAGTAATTTTGCTGGAGAATGACTGGGGTGGCTCTGTGTATTTCATCTTGGAGGGCTGGGCGAAGATTCGCACCTACAACCTTGACGGGAAAGAGGTGACTCTCAATATCCTCGGAAAAGGAGAAATCTTTGGTGAAATGGCAGCGCTGGATGAGGTTCCTCGTTCAACAGATGTCATTACCCTGACTTCCACAACAATTGGCAGTATACCGGCTCAGGATTTTATTCAGTTAATTCATAATGAACCTTTAGCGGGTGTGCGTCTAGCTCAGCTGATGGCAAAGCGTCTGCGTCAAGTTAATCGACGCCTTCGCCTGCGAGAGTCGGATAGTACCTCACGAGTGGCAGACACTTTATTGTTTCTAGCCGAGGGACAGGGAAAACTCAAACAACAAGGCACTGAGATTCCCAATTTACCCCACCGAGAGTTGAGCAGCTTGAGTGGGCTAGCGCGAGAGACAGTCACACGAGTGCTGACAAAACTGGAAAAGAGGGCGCTGATTAAGCGAGATCAGGATACGATGTTCATCCCTGACGTGCATGCTTTAGAGCGGCTTATCACTTAAGCTAAGGGTTTAGAGGGTAGAGTCTTAAATTTTATTGAACAGCTCTTATCGGATTGAAGATTTATGCTTTTTCAGAAAATTCTTGTTGCTATTGACGATTCTTCGCTAAGCTCTTTTGTCTTTGCGGCAGCACTGGAATTAGCTCAGTCCAACAAAGCTGTAATGAGGCTGCACAGTAGCCTGAGCTCCGATATCGTCAGTGAGTCAACGCCTCCCATGATGCTTGATGTAAGTTTGCCTTTGGGGCTAGTCAACACTGATGAATACCAATCCTTTCAAACCCAACAAGTCCTCATCGAAAAGCAGATTGAGGAGGCAAAGGCGATACTGAAGCGTTACTGTGATGAGGCGATAAATCACGGAGTGCCAACAGAATCAAATTACGAAGTTGGTGATCCGGGTCATGAGATCTGTAAAGCAGCTAAAGAATGGCATGCAGATTTAATAGTGGTTGGGCGTCGGGGTCTTACAGGATTGACAGAAGCGATACTGGGGAGTGTGAGTAACTACGTGGTACATCATGCTCCCTGTTCGGTGTTGGTAATTCAAGACGTAGAACCTGAGCCACCACTTCAGGCGGACACTAATCGATAAGGAAACAGGCGGGGTAGGAAGGGAAGATCGGGAAAGTAGAGAAAACACAGAAGTTATCTCCCCATCTCCCCCATCCTTTCAAGAGCTGATAGGCGTGACTACTGAATCGATGCTCTAGATAAGCTAATCGTCATTTAGAGTGCATCCGTCACTTTGGCAATCAGATGATGCAACTTGAAGGCACATCAGCTTATTAATCTTGCCCTGCTCCTACTAAAGACATTTTTATTATTGGACGCCCCTAAGCCAACGGTTTGGTGAATGGGTTTTATACAGGAGTACACCTGTAGTAGGGAACTCCTGCCGCTGTTATGTTGAAGATTGGTTAAGAGTTTAGTAAATCTGCATGAGCGATTCCTTTGATGATGCCCAAGCTTCTCGCCCTGATTCTTCTGAGGAGACTAAAAACAAGCCTTTAAAATCAGAAGCTGATCCTTCGAGTGAAGACTTTGACACAGCTGATGAAGTTGGTCAAGATGCATCTCCACCCATTTCAACGTCGGAAACTGAACAGTTTCCCCAGTCATCGGTAACAACTACCTTACCCGCTGACGAGGACTACCCTACCTCTACAGAACCTTTAGGTGAAATGGGTTCTCCTTCAGAATACGCTCAACGAGAAAGTCTACAACCTAAGCCCATCCCACCTTTAGTGATGGTCGAAACAGCGTTTCTTGCTAGTACGGCTAGCTTGCTATGGCTAATTAATTATTACTTTCCCCTAGGACCGGTGTGGCGGATTTTTTTTCCGGTGCCGATCGCGTTGGTTTACCTGCGCTGGGGAAACCGAGCCTCTTGGATGGCAGCGCTGGTTTCAGGGTTATTGCTGTCGGTACTAATGGGACCAACCCGTAGCATTCTCTTTTTCATTCCCTATGGTCTGATGGGCGTTCAGCTAGGAGCAATGTGGAGACGTCGATCTGGCTGGTTCTTCTCAATTTTTACGGGAACAGTGCTGGGGACATTAGGATTCTTTTTTAGATTTTGGCTACTCTCGCTACTCTTGGGCGAAGATCTCTGGGTTTATGTGATGAGTCAGATTACAGAATTAACTCAGTGGGGGTTTGCCAGGCTAGGATTGCTAGCTCAGCCAAGTCTGTATCTAATTCAAGTGGTCGCTGTGGTAATGATTGTGATCAGCAATGCTGTTTATCTATTCGTTGTGCATCTTGTGGCTTTACTCCTGCTTGATCGCTTGGGTAACCCGATTCCCCGACCGCCACATTGGGTGCAAGTTTTGCTGGACTACGATGGGTGAATGATTCAAATCTATACTCAACTGACTCAAGGGCATCAGTGGTTGCAACAGTATCAGGGACGCCCACCAATACTTGCTTGCATTTTAGGATTTACTGATACGGGTTTAATCCCTGGCATTTCTGCTGCCGGTGCAACACCGGACTCACGTAAATACACCGCGATCGCTGATGCAGAATTTTTGGTTAACGGAGTTGCCCTCAAGCCTGAATATCCCCTACCGCCGCTGGAGGCAGGAGCCTCACCAGTACTGATTTCCCGTGCTGTTGTGGAGGCATTCGACCTCCCCGTCTATCTTTTCAACGCTGGTTTACCCCAACCCCCTGCCGTACCAGCAATTGACTTGGGTGGTGTATCTGCTAAATGCCTCACTTCAGGAGACGCTATGCCCTTGGCAATAGTAAAACAGCTATTTGAGCAAGGCTTAAAGTGGGGGCAACAGCTAGCCGTTGCTGCCGATGGGGGCTATCTGATTATCAGCGAATGTGTGGTAGGAGGAACCACAACGGCACTCAGTATTCTTACTGGCTTGGGCTTTGCTGCTGCTGGTAAGGTCAATAGCAGCCACCCTCGCTGCAATCATGCCCAAAAGTGGGAAGTTGTGCAGGTAGGGCTGAGGAGATGGAGGGAGAGAGAGTGTGGGGGAGGGAGAGAGCAGGAGAGTTTCTCAATTCAAACCCAGGAATCTCAACAAACTTTTCCCCTCTGCCCCTCATCAATGGATCCCTTAAAGCTGGTAGCGGCAGTGGGAGACCCTATGCAAATCGTGGCAGCGGGTATGATGATCGCTGCAAGTCGCAACTGCGGGGTCTTGCTTGCTGGTGGGACACAAATGCTGGCTGTTTATGCCTTGGCGCAAGCGTTGGCAAAGCAAACACATCATAGGGAAACGGTTGCGAGTCTTCAAGGGTCAGATTCATTACCATTTCCCTGTGGAGCGTCAGTAGTCAAATCAGTAACAGATATTGCTATTCAAGATTGCCTAGTGTGGCAACCGAAACAAATTGTTGTGGGAACAACCCGCTGGGTAGTAGAAGATCCGACAGGCGACACGGTCGGATTAGCTCAACAGATCGGTAATGTTCCGCTGTTGGCAACAGAGTTAAGTTTTGCTACGTCTCGTTATCCTCAGCTGCAAGCCTATGAGCAGGGATATGTCAAAGAAGGTGTTGGTGCAGGAGGATGTGCGATCGCCGCTCAACTTTACAAAGGTTGGAACTTCGTTCAATTACTTCAAGCTATTGAAGCTTTAGTAGAGCAATACTGCCAACGTTAATATAATTTCCGTCCAAGTTAGCGAGAGTCGTTTGGTTAGAGAAAATGGTAAAAGACCGATTGCACTAGGCACAAAGCTAGTTTTTAATCTCGGTGTAAGTACACTCTACCTGTGTTTGGGGGTACTAGTAAGTAAGACCAAGAAAAACTTTGTGGCGATAAGCGTACAAATACGACACTGACTTGAGGCAAACCTTCTGGAGGCAAGTAAAGCTGTGGCTTTAGCTCCAACTCGCTTAATGAATGATCCTGAAGGCTCAGCACTTGGCAGATTAAGAGTGGATTCTCCGAGCTAGCAACTGTTCTTCTAAGGCAGCTATGCGATTGTAAGCCGCTGTAAGTTGAGCCGTTAGGCGTTGGACTTGAATATCAGCAGACAAAGCCTTTTCACCGTTTTGAGACAAATTTGTCATGTCATTTTTGCCATCAACCAGGACATCTTTATGCTCCATTACTGAGTCAAGAAGGCTTTGACTACGAGAGGTGTACGATCTGACGTTTGTGGATAACCCAGAGTACTCAGTTTCCTGACGTTGCGTCTGTTTGATTTCAGTCAAAGATTCTGAGACTTTGCTACTAAGTTCCTCAGTTATTTGATAGAGTCCATCAATCTTGTGACTTAGAGCGATGATTTGCTTTTGAACTGCATCCATGCGATTCCCAATTACCCAAACTTAGTTCTCTTTTATGCTAGTCACTTTAGAATGAAATCCACCTTGAGTGCGGATTCATTTAACTATTCGCTTAATTTAACTAAAAAAAGCGTTGATTCATTATTTCTAGGGTCAAATTTAGAAAACTTTACGACCCAGATAATCCGTAAATATACTTAATTCACCCAGTCGCTGCAAAATCCTTTGAACCTATTAAATTTAGGGTATTCTAGGCGAAAATCTAGGGTAATTGCTTTCATGGCTGTAGACAAATTGATACAAAGATCTACTAATCTAAAAATAGGGCGTGGTGAATGCTGAGTACGGAAGAGAGATTTTCATAAATTCGTTGTGCGCGACAGCAGCTGGGTGGCTGTCTAGAAAATGACAAAAATTTTGCTAATTTGTTGGTTGCAAGCTAAATTCTCTATCTTTGGTGTAAATTCCGTCACTATCAAAATTAATGGTTGATTTTGGGTATTTTTTTAAGGCTTACACAGGCATAGGGAAAACGCACAGAACTTACCTTAGTGTTTTGCGAAGTCAAGTTGAACGCTCTTATCCAAAATTGGGGGTGGAATCCTTATCAGGTAAGCAAAAACAGCAAATTTTGTCCTTGTCACAGCCTAGTGCAGTGGGGCGAAAGTTCCTCACTTGGAGAAAACCTCTCTGGCGTAGTACCTCTCGCTCCTTCCTAAGGGCTAGGTTATTTGTGTCAAGCTGGTCTAGTGGGATTAAAGTTGACATCGCACAAATTAATTCTAAGGAGATGCTCTGCCAAGGTTTGCGATCGCGTCTGATGCCGTCTGTAGAAACCGGACAAAAAGTCTTGATGAGCCTCAAGGCTATCTTTATCCCAGCTGCCTACGCCCCTATTCTCTAAATTCCTACTCCTCATGATGAAACGACGAGCCTTTCTAGTAGGTACCAGTGCCCTAGCTCTAGGTCAACTGGCATCCGGGTGTAACAATCAGCAGGCGTCTTTGAAACTTCGGGTTTTGAAAGAATCGATACCGGCTCAACTGCGGGCTGAATTTCCTAAGGTATTGAACGAACCGATTACGCTCAAGTTTGATATAGAAGAACAGTTACAAGACTTATTCACACGCCTACAAGCCTGGAAGCGGCAAACTGAAAAACAAGATAATCAGCAGCAGTGGTCATTCCCTTTCCTTGGCAGTAAGACGCCAGCGATCGCTAATCTAGTGACATTAGGGGATTATTGGCTAGAAACAGCGATTCAGGAGAAGCTGATTCAACCGCTGGATATAGGAAAATTAAAAGGATGGCAACAATTGCCACGCCCTTGGCAAGACATCGTGAGACGAGATCGTCAAGGTCAGTTGAGCAACTCTGGGCTAGTGTGGGGGGCACCCTACCGCTGGGGTACTACCGTCATTGCATATAACCGTGACAAGTTTAAGAATTTGGGCTGGAAGCCAAAGGATTGGAGTGACTTATGGCGTCCTGAGTTGCGCGATCGTATTTCTCTATTAGATCAGCCGCGAGAAGTAATTGGTCTGACGTTGAAAAAACTTGAGTCTTCCTACAATATCAAGGATTTGACTCAGGTAAAAAACTTGAAAAAAGAACTGCTGGCACTGCATAAACAGGTCAAGTTTTACAGCTCTAAAAACTATCTACAACCCCTGCTTTTAGACGATACCTGGGTTGCAGTTGGTTGGTCTACCGACGTGTTGGCTGCTGCGTCGAGCTACCGCCAAATTGAAGCTGTGATTCCCCAGTCAGGGACAGCTCTATGGACAGATATATGGGTGCAACCAACCTCTGGAGCCACTCAGTCCAATGTAGACACAAGTATCGCATCTCTCACGAATCAATGGATTGATTTTTGTTGGCAACCCAAGTCAGCCCGTCAAATTTCTCTATTCAGTCCAGCCGCTTCACCGATCATACTAAGTTTGAATCCGGCTGACTTGCCCAACGAACTCCGAGACAATCCCGTGCTTGTGCCGAGTGAATCAGTTCTCGACAAAAGTGAGTTTCTTCAGCCTTTACCCAAGCCGGTGTTTAAGCAGTACCAAGCTCTCTGGCAAGAAATCCGTCAATCAAAAGCTTAGGAATACAGTCCGGCTCCCCTGCCCGTTGCGGGGTGGGGTCAAGCCTGTTGTGAATTGACCAACGGTATCTTACTAAGCTGATGTGCATTTAAATTGCATAATCTTCTCCCCCAGCTTCCCCAGCTTCCCCAGCCTCTCTCTGTGCAACTTGAATGCCGATTAGCTTATTAACGGCTGCAACTTGGTATGATTCTCGTTTCCTCATAATATAGAATTTTGTAGAAAAATGCGGTAATATCTTCACGGGTCGATAAGATTACCGCATGAAACTATCTGATTACGCAAAATCTCAAGGGGTTAGCTATCGAACGGCTTGGAATTGGTG
>DATNPH010000023.1:0-40250 GCA_036703315.1 Coleofasciculaceae cyanobacterium
TAATCGTACAGGAGGGGCAGAGGAGAGCTGCGCTCTCCTCTGCCCCTCCCCTCTCTCTTTGATTATCATTCTCGGTAAGACAAAATTAAGTATATTCTCTCATTGACAACAATCACTCTGGCTTAACTTGTCACCAATGGGGGACTATGCGGCTCTCCTAAGAGAGTTAGAGCTAGGAGAACGAACTCCAATTTTTGCAATTGGAGAACTAGGCAATCCCAAGCGCCACTGGAGCTGGTATTTGCGCTCTGGTCAACCGAATCTAAATTCAAAACAATTGGGCTACCACGACCTGCACGGCATTGTCCGATTAGATTTATACAGCGAAGTTCCTATAGACAAAGCCAAAGAAATTGCTGATTTAACCAGCTATCTGATTCCCCAGTACGCCTCCCATCCTTGCCGAGACCCCCGCGCCCCCCAAAACCTCACTCCCGTTGGCGCATTAGAGCGAGAGTTAGGGCGGCGCATGGGCGATAAAGCGTTGATTGAACGACGTTTGCGTGCTTTTCTCGCTTCTTTTAGCCAACCGTCAATCAAGACTAATGACAATTCAAAATCCGAAATCCAAACTCTAAAATCACTATGACCAATCCCATCGGCTTCGTTCTGGGTACCCAAGAAGCCACACCGTTAGAGTTTTGGGTAGCCGTTTCACCGGGTCAAGTTTTACGGCTCGATGATGTGATTCAAGTGCAATCCTTGCGACCGGATGGTGCAGGAATCGCTGAGTTCTACGGTGTTGTGGACTACGTTCGCACCCAATATGAGGGAGCGCAGTTCGATACAGACACCTTTTTAGCCCAGTCCGGCATGATGCCTGTGAATGTATCTTACGTTGCCCACGTCCAGGTAACGCGAATTGAGCCAGAAGAATATTTGCCGCCGCAGCCGGGTGACCCTGTACATTTGGCATTGGGTAAGCAGTTAGATAGCGCTCTGTACTTCGACAGTATGGATACTCCCGTCCCTGCTGGCATCATGAACAACGGCAACGCAGCTTTTTTCAACTTCTCCTTCCTTGACGGGACAAAGGGCGCTCATGTGAATATCTCCGGGGTATCCGGAGTCGCCACTAAGACATCCTATGCTTTGTTCTTGCTCCATGCAATTTTCAACTCTAAAGCGCTTGGAGCCTATCAAGCCAACACCAAAGCGTTGATTTTTAACGTTAAGGGTGAAGATCTGTTTTTCCTAGACAAGCTGAATAAAAAGTACGCCAGTCCAGAAGCTCAGAACGGAAACAACCCCTACGCTGTTATGGGATTACCAATAGCCCCATTTAAGAGCGTGAGTTTCCGTGCGGCTCCGAAAAAGAACACTCAGGATGTGGACTCGGATTTAGAGCAACGTTCAGAGGGGATATCTGTCTATTTGTGGAGTATTCGGGAGTTGTGCCGAGATCGCCTTTTCCGCTTCCTGTTCACGGGCGAAGACCTGGATCGAGGCAATTTATCTTACCTCGTAACGACTGTAGAGGAGCGCTTGGCACGAGTAGCAGAGGAAAACGATCGCAATGACCCCAAAGGGAAACCAAAAGCTCATTTGGAAGTCGAGCCGTTTGGGGAAAATGAGCGGCGCTTCGTGAAAACGTTTGAAGATTTGATTGAGTTTTTAGAAGACAAGCTTCTCAATGATACAGACAATCGGTGGTTAGGGCGCAATGCGATCGCAACGGCTGAAGCAATGATTCGTCGTCTGTGGGGTATTCGCAGTGAAGTCAGTCATTTAATTCGGGGCGATTTATCCCCTGACGAAATAGCCAAATATCAACTCGATCCACTCTCATCACCAGCTCAACTCACCATTGCTGACATCCACAAGCTAGGGGCACGCGCTCAAAAATTCGTTGTTGGCGTACTGCTGCAAAAGCTGTTTTTTCAAAAAGAGAAACAGGGACGGGAACCTGTTGTGTTCATCGTACTCGACGAGCTGAACAAGTACGCTCCTCGCGATGGACGTTCGCCGATTAAGGATTTGCTGGTGGATATCGCTGAACGAGGGCGTTCATTGGGCATTATCCTCATCGGCGCACAGCAAACGGCTTCGGAAGTGGAACGTCGAGTGGTGGGACAAGCTGCTATCCGAGTCGTTGGGCGCTTAGATTCTGCTGAGGCTGAACGTCCAGAATACAACTTTTTAACTGGCTCTTGTCGGAAGCGATCACTATTCCTCAAATCCGGCACCATGTTTGTCCATCAACCAGAAGTGCCAGCCCCAATTCTTATTAACTTCCCCTTCCCTGCCTATGCCACTCGCAAGGAAGAAGTGGTTGTGAGTCAGGAAGAAACGACTCGCATCAAATCCAAGATCAAAAAACTCTAGGAGAAAAGTTTTGCGTTTAATTCACACTGCCGATTGGCACTTGGGGCGCAATCTCAAAGGCAAAGATCGCACCCCCGAAATTGAATATGCTCTCGATGAGCTTCTTAAACAAGCTAAAGCGCTTGAGGTGGATGCAGTATTAGTAGCAGGAGACATCTTCGAGACACCTAACCCTTCAGTTGAAGCCGAACGAGTTGCCTATCAATTCTTCTGTAACCTCCAAGCTGCCAAGATTCCTGCGGTTGCGATTGCTGGAAACCATGACTCAGCCTTTCGGCTTGATAACGTCGCCAACCTGTTATCGATTGCAGGAGTTCACGTCTTAGGAAAGCCGCGTATCGCAGAAGATGGGGGAGTGATTACTCTCGATACTCCTAGTGGCAAGCTACGGGTTGGTGCAATGCCCTTCGCCAATGAGCGCAGGCTACTAGATCCGGATGAACTCTGGAATAAAGACGATAAAGAGCAACGCGACACCTACCGAGAAATTGTTTCCTACTTGCTGAGCGATCTAACAAGCGCTTTCAAAGACGATAGCGTGAATATCCTCATGGCTCACCTAACCATTGATGGTGCGAAGCTAGCCAACTCAGAAAAACCTCACCATTCCCAAGGCGGTTACGCCCTTTTTGGGCAAAGTCTTCCACCGGAAGCTCAATACATCGCTCTCGGACATATCCACAAATCCCAAAGGATTCCAGTTGCTGCTCCTACCTACTATTCAGGTTCCCTCATTCAAGTGGATTTTGGAGAAGCAGGGGAAGAAAAAGGTTTTTATCTTATCGAAGTTGAGCCTGGTTGTCCCGCCAAAAATCCAGAATTCATACCCATCCCCTGTCGGAAACCTTTAAAAGAAGTTGAATGTAATGTTCGGGAGTTGGAGGAGACATTAGAAGAATACCGCGATTATCCAGGCTATCTGAAAGCGATCGTCCATATACCAACGCCTCAAATGGGGCTAGCTGACAGAATTCGTAAGATTTGCGACCAAGTGATTTGTATAGAGTCGCACTACCCAAAAGCTGAGTCAACTGTCCAAGAGAGTCGCAATTGGGAACAGCTCGATCCAGTGGCAGAGTTCCGCCGCTATTACCAGGAACGATTGGGAACTACCCCATCACCAGTCGTCTTGTCGAAATTCGAGGAAATGTATAAGGAGATTCAGGATGCGTCCGCTTGAGCTAACGTTGGAAGGATTCACCAGTTTTCGTAACACAGCAAAGATTGATTTCTCAAAACTAGAATTATTTGCCATTACTGGACCAACTGGTGCTGGCAAGTCATCTTTACTCGATGGCATGACTTTAGCACTTTACGGTGAGGTAGCGCGGGGAACTAAACCTAAAGAATTGTTGAGTCAGGGAGCAACAAAATTACAGGTATCGTTACGCTTCCAAGTAGATAAAACGGAGTATCAAGTTTCTCGTATATGGGTTTATCGTGCTAAGAGTTCTCAGCCTACCTTCACACTTCACAAGCAGCAAAATGGCGAGTGGGAACCTTTAGGGGAGCAAAAGGAAAAAGAGATAACAGCCAAAATTGAGGAGATTTTGGGGATGAACTTTGACACATTTACCAAAGTCATCCTGCTTCCTCAAGGCGATTTTGACAAGTTTCTCAAAGGAAAAGATTCAGAACGTCGGGAAATCCTGAAAAAGCTAGCTGGCTACACAATCTTTGGGGAAATGCGCGAAAAGGCGGAAAGGCAAGCGAATATTCTCAAGGCAGAATGTATGGCAATTGAGAGTCGCTTTGCTGGTTTAGAAGTACCAGCCACTGATGAGCTGGACGAGAAGCGCCACCAGCACCAAATACTTAAGCAACAAATCCCCAATTTGGATGCAGCGTTTGAGCAGGCACGCACAGCTTTGGAAGCAGAGAAAAAACTGTTTGAACAAATCAAACGGTTGGCAATTCTAAAACAGGAAATCTTACTGCTAAATCAGCAAATACCTGAAATTGAGAAACTCAAGCAACGACTCGAACAGGCTCAAATTGCAGATCGTCTGCAAGGAAAGTGGGAATTAGTGCAAGAGGCTCGAAAGCAACATGATAAGGCTCGAAAGGCTGCTGAAGATGCCAGCAAGAATTTTAATGAGGCGCAGCAAGCACTCTTGATACAACAAGAGAATCTGAAAGAGGTAGAAGCCTATCAAGCAGAGATTGAACCTCAGCTAAAGGAGCGTGAGCAAGCTCTGAATGCTGCCAAAATTTATGAAGAACAACGTTGTCAAGTTGCCAATGAACTAAAACGGTTAGAGCGAATCGTAACTGAAAAGAAAGAAGCTTTAGCTCAGAAAGAGCAGGATGTCAAAAAGGCTGACGCTATATTAAAAAAAGCAAGCGATGCTCAAGCGGAAGTCAATCAGGAACTTTCCCAATATTCTCCTGGTGGAATACGCCTAGAGAAGCTAAACCAAGCCGCACCTCTACTTATCCAATGGGAAGGAATAGAGAGGGAAGCTGGAAGCGATCGCACTAATCTAGAAACCGCCATCCAACAGTTGCAAGCAGCAGAGCAAGATTTCCAAGGTGCTGTGTTGAGTTTGGAACAAGCGGAAGAAGCGTTGCGACAAGCAAGCCTTGCACTCTCTAAAGCCGAAGCCCAAAACGCGAGGATAGAGCAACAAAACCTTGCTATTGTCTTGCGACGCTCTCTAAAACCGGGCGATACTTGCTCAGTTTGTGGAGGAATTTGTCCTGAAGTCCATTTGCTGCCACCTCTGCCAGAATCATCCTTAGTAGACATTAAACCTCTACAAAAGCGTAAAAATAAGGCAGAAGAGAACCGAAAGAAATTTCAGACGGAAAAGGATAAAGCTGAAGCCACGCTAGAGACACGTACACAGGAAGAAGCAAAATGTCGGCAAGCTTTAGCAGAAAGGGAGCGTCATCTGCTCGAATTGCAGCAAAAAATTAGTACTGTGTTGCAAGAAGATACCTGGGAGGCAAAGGCGCTAAAGCAGGAACATCAAACGCTTCAGGAAAGAGATAAGAAGCATAATGAGGCTTTGAGCAAGCACAAGGAGGCAGCAGCCGAGTTAGAAAACATTGAATTAGCAATTAAATCGGCTCAGGAAAGTTTGGAGGAAAAGCGATCGCAACATCAGGAAGCAACGCAGAATGTAGATATAAAAAATAGCGAGCTTCAGAAGATTATTGCCAAACTTAATAAACTTACTGGAGGTAAGCCTTACAACACATTATCTCAGGAGATTGAGCGAGATAAGCAAGACTTGACGAATCGAATCAATGAGGTAAACAAGTCTCATCAAGCTGCTCGGGACAAATCTGTTCAAACTAAAGAAGCTCTTGCGAAAGCAGGGAAGGATTTGGAGAATGCCAGTGAATTTCATAAGCAACGCAATACTGATTGGTTAGCAAATTTGCAAGAAGTAAAATTCACTGAGGAGCTATTCTTAAAAGCCAAAGCATTGCCTAAAGAACAGGCTAAGTGGCAAAAGCAGATTAACGACCATCGGGACAGAGAAGTCGATCTGAAAAGCCGTGTTACGCAAGAAATTGACGAGATTCGTGGAAGAACAACTGACCAACAGACAATAACTGAACGTCAGGAAGCTGTTCGCACGACTGATGAAAGGCGTAAACAAGCGCAGGAGGAATTCAACAACCTTTCAGTATGGATTGTCCAAGCCGTAGACAAGCACAAGCAAGCCAAAGAGCTGCAAGAGGAGCTAAGTACTAAGAAGAAAGACGAAGAAACCTACCGTACCTTGTCCAAAGATTTGCAAATTGACAAATTTCAAGCCTATATCCTGGAGCATTTTGAACAAGAGTTAGTTGCCCAAGCAACCATACTGCTGCGGGATTTGACGGATAGTCGGTATGCTCTGAAATATGACAAGAAACAATACTGGGTGGAAGATTACTGGAGTGGAGGAGAACCTAGACGAGTAGAAACTCTCTCCGGTGGCGAAACATTCGCTACATCCCTTAGCTTGGCTTTGGCACTCTCGGAAAAACTGTCCAAAGGAGCAAAGCTGGGCAGTCTCTTTATTGATGAAGGTTTTGGTACTCTGGATGCAGAAACTCTAGAAAGCGTTGCTCAGGTTCTAGAATCCTTACGTGAGCAAGAGCGATTGGTCGGAGTCATTAGCCATGTTCCGGTTCTGGGAGAGCGTTTAGGGACAGAAATCAAAGTTGAGAAGTACCCAGAAGGCTCCAAGATTAAGGTTGAGGGATTGGTATCTTAGGCAGAGGCAAGAATGGGTTAACCAGACCGCTTGATGTGAGCGATCGCACTTTTGAACCTAGGAGGTAGGGATGCGATCACTTCGCTCTATGAGTTTAGTCATCCGTTGGTGGATGCCATCCACCTTCAATCCATATCGCTCGTGCCTCAACGACATTCTCATTATTAAGCCGCAAAGCCATCACTGTTGCTCTACCTGTCGGCGTGAGTCCAGCAATATGAGTTCCACCATTAACCCAAGCGAAGTGTTCCGTCCAAGTTTGTGTCCAGGGATTAAATAGCGCTACAAGCTGACCCGTTTCAGGATCGACAGCATGAGTTTTCGCTCCCTTGAACTCATTACAACGATAGCAAGATGCAGCCAAATTTTCGCGCTCATCTGTTCCTCCAAGCGATCGCGGGAGAATATGTTCCATAACTGGTGGTGTTCCAGTCAGCCTGGAGGATGTCTTACAGTATTCACAGCGATAATCTGCTGCGACAATAACTTGCTGACGTAGTTTTTCTGAAATGGTCACAGCGCGGCAGATAGCTCCTTCAAAGGAGGTATCCGATGTCCCCGCCAGCGTAGAACAGACCAAGCATAGGCTTTACGCAGCATCAAACGATCCGCAGCTAACCGTAAGTCCGTCAGTTCCTGCCGTTCCTCGGAGGTAAGCGAACCTTCTTTATTCTTGTCCAATAGCTCAACATGACGCTCGTACTGACTTGGTTCCACCTGAGCATTGGCGATCGCTAACAACTCCTCAATACTGAGGTTTTGCATCTTCAACAACTCCGGCTGCATTTCTGCTGAAGCGTTATCCACAGAGGGTGGCAGATTGCTAACCACACTTTGAGCAGCCAGCACTTCCACAGACTGTTGCGTTGCTTCGGCAATGCGAGCCAATTGGCGAAAGACAGGTTCAGGAAGCTCAATCGTCACTCGCTGCGTCGTCATCGTCTTACCTGACTGTAGCTGGATATTGTCAATTCTATCTTTTCCCTTCGTTACCTTAGCCTGATCGCCTGCCAGAGGAACCTCAAATCCTAGCCAGCGATCGCTCTCTTAGGACAGTGTCAGTAAAGCGCGATCGCATCAGCATTATTATCCATAATGGAGGGAGTAGCAATCTTAAGGAGCAATAGATGTATTTATGGAAAACTCACAATTCAATCCCAACCAAGCTATTAGTGTTCTTACATTAGCCGACTTTGAAGCGCTACTTACAAAAGTAGTTCAAAAAGTAATTAGACAAGAACTGACGACGCTAGAACACAGACAGGTAAAGCCTGAAGAATCACCAGCAGCTCATCCGCTTGAAAATTTTATAGACAAATTTGGTGCTTGGGAAGATGAGCGCACAACTGAGGAAATTATTAAAGATATATATGAAAGCCGTATTGTTTCTAGTTCTGAATATATCCTGTGAGTTATTTACTTGATACAGATACCTGCATCTATTGGCTCAGAAATCGTCAGTCCGTTAGGGAGAGGGTTAGGGAAGTAGGATGGAATCAGATTAGTATTTGTGTAATTACCGTAGCTGAATTGTACTATGGCGCATACAATTTTAATCGGGTTACAGAAAATCTAGCTCGTGCAGAATTTTTTATTCAAAACTTACCTGTTTTACCTTTAAACAACACTGCTCTCAGACGTTTTGGAGAATTAAAGGCAGAACTCCGTTGCATAGGACAACCCATAGCTGATTTTGATTTACTAATTGCTAGTGTTGCGCTTGCAGGAGGTTACATTTTGGTAACCAACAACACTCGTCACTACGATCGCATCCCGAACTACAACTGGAAAATTGGATTTTAGCTTAAGTACATAGGGATATTTTGAAGGGAACGGAAAAGTGGGAAGCGATCGCATCTTACTCTCAGTCGCAATTGAGCTAGCGGGAAGAGGAAACGCGATCGCGTCACTGGCAATTCGCACCACGTCTGAAGAAACTCGCCAAGGCTTGCGAAGTCATCCTGAAAACTGAAGGCATTGGCGGTGCTGATTGTCTCGCCAGTCCACCCCTGACAGCTGTACCGTCCCCAATCCGCTTGAGATATTTGTGCTGAACTTGATGTAATCCCCCCACCTGGGTTAATCCTGAGTGGGGTTTCTGATATAAAATTTATGTGCTTTAAGGAAATATCAAACAGTAATGCAACTTCTGACAGACCCTTTTTCGGTCAGCTCACTTATAGTAACCAGTATTGCCTTTATGGTAATTATTTTGGTATTTGCTATAGGGCTTGCTACTTTACTCGGTGTTTATGAAAAAAGAAAATCAATAAAAGAAAAAAGGGAACTGAAAGAGGAAATAGACAATTACTTAGGTCTCCTTCAAGAATATCAAGGAGATGTTTTAGCGTTAATTACACGAAATCTAACTCTTCTAAGGGAAGCCTATATTATCTGTAAACAACAAGTAAGGAATGTTTTTTCAACTGCCATATTTGTCTGTTGCCTAGGCTTTATAGTTTTTGCTACGGGTATCATTGTTTTTTCCTCGCAAGGTAATATTGCGATTTTAGTTTGCTCTACCAGTGCTGGAACTGTTATAGAAATAGTAGCAGCACTAATATTTTGGATTTATAGTAAGTCACTAGAGCAGCTCAACACATTTCACAAAACTTTTTATGAAAATCAAAAACTTGTAAGTTCTATTCATTTAATTGATGGTGTTTCGGAAACAAATAAAGATGCTCTCTATGCTTACATTGTTCAAAATATCATTGGTAATGGCAGTCCTGTTGATTTCAGCCTTTTAGTCAACTCTGCCAAACCAAGGAAAACTAACTTGGGATAAGCGAACAGAACGAAGCATGACAAAGCCCAGATTTAAAAAATGACTACAAAGCCCAAAATTATTGTCCTAGATGATGACCCCACTGGTTCCCAAACAGTTCACAGCTGCCTACTGCTGACACGCTGGGATGTAGAGACATTACGGTTGGGACTAGGCGATGAATCACCGATATTTTTTGTCTTGACCAATACAAGAGCACTCACATCGGAGCAAGCCACCACTGTTACAAGAGAAGTCTGCCATAACCTCAAAATCGCTTTGGAAGCTGAGGGAATTAAGGATTTCCTGGTTGTTAGTCGTTCTGACTCAACCTTGCGGGGGCATTACCCGGTGGAAACAGACGCAATTGCCGAAGAAGTCGGACCCTTCAACGCCCATTTCTTAGTCCCTGCTTTCTTTGAAGGGGGACGAATTACCCGTGAGAGTGTGCATTACCTGATAATTGATGGTGTTCCAACGCCTGTGCATGAAACTGAGTTTGCTCGTGACTCAGTTTTTGGCTATCACCACAGCTATTTGCCAGATTATGTAGAAGAGAAAACCAAAGGTCGTATCCAGGCTAAGTCTGTAGAGCGATTTTTACTTGATGATATTCGTCGTGGGAGTTTGGAACGCCTTGAGAATCTCAGCGACAATCAGTGTGGTGTTGTTGATGCTGAAACTCAAGCGGATTTAGATAAGTTTGCTGCAGATGTCCTAGCGGCTGCTGCCCAGGGCAAACACTTCCTATTTCGTAGTGCCGCTAGCTTGTTAACGTCTCTTGCCAGTCTTGGTGCTCAGCCAGTGGCGGCAGCGGATATGGCTCAGTATGTGCGGCAAGGGAAGCCTGGAGTTGTGATTGTGGGTTCTCATGTTAAAAAGACAACACAACAGTTAGAGCGTCTATTGCAAGCACCAGGTATTGTAGGCGTCGAGATAGATGTAGCTCATTTGCTAGATGAGTCACAAGTGCAACGAGACGCGCTACTGGAAAGTATCACAGAACGTGTCCAGGAAATTCATGCGGATGGGAAGACACCTGTGGTTTATACCAGTCGTCAGGAACTGGTGTTCAATGATGTTCAAACACGTTTGGAGTTTGGGGTAGCTGTTTCCGCTTTATTGATGGATACTGTGCGGCGGTTGCCATCGGATATCGGGTTTTTAATTAGTAAGGGAGGCATTACCTCCAACGATGTCTTGAGTACTGGTCTTGCTCTAAGGTCAGCGCGGCTACTGGGTCAGATTATCGCCGGATGCTCAGTTGTCCGGACACCTGCTGACCATCCCCAGTTTCCTAATTTGCCGGTGGTGTTATTCCCTGGCAATGTGGGAGATGCTGATGCCTTAGTCACGACTTACCAGCGGCTGAGTCAACGCTAGTGGCTAATTGCTAATCCTAATTGCTAGTTGTCTGTTTGCCATTAGCAAAAAACGAGGATTTGATTAGACCTCTTGCATAAATCCGATTGACCCCCTCATTCTCCCGCAAGGGGCGGAAGAAATCTTGCTCCCTCCCCGTTGCGGGTATGGTCATTTAACCGGATTTGATAGGACGAATATTTCCCTAACGCTATACCTGTGATTTTGGTCACATCAGGGGTTGATTTCAGTCACAGGGTCGTCAGAGCTACGTCATGCCTCAAGCTGATAAGGTTCACAGTTTCGTGCCATTAAGTTCACCATTTTTCAGGATTTAGCTCAATAAATATCCAAGAGGAATCCCTGAGGATTGACACCGTCAGTTCATTAGGAACGAAAGGTATGCAATTCTCAGAGCAAGGCATCTATTACAAATCTTCAGCTCCTACGGCTGCCAATAAAACGAGAAATCTGCTACGGAAGCTGAGATTTCTAAACATGTCTTCCGAGCAACTGCTGAACCTCTATGCATTAGAAGAACGGGATTTTCGTGGAGTCAACCTAAGTCAGCAAATCCTGAGTGGAGTAGACCTAAAGGGGGCAGACTTGAGTGAGGCAAAGCTTGAACACGCTGTGCTAGAGAGAGCTGACCTAACAAGAGCCAACTTAAGGAGGGCAGACCTAAGGAATGTTCACTTAAAGGGGGCAGACCTAAGTTGGGCAAACTTGCGGGAGGCAAACTTGCAGGGAGCCAACATGCGCGGAGCGGACTTGACTGGAGCGGACTTGACTGGAGCGGACTTGGGTGGGGCGATATTGCCTGACGGATCGATTCTTTTAACTAGTGATCCATCTAGCGTCCTGAACTGTATCAGCGATCGCTTGCGCTCCTAACCTTCCTTAAAATCTCAAGAAAGGCGATCGCACCTCATTCCTAAATCTAGTCTGACGCAACTTGCTCTCAAAGCGAGCAAAGAAGCTTTCTCAGCTGCAACTAAATTATTCCTGGCGCTGGAAGTTTTTGCGCTAGAAGCCAAAAACTTTAGAGGCTAGGGAGTAAGCGGATAGGAGAAATAACTAAAATCCAGTAACTAATTTCCTATTTCCCATCAATGAATTCTCCACCAGAACTTGCTCTTGGGGTACTATGTCGTTTACTCTAGTCGTTTGCTGCCGATGCTTAGCTTGTTGTTGAATGACTTCTGATTCTGCCCAGCATACACAAGTTTCAACGGTTCCCCAAAGCGACTTGGTTGTAGATAGCCAGGTACAAGTTCGCTTGAAAAGCGAGGGGGAACGACTGCTGTTAATCTTCCCGCCGGAAGCAGAAATGCCTGGTGCTGCCAACTGGTCTGACTTATGGCAGCAGCTAAAGCATCGTCTCAATGCCGGTGAGCGCTTTTGGCAAGCCAACTCGATAGTCCATTTGATGGCTCAAGACCGATTGCTCGATGGACAAAAGCTACAGGCGATCGCAGATGCCCTTTCTGAAGTCCAGCTACAACTTGTACGAGTTTACACAACGCGACGGCAAACCGCTGTTGCTGCTGCTGCCGCTGGTTACTCGGTGGAGCAACAACCTCCCACTTATTCTCTTAATCAAACGCCTTCTGAACCTGCCGAGTTACTTGCAGAACCCTTATACTTGCAACTAACTGTTCGTTCGGGTATTGAGATTCGCCATCCTGGCACTATTGTTATATTAGGAGACTTAAATCCGGGCGGTTCAGTAGTCGCAGCCGGCGATATTTTCGTCTGGGGGCGTCTACGTGGGGTTGCTCATGCTGGTGCCAATGGCAATCGCAACTGTCGGATTATGGCACTACAAATGGAACCAACTCAGCTACGGATTGCTGATGCTGTAGCTAGGGCACCGGAAAAGGCGCTATCTCAGTTTTATCCTGAGGTTGCTTATGTGGCACCTGAGGGGATTCGTATCGCCAGAGCGGCTGATTTTGCTAAGACCAACATTGCGTTGAATACATGAGTCGTATTATTGTCATCACCTCTGGAAAAGGAGGGGTGGGAAAAACTACTGTTACTGCTAATTTAGGGATGGCGATCGCACGATTGGGTCGCCGAGTTGCTTTGGTCGATGCAGATTTTGGTTTGAGAAACTTAGATTTGCTGCTGGGACTGGAAAATCGAGTAGTCTATACAGCCATTGATGTCCTATCGGGTCAATGTCGGTTAGAACAGGCTTTGGTAAAAGACAAGCGGCAAGAAGGAGTGGTACTGCTACCTGCGGCTCAAAGCCGGACGAAAGAAGTCGTAAGCCCTGACCAAATGAAAAAGCTAGTGGGCGCATTAGCTGAGAAGTATGAATACGTTATAGTTGACAGCCCAGCAGGAATTGAAAGGGGTTTCCAAAACGCGATCGCCGCGGCTCAGGAAGCCTTGATTGTCACTACGCCAGAAATTGCCGCTGTACGAGACGCTGACCGGGTTGTAGGCTTACTGGAAGCGCAAGGCATCAAACGCACTCACCTGATTGTTAACCGTCTCAAACCAGCAATGGTGCAGGCTAATCAGATGATGTCTGTCGAGGATGTCCAAGAAATCCTTGCTATTCCCTTAATCGGTATCATACCCGACGACGAGCGTGTCATTGTCTCCAGCAACCGGGGTGAACCTTTGGTATTGGCAGATAACATCTCCCTGCCTGGAATAGCCGTAAACAACATTGCTCGGCGCTTACAAGGCGAAAAAATTCCCTTCCTTGACTTGATGGCAGAACACGACAGCATCATTAACCGTATCCGTCGCTTGTTCCGAGGTTAAGTTCACAGCTTTAAGTTTTGAAGTTCAAACCACTCATTACCCCACAGCTATTTGTGACATTCAACATCTCCCACTCCTAACCGTGCATATCCACCACCCCTATGAGCGCCATGATTAGCGATCTTCTGGAACGACTTTTTCCCTGGACTGGTGCCAGTAGCAGTCGAGCGGAAGTCAAACGCCGCCTAAAACTGGTAATTGCCCATGATCGGGCTGACCTCACCCCTAAAATGATTGAGGCGATGCGCAATGAAATATTGGAAGTCGTCTCTCGTTACGTTGAGCTCGATCAAGAGGGGTTGGAGTTTTCCTTGGATAGCAACGAACGGGCAACAGCATTGATTGCTAATCTACCCATCCGGCGAGTTAAGGAAGAATCACAAGTCGCTTCTTTAGAGTTAGAGTGACATCCTTCGTCACACAAGGGCGGCAATTGTCAGGAGGCTGTTGGCGAATCCCCAAAATGTAACGGCTCAACTCCTTTCTGGAGCAAGGGAAGTGGAAAGGGATCTGACCCCTCTTCAAGTAGGCAACAGACGAAATTAAACGTAGGGTGGGCAGTGCCTACCAAATCTTGCAATTCAACCCATGAGGAAACGGTGGCACTGCCCACCTTAAAACTTCCAAGATTAAGGTGACAGATAGACACAACAGACGCAGAGAATACTGCGATCAAATTTTTCGCGCTACCGTGTCTCTCACTCACCGTATCTTCGTTCGAGAAATAAGTATTACCCGATTCAGAACCTCAAATAAGTAGGGTAAATCTTCAAACAGATTCAGCATCCTTTCAGTGGTAACCTGTAGAAAGAGATTTCTAAATGTAAAGACTGTTTACCAGTATTTGAAAGGTAGCTTCACAAAATAGAACATGGTCACCACCACAGAAAAGGCAAATATTGGCGCTATTACCCAAATCATCGGCCCTGTTGTCGATGTTGAATTTGCTAGCGGCAAGATGCCGCAAATTTATAATGCCTTGAAAATTGAAGGCAAGAATGCAGCCGGACAAGATGTCTCCGTCACCTGCGAAGTGCAGCAGCTCCTGGGTGACAACCAGGTACGAGCCGTTGCCATGAGTACCACCGATGGGCTGGTGCGCGGTATGGAAGCGGTAGACACAGGTGCCCCCATTAATGTACCAGTAGGCACTGCTACTCTGGGTCGGATTTTCAACGTGCTGGGTGAACCTGTTGACAACAAAGGTCCCGTCAATGCCCAGGAGACATTCCCGATTCACCGACCTGCTCCTAAACTGACCGACCTGGAAACCAAGCCTTCTGTCTTTGAAACCGGGATTAAAGTGATCGACTTGCTGACTCCCTATCGGCGTGGTGGCAAAATTGGTCTGTTTGGCGGTGCGGGTGTCGGTAAGACCGTGATCATGATGGAGCTGATCAACAACATTGCCACCAATCATGGTGGAGTGTCTGTGTTCGGCGGTGTGGGTGAGCGTACTCGCGAGGGAAATGACCTATACAACGAAATGATCGAGTCAGGGGTCATTAATAAAGACAATCCTGGCGAATCGAAGATCGCGCTAGTTTACGGTCAGATGAACGAACCACCCGGAGCCAGAATGCGGGTTGGTCTTTCTGCTCTGACGATGGCTGAGTACTTCCGGGATGTCAACAAGCAGGACGTGCTACTGTTCATCGACAACATCTTCCGGTTTGTGCAAGCGGGTTCGGAAGTATCAGCGCTACTAGGTCGGATGCCGTCTGCGGTAGGATATCAGCCGACTTTGGGAACCGACATGGGAGATTTGCAAGAGCGCATTACCTCGACAACCGAAGGCTCCATTACCTCGGTTCAAGCGGTTTATGTGCCAGCAGACGACTTAACTGACCCGGCACCCGCTACGACGTTTGCTCACTTGGATGGAACAACGGTGTTGTCTCGTGGCTTGGCAGCTAAAGGGATTTACCCAGCTGTAGACCCACTGGGTTCAACTTCGACAATGCTTCAACCCAATATTGTGGGTGACAACCATTACGACACCGCTCGTGCTGTCCAGGCAACGCTACAGCGTTACAAAGAACTTCAAGACATCATCGCGATTCTGGGCTTGGATGAGTTGTCTGAAGATGACCGACTTACGGTAGCTCGTGCCCGGAAGCTAGAGCGCTTTTTGTCACAGCCCTTCTTTGTCGCGGAAGTGTTCACGGGCTCTCCTGGTAAGTATGTCTCGCTGGAAGAAACGATTAAGGGCTTCAAGCAGATTCTCTCTGGTGAACTAGATGATCTGCCGGAGCAGGCGTTCTACCTAGTCGGCAACATTGACGAAGCGATCGCCAAAGCCGAGAAAATCAAGTCCGGTAAATAGTCATCAAAACGTAAGTAGGGTGGGCAATGCCCACCTGACAAACAATTAACAACTAACAACAAATAACTAACAGATGACCTTAACTGTTCGTGTAATTGCTCCCGACAAAACAGTCTGGGACTCTGAAGCTGAGGAAGTAATTCTGCCTAGCACTACGGGTCAGCTGGGTATATTGTCGGGTCACGCTCCACTTTTGTCGGCTTTGGACATTGGTGTAATGCGAGTTCGTCCTGGGAAAGACTGGGTGGCGATCGCGTTAATGGGTGGATTCGCTGAAGTCGAAAACAACGAAGTGACGATTCTCGTTAACGGTGCGGAGCGGGGCGACTCAATTGATCGGGAAGCGGCGAGTACGGCGTTTACACAAGCCCAATCTCGTCTCGATCAAGTCCAGGGTAGTGACAATCGTCAGGAAAAAATCCAGGCTAATCAAGCCTTGAAAAGGGCGCGCGCCCGTTTTCAAGCGGCTGGTGGAATGGTCTAAAAAAAGTTCCGAATACACAAGTAGCCCCTTTGGGGCTGCTTTGCTAATAGGAGTTTATAATTACTCCATTCCAGGGTTTCTTGTGAACTCCTGAACTATTTTTCTATAAAAAACAAAAAGGCAAAAGAAAGAACAAGTTCTTTTCTTTTGCCTTCCCTTTAATTAAAAAGGGGAGCAGATTTTGCCTTTCACTTTTTCCCTGGATTAAGCACTGCCAGTAAACGTCACTTCCGGAAACTTTGATTGAGCTTCCGACATGGGACGATTTCTACCTTCCTCTTGCCAGTAATTAATGACTTCTGTAGCTTTGTTGAGCAACTCAACCCGCTCACCTTCAGAAATCCAGTGCTTGGCCTCAAGTTCATCTTTCAGCTGTTCCCAAGCGTCGGCACGAGGCCAGAAAAAGTAAGAGGTCAGGGGGCTAGTACCTTTACCTACAATTTGGTCAACGGCTAGCGCCACATTATCGTCCAACCAAAGAACTTTTAGAATAAATCTCGACAATCACACCTCCAAGGGTATCCAGGCTTGCTTCAAATTACTTTATGATCTTTAAATTTTACCTTATTTCAGCAAGAAGGCTCTCACTGAACCCGCAAGGGTCAGTGACACTCCCCAATTGTTGGCTAAAAAGAAATGCCCTTTAACCGATACTGAGGGCTTTTTGATGTTAGGGAGAGGCGGAGTTGAGTTTTCAGCACTTTCTGTAGTAATCTTACCGTAAATAAACAAACACCCCATCCCAGTGCTGCAAAAGGGCTATGAATCATTAGATATTAGATTTGTAGACTGCCCTCACTGCTTAAAACAGCACGACAGGGACATGAATGCAGCAGTAAATATAAAAAACGAAGGTTTGCGACTTTTGGCGTTGGGAACCAGCGCTGCTGCCCTTGGAGGGAACGTAAGACCGAAGACATCAGACGTAAAAAATCCATGATGCCAGAGGCAGTTCCCACTGAATTGGGAAGCCTACACCTACTGCGCTAGCAGAGGTGTAGGTAGTTCACTGCACAGCTTAAGCACCTGACGAGGGAGTCATCCAATTTTTTTGTTTAGCATGGTAGGGGTGCAAGGACTTGCGCTCCTACAGAGGTACATTTGCAAAAACGGGATGCTCCCCCTGACGAAAATGATGTAATGTGGATAACCGTTTGTGTAGCCTAAAGTGACTCATCTAAATTCAAAAGCAATCACTTCAAACTATGTTGCCATTGTGGTTTTCGATATTGATGGCGTCATTCGAGATGTTGGTGGCTCTTATCGACGGGCAATTGCAGATACAGTGGAGCATTTCACTGGTGGACTCTACCGCCCTTCTTCGGTAGAGATCGATCGCCTGAAATCAGAAGGCGTCTGGAATAACGATTGGGAAGCTTCACAGGAGCTAATTTACCGATTCTATGAGTCTCAGGGTCATAGTCGAGTGCAATTTGCTCTCGACTATGACACCCTCGTTGCCTTTTTTCAGTCACGATACCGAGGCGTTGACCCTGAAAATTGGACAGGATATATCTGTACAGAACCGTTACTCTTACAACCTAGCTATCTAGAGAGTTTGACAGACGCACGGATTCTCTGGGGTTTTTTCAGTGGTGCCACAAGGGATGAAGCTAACTATGCACTCATAAAACGCCTTGGTTTAGCGACGCCAGTACTCATTGCAATGGAAGATGCTCCTGGTAAGCCCGACCCTACGGGTCTGTTGGCGACGGTAGAACAGCTAGAGCAACCGTATCGAATTGATGTTGAGATGCCAGTCATCTATGTGGGAGACACTGTTGCTGACATGTACACGGTTGAAAGGGCGAGAACGCTTCAGCCCGAACGGGTTTGGATTGGCGTTGGCATTCTACCGCCCCACGTTCAGGAGACGCCAGAACGCCGTGAGGCTTATGAGGAGATTCTTAAACAAGCTGGTGCAATTAGGGTTTTCAATAATGTCCAACAGTTGACTCCGGTAGAGATTCAGCAATTTGTAATCCCTCATTTTTAGGGGAGGTTGGAGGGATCTTCACAGATATTGCAGCACTAACTGTAACTGTGTTGGTTTTGGAGTACGTTTAGTCTGTGCTCAATTTTTGAAGAAAAGGAAAGATCAATAGGTAGCATTTTGACTTCAAGCCCCCGAACCTTCAGGCTGAGGGGCTTTACAGGCTCTTGCTTTACTCCTCAAGCATTACTGCTGGCGCTAAATAGTACCTCACCTTTAATCATCCGCTGAGCGGCATCCAGCAGAACTTCTTCCAAATAGGGCTTGGTGAAATAGCCCCTAGCTCCCAGTTGAGACGCCATTTGCCGATGTCGGTCAGCACCGCGAGAGGTAAGCATAGCGATCGGCAGATGGGAGAGATTGTCGTCTTTCTGAAGCCGAGACAACAGCTCTAGACCGTCCATTCTCGGCATTTCAATATCACAGAAGACAAGGTCACAAGGTAGACCCGATCGCAGTTTTTCCCAGGCTTCCTGACCATCACGGGCTTGTTCGACTCGATAACCCGATTTACTAAAGGTCATAGAGAGCAGTTCACGCACAGTAATCGAGTCATCCACAATCAGAACCATGGGTTCCGTCTTCGCCTCTGGTGCCTCGTCTGGAATAGGAGCAGATGTTTCCTCCCTTGCCCAGAGGGTGACACCACCATCTTTCCGAATCCGCCCCATCGCTAAGTCAATCAGTTCCAGGACATCAGCTATAGGCATAATCCGACCATCTCCTAAGACGGTTGCTCCGGCGACGCCTACTGGCTTCGGCGCTGGACCTTCGAGTTGCTTAATTACAATTTCCTGCTCACCCAGGACTTGATCGACCTGAATCGCAATGAAGTTACCGGCACTGCGCAACACCACGATAGAAATCAAGTCGTCTTCCCGTTTGCCGCCGTAGACCGTACCCCGACTCAGGTGACGATTGTACGTCAGTAGCTCAGAGAGAGGTTGGAACGGTAGTAGCGTATCACGCCAGTGGATACAGGTTTGACCCTCTGAATTGATCTGAACGCGATCGCTGGCTATATCCATCATGTCTTCCACACCATCCATCGGGAAAGCAAGGCGGGCGCGATCGCTCAGGCAACAGAGCGCTTTACCAATACTTAGGGTTAAGGGCAGACGAATCGTAAAGGTTGTGCCTTTGCCTAAAATCGAGTCAATGTGAATTGAGCCACGAATTTCATACAAACTGGTACGTACCACATCCATCCCAACGCCGCGACCTGCGTATTCGTCCTCTTTGTCCTTAGTGGTAAAACCAGGGCGGAAAAGAAAGTCGTACAACTCCAAATTAGTCAGGTTTTTCGCCTCAGCTGGGCTGATGAGTCTCTGCTGGATCGCCTTTTTCCTCACTCGTTCAGGGTCAATACCTGCCCCATCATCAGAGATGGCAATCACTGTTTGGTTCCCTTGATGGAAAGCTCGGAGGGTAATTTTACCAATCGGTGGTTTTCCAGCCGCTTTACGTACCTCTGGTGACTCAATTCCGTGAGTCAGGGCATTGTTGACCAAGTGGGTCATCGGGTCATAGAGCAGTTCAAGGATCATCTTGTCGATCAAGGTTTCTCGACCCTCAACGTTCAACTGAGCTTCTTTGCGTAACTTCAGGGAAATTTCCCGCACGGCACGGCGCAGACGGTCAGCTGTCTGGTCAAAAGGCACCATGCGCGATCGCGTCAGTCCTTCTTGCAGCTGAGTCGTTATCTGCCGCAGCATCCGCGCCACCTGATCAGTTTCATCCACCAAAAACTCGATATCAGCGGCTGACTCCCGAACTCGCACAATCAGCTCGATCATCTCTTGGGAGAGTAAATGGAAACCCGTGAATCGATCCATTTCCAAGGGATCGTATTCTACACCTGACGAATGACTCTGGTGTGATGAATCCTCCGAATGGAGTGTAGAGCGATAACCATGCCGACTAGCCAAAAGAGAGCTTTCCAGGAGACTTCGCTCATACAAATCCTGCATCCTCGCACCCACATCGCTAAGGGCTAATACCTGGTGCGATAAATTATCTAGGAATTGCCGCAGGCGTTCTTGATCTTGCTCCAGGCTGTTACGGTTGACTACCAGTTCTCCCACTAAGTTGCTGAGACTATCGAGGTGCTTAATCGGTACCCGCATCGTCTGCTCGAACAGCCTAGTTTGGCGTGTTTGACGAATGGGAGGGCGAGTGGCTCCCTGATTAGGCGTAGCTATTGGTGGACCACCTATCGCCTTATCCGCCTGCTCCAGCAGTTTCTCCAAGTCTTCTCCCAACCCGTCTTCAACGATGTCTGCATCAACAGCCGTGCTCTTGACAGGCGCTGGAGGTTGTTCAGCGGCAGCAGGAATCTGTTCACCTAGGAGAGCTTCGAGGTCATCAAACACATCAATGTCTGAGGATGCCAAGCTAGCAGTAGGAACCGCAGCCGACGCGCCTAACGACGTTATCGCTTGGGTACCAGCCAGCATTGCCTCCAAATCATCAAACTCAGAGTTTTGCAAATTTGACACCGATAGCTCCTCTGGAGCCGTATCTAACTCAGTATCAAATAAATCTTCTAGATTTTCTGTTGTCTGTTCAGCCTCTGCTCCTTCCCAATCCAGCAAAGCGTCTGCTGCTCCATCAGATGACTCTAGCTCCCACAGGGACGGTGTCTCAGTGTCAAATAAGTTCTCCTCTAAATTATCAAGGGCATCTATGTCGGATGACGTTTCGCTTCCCAACAGCGCGTCTAAATCCGACATGGGTAAACTGGCTTCCTCAACGTTAGAGGCAGCACTATCATAGGCAGGTTTGGGAGACTCCTCAGACAGTTCCCAGTCAAACATCGGGGCTGGGGCTTCTGTTGTTGCTTCCTCAATCCCCAAGTCCCACGCTGGTGAGGACTGTTCGTTGGCAAACAAATCCTCTTCAAAATTCAGAGCATCCGCCTCAATCAGTGGCAAGTCTAAAGCATCTGTATCTACTGACGTTTCGCCACCCAACAGCGCGGCTAAATCCTCCGCTTCTGCTTCGGGAGCTGATGTTTGTATCGCTACCTCTGTGCTATCTGCATCACTTGTTGCAGAAGTCCCAAACATAGAAAACTCTAAGTCCAGGGAGCGATCGCTAGCAGAGGTCTCGGTCGCTTCTGAATCGGTATCAAAAAAGTCATTGAAGGCATCTAAATCGACTATCTCCGACTCTTCTAAAGAATCTAGAGAGTCTAGGTTAAACTCATCGAACGTTAGGGCTTCTGTATCTGCTGTTACTTCAAATAAATCGTCTGAGACTTCTAAATTAGAGGCAACATCGCCGGGCGCTTCGAGTGATGGCGTTAGTGAAGCCGCTGCCAAGGAACTAGCAGTAGCGGCGTTAGAATCCTCTGGGAGTATCTCATCCCCAAACAAATCCTCTACATCCCCATCACTCGGTTCATCAAAATCAAAGAAATTGGTTGATGGAGTCTGATCTAAATCCAAATCAAGGTCAGATGTTGACGCTGTGGCTGGTAGCTCTGCTAGTTCCTGAGATTCCAGGTTTATCCCCGCCAAATCGATATCTTGCGAAGCAAAGTTCAGCTCATCCCAATCCAAAAGCGACTCGTCTTGCGCCGTTTCCTCAAATGAACTGGACAAATCCCAAGGAGCGATCGCTTCACTATCCGTTTCGCTTTCTGCTATTGGGGCAACCGTAGGTGTATCCATGAAATCCCAGTCTAAGTTGCTAGCTCCAGTATCCAGGGCATTTTCACCCTCTTCCTCCAAGCTCAATGCCGATAGTCCGTTATCAGGATAATTCAGCGCGTCTAGGGATAAAACGTCTTCTTGTGACTCATCCAATGCCAAGTCATCAAAGTCAAAATCAGTTTCTTTGTCGTCAATTAATAGTTCATCACTAGGCGCTAAACGTCCCTCAGGAATCGAGACATCAGAAATTTCCAGGAAATCGCCCAAGTCCAACTCTGAGCCGACAAAGGCAGCTTCGTCTAAGCGGCTCTCCTCATTACTCCAGTCATCCTGTTCTAAGGCAAATGAGTCTTCAAAGACGAACGAGCCATTCTCGTCTCCTATAAACCCTTCGCTCAAAAAGTCTCGACCGTTTGCTAAAAAGTCGAGTTCCTCCGCCATTGGCATAGCCAACAGGTCATCGCCCCGTTGCTGTAGTTCCGCTAGTGTGTCGGCATCTAAATCAGTCGATTCATTTGTATCAGAGCTGTCTTCGTCAAAAAAGCTGTCACCAAACAAATTAGTTATCTCATCCGCATTGGTGCTTGGAGTAGCGAGTGGTTCTGGGCTATCAGCCTCAAACAGCAAGTCTGAAAAGTCAGATGTTCGTAAACTCTCTAAAGCGGCGCTATTGGTTGTGCTTGGTGTTGTTTTCGGGTGAGGCTCATCAAAGAGTGAGTCTGTTGACTCTTGGGAGGAAAAAATACCATCTTCTGGGGTATCATCGCCAAACCAACCCATCAAGTCATCGCTAGTGGTTGCCCCTGATGTTGGCATGTCCACGCCATCAATATCATTAATGAAGTCAGAAAAATCGCTTTGGTTGTCCAAACTGAATGAATTTTCTGATTTTTGTGAAAAGGGTTTGTCATCCAAGCTGATAATTTCCTCCTCTTGCCAGGTTTGATCGAGATCAGGCGTTTGACCTTCAAAGATATCTGCCAGACTGTTGAGTTCTGCCACGCCAACTTCTGGATCGCTGAAGTCGGTAAGTCGGGAGGCAATGTTTGTCGAGTCGAACTGAAGCTCCATTGCAGAGCTTTGGAACTCAGAAGTAAGGCTTGGGATAGGGGAATCTAGCTCAGTGACAAGTTCTTCTTGTCTCCGGGTTTGTGAGTTCAACTCCTCTGTGTCATGTTGGATGTGGAGGTGTGGGTTGTGAACGGGATTAGTCGCTGAGGTAACATCGGCAGCCGCATTGTCACTTGCCTTCATCGGCTCGTAGTCTGTGAATTCTGCCTCGAAATCCGTATCGTCTGTCAGGAGGCTTTCTTGATCTTGGAGATCAAAAGCTGTTATCTCTTCAAAAAAGGCAGGCGCTGGTACTAGGGCTTGGAGTTGTTCACTGGGAGTAATTTCAACCGAGCGGTTGGCTAGGACTAATTCCTGAGCTTGTTTGATTTCCTTGATGACTAGGCTAGCTAGTTGACGATAGGAATTTTGGGAATAAGCGATCACTGCCTTAGATGTTTCTAGCAACTCGCCCCAACCCGGCAAGTCCAATTGTTCACCAAGCTTAGCCAGTCGATCACAATGAGTTTGCAACGTTTGACGGTGTTCCGGAGAGTCCTGCTGCTTAAACAGCTGCAACATCTCACGCAGCTCAATGAGGACATCTCTTTTAAAGGTTGCTGGCAGCACTGTTGTGTTTTCTTGGGTAAGCTGAGTTGTTTGTAATAGCGGTGCTGTTTCTTCGAGTTCTCGAACTTTTGTTGCCCTAGGCGCTTCAGCTGTGACAACGGTAGAACTTTCTGCTTGCTTGACCAGTTCTTTTAGATGAGTGTTGAGTTCCTCAAAAACCGGCTCAGCCTCTGACATAATCTTAGTAGCAACTTCCTCAGTCAGACCAAACGGACCTTGAAGTTGTTCGATGAGGGCTTCAAGGGTATCAAATACTCGTAAAAACAGGGATTCTAGCTGACCGTCTGGCTTTACTGGTGACTCTTGAAGGACTTTGAAGCAGTCTTCGAGGCGATGAGCTGTGTGCTGAATGCTATTGAGCCCCAACATGGCTGCTCCACCTTTAACGGAATGAGCAGCACGGAAGACTTCATTCAACATCTCAGTGTCTTCCATGGTGCTTTGCAGACTTAGCAAACCTTGCTCAATAGTATTGAGGTGGTCTTTTGCCTCCTCAATGAAGTAGCCCATGATTCGCTGTTGTTGTTCCGGCTGCATAGCAATGTCCTTAAAACAGTTTTGAGTAATCTAGAGGTACTTGCCCCTTTGTCTGAGACTGAGCACTGAAGTGTGGCATTAACTTCAACGGCTCCTAACTCATCCTGAAAATCTTGTTTTTTAAACCTATCCTATAAGAGTGCATTAAAAACTCCCTCCTAGCTGGCTAGGGTGAGGTCGTTAACGAGAGGGATGAACAAGGAGTACCAACCCCTAACCCCTCTAATGAGGAATCCCCCTTTTTACTCAAGGTGGGTGCGATTTAACGCGTATCACTATTTAATTAACTATAGATAGCTATCAATGTAGCCAATATCTTCAAAATCGACACAAATATCTGTAGTGAATTGCCTACTTTTGACAGGTTGGCAATCCTTATAGGTTCACTTGTACGCCCATTAAAAATGGAGCTAAGCGGATTCGAACCGCTGACCCCCTCAATGCCATTGAGGTGCTCTACCAACTGAGCTATAACCCCGTACAGCTTTTCTATAATGCCTTAGATTATAAGGTTTCGTCAAGTCTCACGCCTAGGCGTTGAACAGACTAGGCAATTAAGCCAGATGAGTAATATAACCTACGTAGCTGTTCATTAGAAAATAAACCACTAACATGGCAGCGGCTGACAGCGCGACTAGTGTACCAGCTAGCATCAGCGAGAATTCTTGGGTATCGAAGGCTTCCTGCATCAGATGCAGCGACCAAGCGACCAAAGCAACATCAAATATTAAAATAGCTATCAACATAGTTTACGAAATGTAACAGCGAATCTATTCTAGCAACCGCTAGACCGGTGTACACAACTCAACTATGTATTACACAATTGCAAAACTCGATAATTTCGCAAGAAATAACTAATACGTATTACAGCAACCGCACGGGGACTTGATGTTCTACCAGATAAGTTTTGATTTGTGATACCGTGAGTTGCCCGTAATGCAGGAGAGACGCGAGAAGAGCGGCTTCGGCTTTCCCTTCAGTAAGCGCTTCATGAATATGAGCACACTTTCCTGCGCCACCGGAGGCAATGACGGGAATTTGCACTTGTTCGGCTATAGTGCGCGTCAGCTCCAAGTCGTATCCAGCTTGAGTTCCATCAGCGTCCATGCTGGTAATTAGCAGTTCCCCTGCACCGCGTTGCTCGACTTCTTTTGCCCAAAGGATGGCGTCTTTACCCGTGTTTTCTCGTCCACCTCGCACGTAGACATCCCAACCGGGGTTGGATGGATCTTGGCGGCGTCTGGCATCAATGGCAATGACGATACACTGATTTCCGAAGCGATCGCTGGCTTGATTGATAAAGTCTGGATTACGTACTACAGCTGAATTCAAACTGACTTTATCGGCTCCAGCTCGTAACAGTAGTTTAATCATTTCTAAGGATTGAATACCACCACCTACTGTCAAGGGTATAAATACTTGTTCTGCCGTGCGGTATACTACGTCGATAATAATGTCCCGGTCTTCATGGGTGGCGGTGATATCCAGAAACACTAGTTCATCAGCTCCCGCATCGTTATAGGCTTGTGCTAGTTCCACCGGGTCACCAGCATCCTGAAGATTAACGAAATTAACACCTTTAACAACCCGCCCAGCTTTCACATCCAGGCAAGGTAAGATTCGTTTAGCAAGCATAAGCTTTGGTGATTGCTCATTGTTCATTGTTCATTAGACAAGATTTTGGGAACTCGAAAGCAAAATTCCCATGCCCCATTCCCTAATCCCTATTCCTGATCATGGCGATAACTTCCTTTAGACAACAGTCTCAAGAACCTGAGCGGCAACCGCAGTCAACCAAGAAAACCAAGGGTCGCCGTAATAATGCCCACAAAAAACAAGCAGAAGACACAGACCTGTTGCTAGCAACAGCCATGGCTGACGAAGTCGGCAGCCAAGAAGAGAATATTCGACCGCAACGGTTGGCGGACTACATTGGACAAAAAGAATTAAAGAGTGTCCTGCAAATTGCGATTCAAGCGGCGAAAGCCAGAAATGAGTCCATGGATCACCTGCTTTTGTATGGCCCGCCGGGATTGGGTAAAACGACAATGTCGCTGATTTTAGCGACGGAGATGGGAGTCAATTGCAAAATTACGGCAGCACCAGCTTTAGAGCGTCCGCGAGACATTATGGGTATCCTGTGTAATCTGAAGCCAGGGGATATCTTGTTTATTGACGAAATCCATCGTATGACGCGGATGACCGAGGAACTGCTGTATCCAGCGATGGAGGACTATCGATTAGATATCACAATTGGTAAGGGTCAGACTGCCCGCATCCGCAGTATCCCATTGCCTAAATTTACGTTGGTAGGGGCAACAACGCGTGTCGGTTCTCTAACTTCTCCATTGCGCGATCGCTTTGGTCTGATTCAGCGTCTGCGCTTCTACGAGCCAGATGAACTGAGTCTAATTGTACTGAGAACAGCCTCTCTTCTCCAAGCACCAGTAACGCAGGATGGCGCAGAGGAAATTGCCCGTCGTTCCCGTGGCACACCTAGAATTGCCAATCGACTTTTGAAACGGGTGCGGGACTATGCTCAGGTTAAGAACATTGCGCCGATTAACCAACAAGCAGCGGCAGAAGCACTAGAAGTATTTAATGTAGATCCCAAAGGTTTGGATTGGACAGACCGATTGGTGTTGAGTGTCATGATTGAACAATTCAATGGCGGACCCGTCGGTTTAGAGGCAGTAGCCTCGGCGACCGGAGAAGATGCTCAAACGATAGAGGAAGTCTATGAGCCATATCTACTACAAATTGGTTATCTGCACCGAACACCCCGTGGGCGTGTGGCAACAGCTGCTGCTCGCAAGCACTTGGGCTATGAATAGTTAACTAAGATGTTAAACATTTAATAGTAATCAGGGGTGTCGATGGAGAACGAAGGCGTCAGGAGTTAGAAGAATAGAATTTGTGAGTTCTCCAATTTTAATTTTCCCAGTCTGACGGCTCAACCAATTAAACACAGGGTGCAATCTACAAGGATGAACAGCTTATGACAGTAACCAAAAGCAATTTTTCTACCTTAGAACAATTGGAGCTATGGTTAGACCTAAGTGATGATAAGCAGGATGCTGTTGTACGAGATTTGGAGGAGCAACTTCGGGGTGAGTATGTTTACCAATACACGTTGAGTTACACTGATAAGCCATCACTCCGCATTCCTACCTTTAAGCATTTGCCAACGGGATTAGAATTTAACCTGATTGTTGGTGGTCAGTTTAATATGGGCTTTTCAGTTCAAGAACAAGAGCTGCTGCAAAGACTTATTGATGAAGAAAGTCCCTCTCTAGATAGTTGCGATTTCATGCGGCCTGTGCATAGAGTTCGTGTACAGCCTTTTCTGATTTCTCGATTCCCGATTTTAAATACTTTTGCCCAAGAGCATCTTGAACTTGAGCCTGACGATTTTGTTTCCGAGTTTGCTGAAAATGACGATGATATTGTGCCAGCTTCTTTAACCAGAGAGCGAATTGAAGTACTCCTGGAAAAGTTCGGCTTTCGCTTACCTTCTGAAGCACAGTGGGAGTATGCCTATCGGGGGGGAACTAGCACGTTATTCTACTGGGGTAATGAGCTTCCAGATGATAAGACGTTGGAGAAAAAGATTTTACTTTATGAGTTTAGCGACCCCGAAGCTTGTAGAGAAGCGGCGAACCCCTTTGGTTTAGTTGGACTGTCGGTTGGTGAGTGGTGTGAAGACTCCTATCGTCCAGATTATAGCCACGCTTCAGGACATGATTTGCCCGTAGTTGGTCGTCCACCGTATGTGGCACGAGGTGGGGCTGCGATCGCGTGGCCTTGGCAGGAATGTGATGAGTGGATCATGTGTCTTTCGGCGATGAGAGAACAATCGGACTTCGAGTACCCATTAGCCGGTCGTTTTGTCAAGGTACTGGACTTGAACAAAGGATGAAGATGTAAAGGATGAAGTATGAAAAAATTATAGAGTTTACATGTTGATTGGCTTTGATTGTTCCACTAAATTTTGGTGGGAGCTTAAATTTCCCCACCTGTGTAGAGGCAGCAGACAAAGTTTCATCCTTCACACTTTATCCTTCATCCTTTATCCTTCATATGATTCGCTGGATTCTGACTTTACTGTGTGTACTGCTGGTCTTTTGTTCAGCTGAACCTGTGATGGCGCAGGTTCAGATACCTGAATTGAATGAGGCTCAGGTGCAGCGACTGAATGATCTTAGGCAGAAAGCGTTTACAGCTACTGAGCTAGGGAACTTCCCAATTGCTGAAAGTTACTGGACTCAACTGATTGAGCTTTTGCCAGACAATCCAGTGGGCTGGAGTAATCGGGGGAATTCTCGGGTTAGTCAGAATAAGTTGGAAGAAGCGATCGCTGACTACAATCAATCCATTGAGTTGGCTCCAGATGCGGCTGACCCCTATCTGAATCGCGGCACGGCGTTGGAAGCGCAGGGACGCTGGGATGAGGCAATAGCTGACTACAAGCGAGTGCTAGAACTCAACCCCAAGGATGCAATGGCTTTCAACAATCTGGGTAATGCTAAAGCTGGACAGGGACGCTGGGATGAGGCAATAGCTGACTACCAGAAGGCAGCCCAATTAGCTCCTAACTTTGCCTTTGCTCGTGCCAACTACGCTCTTGCGCTCTATCAAACGGGTCAGACACAAGAGGCGCTTCGCACCATGCGCAATATCGTCCGTAAGTATCCTCAATTTCCAGATGTGCGGGCTGCCTTAACAGCCGCACTTTGGGAACAGGGAAAACAAGGTGAAGCAGAAAGTAATTGGGTAGCCGTTGTTGGTCTGGATGGGCGCTACAAAGATCTGGACTGGGTGAAAAACGTTCGTCGTTGGCCTCCGGTAATGGTCACTGCTCTAGAGAAGTTTTTGAAATTGCAATGATGAAAACTATTGAAGAAATCCTTTAACGTTTATTCTGCAATTTTGTCAGCTCTTCCTGAACACCAGCTGCTATCTGTAGCGCTTCATTTAAAAGACGACCATACTCACTAGCTCGATCATTCACTTGTAGAGTTTGCAATGTTCTTAAATTGGTTGCTAATAGCTCTGGATTACTAACAAGGAAACTTTGATTTTCCCGTAAAATCTTCTCTGCCCTGATCGCTTTCACTAAATCCTCTCTGGTGAGACTAAGGGCTTCAAGGACTTTTTGGCGATCGCTTAAACTCATTTCTGTTGTTCCTGCCGCCTCTAGCTGATCATTGATGTGTATTGCTCTAATCACAGCATTGTATCGATCCACTTCATCGAACAAGCAGCATAGTGCAGCAGGGCTATTGCGTTTCAGCCAGAACCAACGCGTCGCCACAACAGCAATGGGTACCAAAATGAGAGTAACGATCGTGGCAAGCAGTGAACCACCGATTAAGGGAAGAATAACAAAAATGTGCAGCAAACCAACAATAATTGGTGTCAGAGCAAGGCTCAGTAAAACCTCTTGAAACAAAAAATTCAATCGGTCTTTAGCATTATTGAGGATACTCGGTCTAAACACCTCCGTGGAGTCAACACCGCTTAAGTGTCTCAGTTCTCCCGGGGAAATTTCCAAGCCCTGCAAATCAGGTTGCACAGACTATGCTGCTCCTTTTATCATCTATTAATTTGTAATCTAGGCTTAGAGGCTAGCCTTAATTCCCTACAAACGCTGATTTTGCAGCTTTCGCATTTCCTCTTGTACATCCACGACAATTTGTAAGGCTTCATTTAATATTTGTCCATGCTCACTCGCTTGGTCACTCACTTGCATGGCTGTCAAAGCCATCAAGTTATTGTCAAATAGCTCAGAATTCAACTTGATAAAGCTCTCGTTTTCCCGAAGAATTCGCTCGGTCTTCAACGCACGAATGATATCTTCTCTTGCCAGCCTTAGTGCCTCAATTACCTGCTCCCGGTTTCTCAAGCGCACACTGACATTCCCTACGGCTTCTATTTGGTCATTAATATCGATCGCTTGAATTATAGAATTAAATCGCTGAACATCCTCAAATATATTTACAAGAATTCGATGTTTGCTAGTGAAATAAATTTTTCTAATATCTGTGAACAATAAGCTGAAAGCCGCCGCCGTATGAATTGTAATTAACGAGAATAGCTGTTCAGGAAATACCTTTACAAGAACATAACCACTAAAACAGATTAAAATAATTATCAGGAGCGTTTTACTAATCTCAGATAAAAATTTAGTAAGGGTTGGTGGTCTAAAGACAGCATTAACACTCACACCGCTACAGTGCTTTAATTCTCCCTTGGTAATTTTCAATCCTTGTAAATCAGTTTGCATTTCAGTAGGTCGTGATAGCAGCGTGTCGGCCTGGAAAAAGTGCTCTTCGTTTACACAGTAGGCAGATAGCGATCAAGGAGCGTTCTAAAACCTGCATCTAGCCTAGCTTAGCTTTCGGAACCTCTCCACTCCTTTCTTGTGACATTGTGACATGTACGAAGTTCTTTCACTGGTTTGTGCTGGGTAAGGGGAAGTGTGTATTTTTGGAGCTGGGATACATTCAGGTTTTGATGAACGCTAAAAGCCCAGCTCTTTTTGGCTGGGCTTTTATCTATGGCTATTTCACTACACAGGTCAATTGAGCTAGCAGTTGCTCCAAGAGGAGGCTAGGGATAGCGAACCTGCATTGATTTAAGCAGGAAGCAGCACAGTGTCAATGACATGGATTACACCATTATCGGCTTCGACATCCGGGGTCACAACTGTGGCGTCGTTCACCTTGACACCGCTAGAGGCGTCAATTTTGACATCTGAACCTTCAACAGTAGTTGCCTTATCGAGCTTGACAACGTCAGAAGACAATACTTTGCCAGAAACAACATGATAAGTCAGGATTTTCGTCAGCTTAGGGATATCGTTCAGCAGAGAATCCACAGTCCCCTCAGGCAGCTTGGCAAAAGCCTCGTCGGTAGGTGCAAAAACGGTAAAAGGACCAGGACTCTTTAGGGTATCTACCAAACCAGCAGCTTTAACAGCAGCCACGAGAGTGTTAAAAGAACCAGCGCTAACGGCGGTATCTACGATATCTGGCATATTTGTTGCTTAATGTAAAGTTATCTGTAAATTAATGTAAAGCAACTTTCAGATTAAGGGCGTGTTCTGGATCACAAACACCATAGATAAAGTCCGCACTTAGAGATAGTTAAGCCAATCCCTCTCTTAGAAGAGGAGTCAAGAGCGTGCAACAGAAGTTAAACGCACCTGAAATTTTGTAAAGTTGTATTAGTCATAAGAGCACCTTTGCAACAAGCTCTTATGACAAAGATTAGAACTCCATGATCGCTGGCATCAAGATGGAGTCAATGACGTGGATGACGCCGTTGTCGGCGAGCATATCTGGTTCCAGCACGATTGCCTGATTTATCTTGTAGCCCTTGGAGGTATCAACAACCAGCACTGAACCTTCAAGCGTTGGTGCTTCCTCGATCTGAAGTAGGTCATCACTCCTGACATCACCAGGGACAATGTGATAAGCCACAATTTTCCTAAGCCTTGAGACATCCTGCAATAATTCGTCTAACACTCCCTCTGGCATTCTGGCAAATGCCTCATCAACGGGCGCAAAGACAGCAAATGGACCAGGACTCTTTAGGGTATCTACCAACTCGGTAGTCTCCATCGTTTTGATCAGTGTGTTGAACGAACCGGCATTGATCAGAGTCTCTAAAAGGTCAGCCATGAGTTTTCGTTGTAAATGAATGTCCTGTTAAGGATTACAACAGGTCAGGCTTAACAAGCATCTTTCAAAGGATGTAGTTGTTGCTCAATGACTAGAAGTTATTCCCCGTTGCTGCAACTGTTGTATGAAAAACTCTTCCAAAGAGGCGCGAGAAAGGTTCATGGTAATCAGTTGAGCACCCATGAGGCGGAGCGTCGCGAGAAATTCTTGGGGTTCTCCCTGCAATTGACCATACCAACAATCATCATCGAATGCCAGGGGTTTGATCCAGCGTTTGAGGATTTCGAGGTTGCCGCCTCTGCCTCTAATTTGATAAGTTTCAGCAGCACCCAATAGCTCATCCAGGGAGCCAGTACAAATTAATTCTCCATCAGCAAGTATAGCGACGCGATCGCAAATTTTCTCGACATCTGACAGCACATGGCTATTGAAGAAAATCGTCTTGCCTTGAGCTTTGAGAGAAAGAATAATTTCCCGGATCTGGTAGCGTCCTATGGGGTCAAGTCCAGACATCGGTTCATCCAGAAATACGACTTCTGGATCGTTAATCAGTGCTTGTGCCATACCAATGCGCTGGAGCATCCCTTTAGAATACTGTCGCAGTTGCTTTTTACGGGCTGCTGACTGAGACAATCCAACTAAATCTAGCAGTAGGGGAATACGTTGCTCCTGTATGTCTACAGGGATTTCAAATAGCCCAGCGATCAACTCTAAAAACTCCCAGCCGGTGAGATACTCGTAGAAGTAGGCGTTTTCTGGAAGGTAACCAATTCGCTGTTTGACTTGTTGGTTGCCAATTGGACTTCCTAGTAACCATGCTCGCCCCGATGTCGGACGTACAATTCCGAGCAACGTCTTCAATAGTGTTGTTTTACCTGCCCCATTAGGCCCGAGTAAGCCAAAGGTTTCTCCCTGATAGACGGTGAGAGAGCAATTCTTCAACGATTCAATTTTTTGATTTAGCCAGAAGCCAGTGCGGTAGACCTTTGTCAATTCATAAGTCTGTACCACCGGTATCTGATCCAAAACAGTTATTGCACCTGGCAAGTCGGCAGTAGGATTCATTCTGGTTAATGCGATCGCTCAAGTCTATTGAGTCATGATTCCCTATTGTGCCTACTTTCGTGTCACGGCGGCAGATTTAAGAATTATCTGTGGAGTTAAGAGTGCATAAGTGGTTTTGGGTCAAGAGATATGGAAAGAACAATGCATGTTTGGCGATACCCCACTAGGCTTGGAGATAGTGGGGTTTTTCTTTAGGCTGTGGCAAAGTTTGTATATAGGCAGATACATAAACTTTAACTAGAGGAATCCCATGGATCGCTCCAAAATTATTGCCATTATTACAGGTGCAATTTCTCTATTGCTGGCGATCGCCTACCTAACCATTGTCCAGCTTTTGGACTTCCGAGGTGAGATGATCCCGGCACCAGTCAGTCAGTTGCCACAAGGAGTAGAAGTTGCTTCTCTATACCCGGTTGAGATGTTCCCATCCCCCGGACTTCGTCCCGCTACGCTAACATCCCCCTCATCCCCCAACTCCTTCTCTCACTAGGGGAGAAGGGGAGCTAGAAAGGTAAACTCTTCTTGCTTCTTGCTCCCCTCTCCCTTGATGGGAGAGGGGTTGGGGGTGAGGGTGGACAACTTTAAAATCAAAAGACAGGGGTTGAAATGGATTGGGAGCAGAAAGCAGCCGCTTATGCTAAAGCTGGAATTGCTGATTACTGGGTATTGAATGTGAGCAAGCGGCAAGTTCATGTGTTTCGGGAACCAGAAGGTGAAAGTTATCAACAAGAAATTCTCCTGAATGAGGATGCTACCCTTTCATTGGTTGCCTTTCCAGAAATTGAAGTCTCGATTAATCAGTTATTTCCCTCAAAGAAGCGATAAGTGATTGCTGGTGCTGTGAGATTGAGAAGGTGCGTGAAGCGGTAGCGTTAGCGCAGCGAGACGAAGCCAGGAACGAGTATCAGCTGAATCACAGGAGCTTGACGGCTGATTGGGTATTAGATGATATACGATAGGATGTGCCAAACGATGTGCTTAGGCAAAGGCATCGCTGAGGAAGAATCAATGGCACAGTACTCTTTGAATTTACCCAGTCAGTTAAAGCAAGACGCACAAAAATGGGCAGAAAACCAAGGCGTTTCCCTTGATGAGTTTATTTTGTGGGCTGTCGCTGAGAAGGTAGGTGCCTTAAAGGAGCAACTCGGGCGACAGACGTTCCCCAATATTATCTACCGTCGCGGTGCTAGCGGTCAGGTGTTATCAGTACTGCGTGGAACTAATCTGCGTGTGCAGACAGTGGTGGTTGCTTCTCAGCAATGGGGTTTATCGCCAAACGAGATTGCGGCTGAGTATGGTTTGAGTGAGGCTCAGGTGAATGAAGCGCTAGCTTTCTACGCTGCTCGCCGAGCGGAAATAGATGCAGCGATCGCAGCCGAACAAACCCTCGAAGCCGCTAATGCCTGAGCCGTTGTTGCATCTGGATGCCGATACTTCTATTAAAGCTCTGCACCAAGCTTTAGTCTCTCGCGGTCACGATGTCACCCGAACACCAATGGATTGGATGCCTTTGGATGCCAGTGATGAGGTTCAGTTGTTCGGGCATTGATGGGTAGATTAGATGAGTTGATTTTTTAATGCTTGAAATGGGGGCAGCTCACCATTCCAAGCTTGATAAAAGCTAGGGTAAGGCATATTTTGGGCGCAGTGCCACAGGACTTCGTAGGATTGCCAGTGGCAGCCATAATCATCTTCAGTGGTCTTTTCTTCCAGGAAATCTTTTAGACATTTAACTACTACAAAAAGCAGACTGCTTCTATGAATTTCCTCTAACTTCCGTACAATCTGCATACAAAATGCAAAATCTTTGCTAGTGGTTAGCAAATAAGTTAATTTTTTAATAAAGTAACAATTTACTTGCTCTAAATTTTCCTGCTTTTCCTTTCCTCCTTGCTGAAGATTAAATTGATTTTTTAAATATTTAAAGTCATTGTTGATTGCACAAATAGCATCTAAGCTTTCAGGTTCATCGATTGTCAAATTTATTTGAATAGGTTCACCCTGAAATGGCAATCCTCTCACTAGAGATAGAACTTCATCTTTCCCCAAACCCATCGCTATCATCAATCGCTCTGCATTGGCTATCACCCATTCACCTAGTTGATTGCCAGGGTTAATTTTTATGAGAATACGTGCAGCTTCCCAAGTGTTGTCCGCATCCGAACGAAGATGAAATTCCACTCCTTCTACTGTGTGGATAACTTCTTCTGCATCTGAGATTAATTGAGTTAAAAGATTGATAACTCTGCTGCGTTCAGTTTCTTCAAATACTTTTCTAGCTTCATTTTCAATAAGATAGTGCTGCTTTTGTCCTTCTCCATTGTGATTGCCAAATCCCCACTGGAAAATCTGAGTTAAAATACGATCAGCTCCTTGACAGTCCCAAAACTCTGCAATCCCCACAGCAGCTAGAAAATATGCCTTATAACTATAAAAATAGTTGCACCTATCCTGAAACTCTACCAACGAATCAATAAACGTCTCTTTTTGTCTCCTAAACTCCTTATCTACCTCTCGCCCTAGCCATAGCAGAATTACCTCCTTCCACTGCGGTTCAAAAATCCGGTATACACAATCTTTGCCCTTATGTTTCAATAATGGATTAGGATTTTTATTATTGTGGTTCAGGAAAAAGTGCCAATTATCAATCGCACAAGCCGCGAAATATTCCTGAAACGTGGGATGAAAGAAGGCATAGACCTTTTCATCTGTTTCTGCATCCTTGTAGACAAAATTCAGCCAATGCAGCTTACAAGCTAAATTAAACAGGTCTTCCCCCATGACATTGATCGCAAAACTCTCTCGTATCCCAAATTGGGATTTTTCCTTGTCAATTGCCTCCCGCGCCAACAGTCCCAGTGCTGCGTTTAACTCCTTCCGCTTGGTAGGAGTTGTGGGAAAGTGTTCTTCTTTCCAATCATAAAAAGCTCGCGTAAATTGCTCGTATAGCGCGGCTTTAGTTTTAGGCAAATCCCCTTTGCGGAAATACCAGCTTTGACATAACAACGACAACCGCATTGGGTTTTTGACTAAATCCCGGATGCGCTGATGTCTGTCTTCGTCTAGCTTTTCCCGTAATGGTTCCCCTAGTTCTGGTTTGTCAGTATTGGAGAACCACTGGCAGATAAACTCTCTCACCTGATCTGGTTTGTTGCCATCTCCATAGCTAAACTCCAAGGTGCGATAAGTATCAAAACCCTGTAGAGCATTAACACTGGCATCCCAGACATTGATGGGACAAGTCAGCACCACCCGCGCATCGGCAACCCAACCTGTGAGTTCATCCCTGATTTTCGCTAAAGCTTCGATAGGTGAGGGTGCTGGCATCTCATCCACCCCATCCAGTAGCAGCAACACTTCGCCACTTTTAAACAGTTCTTCTAGCTCTTTCTGCTGTTGGGTGACATCTGAAGTTTTAAGCGCGTCTTTCAGCCATTTTTGGCAGAGATATTCTTCTAAGCTTTTCTCTCCCAAGCTTCCTAGAGAAATCCAAATGGGAAAACCTGGAGTGTGCGGAGAGAATGCGATCGCTTCCAGCAGAGTAGTTTTTCCTGCACCCGGTTCCCCAATAATGGCGATGCGTTTCCCTTGGCTCTTTTTGCTTTGTCCCTGCTGAACGACTTGCTCTAAAAAATCACCATGCTCATATTTCTTGATGATTTCTTCTTGAGTTGGCTGGGAAAAACCCGAACCTTGCTCTGGTGGAAGGGAGAAATCGCCGCTACGTATAGACTGATGTCTGCGCTCCACTAATCCTAAAGGGACATGAACATTTAATTCAAACCCCATCAGAGTAACTTTTCGTCTGAGGTTCTGTTTCTGAGCCTCCAGCATGTCGCGGCAGACTTTTTGCCAGTAGTCGATAGTAGTTGTCTCAGACTCAGGCTCACTAAGCGGCTTAACGACTTTGTTGACATCAATGTCTAACTCTTCACAAATCCAAACGAATATCTGACGACTAATGCTTTGCCCCTTGAGAAATCGTCCTATCGGCTGACGTGTTACCGTACACTGATAAACCTCACTCAGCTTACCTGCTAGAGCTTCCTGAGAAGAATACTTACACCTAAAAGCTTCCTGAGCTATTTTGATGCCCTCTTTGGATAACTCAAGTGAATTAGATATAGCTTGCTTGTGAAATCTATTTCTACTCATATCTTGCATGCTTCTAAGTAAACGCTCTCACCCGCCCGGAAATTAATTTCCGGGCTAATAGATCAAGTCCACTCAAGTGGACTAAAATTCTATACTTAGTCCTCTGAAGAGGACTTTAGCTATTAGCCAGGGATTTGAATCCCTGGCGGGTATGCGGATTGTACAAGATATCAATCTAGCTTACTTGTTTGTTTCAAAAGTAGATTCTAAATTGACGCTTCGTTTTAATTTTAATTTATAAATTAAGCCTAGTAATTGGCTAATACACAATTAATACACAGCTAATACATCTCTGATATAGCCTTCAAAAATTGCTCGTGACACAATGCAGATGTGGTCAAAAACAGACTTAAAGAAATTAAGAAAATTCCAATGCAAACTAACAGCACCTACAAAACAATCCCAATTCAGTCAAGAAAAGTTATGTGGCAAAATTTATCTTTCAGCTCAGTCTCTGAAGTGAAAATCGCACAAGCACTAGACCGGGTTGATGTTTTATTCTTCCCCAATTGTCGAGGACGCCTCAATACAACAGAAGGGCGTCGAAATCGTGAATGCGATTTTCTAGCCTGCTACGAAGGCATTTGGGGAATTTTAGAAGTTGATGGAGAGCCGTTTCACCCAGCCTCTCGCGCCGCAGAAGACCACAAACGAGATGGATTCTTTCTAGATCACGGAGTTTGGGTTCATCGCTTCGATTCTAATGAATGCTTTAAGTATCCAGATGATGTTGTCCAGCGATTTTTGCAGAGATTGAAGCGCTTACACAGCAGTTGATTTAGTTATTAAGTGAGCGATCGCGTTTCCTGTGTGAGGTGCGATCGCTTTATTGTTGTCGAGAACAGGACATAGCATTGAGTCTGGGAGTGAAACTTACTCAGGTAATTCACCGAAGCGATCACAACTCCACAGCACTTTGTCCGTAAGTATTGAGTGGAATTCACGGTTTGGTTCAGGCATCGCTAAAGTAGCAGTATATCGATCACAACAGGTAGACGCTGATGAGCTTAAAAGACCGCATCTCTGAAGACATCAAAACCGCTATGAAGGCGAGAGATAAAGTCCGCCTAGAAACCGTCCGCAGTATCAAAAAAATCTTATTGGAAAAAGAAGTGAGTGTGCGTCCTCAAGGACAAGACAGCCTCACAGAAACTCAGGAACTTGAAGTCTTGGTGCAAGCTGCTAAACAACGTCGGGAAGCCATTGAACAGTATCGTCTAGCAAAACGCGATGACCTAGCTGATAACGAAGCTCAAGAGTTAGCCATTATCGAAGAATATCTGCCTAAACAACTTTCAGACGACGAGATTGCTGCTGTTGTGGATGAGATTATTGCCTCTGTTGGAGCGACCTCTGTGAAAGACTTGGGTAAAGTCATGGGACCCGCTGTGCAAAAGCTCAAAGGTCAAGCTGAAGGTCAGAAGATTCAAGCGATCGCCAAGACTAAACTGAGTAGTTGATACGCAAATACTAATGAAGGGCGATCGCTCAGGTCAAGCTCAAGCACCTTTCTGCATTTGCAACAAAACGTTACCCGACTCTCTAGAGAACTACCCTTCCCTAGGAATTAGTTTATAGTCCTGAAAAACAATGCCAATGTGACGGCGTAGCAATGATCAGCGAGCGCCTCGTAGCTGATTGTGCTTCAAAAAACTATGACTTAGTTACTTACATCAAGCAGATTTTATAGATTTCTACCCCAATATATTTAACTTTTATAACAACTGCATAAATTCATAGGCTTAGGGGGGAGTAGTTAATAGAGGTTAGCAAGTTTCATCCTTGCAATAAAACCTAAATCTTCAAAAATTACTTTATCAGTGATGCGGCTTAGCTTGCATCAATTAATAGTAACTGCGAGAAAAGTTTAGTAGGTTTGAGCCTCTATCGTTTCACACACTCGGCAAAGACACGCCTTAAAAGTGAAACAAAAGTTGGATTTGTTCTTATTACTACCGCTCAATTTAGCCTAGGTATTAACACCATGGTCAACAAAAAAACTGTATGTTTTATATAGCAATCCTAAATCATTTGTGAAAACTCACCCTCATCGATATGCTTAAATAAGCCATAGCAGGAAGAGGGTTGTTGAGCAATGGAAGAGTTGATGGATTTCATTCAAGGGAACCCAGACTCCAGGGAACTCAAACGAGCGCTGGCTGTGCAGATGGTAATGCAAAACTACACCTATGCTCAGATTGGAGAGATTTTGCGCGTGTCTGTAGGATTTGTCAATAAGTGGAAATATGCGTTTTTGTCACAGGGCATTGTCGGATTGAGACTTAAGCATCAAGGGTCGAGAGGTTATCTTAATGATGTGCAAAAACAAACAGTTATCGGCTGGCTCAAACAAAAGAATTACTGGCATTTAGACGAACTAAAGGAACAGGTCGAAGATAGTTTTGGTGTGGTGTATGAATCAAATCAGAGCTATTATAAACTGTTTAAACAGGCAGATATCAGTTGGAAAAAGACGCAGAAGAAGAATCCCAAAAAAGACGCTGATTTAGTAGCGAAAAAAAACTTGAAATAACGAAATGGCTAGATACTAATCAACGTGAGATTGTGTCTGGGGAACTCGTTGTGTTTTTCGAGGATGAATGCCATCTGTTATGGGGGGATATCTGTGGTTATGTCTGGGGTAATACAAAAGAACGCTCTCGTTGTCCCAGTAATCAACGAGCGGCAAAGACAGACGTATTTTGGTGCGCTTAACTATTACACACAGGAATTTTGGGTTAAGCCTTATAAACAGGGGAATTCACAGAGCGCGGTCGCCTTCGTGCAATACTTACTCAGGCAGTATCCTAAAAGCCGTATTGCCTTGATTTGGGATGGAGCTAGCTATCATCGTTCGGCTGAATGAAAGAGCGTACTTAGATTCCGTAAATCAAGGACTTGATGAGAACGAATGGAAAGTTACTTGTATTCAGTTTGCTCCAAATGACCCAGAACAAAACCCTGTGGAAGGCATTTGGCTGTATGCCAAAAGATTTGTGAGAGAGTTTTACCACTTATGTAAATCCTTCGCGGCGGTCAAGAGATTATTTGAACTCATTACTCATCATCAAATCTTCGACAGGACTTACGCAGTTGGAGGAAGAGAGAGCCAAGGAGCGGCTAAGTAGGAGCGCACTGCCTCCCGCACAATGCTAAGTTTAGATTCGTACCAACTGATGCCTGTATTAAACCAATGCAGCTCTAGACGGAGAAAGGCTCG
>DATNPH010000111.1:0-20725 GCA_036703315.1 Coleofasciculaceae cyanobacterium
AAAGCTACGCCAACAGTGCCGACTAAAAACAGTCCGCCTAGAGTCGTCCAGCGACTTATGGGGGGGAGAAATTCGTCGCTTTCAACGGGGTGTAGCAGCTCAGGGTCAAGTTCGCTAACCATAATGCTGGAAGCTAGGACAGGTCGATAAAAGTCTATTTATTACTCACTTCTAAGCGACAAATTTTTATGCAAACCCAAGCTTTTGCTTACAAAAATTTACACTAATTCTGCGAGAGCTAGAAGGCAGATTCTCAAAGCGCCAATATAAAATTCTCCCAGCAACATCTTTCATCTATTGACCTGCTCTGGACTATCCAAGGCTTAAATTTTGCTAGTTAGTGCGAATTATTCTAGGCTCGGCGTTAAAAAACTGTGGATGGATACAAGTCTCTTTTTAATCAATTGTTGCTACTTCTCCTATGTATTTGTAAAAGTTTGTAAAGAGTTCAGAGATTTGCATAATTCATTGTTGAGCTGAGCTGAGTAAGTGATAGAGGTTTCTAATGTAAGGCGCAAGGAGACACTCACAAATTAAGCGATCGCCAGCTTAATTTGCATATTGGTTAGGGCTGGTAAGGGGTAATAGGTAATGGGATGAATTAAACCCTGACAGCGCCAAAATTTTATCAATTACCTCTTGACCAATTACCTTTTGAGCACCCACGTCAAAAATGTGCAACTTAAGCGCCTATCAGGCTAGTTAGCCATTTTGGTACTCCCACTAATTTGAACTTCTTAACTTTAACAGGCCCAAAAATAGAGAACATGACCCAGTACTTTCTTGGTGTTGACATTGGTGGCACTAAAAGTAACGCTTTAATCGCAGATGCCTACGGTAATGTGCTTGGTTTTGGTAAGAGTGGTCCCGGTCATCCCAAAATGGTCGGCTACAGGGGCTTATCCGAAGTACTCCATGCCATAACTGACCAGGCAATGGCTACTGCCGGAATTGCCAGAGATCAGATATCCGGGGTTGGCTTAGGAATTGCCGGGTACAACTGGTCTTCTGAGCGGGAAGCAATCCTACAAACCACCCAGAGCCTTGAATTAATCGCAGCATTAGAAATTGTCAACGATACCATCATCGGACTACTTGCTGGCGCAGATCAAGGCTGGGGTGTGGCTGTGGTTGCGGGCACGTCGTGCAACTGTCGCGGCTGGAACCAAGACCGACGAGAAGGCAGAGTCACTGGCTGTGGATTTGTGATGGGTGAAGCCGCAGGCGCAATTGAACTGCTTATCAAAGCCAAACAGGCTGTTGCCTTTGAATGGACGCGGTGCGGTCCTCCCACTAAATTGACTCAGGCTTTTATGAAATTAACCGGCGCACCCAACATCGAGAACCTGTTAGAAGGTCTAACAACAGGGTTCTATAAACTACGTTCAGAAATGGTTCCGGTTATTTTCCAAGAGGCAGAAGCAGGAGATACCGTTGCTAGGGATGTCATTGTCTGGGCTGGACAGGAGTTAGGAAGTATGGCAATTGGAGTTATCCGCCAGCTTGGCTTTGAATCGCTGAACTTTGATGTGGTTTTGGTCGGCAGCCTCTTCAAAGTTAGCTCGCTGCTAGTGCAGACGTTGGGTGAGACCATTCACAAAGTAGCTCCAGCTGCCCGTCTCGTGCAACTAACTGCGCCACCCGTCGTTGGTGGGGTACTACTAGGCATGGAAAAAGCGGGAGTAAAATACTCTGCTACTGTACGTCAAACTTTGCTCAATTCTACAAATGAACTGCTGAAAATGAAAGGATTAGAATAACTTTTTTAAAAGTTAGAAATAAAAAAATACTCATTAATTGGTGACTTTTGATTTAATTCAAACGTGATTATGACTATCTTCAATAATTTACTTAACAGAAATATTAAGAGCTTGAAATTTACTCGCTAGCAGGAACACTATGGTACCTAAGATTTCTATCGTTATACCTGTATACAATCGAGAACCTTACGTTGGTGCTGCTATTGAGAGCGTCTTGAACCAGACAATGTCTGACTTTGAACTTCTAGTTTGGGATGACGGATCTACGGATGGTTCAATAGACATCGCTCATCATTACGCTGGACTTGACCGACGGGTGCATGCGATCGCGGCACAGCATCAAGGAGTAGCACCTGCCGTCAAAGCAGCGTTTGCTGCTACAACCGGAACTTACATCGGCTTAGTAGATAGTGATGATTTACTCGCACCCACAGCCCTTGAGGAGACGGCAGCGCTCCTAGACGCACATCCAGAAGTTGGACTGGTCTACACTGACTATCGAGTGATTGACGAGAATGGGCAAGACATAAGACTAGGATCGCGTTGCCAAATCCCGTACTCTAGAGACCGACTGCTGGTTGAGTTCATGACGCATCACTTCCGACTGATGCGCCGGTGTGTCTATGACTTTGTCGGTGGTATTGACGAGTCTTTCGAGTTATCTGAAGACTATGACCTGTGTTTGAGACTTTCAGAAGTCACAGCCGTACACCACCTTCAAAAGGTTCTCTACTACTACCGTTGGCATGGAGGGAACATAAGCAACCAACGGCAAGTAATCATCCAATGGGCTTACAGAGCCAGTTTGCAAGCCCTGAAGCGCCGTGGTTTAGACAAGCACTATGAACTCAGCGTGAACGATAGGAGCCAATTTGTCCTACGGCGCAAGAAGGTACTCACCAATTAATTATTCATTTGGGTAATCAATTCTTTTAGCTGCATTGAGTGCGGGTTCAGCTCAAGGACAACTTTCAATTTACCCAGAGTATGGTCTTAACCAAATCGTATTAAGACCAAGCCTGCCCTCTTCCTGAACAAAACCCTTTTCATCACAAGCTTTGGCAACAGAGCAAGAATTGGCATGTCTCAAGAACCCTTAGCCTCAATTATTATCCCCTGCTACAACGCAGAAGCGATGATAGAGCGTTGCTTGCACAGCTGTTTTCAACAGGTTTACCCCAATATCGAAATCATTGTCGTCGATAATAATTCGACCGATAAAACGATCGCGATCGCTAGCCGACTGGCAAACGCTACTTCACACCGCCTGCTCCTGTTAAATTGCCCTCAACAGGGTGCCAATTATGCCCGCAATTACGGTTTTACTCAGGCTAACGGCGACTATATCCAATGGTTGGATACAGACGATGAACTAACCTCCAATAAAATCGCAATGCAGGTCTATGCTCTTGAAAAGAACCGTAACTATGACATTGCGTATGGGGATTGGGACTGGTGCTTCTGGCACAATGGGCAGTGCAGAACGACACTCATGTTCACTTCCCAGCAGTATGACGACTACTTGACCCAGTTGTTGGTAGATAACTGGCGACCTCCCCATAGCTATTTACTCCGCCGCGAAGCTGCCACTCAGCTGCATGAATTGCAAGCTTGGCATCCCCAAAGGAATATGGATCGGGAATACTTTACCCTTGCCGCCCTCTTGGGATATCGCTTTCTTTGTGTCCCTGATTCTGGAATTCGTTACAACAGTTGGTCTTCCAATCAGATCACTAAGTCCACCTCGTACATAAATCGCGTTCAAAACCTCAAAATAATATTCCAACGCTTCCAACGTCAGGCAGATGAGCAGCCTGGAAATTGGATCAAGGAGCAGCACAGGTTTTTGCTTAGCCAAAATTGGGATTTGTGGAGCCTTGCTTGCGTTTCCGTTGTTCAACAACAAAATCAATGCTTGTTTCTGAGGAACAACTTTACCCAAGAAATGAGACCAGCCAGTTTCTCTGAGGCAACGATCGTGAATGCTATGGGGCAATTACCTAGGGTCTGTACTCTGGAAGACCACGCCCGTAAAGTTGTGCGCTGGTTGTACAAAGCCATTTTGCAGCGCCCCGACTCTGAGAGTTCAATCGTGACACAACAACTGGCAAAGCTGGTGGGGCTACCTGTTGAAGTAGCGATCGCCCTTAAACCACAAGAGCAGGATTTTCCTGAGTTAGAAATTACCACCGACAGCCTTGCTAATGGGACTAATCAAAAAGCTTTGATTGACGCTATTCCCTTTTATGCACCTTTGTTTGGAGAACAGCGCCTAGCCATTCTTAGAGTGTTGGAACACCTGCGTTTGGAGGGTCTTTTGAAATTAGAAGTTAGTTCCAAGTGAGGCTACTAAATGGGTAACTAATTCCTAAGTGAAAGCTTCTATAAGCAACTAAAAAATTAAATGAGTGGTTTCAAAAAGAGTGGATAGACAAAGGGAATAGCTTCTACCACTGAGAGCGTCGCTTATGAAAAAGGCTTGCCCTACAGAGCCAATTTGTATTTTGCTGCTTTAGAAAATCAAGATTTGGGCAGAGCTAAAACATGGTACATGACTTTCCAAAAGCTAGGCTTTAACCTTTCTAATCATTATAAAATCGCTGACTTATTTACTTTTCAAAAAGACTATAAAGTTTGGTAAACAATCAGCACGATTGCATAAAAGTATTAGTTTTGGCTCTGAGTTATAAGTAGAGGTTCACAATACCTCAAAAACAAAATTCCTTCACTTAAACATAAGGAGAAAACTATGTCCAACGAACACATTATCCGTGCATGGAAGGACGCAGAGTATCGGATGAGCTTGAGCGAAGAAGAGCGTGCGCAGCTGCCGGAAAATCCAGCTGGACTTATCGAACTCACGGATGCGGAGATGGGCTTTATCGGCGGAGGTTACGACAACAACACAGTTACCGTTAATGGTCAAGTCTGTTGCAGCAGTGGTGACATGTGTCGGGCACCTGATGACCCCCCTACCCCTGGTACAAATTCCACCATTACCGTCAACAGTGACATCTGTTGCAGTAGTGGATGCGGTTGTATGTAGCCATGATGCTTGGCTATTAGTTCGCTAGGAACGTTGGGTGGGCTGCTGTAGCCCACCCAGGCGCGGCTGCTGATGACACGCCGTGAACGAACTTCACCTGCATGAGCAAAAAATTACAGTCGCACTGTGCTTTAGGAAACTAATGCTATGAATCTATTATGCTTTCAAACTTCTGCCTGGTACTACGCGATCACGTTGACAGAACGTATCGCATCACTGCGTGCGGTTCAGCGCACGAGACCGAATGTAGAAGTGAACTCGGAGCTTGCCGATCAACGGATGCAGCGCTGGCGATCGCAACCGCCATTCACGAATGACTCCTTCTTTGCTCAGCGTCTGGCGATGGATGGCATTACTGAGGATGAATTGCTCTACCTCTTGGGTGAACCGATTGAGGCTATAAACGACCGTTTTCTCACCCCCCCAAGATGGTTAGCAGAGCTTGGTGAGGCGTGTTCTCGTCCCCCCTCCAACCTTCCGCTACCTCTCCCAGAAGTGTTGCGTGGTGAAAAGGTGGTTGGTTTTTTGGACGCGATCGAGCCGCTCATCAGCCAAGGTCGCGATCGCTTGCACCAAGGAGTACAGACCCTTACTCAGACTTACTCCAAGCTACCTTTTGACCTTAGCACGGTCGAAGAGGTACTTTTTGCGAATCTACCAGGGCAGTTGCTCACGATGTTGGGCCGCACTATGGTCTTGGAACTCAATGTGGCTCGCCTGCAAGGGTTTCTGGAGGGCAATACAGCTGAGGAGCGGTTTCAAAGCTTCTTGCAGCGCGTGCGCCAGCGCGATACAGCTGTTGCCATCTTACGAGAGTATCCAGCTCTAGCCCGCCAGCTCACGATTCGTATTCATAACTGGGTCACGTTTAGTCTGGAATTTCTCCAACACCTATGTGAAGATTGGCAGGCGATCCGGAGTACGTTCACTCTAGAGAACGAGCCTGGTGTACTCGTACAGGTGAATGGCAGCGTGGGTGATAGGCATCGGGGCGGACGAGCGGTGCTGATTGCCAGGTTCAGCTCGGGCTTTCAGGTAGTCTATAAGCCAAAATCGCTAGCCGTCGATGTGCATTTTCAGGAACTACTAACCTGGATCAACGAGCGTGGCAACCACCCCCCTTTCCGGATGCCGAAAATCCTCAATCGCAGTTCCTATGGGTGGGTCGAATTCGTTACTGCCCAGGGCTGCACGTCCTCAGAGGAAATCTGGCGTTTTTATCAGCGTCAGGGCGGCTACCTGGCGTTGCTTTATGCGCTGGAGGCAACTGATTTTCACTTCGAGAACTTGATCGCAGTAGGGGAATATCCAATGTTGCTCGATCTGGAAGCACTTTTCCAGCCGCGCACTAAAGCGTTTGAGCTAGACCAAGCAGAACAACTTGCTAGTAGTACTATCAATTACTCGGTCTTGCGCATCGGGCTACTGCCAGAGCGGCTCTGGTCAAACGTTGAGTCTGAGGGCATTGACTTCAGTGGACTGGGTGCGATCGCAGGTCAGCTCACACCCTATGACATTCCTTACTGGGAAGGAGCGGGGACGGATGAGATGCGGCTCGCTCACAAACAGATGACAATGGCACAGAGCCAAAATCGACCTACTCTCAACGGTAACGAGGTTGATGTGCTGGACTACGCGGAGGCAATAGTTGCTGGATTTACTAGCGTTTATCAGTTGCTCCTAGAACACCGGGCTGAGCTATTGGCAGGCGATGGTCCTTTGGCACGCTTTGCTGAGGATGAAGTGCGTGCCATCTTTCGTTCAACGCGAACCTACGCTTGGTTGCTGCGGGATAGTTTTCATCCCGACGTGCTGCGTAATGCCCTTGAGCGCGATCGCTTCTTTGATCGACTCTGGCTCCAAGTCGAGCACCTCCCCTACCTAGCTAAGGTTATTCCCGCCGAGCGCGAAGACCTGCTCAACGGTGACATCCCGATGTTCACAACTCGTCCAGGATCGCGGCATGTATGGAGCAGTTCGAACGAGCAAATTTCCAATTTCTTTGACGAGTCAGGGATGGCTCTTGCCCAACGTCGCGTGCAGCGGCTGAGTGACGAGGATCTCACGCAACAGCTCTGGGTTATCCGCGCCTCACTGATATCACTGGCAATGGGTGGGGATGGAGCGCGATGGCCAACGTACCAGATAACGGAACCAAAAACCGAGGCAAATCGCGAGCGGCTACTGACAGCCGCCCAAGCGGTAGGTGACCGACTGGAAGTGGTGGCGCTGCGTGGTGAGCAGGATGTCTCTTGGATCGGCTTGACGCTCATCAATGAACGTCACTGGTCCCTTGTTCCATTGGGCATAAATCTCTACGATGGTCTACCGGGGGTGGTGCTGTTCTTGGCTTACCTTGGGGATATTACTAAAGAAGAGCGCTACACCACGCTGGCACAAGCTGCGTTGACAACGTTGCGACATAAGATAGGTCAATCCTTCCTCAAGTCGATTGGTGGCTTTAATGGGCGGGGAGGATTAATTTACACCTTGGCGCATCTGGGTGTTCTGTGGAATGAACCAGCGCTGTTGGCTGAGGCTCAAGCGGTTGTCGAGCTACTCCCAGCGATGATCGATCTGGATGAACACTTTGACATCATCAGTGGTGCGGCTGGCTGCATTGGCAGTTTGCTCAGCCTGTATCGGTGCTATCCATCCGATCGCACACTTGCTGTTGCAATCCAATGTGGCGAGTACCTCATTGCCCGTGCTCAACCGATGGAGCATGGAATCGGTTGGTTGCCAAAATTTGGAGGGACAAAACCGCTAACTGGGTTCTCGCATGGCGCTGCTGGTATGGCATGGGCGCTGCTGGAGCTAGCTGCGGTCACTGGCGAGGAGCGGTTTCGGAAGGCAGCACTGGAGGCAATTGCCTACGAACGGAGTCTCTTCCGCCCTGAAGTGAGCAATTGGCCTGATCTACGGGATTTTGCTACTACCCTCCAAGCAGACAACAACAACCAGCATACTTGTATGACGGCGTGGTGCCACGGCGCACCGGGAATTGGGTTGGCTCGCTTGCGTTGCTTACAGCATCTGGATGATGCCGAAACCCGGTCAGAAATCAATGCTGCACTGAAGACTACCCTGGCTCATGGCTTTGGTGGAAACCACTCGTTGTGTCACGGCGATCTCGGTAATCTAGAATTACTCTTGCAGGCTAGTGAAATTCTCGACGAGCCACAGTGGGGTCATCAGGTGAACCACTTTGCCGCCATCATTCTGGAAAGTATCAATCAGCACGGTTGGCTCTGCGGCATCCCCTTAGGAGTGGAGTCACCCGGACTGATGACTGGGCTAGCAGGTATCGGTTATGAATTACTGCGCTTGGCAGAACCAACACGGGTACCTTCTGTGCTGATGCTGGAGCCTCCAGTGCCCAATAGTATAGGGTAAAAACTCACAGCGCAGCTTGTTTCACTTCTCTGGTGGTCTAGCTGAATTAGCGGCGTATAGCTGGAAACCTCTACTCTCTACAGGCGATTGCTGATGAAATACTCGGTTGTTCAACAACACAGCCAAGAAGATTGCGGCGCGGCTTGCCTTGCCACCATTGCCAAACACTACGGGCGTATCTTTAGCATCAACCACATCCGTGAAGCTGTAGGTACTGGTCAGCTAGGAACTACAATGCTCGGTTTGAAGCAGGGGGCAGAGGCACTGAGTTTCTACAGTCGGGGAGTCAAAGCACTTTTTGAGATAGTAGATAAGGATGAGGTGCCACTCCCAGCGATTATTAACTGGAAGGGCTACCACTGGGTGGTTTTGTATGGAAAGCGGGGCAGGAAGTATATCATTGCTGACCCTGGTGTTGGCATCCGTTATCTCTCCAGGAAAGAGCTAACAAAGGGCTGGGCTAATGGCTTCATGCTCTTGCTAGAGCCAGACCCAGTCCGCTTCTTTGCCCAAGAGAATGATAAAATCGGCGGCTTTGGGCGTTTCTTCAAACCCGTCTGGAATCACCGAGGTATTCTGTCCGAGGGATTTTTAATCAACCTCGTCCTCGGTTTACTCTCCCTCACTTCTCCTTTCCTCCTCCAAATCCTTACCGACGATGTCCTAGTTCGGGGAGATACGCAGCTGCTCACGGGTTTGGTTATTGCCGTTGTAGTGATGAACCTCACAAGCAGCAGCCTCAGATTTGTGCAGTCTCACCTCATCGCTCACTTCGCTCAACGCTTACAGTTAGGGCTTGTGCTGGAATTTGGCAGGGTAATTCTGCGTTTACCCCTAAATTACTATGAAACCCGTCGCAGTGGCGAAATCACAAGCCGCTTGCGAGATATTCAAGAGATTAATCAGTTAGTTTCCCAAGTCGTTGTCAGTTTGCCCAGCCAGCTATTTATTGCCGTGGTTTCTTTTAATGTCATGCTGTTCTATAGCTGGAAACTCACCACAGCTGCCGTTGGTTTCGCTGCCTTGATGAGCTTATCTACTGTGGTTTTTCTGCCAACAATTCGGGATAAAACACGCAGTTTATTAGTCTTGCAAGCAGAAAACCAAGGTGTTCTAGTCGAGACTTTTAAGGGCGCACTCACCCTTAAAACCACCACAGCTGCCCCTCAATTTTGGGAAGAATTGCAGAGTCGATTTGGTCGCCTAGCAAACATCTCTTTCCGCACGACTCAGATTGGGATTATCACCAGCACCTTCTCAGGGTTAGTTTCTAGTATTAGCAGCGTTGGCTTGCTTTGGCTTGGCAGCGGTCTAGTGATTGGTAAGGAATTAACCATCGGGCAGCTGTTGGCTTTTAACAGCATGAATGGCAACTTTCTCGTGTTCATTGGGACAGTGGTTGGATTTGTGGATAGACTAGCTCGCGTTCAAACTGCTACCCAGCGCCTGACAGAAGTGATCGACGCTACCCCGGAAAATGAAGGCGATACCAAAAAGCGCTTTGCTAAAATTCATGATTCTGCTGATATTATTTGCACTAACCTCAAGTTTCACCACGCTGCCAGAGTTGACTTACTAGAAGATTTTTCCCTAACAATTCCTGGTGGCAAAGCCACCGCCCTCATTGGTAAATCAGGCTGTGGTAAAAGTACGCTAGCTAAACTGATTGCGGGTTTATATGCGCTAGGGTCTGGTAATATTCGCTTTGGCATCTATAACTCAGAAGACTTATCCCTTGATTGTCTTCGCCAACAAGTTGTTCTCGTTCCCCAAGAACCTCACTTTTGGAGCCGCTCCATTGTTGAAAATTTTCGCCTCGGTTCTCCCAACGTTACCTTTGAGCAGATTGTTACCGCTTGCCAAATGGCTCAAGCTGACGAGTTTATTAGTCAACTTCCCGACAAATATCAAACCGTTTTAGGAGAATTTGGGGCGAATATTTCTGGTGGACAACGGCAACGACTGGCTATAGCCAGAGCCATTGTAAACGACCCACCCGTTCTAATTTTAGATGAATCAACCGCTGGACTCGACCCCATCAGTGAAGCCCAAATGCTAGATAAGCTCTTGTTTTACAGACAAGGCAAAACTACAATCCTGATCAGCCACCGCCCTAGAGTTATAGAACGAGCTGATTGGATTGTGCTGCTAGATCAGGGCAAGTTAAAAATGCAAGGTTCCCCAGAGGAGCTACAAGCCCAACCCGGAGACCATTTAGACTTCTTAATCCCCTGAAGCAAAACCTGCGGGAGTGTCAAGCAGAATAATTACTAAAACCCTATGATTTCTGCGATCGCTTGCACAAGACTCAGATAAAAGTTACCTTCCAGTTCGCGGAACAGCACAAACGGCGATCCCGGCATTCCGAAGAATGGTCGTAATGTCCAAGCCAACTGCGTACCCACAAAGGCATACAGAATCAGCCAAAACCGTAAAAGCTTCATCCGTGTTTCCATGCCTTCGATATCCTGTTCAGCCATTAATCGCATTCCTTGATAAAGGAATTTGATGCCAATGAAGCCTGTGATGGCAAAGATTGCCACGTTTAACAGCGTAAAAAACTGATAGTGATACGTAGAGAGTAGGAAAAATAGGGTAATCGGTGCAAAACTGAAGAGCAACACACTAATCACTGAAACAGCGGTCAGAAGCATCGCAAAATGCTGTCCAGCTGTTTTTCGGGAACCAAATAGAACATTAAAAAAGTATAGGGTAGGAAAACAGATAATTAGTGTAATTAAGTAGAGAGCTGGAAGTTTGACAGCCGAGGATAATGCCTGCGCCCAACCATTGAATGACCCAATAATTGCACCATAGACGGCAAAAAATATTGAACTACACAGCAGTAGAGCCGTGTTTTTACTGCCAAGTTTGACACCCTCGCAAATTTCTTCCAGAAATAAAGAGCGATCGCGCAAGAGCCCGATTAATACGGCAAAGTATCTGGTCGTCTGGAATTGACGTTGCATTATCTTCCTATCCCCTAAAGCCTATCCAGTCTCTCAACTCACTGATTAGTAGCTGCACCAATCTAACGAACACCGAAAATTTCTCCAAATGCTTTGACAATATCTAGGTAAAAGTTTCCCTGCATCTGACGAAATAGTTCAAACGGGGCTTCTGGTGTTCCAAAAAAAGGTCGCAGTGTCCAAGCAAGCTGTGTGCCAACAAAGCCATAAAGAATAAGCCAAAACCGTAAAATATTCATACGGGTTTCTAGCCCTTCCTTATCCTCCTCCGACAACATCTGCATTCCTTGATACAGGAATTTGATGCCAATAAAGCCTGTGATGGCAAAAATCGCGACATTCAACAGTTTAAAAAACTGGTAATTAAACGTAGAAAGCAAAAAGAACAGAGTAATCGGTGCAAAGCTGAAGAGTAGAACACTAATTACTGAGGCAGCCGTCAGGAGCATCGCAAAATGCTGTCCAGCCGTTTTTCGCGAACCAAAGAGAATGTTAAAGAAGTATAGGGTAGGAAAACAAATAATTAACGTAATTAAGTAGAGGCAGGGCAGCTTGAAGGCTGAAGATAACGCCTGCATCCAACTATGGGATGCCCCAATGATTGCACCATAGATAGCGAAAAATATCGAACTACAGATTAGCAGAGCCGTAGTCTTGCTTTTGAGTTGGATACCAGAACGGATTTCTTCCAGAAACGAGGAGCGATCGCGCAGGAGCCCGATTAAGACACTAAAGTACCTCGTCCCCTGGAATTGACGTTGAATCATCTTCCTATTCCTTAAAGCTTAATCCAGTTTTAGCAAGAATTTTTGTCAACCACCTTAAGTAATAAGTATGGCGTATTGCTGTCCGGAATCAGCTTTTAGGGCTAGAAGCTTGATTCAGCAAGAAAGTTGGTAGTACAGGGGCTACTCAAAAATTGTGCATAAATTTCCTAGGTTAGGTTGAAGTAAAAGACCCAACCTAGGAAAATTACTCGCACTTGTCGTCGGAACAATAAGGATCTGGTGGTGTATTAATTTTTTTGAGGGGACTAGTTGCCTCAATAGTCAGCTGGCGTTTTCCATTCAGGGTTTCGGTGACCATCTTACCCTGAACTTCAAACCACTGATCAGCAGGATAGGCAGTGCGGTTTTCAGTAAGTTTCACAGGTAACCCAACCGGATAGGCGTCAGCAGCACAGCACGTAATCACGAATCGAGAAATTATCAAGTATTGTGATGGCAGATTGGGTGGATAGACCGCAAAACCCTTTACTTTCACTGGCTGACCTGTATAGGAGTCAGGTTCGGGATACACATTGAGTGTCCGCACCCATTCAATCAATGATCGCTCCTCAGGCTTACTAATACTGCCAAACGCTTGGGGCTGCGATCGCGTCATCGCCACTGATTCCGTGATACCGCGTTGAATTGCTGTCTGACTAGCAAATACCTTCGGCGTCACCACCAACCCCAAAATTGCTGCGGTTATCAACAAAACACTACTCCAACCGGGGGGAAACAAGCTGATATGTTGAGCCACTGGCATCGTCACTGCCCTCCCAGCTGACCGCTGACGCACCTGAGTGAACAACTGAAACAGCCTTAAAGCCGCAAGCATTAATAAAGCTATTCCAGTGACAACGACCATCCCAAAATAATTCGGGTGAATCAGTAAACTTAACTGATTGTTTAGCTTGTATTTCAACATCAAAATGCCCCAGGCAGCTAGGGCGACTATATCCAAAAGGTGCCAAATAAAGTTCTGAATGTAAGGGCGCTGCTTTCTTTGCCGCCTTGACTTTTGATTTGAACTCATAAACCTAGGTCATGGGTTGAATGTTTGCGGATTGCAGGTTAGAACGTTGCAGGAGGTTAAGGTTGAAAGGTTTGAAACTTAAACGTTTAAACCTTCAACCCGTTAATCTGTAACCAATCGTTGAGCTAACTAATATGTAAGTTAACGAACAAGGTCAACAAAAATGTCAACTGTGCTGCAAGGGCGAACAAGTAAATTATTGCCCTTGCCTTAAATACTGATAACATCAAGCCGAGCGCTTTCAGGTCAATCATCGGACCAAACACCAAAAAGGCTAACAAAGAGCCACTGGTGAACGTTGAGGCAAAGGCAAGGGCAAAGAATGAATCCACAGTTGAACAAATTGACACAACTGCTGCCAATAGCATCATTGCCAGAATAGATGTCACTGGCCCTTGACCCAGACTGACGATAACTTCACGAGGGACGGCAACTTGAATCACTGCCGCTAACGCACTTCCCAAAACCAGCACACCTCCCAACTCCCGTAATTCCTGCACCGTATTCTCTAAGAACAAACGCCAGCGGTCAGGTAGCGGCTTGGTTTGATTGGCAGCAAGTAGAGAGCCTTGTAAAACAGTCGTATCCATGCGTATAGGCGCTCCGGGTTGACCCAGTAAAAATGAGCCAGATTGTAGCAGCGCTGGTGGTTGGTCTTTTGGGGAACCAGTGGATTTGAAACCTGCTCCTTCATCACTTCGTGAGGGCACCATAGACCGACTTGCCGATGGTTGCAGCAGTGGGCGCAAGTCTGCCTGCACACTAAAGACACAACTGATAAAGACAGCAATCCCCAAGGAAAACAAGACTCTCAATACCACAATTTCTGGTTGGTCTCGAAACGCCACCCAGGTTGACCAGATCACAATCGGATTAATTGTTGGCGATGCCAGTAAAAACCCAATTGCCACGGGTGTCGGTGCCCCCTGAAGCAACAAACGACGTGCTACAGGCACGTTGCCACACTCACACACCGGAAAGAAAAAGCCCCCACAACTGCCAACAATTGCCCCTAGCACTGGGTTTCGAGGCATGGCAGCAACCAGCTTACGCTCATCGACAAAAAACAGCAGCAAGCCGGAGAGCAAAACGCCCAACAGCAAGAAGGGTAATGCCTCGACAAGCAAACTCAAGAAAAGGGTGAAGGCGTTGTTCAGCTGATTCATGCGTTTGGCATTTCTGGTAGTGTTTTACCTAAATGACGCAGGAAGCGCCATTTTATCGAAGTAATGAGGTGTAAATAAACATAGATCAAGGTGGGGAGTCGGGATAAAGAGGTAACATCTTACACCCAAACAGGTGAAAGCAATCTCTTTTCCACTCCCCTCGCTGACTACTCCCACTCCCCATCTCAACCTTTGTTATTTTCGCCTACCTACTTGGTCATTCTCTTAATTCGATTGATACATCCCTTGACACGGACGATTTGATAAAAGTTGCGATGGCATAGCTGAAGGCATTGTTAAAACTGAGACAATCACTTGTAATAGCGGTAATGCTCCTAATCTTATGAAATTGGTATTTTACAACTGGTAATCGACATCATGCTATACCGCTGGCTTTTCCGGCGGCAATGCAGTAGGAAACTCATTAATCCCTTATTTGAGCCTGGAGTTTTAGCTTTAAGAACTCTCACTGTAGGATTTTTAAGTCAAATTCTCTGGGGGTTACCCTCAATCCGTTCTTGACTTAGCTACAGTTTCACAAGTAATAACTCAATTAATTTTTAAAAACCGAATACTAAATTAAAGCTGGAACCAGGGGTGTTTCTATACAACAAACAATATCTGTTCATGGGATTTTATCATGGTTTCCCGAAAGAAACCCTACGCCGAATTATCAGCCTCTTCCCAATCAGAGATGCACAATCTTAGTCTAGAGTCAACAATTAGCGTTAGAGATTGCCATGAAAAGTCATCGGTAGGCGAGTATGTCACAATGAGTCTGGGTGCCGCTAGCATTGTTCCGAAGGAAAGCGTTACCATCAACTCTAATTGCCGCAGCTGATGCTGCATTGTATCAGGCAAAATAATCAGGGCGCGATCGCGTTACTCTGCATCCAATCTTGAGCCAGTTACCAGTTCATAGCTAAATAAAAGCCTAGGTTAATTATTAGGCAACATTTTATTGAGCAATTTTACTTAGTTTTACAAACCATTTCTTGAAGCAACATAACCACTTATTAACCTTTCAATAATCTATTATTTATCTATTCATTGCAAAGAAATTGTCAAAAATCTTCTGTAGAATTTAATACTTAAGTTATCAGGGTAGAGTGTTAGATTTAAGTTGTAGAGCTGCCCGTTTCGATACAATTTTACCTAATAACGGAACTGTATTATGCTTGCCTTAAAGAAGTCCGACAGAGAATTATTAGTCCTATCCCAATCCGAGCGGCAGCAGCTTACGCTGGAGTCAACCATTCAAGAGCTTTCACTCTATAACTTTCAAGTTGAGTCCTCTCAGTTGGGTATAGAAGTTGCTCAGACATTTCAAGTGAATCCACTGCTGCCAGGAGTCATTCTCACAGAGCAGGGTCGATTTGTCGGGATGATTTCGCGGCGTCGCTTTTTGGAACAAATGAGCCGTCCTTATGGGCTGGAGCTATTTTTGAAGCGCCCGCTCTATTCCTTATATCGCTTTGCGAGTGCAGAGGTTCTAAGACTCAATGGTGATATAAAAATAGTTGAAGCCGCTCGCCGCTCGTTACAACGCTCACCTGAGGTACTCTATGAACCGATTGTGATAGAGCTAGAGGCGGGAACATACTACCTGCTAGACGTGCATCAGTTGTTAGTGGCTCAATCACAAATTCATGAGCTGACAACTCAGCTATTGCATGAGCAAACCCAAGCGCAGCTAATTCAAACCGAAAAGATGGCAGTCCTGGGACAAATGGTTGCCAGTGTTGCCCACGAAATTAAAAATCCTGTAGGGTGTATCACCTGTAATTTTGAATTTCTAGCCAGTTACTGCAATCAGCTGATCAAAATTTTGTCAGTATATGAAGTCGAGGTAACCCAGATATCTTCAAACCTTGCTGAACTCAAAGAAGAATCCGATCTAGATTTTATATTAGAAGACCTCCCAAAAATTCTTAGAAGTATGGAAACGGGGTCTGAACGATTAACCAAAATTGTTAGTAGCTTACAAAACTTCTCTCACATGGATGAAGCGAATCCTCAACCCGCGAATATCCATGAATGTCTTGAGAGTACTTTGATAATTTTGAATAATCGTCTCAACTCAGGTATTAAAGTCATGAAAAACTATGGAGATCTGCCGCTCCTTAGTTGCTATTCAGGTCAGCTGAGTCAGGTGTTCATGAACATCATCAGTAATGCAATTGATGCTCTAATAGATAAAGTAGAGGAGAAAATACCTAGCTCAGAGGCATGGGAACCTCAGATTGAGATTAGCACTGAGATTTTGGAACACTCAGATGCTGAGTGGGTATCTGTGCGGATTGCTGATAATGGTCCTGGAATGCCACCAGAAATTCAAAAGCGGATATTTGAGATGTTTTTTACTACAAAGCCTGTAGGTAAGGGAACAGGCTTAGGTTTAGCAATTAGTCATCAAATTGTCACTCAAAAACATAGAGGGCAACTGCTAATACGTTCTCAACCCGAGATGGGTACAGAATTTCAAATTTTGCTACCACTGGTTTAAGCCATTCAAAATTCAGAATTCAAAATAGTCTAAGCCAATGGTCATGAGGACTTTTAGCGGCTGCCACAATGCACTGGTAGGCGCGACAGCTTAGCACTTGTTGTGTCTAGATTAAGCGCTCAAGCTTATCCTCTACTTACGTTCTGGATGAGTTGCCGCTGGGGAGGAGGCACCCATCTGGCTAATCGTCGCAATCAATTGGTAGAGACGCCCAGAGTCTCGTCGATTGAAGTAAAAAACAAGGCGAGGGAGTTCAGCGGTTTCATCGGGCGTTTCTTGAGGTAAAGCCTTACTTTTCTCAATCCGTCCCTTGACCAAGATGTCACTAAAATCCGCGTTCAGTTGCTCAACGTGGGTATCCGACAACTCAGATTTGAGACGAATGATCAATTGATCGCCAACATAACGGCTAGAGTGGTAGACGCGATAAAAGCTATTAATTGCCTCGTAAGCTACTTCTACATTGTCTGTAATGGTGTAGAGACTTGTATCCTCAGGACTGACTAAACCTCGTTGAATTAAATGAGTGCGAATATAGGCATCCCACTCTTGCCAGTAGGTGCCACCAGCTTTATCGATTAATACCAAAGGTACGGGCCCGGATCGTCCTGTCTGGCAAAGCGTTAGGCACTCAAATGCTTCGTCCTGGGTACCAAAGCCACCGGGAAATAAAGCGATCGCATCACTTTCTCTGAGAAAGAATAGCTTACGTGTGAAAAAATATTTGAAATTAATTAGCTTCGGATCGTTTTCAATAAAAGGATTTGCCCCCTGCTCAAACGGCAGCTGAATATTCAAACCAAAGGAGTTTTCTGCGCCAGCGCCTTTGTTCCCTGCCTCCATAATTCCACCACCTCCTCCTGTTATGACCATGAACCCCTGTTGCGTCAGGTAACGGGCAAACTCTGCCGCCAAATCATATTCAGGAGTATCTGGAGCAATCCGTGCCGAACCGAAAATTGTTACTTTCCGAACATGCCGATACGGATAAAAAACTTGAAACGCCCGTTCCATATCCTGGATACAAGCTGTTAAAATTTTCCAGTCTAGACGGTCAATCTCCTCTTCAGTCAGTCGTAGTAGCACGGATAGCGCCCGTTGAATCCATTTGCCATGTTCCAAACTAGGCAGCTGTTCAATCAGTGCTACTAAATCTGTCTGAAGTGACTCCAGTCCATAGTCAGAAGTAGATAGAGACATAACTTCATTCGCTGAGGGCTCTCTATTGTATCGAGATTCCCCGTTGTCTGGAAGTTATGTGTATCTTTCGATACCTATTGGCTCGGAGCACTAAAGCTGATCGTCAGTAGTCAGTAGAAAAAACAACTGACTACTGACGTAAAATCCTACCTAGAGAGTCTTGGATAAGTTTAATCATAAGAGTTCGCATCAATATTAGTAAAAAGCGCCTCAGCTTTTATGGCTCAAGGCACTTTTGTAATTATAAGAATTGTTAAGGCAAGCTCGGTCAATATTGTTTAGACAGACTTAACTTAAAAAACAGAAGTTCTTATCTCCAAGGAGTTTAGATAACTTCTTTTTCAGCCTTACTTGGTGAGTATAGAGACCGTTTCTCGTAGATGAGTTTTACTCTGTTATCCTAACGGCTACCTATACCAATTGATTAAAGGTACTTTTCCAACGTGTTCGCCAAGGTAGTTTTGGGAACGGCACCTACCACCATATCAACCCGTTGTCCTCCCTTGAAAATCATCAATGTTGGGATGCTGCGAATACCGTATTGGCTTGCTACATTGGGATTTTCGTCAGTGTTAAGTTTAACTACCTTTACCTGGCCCTCGTATTGTTGCGCAATTTCATCCACAACAGGTGCAACCATCCGACAAGGGCCACACCAGGGAGCCCAAAAATCAACTAAAACGGGAACTTCACTATCAAGTACGTCTTGCTTAAAACTGGCGTCTGTGACTGCTACAGCTGTTGACATGCCTGGAAATCCTTGCGTGTACTGTTTCTATCTATCTAGGAAATTCTACCATAGTGAAAACTTCGGCTCTCTACCTTAAAATGTATACAATTAGAAAGAAATTTTGCTTTGTTTAACTTGAATTTGTGATTTTCCGTAGCATCACAAAACTTCAAATAAATATAAGGAACCGCCCGAACGCAGTCCGGGCGGAGTGTGGTGTGAGGAGTGAACGGAAACCTTCGTCTCCGCTTCTTATATTGTGACATCTCCTTCTCGATAATTCCACAACATTCTGTAAATTTCGAGACTCTTGAACAAATTTTGTCAAGGTACCCTGGTATTCAGTCAGTAAATCTACTTACCCATGCCCAACTGCTGAGCTTTTTGATAGACTTTACCCTCAGTCAGCAGAGAAGGAGCAATGACCACTTCCACTTGCTGCATCTCCTTAAGATCCTTAGCGCCCAAGGTGCCCATGCTAGTTTTCAGAGCTCCGAGCAAGTTGTGCGTACCGTCATCTAGGAGGGCCGGCCCGCGCAAAATTTGCTCCACAGTACCCGTAGTCCCCACGCGAATGCGAGTGCCGCGCGGCAAAACCGGGCTGGGAGTCGCCATTCCCCAATGAAAGCCGCGGCCGGGAGCTTCGGCGGCCCTGGCAAAGGGCGAACCAATCATCACTCCATCCGCGCCGCAGGCAATGCACTTGCAGATATCGCCGCCGGTAATTAAACCGCCGTCAGCAATCACCGACACGTATTTGCCAGTTTCGCGATAGTAGTCGTCCCGCGCGGCGGCGCAGTCTGCTACCGCTGTGGCTTGGGGAACGCCGACACCCAACACGCCTCTAGACGTGCAAGCAGCCCCAGGGCCAATGCCCACGAGAATGCCCGCAGCACCAGTTTTCATTAAATTCAGGGCGACTTCGTAGGTGACGCAGTTGCCCAAAATTACTGGTATCGGCATCTCTTGACAAAATTGAGTTAAGTCTAGAGGCGCGATCGACTCAGGGGAAAGGAAAGCTGTCGAGACTACTGTTGCTTGCACAAAAAATATATCGGCTCCCGATTCAGCAACTGTTGAGCCATATTTGCTCGCAGCGGCCGGTGTACCGCTGACGGCGGCAATCCCTCCTCCGGCTTTAATTTCTTTAATTCTGAGATCGATTAATTCTGGCTTGATGGGTTCGGCATAGAGTTGCTGCATCAGGGAAACAAATTCATGGTTCCCGACACTCGCGATGCGCTCTAATATTGGCTGGGGATCGGCATAGCGGGTTTGAATTCCTTCTAGGTTGAGCACGCCCATTGCTCCCAATTCCGACAGCAAAATCGCCATGCGGACATCGACTACTCCATCCATTGCGCTGGCGATAATCGGGATTTCTCGATCGATCCCGCCAATCTGCCACTTGGTATCTGCCAAACTCGGATCGAGAGTCCGTTGTCCTGGTACGAGTGCGATTTCATCTATGCCGTAAGCTCGGCGAGCACTTTTGCCCCGCCCAATTTCAATATTCACGCTGTTTCACTTCCACAAGGTATTTAAATTAGACTAACAAAATCGTAGCCTGTCGGCAGGTAGCGATCGCGCGAATCAGTTTAAAAAGCCTGATCTTGATTGGATTCTATCAAATCGAAGGGCATACTTTTCCTCAGCAACGGCCACGGGGAAGACGCGATTAAGTGTCAAATTCTCAAAGCTTTGAGAGCATCTGGTGCGGATGTTGATGTTTCGGCGATGCCGATTGTCGGTGACGGGGCTGCTTAGGGCCGATCGACCCTGCCAATTATTGGGCCTACCAGTAAAATGCCGTCAGGCGGCGTTTTTTACATGAATCCCCTGTTTTTGCTCAAAGATATTGGGGCCGGGCTGATTCCGGTGACGAAAGCCGCAATTGCACGCTGTTTGGACGCATTCGCGCTGCTACGATTTGGTGGTGGCGACTGGGGATCTTGTCGCGGAGGATCTCGCCCTTGCCAGCAACCGCCCCTATATAATTTTTCTATCGGCTCATTCTAGTTATTACCAAGGGCGAGTCGATTTGGGTTTAATAAGAGTGGCAGTGGCTCTGCTCCGAGAAATGTCTGGCTGTTTTTACTAGAGATGCTTTGACTGCTGCTGACTTAAATCAACAGGGTTTAAAGAAAGCTCA
>DATNPH010000120.1:0-77712 GCA_036703315.1 Coleofasciculaceae cyanobacterium
CAGTAGTGCAAGCCAAAAGCATCACAAGTGAAGATCAGCTGCGTCCCAGCATCGTAGCTAAAAATAGTATCAGGCCAGTGCAAGTTAGGCGCATTCACGAATTCTAGAACGTGTCCTTTGCCTAAATCTAGCTTGTCGCCATTTTTGACGATGAGGCGCTCAAAAGGTTCATGCACAAAATCTTCGAGAAACTGAATGGCTACCTTTGACCCCACCACAGTCACTTGAGGTGCTAACTGGAGGACATCTTTCACCAAACCGCTGTGGTCTGGCTCGGTGTGGCTAATAATCAGGTAATCAATTTCTGTAGGATTAATCAGTCCTTTCAGGGTGTCTAAATACAGCTGACGAAACTTTTCATGAGATGTGTCAACTAAAGCAATTTTCTCGCCCCGAATCAGGAAGGAGTTATAAGTGGTGCCATTTTGTAGCCCAAATTCAATGTCAAAGCGATCGCGATCCCAGTCCAACGAGCGAATTGCTGTTGTGTCTGGTGCAATATTGCCAGTTTGTATTGTTAACCGCTTTTGGCTTCGGTCGCTGAGAGTTACCATTTTTTGACTCCTTAAATCAACTACTTTTAAGCTCTTTATTTTTTCTTTATTTTTACACAGTTGACTCGTAAAGCTTGAGCCAAAAACCTACTACGAAGCTAAATAGCCTGAAATTTAGGAAGAAAAGTTCTTTGCTTTGGACGATTAACTTTTCCTAGATTGTGCATAAGCCGTTGCTATCATTTGATGATATTTGGCACCTCTAAGGAGAAGACTGAATCTAAATTATGACTTTTGACAGCATGTTTTCAATTTATAGGTAGGGGAGAATATGGCATAGAGCATAAGTCTTCTTCCCTGCTCTCCTAGAAGGGAACATTTAGTATGAGTCAGCTATGGGACGCCATGCGCCTCGCACGAAAAGAAGCCATGAAAATCTTTTCCCTACTCCCCATTTTCAAGACAGTTAGAGGTGAACTCAACGTAGCTATCACTTCTTTATAGTAGCTTGAGTATAAATACCTAGCAAATTAATTTAATCAGCATTCTGACGATAATAGCGACATCTCAAATCTCATCCATGCCTTGGTGTCCTGAAGATGGCACGAATGTCCTAAAAGCCTAGTCTACTAGTTAGGTACGCAGTGCTGCTATGGAGATTGTTGACTGGGAAGCGAAGGATTTTTGATTGAAAACTCTCTTTGTCCTTAGAATTAGCCTTACTCAGGGAGTACGGCATAATCACTGTTTTTCAAGCGTCTGAGCAACCAATCAAATCTGGCTGTTGCCAGCTTAACGTTTTCGAGCATTTCGGGAGATAGATCCTCTGTGCCATGGTCTTCATTCAGCAGCTGACCTTTGGCATAGCCGAGATATCTAACCGTACCTCGTAGTCGGGTGGACAGAAAAATAGCGATCGCTCGGTAAAAGCGGGAGGCAAATCCTTCATCCTTTTTCAGTTTTTCAAGTAATACACCGCGTGGAATAGATAAAACGAGGGAGTTTTCAACAGCCTGAACGGTGGCAGAGGGCGGACGCGAGTCCGCAAAGGACATTTCCCCAACCACCGCACCGCTTGTTAAGCGAGAAATCGTCTTGCCTTCCAAGGCAGCGACGGAAACGGACAACGTTCCCTCTAGGAGAATGTGCAGTGTATCTATGGTCTGACCTTCCTGGATGAGGACAGTGCCAGCAGCAACTTCCTCTCGACGACCTATAGAGATCATCCAATCAATGTCATCGTCGTCTAGTTCACCCAGTAAAAAAAATACTCTTTTCATAACGGCTGTTTTTTCTCTCATTGTGGTACCGGGAGGGCTTTTGCACTTCCTGACACACCCTGATTTCAATGGATTGAAGATTTTAGATCTGAAGTCGCTGACTAACCATATAGTTCATAGTTCAGTATGAAGCTGAAGGTTGCCAGAAGCTGGCAATATTTTTTAACCTTTGTAGCACTCATACTGTAACGTTTACAAAAATCCAGCACTTTATCGTAGAAACTAGAGAACATGGGATGAAGTGCAACAGCTGTCTTGAGGTTGCTGATCAGCAATATACATCCTTTCAGTGTAGGAGCAAATTGAATCGTCGGTTGGATTATGAAACAGTCCACCAATAACTTAGATCGAGACAACGTCAGGCAATTCCTCAACCTAATTGCTATCCTTGCTGCTTTTGCTATTAATGTTTTGGCGAATGTAGCTCCAATTAACGGACTCACGATTGGCGCGATCTCCAATACATTGTTTAGGGAGGTTTTGGTCACTCCAGCCAACTATGCTTTTGCAATCTGGGGAATTATATACCTAGGTTTGGTTAGCTTTGGGGTCTACCAGGTATTGCCTGCACAGCGGCAAAACCCGACTGTGCGTCGGATGGGCTATCTTTTGATACTGGCTTGCTTGGCTCAGATTTGTTGGGTCGTTCTGTTTCAGAATCGATTATTCACGCTCTCATTGGTGGCAATGCTGGGGATTTTGCTCCCCTTGATTAGGATTTATCTGCGGTTGGAAATTGGCAAGCAAGAGGTTTCAAGGACTCACAAGTGGTTAATTCACATTCCCTTGAGTATCTATCTAGCTTGGATTAGTGTAGCGACTATCGTTAATGTGGCGCTGACGCTCTATAACTTAGGTTGGAGTGGTTGGGGTATAAACCCCCAACTGTGGACAGTAATCGCGCTAATTATAGGCGCAGCTATTGCTACAGCCGTGAGTATCGTGCGAGCTGACATGGCTTTTACCCTTGTAATTATTTGGGCATTCGTGGCGATTGCCGTGCGTCAAGCGGCTCAACCGCTGATTGCTCTAACAGCAGGAGGATTAGCGATCGCTCTTGGGCTAGTCCTCTTGTTGAGCAGACTGCGCCGCTAGGTAGGTTACACCAAGTTGAGGTCAAACGCTGTATTTTCGTTTAAAGATTTGAACGCTAGAACACTTTGCTGAACTGTCCAATCTTCTAGCTTTCCAATGAACTTGATCGCTATCCTCGCAAAAGCTGCTTGACTGTACCGACTAGCTCTTGAGGATGAAAAGGCTTAGAAATATAAGCATCGGCACCTTGCTTTATACCCCAGTAGCGATCAAATTCTTCTCTCTTAGCAGAACACATCACCACTGCCATATTTTGGGTTTTCGCGTTGGCTTTGAGCCGACGGCAGACTTCGTAGCCATTCATTCGGGGCATGATGATGTCTAGAACTACGAGATCGGGAGCATGACCCTGAATCTGCTCTAGCGCTTCAACGCCATCACTAGCAACAATAACACTCAGACCACTTCCTTTGAGTAGTTCTGAGATCATCTCCCGTTGAGCCAAGCTATCCTCTACCACCAGAACTGTACTCATAACTCCCTACCTACTTTGCTTCTTCATATGTTAACCACAAAGTGTAAGACACTTTGTTTGCGCATTTCTTGGGTAATCACTTATGTCTATGTGCTTTTACTCTGAGCACCCTGTTAATAGTGTTACCCACATGGCTGTTAATCTACTCAGCTTGGTTCACTGGTTTTTATGCATTGCAGATAGTTAGAGCTAGCGTCTTTTTGGACGCCCTAGAGTAGTGATATAAAGAACGGCTTCATCGGATGGTATACCTAAAACTTCATTGACTTGGTTATCAAAGAAGCCACCTATACCACTGACTCCCAAATCTAGGCGAATTGCTGCTAAGTTTAGCCGTTGACCTAGATGACCAGCATCCATGTGGAGGTAGCGGTAAGCGCGATCGCCAACTGTTGCCACAGCTTTTTTCAAGTCCGCTGTGTGGAACACAACCGCACTTGCATCTCGACCCAACTCTTGTCCCAGACACAAGTAGTGCAACTCGCGCCGGAAGTTTTTAAATCGAATCTGCCTTAACTCTTGGGCTCTGGGTGCGTAATAGTAGCAACCTTCTTCTAAGTCAGTCACTCCAGACACGGCGACAAACGTTTCAATTAAGTCGAAAACAAAATAATCTGGCGAACCATCTAGCCCTTGCTCAATATAGTGCTGGGGTTGGTAAGTGAAATCCAGTATGGCTTTAAGTTCGTCCAGTGTCAAATTCGCTCCATTGTAAGCACGAGTAGAGCGCCGTTTGAGAATAGTGTTTTCCAGTCTATGTAGAGGTAATTCTTCAGAGATTGCTCCTCGCCAATCGATGGGCATTGTATCGGTTGAGACTTTAGAACAGAAAGGAAAGTTGTACTTATCTTCTAGTTGTCCTTCGCCTTCTGGAACGCGTAAATTCTCATTCTCAATTTGCCAATTCCCGATGTCATGGATTTGGGTAGCGTGATGCAAGTAGCTCAGCAATTCTCCATTTGGAATTTCTGGATAATTAATTTGACTAGTAGAAGGCAACACCGTTGGGGTAGGTAGTAAATGTTGTCTCGGATTGAGCTTATCGGCTAAGGGAATCACCGCGATCGCGCCTTCTTGTTCTGGGTCAAGATAAAACAGATTGTTCAGCATCTCATCCGCAAAACTGCCAATTAAGTGAGGTCGGTAGTCCGCTAGTGCAGAGGCTAACTCAATATTGCCCAGCACATGACCTGTGTCCAGAAAAATTCGCCGATAAGCCCGGTCTTCATAGCGCCAAGCTGAACGATAAAACACCGATGTAATTACAATCGCTATGTCAGTACTTGCCAAAACTGGATGCCAGAAACAGGCGTCTTGGAGAATCGACCAAACCTCACTCTCCCAAAAATGAACTAGAGAATGGGTAAGGCACTGATAGTTGTACAGTCCGGTTGGTAAGCACGGTGTGCCACGAGAAATTAGATAAACCTCCGCTGGATATAATCCACCGGCAGAGGGAGCGGCTCGGAGATATAGTGGTGAACCCATTGTCGGTACCCTCGCTGTCAAGCCATAGCTGCAAAACAGCAGCCGCGACAGCCGTTGCCAGGTTTTACCCGGTTCATCTGTAAATGTCTGGGAGTCTTCTTTTAGGTAGGGCTTGAGGTCAAAGTTAGCGCCGACTTTGTAGTCTTTATAAGGTACAGGTTGCTTCTCCCAATCCAGTCCCTTATTTTTTGCCGCGATCGTTTCCGGATCGTATTTGGTGCGCTCATGGTAGTGCTGAGCAATCGATAATTGCTGTTGTGACATAGTAGTTTCAAGGCGTTTGGAGCTTCGCTTTTCATCTTGACATTCAAGAGCACCTAACTTGTCAGATCAATCCGATGAGCATGTACCAAAATAACCGAGATTTAGGCATTAACGACTGGTGAGGGGCTATCCGTAAGATTGTTCCTATCACCTACTGCAACAAAGCCTATTGTTTGAGAAATCGGCTTTTTGGTAAGTCCTCGTAACGATGACACAAGCCTGTGCTCACCTGTTAGAAAGCATTTTTACTTAATTTTGTCAAGCATAGTCGAGATACAACTAAAAATCTTTACAAATATAAAAAGAAAGTTACAAAAAATGTGTAATTTGCTACAGTGCCTTACTTTAAAAAAAGGATTAGGCAAAAACACTTATTGACATCCAAAGACCAATAAAAAACCCACGAGGAGGCAGCCAACGCATCTGGGGCAAAAGTGCAGATGAAGAAAATTGGTGGAGCAGACTTACTGGCTCAATACGCCAGCGGTAGACGAGATTTTAGTGAAAGAGACATTAGTGAAGCGGACTTATTTGAAGCCAATCTACAAGGGATCAATTTTACTGGCAGCAACCTTCGAAAGATCTACCTGCCTTACTCTAACCTGAGTCAAGCCGAGTTGCAGCAAGCCCAACTTCAGGCAGCCCAACTGAGTAATGCCCAACTCTACCAGGTAAATCTATCGAATGCAGACCTGGAGGAAGCAAATTTATCCAGAGCAACACTGCGGCGTGCTAATTTACGAGGCGCAAATCTGGCGCATGCCAATCTACGAGGGGCAGACCTAGCCAACGCAGACCTTAGTGGAGCGAATCTGAGTGATGCTGATTTGAGCGGTGCTAACCTGGAAAACGCTAACTTGACCAAAGCTCTGTTGAGAGGCAGCAATCTGTTTCGTACTCAGAATGTTGATCTCTCTAATGCCTACCTGGATAGCTCAACGATTTATCCTGATGGGCACAGGTCAAATAATCTCCAATCTAGCGAGGAGTCAACCAGGGAGAGGCAGAAGGGAAAGGGAGAAGGAACCCTATAGATAAATGTAGGGGCTTGAAACTCTTGACTAAAGCCTCAAGTGTAAAGAGTCAAGACTTACGCAAAGCCTCTATATGTAGGGTGGGCATTGAGGAAGAACATTCAATTGCTATTCTCCTCCCCCTGTTTCCTTTTTGGTAGCACTTACCAGAAACTCTCAACCCTTCATCCTGGTAGCTGCTCACTGATTTAGTAAACCCTATTAAAGGTTGTCTGGGTGTATTCACGCTTGTTCCACTCGGAATAAATGGATACATTCATAGGTAGATCTATATTACTTTTTCACGCCGATTAGATTGCTATATAGTTATAAAGATTTTTGAGGTATCATATCACTTTTCACTCAGGAGTTTGCATCTTACTATCTCTCATCACCTAGCATTCGGTTGTTAAAAACCAACCCACTGAAGGGGAGACGCGCTATAAGCTGTCTGTGCAAAAGGCCTAAGCTTTCTGCTGGTGATGAGGTGTCCTAATAATCCCGATCCATGCTTTTCGGCGAGGTGCTCACGGCAACGGGGCTGTAGCTCTTGAACTCAAACGTTTCGGAGGTTTTCGCAATACAGGCTACTTGCCAACTTGACGCGTCACAGATTTATACATAGCGACTCACACGACAGCAGTTGAACAGTCATCACTATGACACTTTCTAACGTCGGTAGCATTCTGGCTACACTGACTCAGTTAACCCAATTTAATCGGACAAGCACCCTGACTCACCGAGTCAAAGACCTATCTGTGCCCGAATTCATCTGCTTGTTGGACTTCATCACCGCCGAATTTCAGCAATTTCTGCGGGCGATCGAAATGATCAACAACGAAGCTTTAGAAACCATGCTAGAGCAGGTGATGGATGCTTTTACTCTGAAAATAGGTCAAATCCTGCAAGCCGATCGCACTATTATCTTTCTAGTTGATGCCGACAAAGGTCAGCTCTGGGCAAAAATTCCTCATAGCGAACCCAACAAAGCGATGGACGCTACCGCATCTCGCTCCACTATCGAACTCCGAATTCCCCTGAATATTGGTCTTGCTGGTCACGTCGCGACAACTGGTGAGTCTCTCAATATCCCAGATGCCTACAACCACCCGCTATTCAACAAAGAAGTTGACGAACGCCCTGGCTATCATACCCACACCCTGTTGTGTATGCCGATTTTTAGCAGCAGCAAAAACGTAGTTGCCGTGGTGCAGTTGCTGAATAAAGCTGGGGACGTGCCATTTGATAGCGAAGACGAACAGCGATTCCGAGACTTTGCCGCTTCCATAGGCATCATACTCGAAACCTGTCAATCCTTCTACATGGCTGCCCGCAACCAACGGGGAGCCGCTGCGCTCCTGAGGGCAACAGCCTCTTTAGGTCAAAGCCTGGATTTAGAAGCGACATTACGTCTGGTAATGGATCAGGCTCGTGAGTTGATGCAAGCCGACCGCAGTACCCTGTTTATGCTTAGTAAAGAAACGGGCGAGCTTTGGAGCAAGGTGGCGACGGCAGATGGGGAAACTGTAATGGAAATTCGCATTCCGGCTAATCGAGGCATTGCCGGTTATGTTGCCTCAACCGGCCAGCCTTTAAATATTCCTGATGCCTACAAAGATCCCCGATTTGATCCCAGCACCGACAAAAAAACAGGTTATGTGACCCGAAATATCCTCTGCATGCCAGTGTTTAACTCAGGGGGTGATTTGATTGGTGTTACTCAGCTAATTAACAAGCACCAAGGCAGTTTCACCAGTTCTGATGAAGAGTTTATGCGGGCATTTAACATTCAGGCGGGGATTGCCTTGGAAAATGCCAAGCTCTTTGAAAACGTGCTCATCGAAAAGCAATATCAGAAAGATATTTTACAAAGTCTCTCCGACGCTGTAATTTCCACAGATATGCAGGGTCGGATTGTCACAATCAATGATGCAGCTCTGGCGTTGCTAGGTTGTCCCCAAAGCAGCAAGGACAGTAAAAATCGGCAGTTGTGGGAATACAAACTTACAGGTCGCTACGTCTGGGAAGTGTTACCCATCGACCATCTCCAATGGCGTCTGCAAGACAGTCTAACCACTGGTGCTAAGCATTATGTACCAGAGCAAAGCTTGACGGTTGGTTTGTTTAAACGTCCTCAAGAGTTGCAGACTAGTTGGTTGAATGTTCAAGGTGAAGCGTCGGGGGTTGCTAACGCTGAGCCTATTAATGTCGCTAACGCTTCGCTAACGCTACCCAGGCAGTCTTCTCACCTTCAATCGTCTAATCTGCAACCTATAACGTCCTACTCGGCCGATGAGAGTTTTTATACTCTGGCGATCGCAAAGTCCGATGACCCAACTGTGTATATCCCCTGGAATGAGGCACCTTGGGACTCACACGCCTCAACTTACCTGTCGCATGAGCAAGTTCAGATCATTGAGCGTAGTATTAACCTGACCGTTAACCCCTTAACGAACCCCGAGGGAACGGTACGGGGGGGGCTGGTGGTATTAGAAGACATTAGCCGTGAAAAGCGGTTGAAGACCACGATGTATCGCTATATGACGCCCGGAGTTGCCGAGCAGGTGATGGCACTGGGTGAAGATGCGCTCATGGTGGGCGAACGGAAGGACGTAACGATTCTATTTTCTGACATCCGGGGTTATACGACGCTGACAGAGAACTTGGGAGCCTCAGAGGTCGTGTCGCTTTTGAACAGGTATTTTGAAACAATGGTGGAGGCAGTCTTCAACCACGAAGGTACCTTGGACAAGTTTATTGGGGATGCCTTAATGGCAGTGTTTGGGGCACCACTACCGTTAACGGAGAATCATGCTTGGATGGCTGTCCAGTCAGCACTGGATATGCGATCACGTTTGAAAGTGTTTAACCAGTCACGTCTGCTGGAAAACCAGCCTCAAATCCACATTGGAATCGGGATTAGTTCCGGAGAGGTCGTTTCTGGCAATATTGGTTCCCACAAACGCATGGACTATACCGTGATTGGAGATGGGGTTAACTTAAGTGCTCGCCTAGAAAGTGCAACAAAAGAGTATGGTTGCGATATTATCTTGAGCGAATACACTTATAATCTGTGCCGCGATCGCATTTGTGTACGCGAATTAGATAGAATCCGGGTTAAGGGCAAAAACCAAGCCGTCAGTATTTACGAGTTGATTGGTGAAGTCGATATGCACCTCAACGACAGGAAGAAAACGTTTTTGGATCTCTATGCAGCAGGACGTCATGCTTACCTAAGTAGAGACTTCCAGAAAGCGATCGCCTACTTTAGCGATGCCTCTCAATTACAGCCAACTGACCAAGCTGTTAGCGCTCACCTAGATCGAGCAAAAAGCTATCTCAACCAACCACCTCCAGAGTTCTGGGATGGTGTTCACATAATGACAACGAAATAAGAAATAAAGGATCGAAGTATGAAGTATGAAAGATGAACTAGAACATAACTAGAATTAGCCCCTTGTCCCTCTGAGAGCTAAGTATTTTTTCATCCTTCACCCTTCACACTTCATCCTTTACCTGTCATCCTGCTCTTCGCCTCCTTCATCACTTTGGAAAGGATTTTGTCCAATTCCAAGTTGCTTTTTGGTACGTTTTAACTGTTTCCAAAGGTCTTTGATCTGGTTATAAGACTCTTCAGGGGAAAGCTTACCAGCCGTTTCTAGATTGCAGACGTAGCTCACTCGTTGAGCAAACTCCTGTAAATTAGCGTTAAAAACCAGATTCTCTGGTTTAAATTGACCATGATAACGGTGGCGCGGGTATAAAAAATCAGAGCGATCTACCATAGTTATCTCCTTAGCTTAAAAATTCCTAACCCAAGCAAGACCTGGATAAATTACTTAATTGCCTTAATCAAATTGATTGTCGGAGTTTTCAACAGATTCCGATAGTCCTATAAGCACCAGACGCTCCTTTTTGACAAACTAGTTACAGAGCTATTTATATATTTCCGTTAAAAAGCTATCTATTCCTCAGTACTTTTACGGTATTTTTTTGAAAACTTACCCAATCGATGTTATTTTCCTGATCAAAGGTATTGCTTATTTAAAAGTAATTGTCTCCTACTTGTCAAACTCTGCCGAGGATGGCGCGGGTATTGCCTGTTACTATTGCTGTATCGCTATCCAGTTCTTCAACAGGCAGGCGTAAGTTTTAAACAATCTGAAAATTATCAAGCTTGGCGAGTCATCTAGTGATTAGCTTCTATTGTAGGGACATTAAACCCCTACTATTGACTTGAGAAGTGCGGTATATCCTATAAGGGTTTTACCGCACACATCGAATATCCCTATTTGTAATAAGCCTCTTTGTTAGCTTATTGTTAACTTTAAATTAACCTAGGCTTAGCACAAAGCAATGGTAAATCCGTTTCAGCTGTTGAGCCAGTTGCACTATTTGAGCCGTTCATTTAGCAATGTCTTGAGTGTATCTAGTTTTTCAGCCCAAACCACTCTACTCATTTCACGAAACAAATACGCTTTATGTCTGTCCATCAAAAACTCTACGAAGGTAAAGCCAAGATTCTTTATACCACTGATGACCCGGAGGTTTTGCTGACTCACTTTAAAGATGATGCTACGGCTTTTAATGCCCAAAAGCGAGGTCAGATTACTGGCAAGGGAGAGATAAACTGTGCTATCTCAACCCATTTGTTTAGGTTGCTAGAAGCCGCAGGTATTCCAACACACTTCATTGACCGACCAGCGCCAGACCAAATGCTGGTCACAAATGTGAAAATTTTGCCACTGGAGGTGGTAGTCAGGAACATTGCTGCGGGTAGTCTCTGTCAACAAACAGGTTTACCAGTGGGAAAGGTACTGCCGACGCCGCTAGTGGAATTCTATTTCAAGAACGACGCCCTAGGAGACCCCCTATTGACACGCGATCGCTTATTACTTTTAGAACTGGCAACGCCTGAACAGATAACCCACCTGAGCAGCCAAGCTTTGCAAATCAACGAGATTCTCAAAGCTTTTTTCAACCAATGCGGCATTACCCTAGTGGACTTCAAGCTAGAGTTCGGTGTAACTCACACTCAACAATTGCTACTGGCAGATGAAATTAGCCCAGATACGTGTCGGCTTTGGAACCAAGCTGAGACAGACCCCGATAAGCGAGTCATGGACAAAGACCGATTCCGTCGTGATTTGGGAAATGTAGAAGATGCCTATCAGCAAGTTCTAAAGCGAGTTTTGGCAACATCATCCCTAACCTCAAGCAAGGGTTGAATGTTGCAAGGGTTGAATGTTGAACGTTATAACCTTACAGCTTTCTAACCTACAACCTTCAACTTGTGAGGGGCAAACTGCTAAAACTAGCAGCAGACAATGGACAATGGACAACGAACAAAAAGCTGATTGCTGACTTTGAATCAACGTGGTGTGTGGAAGTGCTAAAAGATCTCAAACAAACGCGCTTATCTCCCTTTTTAGTAGCAGTGCTTGCTGCGTCAGCCACTTTCGGTTTAGCTAAGCCAATAAGTGGGCAAACCCTTGACCAGCCGAATCTCGATACAAAACCGATAGAATCGGCAAACAGTGCCGAAGCGATGCCTACAGCAAAGACGGCTTCCGATGCTAATTCCAGTTCCATCTCAAAGCCAGTGTATGTTAACGAAGATGCTATTCCCATAGATTTGGGGCGTGCCGCCCAATTAAGTGAAGTCAAATCAGCGACGGCAGCCAACGTGATCGTCGAAACGAAGCCTGGGTCACAGAACCCCATCACTCAACCCCTTACTGTACAGGCTCCAGAACCAACACCTACAACACCAACACCTACAACACCAACACCTACAAATGAAACTCAAGCTCAGCCAACTGCTGAACCCGAACCGCGAGTGCTAGTTGCCGAAGTTGTTGTGAGTGGTGCAGGTCCGCTGGAAGATAGAGTTTTTCAGGTGGTTGGCACGCGAGCAGGACGAGCAACAACTCGCTCTCAGTTGCAGGCCGATGTGAATGCAATCTTTGCAACAGGCTACTTTTCCAGTGTGAATGTACAGCCTGAAGATACTCCCTTAGGCGTCCGTGTTGCCTTTGTTGTGCAGCTTAACCCAGTGCTGCGTCAAGTATCCGTTAATACAGTGCCAGAGGGGGCTGCCAAACCGGCATTGCCACAGCAGGTGGTCGATGAAATCTTCGGCACTCAGTACGGTCAAATTCTAAACCTAAACGACCTCCAAGACGGCATCAAAAAATTAAACCAGTGGTACAAGGAAAACGGCTATGACCTGGCTCAGGTGCTTGATGCTTCACAGGTTACTGCCGATGGTAGAGTCACTCTGGTGGTCGCGGAAGGGGTAGTTGAAGATATTCGTGTACGTTTTCTTAACAAAGAGGCACAGCCAACGGATGAGAAAGGCGAGCCAGTCAGAGGTCGCACTCGTGATTTCATCATTACGCGGGAGGTTCAATTAAGATCCGGTGATGTCTTTAATCGGCGCACAGCGGAAAGGGATTTGCGGCGAGTCTTTGGTTTAGGGATTTTTGATGATGTGCGGCTTTCATTTGCTCCTGGACAAGACCCACGCAAAGTTGTTGTCGTCGTGGACGTGATTGAGAAAAATACTGGCTCCGTCGCCGCTGGTGCTGGTATCAGTTCTTCCAGTGGATTGTTTGGTTCTGTTAGCTATCAGGAGCAAAACCTAGGAGGCAATAATCAGACCATAGGGGGAGAAGTTCAGGTGGGTCAACGGGAGTTACTGTTTGATGCTCGCTTTACAGACCCTTGGATTGCAGGCGACCCCTACCGTACCTCTTACACGGTCAATGCCTTCCGACGCCGATCAATCTCGCTAATCTTTGATGGCGGTCCAAGGGAAGTTTTCCTCCCCAATGGTGATCGCCCGCGTGTTTTGCGCCTAGGTGGTGGCGTTAACTTTACCCGTCCTTTGTCCAGAGATGTTTTTAGCGCCTCTGAGTGGACAGCGTCACTGGGTTTGCAGTATCAACGGGTTTCGATCCGGAATGGCGATGGCGACCTCAGCCCCGTAGATCAGCGGGGTAACAACTTGAGTTTCAGTGGTTCTGGGACAGACGACCTCTTGACCGTCCAGTTCGGTGCGGTACGCGATCGCCGCAATGATCTGCTGCGACCTACAAGCGGTTCTTTACTGCGACTGGGTGTGGAGCAGTCCGTTCCTGTGGGTGAAGGCAGCATTTTCCTCACCCGCTTGAGGGGTAGCTATAGCTACTACATCCCCGTTCGCTTTACCAGCTTCACAAAAGGCTCGCAGACCCTTGCCTTTAACATTCAAGGGGGAACCGTTCTCGGAGACTTGCCGCCCTATGAAGCGTTTTCCCTGGGTGGCTCGAACTCGGTGCGGGGTTACGATGAGGGTGATGTTGGAGCCGGACGCAGTTTTATCCAAGCCACAGCGGAATATCGCTTCCCGATTATTTCAGTGGTGGGAGGTGCTCTATTTGTGGACTTTGCCACTGACCTAGGTTCGGGTAGTAGTGTACTAGGAGACCCGGCAGGGGTGCGAGGGAAACCAGGAAATGGATTCGGTTACGGCATAGGCATTCGAGTACAGTCACCTCTTGGACCCATTCGCATAGACTATGGTTTTAATGACGAAGGTAGAAGCCGTATCCACTTTGGTATTGGAGAGCGCTTTTAATCGGGTGATTGGGCACTGGTCATGGGTCATTGGTACGTCTGGCAGACGACTACTGACCACTGACCACTAACCACTGACTACCGACGACTAACTACTGAATCATTGACTAATGACTAAATACACTTTGAGGGGGAGATTTGAACGCTCAGGTGTCAGCCTTCATAGCGGCATTTATACGACGGTGCGGGTGCTGCCCGCTGCCCTTGGGGAGGGGCGCTATTTTGTTCGGGTTGACCGATCTGAAGCACCTGTCATCCCAGCGCGAGTAGATGCTGTCCACTCGACAACACTTTCTACTGAACTCCAGGCACCGACCAAGGATTTTAACGGCGCGGTTAGTTCCACTCTTAGCGATGGAGATGCCCGTGTGCGGACAGTGGAGCACCTGTTAGCGGCGCTAGCCTGTAGTGGTGTTGATGATGCCCGAATTGAAATTGATGGACCGGAAGTCCCTCTTTTAGACGGTTCAGCACAACTTTGGGTGGAGGCGATTCACGAAGTGGGCATCGTGGCACAAGAGTGGGAGAGTGAGAGAGTGGAAGCAGTTCCTACCCTCACACCCTCACCTTTTGTCTTACAGCAGCCAGTCTGGGTGTATCAAGGGGATGCCTTTGTTGCTGCTCTGCCAGCACCAACCACCCGATTTACTTACGGGATTGACTTTGATTTACCAGCAATTGGGAACCAATGGCATAGCTGGACACCTGAGCAGGAAAGTTTTGCGGATGCGATCGCTCCAGCTCGTACTTTTGGTTTAGCTCACCAGATTGACTCCCTGCGACAAGCTGGTTTAATCAAAGGGGGTAGCTTAGAAAACGCCTTGGTTTGTGACGACTCTGGATGGCTGAATCCTCCTTTGAGATTTTCAAATGAGCCAGTGCGTCATAAACTTTTAGATTTAGTAGGGGATTTAAGTTTACTCGGAATTTTTCCTGTGGCTCACTTCCTCGCCTACAAAGCTAGCCATAATCTGCATATCCAACTCGCCAAAGCGCTGGTTCAACAAATGGGTTGACGATTAGAAGGTTGAACGTTGTAACCTGTAACATGCTAACCTGCAACCTGCAACCCTCCACAGCACACTCATGTCTATATTGATCGACGTTAACACCCACGATGATTCGACAGAAACGACGGCTGCACCCAACAGCCAGTCATCAACTCCAACGATTCTCACCCTTGAAGACATTCATCGAATACTGCCTCACCGCTATCCTTTCGCCTTAGTTGATCGGATCATTGAATATGTTCCGGGGAAGCGAGCCGTTGGCATCAAGAACGTCACCTTCAATGAACCCCATTTTCAAGGGCATTTTCCCGGTCGTCCCCTGATGCCTGGGGTGATGATTGTGGAAGCAATGGCTCAGGTGGGAGGCGTCGTCTTAACCCAGTTGCCAGATATGGAGGGCGGATTATTTGTATTCGCTGGTATTGACAAAGTTCGCTTCCGCCGTCCTGTAGTTCCAGGCGATCAATTGGTGATGACAACGGAACTGTTGTCCATCAAGCGGCGTCGTTTTGGAAAGATGCAGGCTCGTGCCGTCGTGGATGGTCAGCGAGTCGCAGAAGGCGAACTGATGTTTTCTCTCGTAGACTAAAAAATCACTGGTCATTGGTCATTAGTCAGTGGTCAGTGGTCAGGAAATGAAAACAACTCAGGAATTAGGACTCAGGACTCAGGACGAAACAATTGGCAACATTAATTCATCCCACTGCTGTTATCCACCCCGGCGCTGAACTACACCCGACAGTTAAGATTGGTGCCTATGCGGTAATTGGGGATAATGTGAAGGTTGGTCCAGAAACGACCATCGGTGCTCATGTGGTGTTAGAAGGACCAACAGAAATCGGAGCCAGGAATCAAATTTTTCCTGGAGCAGCGATTGGCTGGGAACCCCAAGACCTGAAATATGACGGTGCCCCCAGTTGGGTAAGAATTGGCGATGACAACCGAATTCGCGAGTACGTTACCATTAACCGGGCAACGGGTGCGGGTGAGGCAACGCTAATTGGCAATGGTAATTTGCTGATGGCTTACGTCCACGTTGCCCATAATTGCGTAATTGGCGACTCGGTAGTGATTTCCAACGCAGTGAATATGGCGGGTCACGTTCATATTGAGTCGAAGGCAACGATTGGTGGGATGGTGGGGATTCATCAATTTGTCCACATTGGGCGTCTAGCGATGGTAGGTGGCATGAGTCGCATTGACCGGGATGTGCCACCTTATATGCGGGTTGAGGGAAATCCGGTACGGGTGCGAACGCTCAACTTGGTTGGACTCAAGCGTGCTGGAATGACAGCAGACCAAATAGGACAGCTCAAAAAGGCATTCCGGACTCTCTACCGTTCTGGACAAATTCTGAACCAAGCCTTAGAACATTTAGAATTACTGCCAGATAACGAACAATTGCAGCACCTACGCCGATTTTTGCAGCTGTCTCAAATGGAAGGACGACGCGGTTTAATTCCCGGTCGTCCTATCAGGCGTGAGGAATGAGTCATTAGTCAATTGTTCATAGCTAATTGCTAATTGTTCCTGGTTCATAGTTCATTGCTCATTGAAGTGTCTAATTACCATTAGCCACTAGCCACTAGCCACTAGCCACTAGCCATTAGCCACTAGCCAATGACTCAAAAAACTATCTTTATCAGCACCGGAGAGGTTTCTGGTGATTTGCAAGGGGCACTGCTGATTGACGCGTTGAAACGTCAGGCACAGGCAACAGGGTTGGATTTAGAAATTGTGGCGCTAGGGGGCGACAAAATGGCGAGGGCCGGTGCCACATTGTTGGGTAATACCACTGGTATTGGTTCTGTGGGAATTCTAGAATCTCTGCCTTTTGTGCTGCCCACTTTACAAATCCAACGTCGTGCCAAACAGTACCTCCGCCAACATCCGCCTGACCTAGTAGTGCTGATTGACTATATGGGGCCAAATCTGAGTATTGGCAATTTTATCCGGCACAAGCTGCCCCAGGTGCCGATAATTTATTACATTGCTCCACAGGATTGGGTTTGGTCGGCGCGGTCTATTTTTCCCCGTGACACGACGACCATTGTGGAGATGACAGACCAACTGTTGGCAATTTTTCCAGAGGAAGCCCGTTATTTTGAAAAAAAGGGAGCCTCAGTCAGTTGGGTAGGTCATCCCTTGGTAGATCGGATGCAATCGAGTCCGACACGAGAGGAAGCGCGGGCAGCGCTGGGAATAGCACCCGAACAAACCGCGATCGCTCTTGTACCAGCCTCCAGACGCCAAGAACTTAAGTACATGATGCCTATAGCCTTTGAGGCAGCAAGACAAATCCAGTCGAAATTCCTGGAAACTGGGGAATTGGGAATTGGGAATCGGGAATTGGGAATCGACAACCAAAATCTCAAATCAGGAACTCCACTGTTTTGGATTCCTCTTTCTCTAGAAGCTTATCGACCTGCCATCGAAACAGCGATACAGGATTATGGTCTAAATGCCAAGATTGTCGCTGGTCATACTCAAGAAGTTTTAGCCGCTGCTGATTTAGCGATTGCTAAGTCGGGTACCGTGAACTTGGAACTGGCGCTTTTGAATGTTCCACAGGTGGTTTTCTACCGGGTTAGTGCGTTGACTTCCTTGATCGCTCGCCTTGTGAAGTTTTCTATTCCGTTCATGTCGCCGCCTAACCTAGTGGTAATGCGCTCAATTGTGCCCGAATTGCTACAAGAGCAAGCGACACCAGAAAACATTGTCAAAGAATCCTTAGAACTTCTGTTCAACCCTGCAAGGCGTCAGCAAACCTTGGCAGACTATCAGGAGATGTGTCAGTTATTAGGGGAAGTTGGGGTATGCGATCGCGCCGCTAGTGAAATCCTCCAGTTAAGCCATTCAAAAGTCAAAAGTCAAAAGTCAAAAGTCAAAAGTGTCTAATCCAATAAAATCTACTCTTTGAATAACCTTTAAAACGAACTTGTAGGCGCGATTAAGAATGATTAATAGTCAAAAATAGTTAGCAACTATGAATATTCGCATTGGTAATGGTTACGATATCCATCAACTGACTAAGGGACGCCGATTAATTATCGGTGGCGTCGAGATTTCTCATGAGTTCGGGTTGCTAGGTCACAGTGATGCCGACGTTCTGACGCACGCGATTATGGACGCAATGCTGGGAGCGTTGAGTCTGGGGGATATTGGTCATTACTTCCCTCCTAGTGATCCCAAGTGGGCGGGGGCGGATAGCCTAGTTTTATTGAGTCAAGTTAATCAGCTGGTGCTCTCTGCTGGGTGGCGAATTGGCAATATTGACTCTGTAGTTGTGGCAGAGCGACCTAAGCTTAAGCCCCACATTAAAACAATGCGCGATCGCCTTAGCCAAACCTTAGAATTAAACGCTGACCAAATCGGCATCAAGGCAACCACAAACGAAAAGTTAGGTCCAGTGGGACGAGAAGAGGGCATCGCTGCTTATGCCGTAGCCTTGTTGGTGAGCAACTGAAATTCGTATATAACGAACAATAGCGCAAGCTTGACGTGGGAGTGTCACTTAGGTTATGATTTTCAACCTTCCAACCTTGCAACCCTTAACTTCTGCTGTCTTACCGGAATCTCAATTAAAAACTCAGTACCTTGCCCCGGTGCTGAATTGCAGCGCAGGTGACCGCCGTGTTTTTCGACGATAATTTGGTAACTAATTGCTAACCCCAAACCAGTACCTCGACCCACGGGTTTAGTTGTAAAGAAGGGGTCAAACAGCTGTTTTTTTGTCCTCTGTGTCATTCCAGTGCCGTTGTCGGCAATATGAATAAAGACGCGAGTTGGTGCTTGAGAAGAGTAACGAGCAATGTTGTTCTCAGCACATCCAGTCCCAGAGTCAGATGAGTCGGCAGTGTCTCTTATGACGCCTGTGTGAATGGTGATGGTCGGTAGGAAAGGAGTAGAGGCATTCACTGAATTCCCGATTGGCTCTAAGAGCTGACTTTTCACTTTTTCTTCTAGAGCATCGATGGCATTGGTTAACAAATTCATAAATACCTGGTTGAGTTGTCCTGGACAACACTCCACCAACGGCAAGGTGCCAAACTCTTTAATCACAGTGATGGCAGGTTGTCCTGGCTTGCCTTTGAGCCGATGTTGGAGAATCATCAAGGTACTCTCGATTCCAGGGTGAATGTCTACCTCCTTACTGTCTGATTCATCTACGCGAGAGAACGTCTGTAGCGATCGCACAATTTGCCGGATGCGTTCAGCGCCTGCCTTCATCGAGTCTTGTAGTTGGGTAAGGTCAGTAATTAGAAAATCTAGATCGATGGCTTCTATGTGTTCTTGAACTACTATCGGAGGGTTGGGGTAGGTAGCACGATAAAGTTGGACTAGATCGATAAGGTCTTGGAAATACTCTTGGGAATAGATTAAATTGCCATAAATGAAGTTAACTGGGTTGTTAATCTCGTGAGCCACACCGGCAACTAGCTGACCCAGGCTTGACATTTTTTCACTCTGAATCAACTGTCCTTGGGTGCGTTGTAGCTCGTGTAGAGCTTGTTGTAATTGAGTGGCTTGCTCTTGAGCTTGCTGCGTAGCCGTGCGGCTGGCGGCATAGAGCTTGGCTTGATTAATGGCAATCAGGAGTTGGCTCATTACCGCTTTCAGAAGTTCAACCTCGCTATCGCTCCAAGGTCGTGCTTCGCTCGTATGAATACAGCTGAGTACACCAATCGCCCCCGAAGGTGTCTGCATTGGTAGCGACAACACAGAGGTACAGCCCATAGAGCGAATAAATGCCTGAGAAATCGGGTCGCTGACTGTCTCGACATCATCAATCTTGAGAATTTCTAGATTTAAGAGCTTTTGAGCTAACGGCCCGATTAAGTCACTGGGATAACGACCTGTGCGATCAGGAGTATCAAACGTCCGAGCTTCTTTAACAACCTCCCAGTAGGCTCGACGCCCAGAACAGCGATACCAGGCAAATTGGCAACGCTCAATTTGCAGCATTCGGCGGATTTCCTGAGCAGTGGTTTCGAGAATGGTGTTCAGATCCAGAGAGTTGCGGATTTGGTTAGACAGCTGATTTAACAGTGCTTCTCGCCGCGCTTGTTCTCGCAATTGTGCTTCCGAGTTCCGCAGGGCTGATTCAGCGGCTTTGCGAGCGCTAATATCTTGGACAACACCGAGGAAATACTTGGGAGTGCCGTGGACAGTAAGAACCAAGGATGCGGTAATTTGTACCCAGACTAGTTTGCCATTTTTGTGAAGGTAGCGCTTTTCTAACGAATAAGTCTCAATTTCACCCGTCAAGAGCGATCGCACATGTTCCAGCTCAACCGACAGATCATCTGGGTGAGTAATATCGTAAAAAGTTTGTTCCAACAGTTCTTCACGGGCGTAACCGACAATGTTGCAAAATTTTTCGTTAACCCGTACAAACTTGCCTTCTGGTTCTGCGTGCCTAATGCCAACTGCTGCTTGCTCAAAAGTGGCACGGAATCGTTCTTCACTCTCACGCAGCGCCACCTCTATTCGTTTACGCTTGGTGATATCAATAAAGGACGCAACAGCTGCATAGGGAGTAGTTTCCTTGGGGCGGAACAGAGGTTGTGAATTGACACTGAGCCACGCTAGAGTCCCGTCGGGTTTGTGGATGCCCATAATTACCTCACTACAGGGCTCTCCAGTACGTAGCGTCATATTAAGCGGGTGTTCCTCACCAGGAAAATGCTCACCTTCTTCGGTGATCGCCCGCAAGCGTGAGTCAATAGAAATCAATCCCAGTAGCTGATCAGCTGACAGCCCCAGGATACGTTCTGCTGCGGCATTACAGGTGCGAATGATACCATTAGCATCCTGCAAGATGATTCCCTCTGCCATTGCCGCAATCAAAGAACGATACCGTTCTTCTGATTCCTGTAGCAAGGCTTGTGCCTGCCTACGCTCTGAAATTTCCTGTTGCAATTGCTCGATTGTATTCGTGAATGAGGCAGTTCCCCAAAGCCCTTCTGTCGCTGTTTCTCTGAGGTGACGATGATTGCCTTCCTCATTTTCGGAGTGGGAGTCCTCAAGGGATGGGCGACTCTCTTGGAACTCGGTCAACATCATGACTCCACCTATCTCACCTGTAGGGGTGTGCCAAGGCTGGATTTTCCACTTTACTCTTTGCCTCACGCCGTTAGGTCTGATGAAATAGTCTGAGTCGCCTCGCTGGACTTCTCCAGCTAAACAGGAGGCATAAATGTCCTGCCACCGTTCCAGAGGAGGAGAGGTGTAGTCTGTTGATTTTAGCGATGCCGTTCGCGTAGCGTCTCCGCTAGGAGAAGGCGGTTCGCTTGGCGACCATCGCCTTTTTGAAGAGACTCTCAAGGAGTTATCATTCTCTGATGGCGTTAGCGATGCCGGAGACGGTTCGCTTCGCGACCATCGCATACGGGATGAAGGGTAAGGGATAGATTCCGCCTCTTCACTCCTTGATAAGCTCTCCTCACTTTGAAATAGGGGAAATACTTCATAATGAGAGCGACCGACAAGGTCTTGGTTCTCCAGATCATAATCACTCAGCCACCGACGAGACGTGAGCAAATAACGTAGGTCACGGTCAAGCATTGCTGCGGCAGCGGGGATATGTTCCACAAACGCAGATAACAGCTCTAGATTGGCTGAATCAGCTGATGGATCTCCAAGTTGCATGACTCAAACGCTCAATTTTACTTTTAGAAGCTTATACACAATTAAGCTGCCTGCCTTATAAATTAGCTTAAATCGCTAGAGTCCCTGCACTATCTCATTAGGTAGTGTTTGGGAGTAGATCTTAGCAAACAGAGAGAATTTGTCGAAAACTATAACCGTAGCTCACGCTTCACCACAGTCAAGTTCCTTATAAACCCAGAAAAAGCAGCTATTGCTTGTAAATCCGTGTCGCCGCATACTGTTTGTAAAGTGGCAACCCTCTACCTGATCTATGAAAAACTCTGCTTCTGTGATTGCTGAAACCACCACCAATTGGTCTAGCTTGCTGCAACAGCTGCTTGATCGGCAATCTTTATCCAGTGAGCAGGCATCACAGTTGATGCAGGGATGGCTTAATGAGAAAATTCCAGAGGTTTTATCAGGCGCGATTCTTGCCGCTATTCAGGCTAAAGGCGTCTCGGCGGAAGAACTAGCAGGGATGGCGTTGGTGTTGCAATCCCAATCATTACACAAGAGTGCCATTGACCATGAGACACCAGTAATTGATACCTGTGGCACAGGTGGGGATGGTGCCTCAACGTTTAATATCTCCACCTGTGTTGCTTTTGTAGCCGCTGCTGCTGGAGTGCGGGTTGCTAAACATGGCAATCGTTCTGCTTCTAGCCTAGTGGGTTCAGCAGATGTCCTAGAAGCACTGGGTGTCAATTTATCAGCTCCTACTGAGAAAGTCTACTCAGCACTCAATGAGGTAGGTGTGACGTTCCTTTTTGCCCGTGGTTGGCATCCAGCTATGAAGGCAGTAGCACCACTGCGACAAACTCTAAAGGTGCGAACGGTATTTAACCTTTTGGGTCCATTGGTGAATCCATTACGTCCTACAGGTCAGGTGATTGGGGTATTTGACTCAAACTTCGTGGCAACGGTTGCTCAAGCCATGTGTAAAATGGGAACCCCAAAAGCGATCGCTCTCCATGGACGGGAAAAACTTGATGAGGCAGGCTTGGCAGACGAAACCGATTTGGCGCTGCTATCGGATGGTGAGGTGCGTCTATCAACCCTGAATCCCCAACAGCTAGGCTTAACACCAGCGCCCACAGAGGCACTGCGAGGTGGTAATGTTCAGGAAAATGCCCTAATTTTACGCAATGTCTTGCAAGGTAAGGGAACACAAGCACAGCAGGATGCTGTAGCGCTGAATGCTTCGTTAGCACTTCAAGTGGGGGATGTCGTCGCCTTGGAGAACCACAAAGCAGGCATTGAAATTGCCAAAGATGTCATCAGTAGCGGTGCAGCCTGGTCAAAGCTAGATCAGCTAGTAGAGTTTTTAAGGTGATAACTCCAATTAGCGAGGGTGAAATTCCACGACATCTTGTTTAATCCAGACATCGTAGTTGCCGAAGAAATCTTGACCAAGCAGCCCAAGCTCTAGGTCGGGTCCGGCGATCGCCACTACGACATTTTTTGCCACAATACCCTCAACCGCAATTGACTGCACTTTGCCAGTGGAAAACTTTATTCCCTTATTACTGGCAGTATTAGCTGTCACTTCTCCCTCTGGAACAACGTTGAGGCTTTGAGCCATTGCTGGGGTGATCACGGTGCCACTAGCTCCCGTATCTACAATCATCTCGTAGGTCTGTTGACCATTAAACGTGACATCAATGATTGGTGTCCCACTAGCACGACGTTTGATTGGAGCTTTAAACACCTGTGAGTTAGCCGTATTTGTCTTTGATTGTGTCGCAGGTGCTGATGCCGTAGTCTTTCGAGTTGGAGCGGGAGTAACAGGTGGAACGGCGGTTCGGGGTGCAATGGTTATAGTTCTAGAAGGGGAACTGGAGCGGGGGCGAGTAGCTTCTTGTTGAGCGATACGCAGATTACTTTGATATTGGGCGAGTTTCGATTTGGCGATCGCATAATAAGTACTGGAGGACGGCACAACCCGTAACAACTTAATTGCCTCTTGCCAGCGACTAATGACTAGTTGCCAATCATCAGAGGACTGAGCAGACTGACTGAGGCTAGCCGCGCTGTAGGCGGCATCAAGCGCCCGCTCATAAGCGTCCTTGGCAGCAATCCGAGGTTGGCTTTTCGCTGTCACCGATGGCTTAGGGGTAACTGTTGGATTGGCATTACTAGAAGTCGAAGATTCAGCAACTACTGGCTCTGGCGCTTTATTAGAACGCCCCATATTATTGACTTGACTACAAGCCACGCTTAGCAAGGCTAGGCTACCCGAAAGCAGAAAAATTGCTGCACGATCCTGAGAAGGCATGCAAATCTGTTACTCATGAACTATCTATTTCTCAGTTTAAACCCACAATTGAAGAGGGATAGTGAGGTAGGCGAGAAGCCTCAAACGGCTACATAGGGTCACCTGATCACGATTAGTGCTCCCATCTGTCCCTAGCTTTTGCTGATCCGTGAGATAATAGCACGTCAATTGAAGGCTGAAGTATGAAGTATGAAGTATGAAATTAACCCCACCCACAAAGAGCGGAAGTCGGGTTGTACCTGAACCCGATCAGGGGCATGAATATCAAAAAAATCTAATTTTTGCCCATAAGGGGCAAGGCAATTACCGATAAATTCTTACTTCATCCTTAATCCTTTAGACTTCAGACTTCATTTAGTCAATTATTGGGTTGTCCGCCGTTCCTTTCTACTGACCACTAATAACTAACAACGACTTATGCCTGTTTCAGCAGCTACACCCGCTCTGCTCGTGCTGGCAGACGGGACATCCTACCAGGGCTGGTCTTTTGGAGCCACTGGCACTGCCATTGGAGAGGTAGTGTTTAATACTGCCATGACTGGTTATCAGGAGGTTACGACAGATCCTAGCTATCTTGGTCAGATTGTCACCTTCACGTATCCAGAGTTAGGCAATACGGGTATCAACCCGGAAGATGAAGAGTCTGCACACCCGCAAATACGAGGAGCGATCGCGCGCAACATCTCTCGTCGTCCTAGTAACTGGCGTGCAACTAGCTCCTTTCCCGACTACCTCAAAGAAAACAACATCCCAGGAATTTACGGCATCGATACCAGGGCACTAACCCGAAAACTTCGTTCCTCTGGTGCCATGAATGGCGGCATTTCTACGGAAATCCTTGACCCGGCTGAATTGCTTAAGCAAGTGCAAGCCGCTCCCAGTATGGCGGGATTGAATCTGGTTCGGGAAGTCACAACCAGAGAAGTTTATGAATGGTCTGATCCCACGTATAGCTACTGGGAATTCCATCCAGTAATGGATGCCACTGGGGGTGAACCTCTGACGGTTGTAGCGATAGATTTTGGTATCAAACGCAACATTTTGCGGCGTCTAGCCAGCTATGGCTGCCGTGTTATTGTTGTTCCTGCCGATACACCGCCGGAAGAAATCATCAAATACAATCCCGACGGAATTTTTCTATCCAATGGTCCAGGTGATCCCGCTGCAAATAGTGAAGGGATCGCCACCACTAAAGCCTTGTTGGAGCGTAAGCAACCGATATTTGGCATCTGTATGGGACACCAAATTCTCGGACTTTCGATGGGTGCCGAAACCTTTAAGCTTAAATTTGGTCACCGAGGATTAAATCACCCAGCCGGTTTACAGCGACAGGTTGAAATCACCAGCCAAAACCACGGCTTTGCGATTAATGCCGATACGCTAGCTCCCGACGTAGAAATTACCCACCTCAACCTCAATGACCGCACTGTCGCCGGACTGCGTCACAAATCTTTGCCTTTCTTCTCAGTGCAGTATCACCCTGAAGCGAGTCCTGGTCCTCACGATGCTGACTATCTATTTGAGCAGTTTGTCCAACAAATGCGCTCGCATCGCGAGGCTTCGGTTCTTTGAGGGAGTCAGAACCAGCAAGTAAGGAATCGAGAAGAAAAGAAAAACCTTGCCAAAAACATCTGAGTACTCTAAATTATACGGGGACTTCTCGCTATACTATTCGATACAGTGTGGCTAGTAATATCGGGGAAAAGCTTAGGCTACCTCAAAACTCTAGAAGCGCTGTGTAAGTATACGCCGAGTCTCGGTCAATACGGTGGCGCACACCGAAATATAGTCTTGAGGATTGATCGGCAAGGAGATATAAATGCTCTGTTTCTCCACAACTAAAAGACTAACCATCTTTTTAGGGAGGCAAGATCAACCCAAGAATCTCTTGTTAAAGCCTATAGGCTTAGCAGCATGAATGTCGAAGTTCTAATGTTAGTACGCTACAACTAGGAGGGTGTTATTCCTGAGCCACTAACCCTGACAGTCAGCTTAAGGGGCACTCGCGAAGTCAGGGAAAATTACCAACTTTTCCGCCTCACGGGACTATTGGACGCCTTTTCGGAAGCGACTTTCCGTAAAGTAGTCAGCAAATGTATTGATGACGGTCCAACGAATATAGTTTTGGATCTTTCTAAAATCGACTTTGTTGATAGTTCGGGTTTGGGTGCCTTAGTGCAGTTAGTAAAGAAAGCTCAAACGTCTGGGGGAACTTTACAAATTGTGACAAATCCTCGTGTGACTCAGACAGTCAAGCTAGTGCGTTTGGAAAAGTTTCTCTCGCTGCAACCCTCTGTGGATGAAGCGATAGAGAGAGTCAAAGACAGCTGACAAAACTTTTCAGCGAGACTGTAGGGCGGGCTTCACAGAGCTCGCCCTTGCTCTGTGAGGGGAGTTGGGTAGATTGTGTTTTAAGTGTTTATGGCACAGAAATATTCCAGGCAACGCTAAAATCGAAAAGTTGAGGTCGGACAGAGGTTGTGACATCACAGGAGGACGAAAGTTCAAATAGTTTGAAAGCTGACTCGGGGCTCTCTTGGGCAGAAATCCGACTGAGGCAGCTAAATGCGGTAGCCGAGTCAAATTTAAAAATTCAGCAGGTTTCACCAGCTTCTTTGGCGTATCTGGGAGACGCTGTTTATGAGCTTTATATCCGAACCTACTATCTGCTGCCGCCCAAACGCATTTGTGACTATCATCATCAAGTAGTGGCTCAAGTACGAGCAGAAAGTCAAGCGAACCATCTGCGATCGCTCGAGCCTCACCTCACTGCCCCTGAACTGGAAATCTTACGGCGTGGACGCAATGCTGTAACGGGAAGTCCCCGGCGTCTCGAACCCAAAACCTATCAACAAGCAACTAGCTTGGAAACCTTGATGGGATATCTATACCTTACCAATCCCCAGCGTCTGACTCAACTTTTGGCGCACTTAGATCTCGATCCCTAATTAAAAAATCACCAAACTTAAGAACATGGCTAAACAAGATCGCCGCTCTCACGCTTCCGGCAAGCCAAAGCGAGGCAAGCCCTTGCGTGACCCGCGTGAGTCCCGAAAATTTTCCCGCTCCCAAGACGAGAACTCTAGCAGACCAGAGCCGCGTTTCAAGGTGGGTAAACCAAAGCCAGGAAAACCTACTCGCTCCCCGTCTCAGCACTCTGGCCCGAAACCACCTCGCCCTCAAACAGACACAACAGCTCGGATTGAACCACCCTATCCTGGTAAGCCGAAGCCAAGAGAGCCTCTCCGGAAGTCGGAGGACAAGGAAATTACTTTCAAGTCTCGCGAAAGAAAGGATGTTACGGTCTCGCGCTATGGAGCTAACCCCTCCAAGCCTATGGCACCAAAGCGGCACTCTGGCGCACGCGATAAGGATTTTTCAAAGTCGGCATTTAAGGACAACCAGGAACCTCAGCCCGTTGACTTAACCCGTACCGAGTCAACGGCTTCGACTCAGTACGAAGACGAGGATATTGACTTACTCTACGGGCGTCATCCCGTGCTCGCCGCTTTGGAGAATCAGCGCCAGCTGAACCGAGTGTGGATTATTCCTCAGCTGCGCTATGATTCCCGCTTTCACTCCTTACTGGTTCAAGCTAAGGCAAACGGCACAGTGATTGACGAAGTGGAGCCACGACGCCTCAGCCAAATTACTAAAGGAGCTAACCATCAAGGTGTTGCTGCTCTAGTCGCTCCCTACTCCTACAAAGAGTTAGGTGACTTAATCAACCAAGCCAAATCGACAACCGATCAACCCGTGCTAGTGGTCTGTGATGGCATTACCGATCCCCATAACTTAGGGGCAATCATTCGCACGGCAGAAGCCATGGGCGTTCAGGGCTTAATCATTCCCCAACGTCGAGCTGTAAGTGTCACCTCCACGGTAATGAAAGTGGCGGCAGGAGCCATAGAAACTTTGCCCGTTGCTAGAGTTGTCAATCTGGGTCGCGCCTTAGAGGAACTGAAAGCTGCTGGCTTTTGGATTTATGGCACTACTACCGGTACTGGTAAAGTACTACACACAGTGGAGTTGAAGGGACCGATAGTATTAGTCGTAGGTTCAGAGGAGAATGGCTTGAGTCTGCTAACACAACGCGGCTGTGATGTTCTGGTTTCGGTTCCCCTACAGGGCAAAACCCCCAGTCTCAATGCCTCAGTAGCCGCAGCAATGATACTGTACGAAACATACCGTCAGCGTTGGTCAAGTTTACTTTACCTTGACAATCTTTCCCAGGACGCTTTAAAAAATGAGCGTGAAGTAGTATAACAAAGTGTAAAGAATTCCCTATTACAAGACAGCATAGAATCCCCTAAACCAGGTAAACAACATGAAAGAAGTTTTGATCAAGATTCTCCACTTCTTGGGATTGGCTTTTTGGGTTGAGATCGTCACCGACAATCCCCGTTGCACCTATTATTTCGGACCCTTCTTAAGTGAGGAGGAGGCTTACGCCGCCAAGAGTGGATACGTTGAAGATTTGGAAAACGAAGGCGCAAATATTACTTCTCTTGAGGTCAAGCGCTGCAAACCGGCTGATTTGACGATCGCTGATGATTTGGGGGAGTTGACTGAATTCAGGCAAAGACCTACGTTCAGTAGACAACCATCCTAGTACATGGATATCCGGTCATTGGTCATTGGTTGTACTTCAACTCAATGTACTGTTTTACTTCGCTCTACCGTCTATACCCTGTATTGGGGGCTGGGCGCTTTATCCCTGACCTCTTTGGTACCGGGATAAAGCGTCCTATGTTCGCTGACCAAGGCTTGTGTACATTAAAGCCTTAGGTTTATCTAGGGGAATAAGTCACTGGGACGTGGAAACTAGGAAAGTCTGATCCCCATTACATCACAACTTGAGGGTGGAGTTCAATCCAACGATCGATGTCGCTTAGTACCTGATGGGGAATCTCCCAGGGAAACAGATGAGCAGTATTAGGGTAGCACTGCCACTGGCAATCTTTGAGATGTTGAGCCGTTTCTCGGCTTGACTCAGCTGTAATATGGCGGTCAGCTGCCCCGGCTAAGACTAGGCAGGGGCATTGAATCTGCTGTATGTCTGGCAGTCGGTTGTATCCAGCTCTCAATGCCATGTTGAGGGCGCGTGTGGCAGCAGCAGAAGTTTGCAGATAGGCTGACATCGCTTCAACGGCGAGGTAGTGGTAAGCATTGGGGGTATGTTGTTGGATGAGGTAGCGATAGAGCGATCGCTTCCCGAATGTGTCAATATTCCACTGCCAACCGGGTTGGAGGCGATTCAAAATCGAAGCGATCCCAGTGTAAAGATTATCCTCCCAGCTGATAGGGGGATGACTACCTCTGGGTCGAGCCGCTGTAGCAATTAAAATTAGACCGCTAACTCGCTCTGGTAGCCTCAGCGCCAGTTCCATTGCCAAAATTCCACCCAGTGACCAACCTAATACCAGGCAGCGGTCAATGTGGAAGCGATCAAGAAGAGCTTCCAGGTCAATTAGGTGGTCAGTCATATCAAAGTCCAATCGGGTTCGACTGTTGCCGTATCCCCGCAAATCGGGAGCGAGAGTCTGGAACCCTTGGGAGAGATGATTAGTAAAGACAGACATGCTACTGCCTGAACCAGGATGACCGTGGAGGCAAAGAATTGGGAAGCCCTTTCCCTGTAAGTGAATGTTGAGAGAAGCGGCATCAGGCTTAGAAACCATATCAAGTTCTGCGAAATCGTTACTTTTATATTTATTAGCTCTTCTGCAATTGTTTGTTTCTGCAACACCCCTTCTAACAAATCCAGGACTTACGCAAATCGAGCCTTCAGGCACTACCTATAGCGTGAGGGTGGGCATAGCCCACCCTCAAAGAGAGGTTATGCGTAAGTCCTAAAATCTACTCAAAGCATCCGGAATGCTTCTACTTCAGTTTGTATTACTTGCGTAATGCGCCAAAAGTCAGATGCAGCGATTCGGTCTGTTTTCAAAGAGAAGACCCCTGTGATTAGTTGAACACCTGTAGTTGAGGGCAAGCAAATTCTTTTTGATAGCCTCCCCATGTAGAGGTGTTGTAGGCAATACCTCTACATGAAATGAACCCTTAAAGCTGTGTGGTGCAGGACTAATCAGCGGAGTTGAACACAACTACGCATCCCAAGAAGTTACGACTGTTGTTAGTAATTCGTCATGAATCAATACAAACCAGAAAAACACGACAAGCATGACAAACACGACAAACACGACAAATACGATAAACCTGGCAAACCCGATAAACCGGGAAAGCCTGATAAGCCTGACAAACCGGGCAAACCCGACAAGCCCGGATATCCCACTTCAGTTAATCTAAAAGCCACTAGAATCGACTCCAACGCCCCGGAATACAAGCGAATGCTTAGAAACATGCAGGGCAATATTCTTAAAGGGCATGGTCGAGATTATTCGGTTCACATTTTCCTCAAATTTAGTGCCGACACGCAGGCTGTTAAAAAATGGATTGAGGAATTTGCCAAAAAATATGTCACCTCAGCTGAGCAGCAGCTGATTGAAACTGAAAACTACAAGAAAAAAGGAAAGTCTGGTGGTCTGTTTGGCAATTTCTTCTTGTCTGCTAAAGGATATGAAGATCTAGGTTTCACCAAGGGGGAAATCCAATCAGCTTTTGTTGAGGAGGATGTGTTCTTAGGGGAAAAGGTCGATGTAAAATTTATCAAAGGGATGGCTGCTGCCCAAAAAGAACTTAAAGATCCATCTGTAGAGACTTGGGAGAAAGGGTACAGATATCAGCAGTCAACAATCGATGCTGTGATCCTCTTAGCAGATAAGGATGAGCAGTTGCTGTATCGCGAGGCAACTGCGATTATGCAAGACAAGAAGTTGCCTGTAACGGTATTGGCTGTAGAGTATGGGAATGCCTTGAGAAACGAGAAGGGAGAAGGCATTGAACACTTTGGATACGTTGATGGACGAAGCCAACCTCTGTTTCTAAACAGTGACATTGAGGCTGAAAAAAATAAGGATGGGATCGACGAATGGGATCCCGCCGCACCACTAGAACTCGTCCTGGTTAAAGATCCTTTCGCTGAAGAGGAAGATTGCTTTGGCAGTTATGTTGTGTTCAGAAAACTTGAACAAAACGTCCGGGGATTCAAGCAGCGTGAAAAAGAGCTTGCTAAAGCTTTAGGGTTAATGGGTGATGATGCAGAAAGAGCCGGCGCTATGGCTGTGGGACGCTTTGAAGATGGTACACCTGTAGTCCTTCAGCCTACTGATGGTCTTGACTCGCCAGTTCCCAACAACTTCACTTATGACGATGATTCTAAAGGCATGAAATGTCCATTTCATGCCCATATTCGGAAAATGAACCCGCGAGGTGACACTCCGAACTTTTTTGGTACGACTGAGGAGGCGAAGCGACAGCTACGTGAGGATGAACTGAATCATCGAATTATTAGGCGCGGTATTCCTTTCGGTAAGCGTGCAGTTGATCCGGACGACGACTCTGCTATCGAACGGTTGCCGACAGGTGGTGTAGGCTTGCTATTTATGTGTTTCCAAAGCAACATTGCCAGACAATTCGGGTTCTTGCAGAAGAGTTGGGCTAATAACTTGAACTTCGTTCAACCCGCAACAGGGCTTGATCCAGTGATTGGGCAGAAAGCCACTGGCGAAGCCCCCTTAGCCCAACAGTGGCCGACGCAATGGGGGCACCAAGGCAAAAAGTCCTTTGATTTTGGGCAATTCGTAACGATGAAGGGTGGTGAATTCTTTTTTGCACCAAGCCTTTCATTTCTCAGGGACTTGAAGAAAAAGGAAAAAGATTGAGAAATCTCGGCTTTGCCTGCTCTAGTTGCTTCCCCTGCAAGATTGCTGTCAATTCAAGCGCGTCGGAAGGCAATTGTTTACTAATGCACGCCAGAGCGGAATCGATAGCAGTGACTCGGTGGACAATCTGGTCGATCTCCATATCTAGTGCGCTTTAGTCAATCACTGCTTGACGGATAGGAGTACCTCCGTGATTTGCCGCCGCTGTCTCCTGTAATACCAATTTCCTAAATGCTTGCTACGTATACTCTTGTTGCTCCCCCCAAAACATCGGGGGCTTGGAGGGCTAATATCTGTAGCGGACAAAAATAGAAATGGTACGGGGGATCAGAAAATAAATGATCCATCTCTAGGGCGAGTCAACAAAGTTAATCAGTTATCCCATTGACTCAATTGCAGCGACTCGCCCCTACATGGGATACTTTCTTATTTGGAACTCTCTAAGCGGGCTGGGCTACGTGCTGTGCTTGCAGAATGACTACCAAGAATTCCTCTTACTAGCTAAGTATTATTACTCAGCTGACTTAAAATCATCATTATTGTTCCGGTAACGCTCATCCCAGCGCTCCTCGAAGGGACGGCGTGGTGATTCCGGCAATTTAACTAAACTAGTAAGAGGAGTTGAGTTGTTATATTTAGCATTGCCATCAAATCGCCAGTGCCAAGGTTCAAAAATAGTACCTCCAGTATAATTTTTCGGGTAAGAAAGAGTAAACCCAAACTCTTGGGCATGTTGTTGTAACCAACGATAAGTGCGAGTATTAGCAAAATCAAAGCTAATCGTATTGATATCAATTGCCAATCCAGTGCTGTGTTCGCTAAAACCTGGTGGAGCTACGATTTCAGATCTACCAAGATACTGCTGTTTAACTAGTTTCCTTTGTGGTTCAGTTAGCTTATCACTATAGAATTTATTAATAGGTTTGCGGACATTACTACGCTTAAAGAATAGCTCTACTTGGTTATTGTAATTGCGATAGCCTGAGACAATCGATAGCCTTATTCCAGACTTAGCTGCTGCACTTCTCATATCTCTAAAAGCAGCTAATAGGTCTTGACTTAAAAAATTCATGTCTGGATAGGCTAAATAACCTTTATGCTGAGCTACTTCAGCCAAAAACATCTTGTGTCCTTCGGTTAAATCGCCATATCGATAGGGGTGGCGTCCGAATGATGCTTCAGCATTTATTTTCCCCAAAAAACTTAATGCACAAAACAGTAAAACTAAAAATAGGTAATTCCATAGTCGTTTCATTTTAAAAATCTTGATATTCTTCATAAGAGAAATTTAGGTAAACAGAAAATATCATTCAATCCTATATAAGTATGAATTACATAAAACTCTAACTGCAATAGATGAAAAACTTTAAAGAATTTCATGGTAAATCGTATCTATTTTATTTTTAATAAGATGAAAAATATAGAGGTTTTCAAGTGCGTATCATACAGACGACTTTTAAGGGCACGATATTATTGTGCCCCTACCCTGCGGCGTAGGCAACGCAGAGTTACTATAAATACAGGTGCGATAACCATAACCCTAGATATCCTGCTTCGCTAACGCACCTAAATAAAGGCTAAAACTGGAGCGATCGCACTCGGAAGTATTGGAGTAAAGTGCATTAGTGTATCACTTGTGTCAGTTCTAGAGACGATTAAGTAAACAACGAGATTTGTTATCGGCTAGTGTTGCTCTTCTCGACGTAGCCGCCAGCGTAGTCAATTACGCACATAGACCGATACTTGGCATGAGAACCATAGCCAACCCCAGCCACCCGAAAATTGGAGTTAAAGATATTATTCCTATGGCCCCGATCAGGAACCGCATCATCAACAATTAACTGAAGCACGATCGCTTGAGCTGTGTCTGCACCATAACTGATATTTTCACCTGCAATTTTTTGCCAAGTACCGTAGCGGTTGATGCGAGTAAATGGGCTACTGCCATCGCTACCTGTGTGACCTGTCGTACCTTTTGCTCCTTGGTCTTTTGCATGCTCCTTAGCCGCAAGCGACATCCCTCTAGATACACTCAAAGCCGTCAGAGGACGAGCTGACTTTAAAAATTGAATCGCCTCATCAACAGCTTTCACCCCTTCTTGAGTCTGCAAATAAGTATTGGCAGAGATTCTTACTCGGTTGCCCTCAAAGCGCTTTCTCCAGTTTTCCAACACAGATACATAAGCCGCAGGATTTGTCCGAGCCTGGTTCATCTCATCAACAACCGATTGTTCCAGTGGTGAGAGAGCATTTGCCTGAGCTAACAAAGTTGTTCCTTTTGGAGAAAGTGTAATCGGGATGTCATTGGAACGAAGATTTGCAACAACTTGGCTTGCTTGAGAGGCAGTGGGAAAAAATGTTAGAAGCGTAATAGGGGCAATGACAGCCCAAAGTTGAACGCGACGCATTAATTACCTCGTACAGAAGAATTTTCAAGGACGACGCACCGAAACAGAGTTAATTACTTAGACGACGATTGATATAAAAAGTTTCCTGCTCTTGTCCTAAAAGAAGAAAGCTACAAAGAGTAATGCCCTTGCCTTGAACTTGTCATCTAGCTCATCTTACAAAATAGTGATCGCCTCGATAATCTTGCACAAATTGCTGACTAAATTATCAAAAATCAAAGTTTTAAATATATATAAGCAAAAGTAAATTATACAATTTCTTTAAGATTATTTATATTTATTGAATTTTTGCTCAGTGTTGAAGGTTTCATAAGGATATTTAATATAAAAATTAAATAAGTGACAGCTTATCAAGGTCATGTAAGCTGTCACTATGGATTAGTAATTCAGCGAAATTGAACTAGACTCCTAATTCGCTTGGAACAGCAAAATTCCCCAAACAACGATTAAAAAACATCGAATTATATGCATAAACTACTTCGTTTAGAATAGAAAACCGTCCGGTGGGTTTGTCGTATTATCGGCTGGCAAAGAGGGAGGATTGGGATTTGCGAAATTGCGTGGGCGAGGAGAACTGCTAGCAGAAATTCCTAGATTCATCCCCATTTGTTGAGCTAGCTTTGTAAAGGTATTAATAGGGATTCCCCAGTTAAAACCTGTTTTGAGTGCTGTATTGTCAGAGTCGCGATCGCCTCCACAATGCACTCCCACTAATTGCCCATTGCTGTTAAACACAGATCCACCGCCCATGCCCGTATAAGTTAAGCTTGTGTGAGTGAATCCATAACCATCTCGACTTACTGAGTTCACTCGACTGGACACCATTCCCTTGGTGAACTGAAATTCGTCTAAATCGCTGTTTCGATTATTGGCAGGTTGGGGAAAACCAGCTACATAGATTTCATCCCCTTCTGCTAACTGATCCGAGTTAGCGATTGTGCACCTCCCCAAACTGCTCCTTGGTAAGGAGGGACAGAGGGAGTAAAAGACAGTGCGATCGCACCTATCACTAAACCAGCAAAGCGATCACCCTCTGCTCAGGAAAAACCCTAGTTAGTAACTTCAATGAATATACGGTGGTGCAAAAGTAGGCTTCCTGCCTGTTCAACCAGCCGTCTCACAGTTTTTTTGTGGAACTAATCGAATTGCTACCAGTAGCGTAAGCTTTAAGCGGTTCTCTCTATAGGACTATGCTGAGCACTGATCCATTTCAGCCATAGCCCTATACTGGAATTTGCATTTGGAGTCAGAAAGGAGGCGCGGCATGGCATCCATCCGGGAGTTGCACAGACAACTCATTCGAAAAGAACGTTCAAGCGTGGAAATCACCCAAGAAGCCCTAGACCGAATTCAGGAGCTAGAGCCGAAATTGCACAGCTTTTTGAGCGTAACATCAGAACAAGCCCTAGAGCAGGCGCGTCAAGTGGATGCCAAAATTGCTGCTGGTGAAGAAATAGGGCTACTGGCGGGGATTCCTATTGGCATCAAAGACAATATGTGTACTAAGGGAATTCGCACTACTTGTGCGTCCCGCATTCTAGAAAATTTTGTGCCGCCCTACGAGTCAACGGTGACGCAAAAGCTAAAGGATGCCGGAGCGGTGATGGTGGGCAAAACCAATCTCGATGAATTTGCGATGGGCGGTTCCACCGAAAGTTCGGCTTATCAACTCACGGCTAATCCTTGGGATTTGTCGCGGGTACCAGGAGGTTCTTCTGGTGGTTCGGCGGCAGCGGTGGCGTCGGGGGAGTGTGTGGTTGCCCTCGGTTCCGATACTGGTGGATCGATTCGTCAACCCGCGTCTTTCTGCGGCGTTGTTGGTATGAAACCTACCTATGGTTTGGTTTCCCGTTACGGTCTTGTCGCTTTTGCCTCTTCTTTGGATCAAATTGGACCGTTTGGGCGAACGGTAGAAGATGCGGCGATTTTATTAGGTGCGATCGCGGGTTATGACGCCAAGGACAGCACCAGCCTCAACGTCGAAATCCCTGACTACACTAAGGTACTCCAGCCTGATCTTCGACCTAGAGGACGCCTCAGGATTGGTGTTATTACAGAAACCTTCGGCGAAGGCTTGGACCCTATTGTTGAACAAACCGTTACCAAAGCGATCGATCAACTGCAAAACTTGGGTGCCGAAATCCATGCGGTTTCCTGTCCCCGGTTCCGCTACGGTTTGCCGACCTACTACATCATTGCCCCTAGTGAGGCATCGGCAAATCTCGCTCGCTACGATGGCGTCAAGTATGGTGCCCGAGCATCTGACACTGAAAATCTCCTCTCGATGTACAAGAAAACTCGCGCCGCAGGGTTCGGAAAAGAGGTCAAACGCCGGATTCTAGTCGGTACCTATGCTCTGTCAGCGGGATACTACGACGCCTATTACCTCAAAGCCCAAAAAGTCCGCACTCTGATCAAACAAGACTTTGAGGCTGCCTTTGAGAAAGTTGATGTCCTAGTCTGTCCTACCGCTCCCACAACGGCTTATAAAGCTGGGGAAAAGACAGAAGACCCGTTAAGTATGTATCTTGGCGACCTGATGACCATCCCGGTAAACCTCGCCGGGTTGCCAGGAATCAGTGTACCCTGTGGATTTGATGAGAATGGTCTCCCGATTGGGATGCAACTGATTGGCAAAGTCCTACGCGAAGACCAGTTGTTTCAGGTGGCTTATGCCTACGAGCAAGCTACACAATGGCATTTACAAGCACCTCCGCTGAAGTAGAGGTGAGGAGGGATTTGCTGAAGCTCTCATACCTAAAGGTGTGGGAGCTTCAGGATGTGAGGAATGATTTGATAGCCTTATGAATTATCTCGCGCATTTATATTTAGCCGAAGATTCACCAGAATCAATTCTCGGTAATTTATTAGGAGATTTCCTAAAAGGGTGGCGTGCAGACAATTACTGCAAACCAATAAGAAAGGGCATACAATTACATAGAAAAGTTGATTTATATACTGATCTTCATCTGATTGTACGCGACAGTAAAAGATTAATTAGTCCAGTTAATCAGCGATATGCTGGAATAATTGTTGATGTTTTTTATGACCATTTCTTAGCTAAAGATTGGTCAGATTATTCACCTATATCTCTACAAAGTTTTACTTCAAGAGTTTATGATATATTACAGAAAAATGAAGCAATTCTTCCTGATTCACTGAGGAATTATTTACCTAATATCATTCATAGGAATTTATTAATGTCTTATGCAAAAATATCAGGTATTAAGTTTGCGCTCCAAAGGATATCAGCTAGATTGAAGAGAGAAAATCAATTAGAAAGTGCATCAGAAGATTTGCTCACTAATTATGAATGTTTTGAATTGAATTTTAGACAATTTTTTCCTGAACTAATTAGTTACGTTAAAACATTACGATAAAACTAATAATTATTAGATAATATTAGAAATTGTTTAAGAAATTGCCCTCATGTTAAAGCATAGGATTATACAGATGTAGGCATTAGCCTTAGCGACGTAAGGAGCGTCAGTATTCCCGAAAGATAGTCCGACACTAGAAGCGTTAGGGACTAAAGTTGGAGTATCCCCAAACGCTCTATCATTGATACTCTATCCTATGAATTTTTATAACTAGGGTTAAATGAGGGAGTATGTCGGCTTTAAAACCCAGGTGACCCTACATATAGGGTGAATTTACACAAATTCCACTAAATATAGAACCTGAAATCCGTTAGTCTAGTTTCATCTATAGAAAAGCCATCGGTTGAAACGCCCATGTCCTTTGTTGGTCTACATATTCATAGTGATTACAGCTTGCTCGATGGTGCTTCTCAGCTACCAGACTTGATAGAGCGAGCATTGGAACTGGGGATGCCTGCGATCGCACTGACCGATCACGGGGTCATGTACGGCGCGATCGAGCTAATCAAAGTTTGCCGGGGTCGGAATATCAAGCCGATTATCGGTAACGAGATGTATGTGATTAATGGGGACATCGAAAAGAAGGGGCGTTACCGCAAATATCACCAAGTCGTCTTGGCAAAAAATACCCATGGTTATAAAAATTTAGTCAAGCTGACTACGCTTTCTCACCTCAAAGGCTTCCAAGGAAAAGGAATTTTTGCGCGTCCTTGTATCAATAAAGAACTACTTGAGCAGTATCACGAAGGTTTGATTGTTACCAGCGCCTGTTTAGGGGGTGAAGTTCCTCAAGCGATTCTCAAAGGTGACCCAAAGCTGGCTCGTGAAGTTGCTCAGTGGTATAAAAATGTCTTTGGTGATGATTATTATCTCGAAATTCAAGACCACGGCTCCATAGAAGACCGCATCGTTAATGTTGAAATTGTTAAGATTGCTCGTGAGCTAGGGATTAAAATCGTTGCGACAAATGATTCTCACTTTATCTCTTGCTACGATGTCGAAGCTCACGACGCTTTGCTGTGTATCCAGACGGGCAAGCTGATTGAAGAAGATAAACGGATGCGATACAGCGGCACCGAGTATCTGAAGTCGGCACTAGAGATGGCACGGTTGTTCCGAGATCATCTGCCGGATGACGTGATTAAAGAAGCGATCGCAAACACCCTAGAAGTTGCTAACAAAGTCAAGCCTTACGAAATTATTGGGGAACCACGCATCCCCAATTACCCCGCACCTAGTGGTCATACCGCTGATACATTCCTCGAAGAAGTGGCTTGGGAAGGGCTCCTAGGACGCTTAAAGTGCCGCTCTCGTAGTGAAATTGACCCTGTCTATAAAGAGCGGTTGGACTATGAGCTGAAAATGATGCAGCAGATGGGGTTTTCCAGCTATTTCTTAGTGGTTTGGGACTACATCAAATATGCTAGAGATCAAGGCATTCCAGTAGGACCCGGTCGCGGTTCGGCAGCGGGTTCTCTTGTTGCTTACGCTCTAAAAATTACCAACATTGACCCAGTCCATCATGGTCTTCTGTTTGAGCGCTTTCTGAATCCAGAGCGGAAATCAATGCCTGATATTGACACAGATTTCTGCATTGAAAGACGCGACGAAGTGATTGACTACGTGACCCGTAAGTATGGCAAAGACCGGGTTGCGCAGATTATTACATTTAACCGCCTAACCTCTAAAGCCGTATTAAAAGATGTAGCTAGAGTATTAAATATTCCCTACAAGGAAGCTGACCAAATGGCAAAGCTAATCCCTGTAGTGCGAGGTAAGCCAACCAAACTCTCGGTAATGATTTCTGATAAAACACCAGCGCCGGAGTTTAAAGAGGCTTATAAAAATAACCCCGAAGTCCAACATTGGGTAGATATGGCAATACGGATCGAGGGAACCAATAAAACGTTTGGCGTCCATGCGGCTGGTGTAGTTATTTCAGCAGAACCTCTCGATGAAATTGTGCCATTGCAAGTCAATAATGATGGCTCTGTCATCACCCAGTACTTCATGGAAGACCTGGAATCGCTAGGACTCCTAAAAATGGATTTCTTAGGTTTAAAGAATTTAACAACTATCCAGAAGACTGCCGAATTAATTAGGAAAAGTCAAAACGTTGAACTAGATTTAGATCAGCTACCAATTGATGAAAGAAGGGCTTTTCATATTTTAGAAAAGGGTGAGATTAAAAAGATTCCTAAAGATATCAAAGAAACATACAAACTTTTAGAACGTGGAGATTTAGAAGGTATATTTCAGTTAGAATCTTCTGGAATGCGTCAGGTTGTGCGAGATTTGAAACCTTCTAGTATTGAAGATATCTCTTCAATTTTAGCACTTTATCGACCTGGTCCTCTGGATGCTGGTCTTATTCCTAAATTTATTGACCGTAAACATGGTCGAGAAACAATAGACTATCAACACTCGTTATTAGAACCTATTCTCAAAGAAACTTATGGAACCCTGGTTTATCAAGAGCAAATCATGAAAATGGCTCAAGATTTAGCAGGATATTCATTGGGTCAAGCAGATTTACTAAGACGGGCTATGGGGAAGAAGAAGGTTTCTGAGATGCAAAAACATCGAGAAGCCTTCATTGACGGCTCTGCTAAAAATGGGGTTTCAAAACGAATAGCAGAAGAATTATTTGAGCAAATGATTTTATTTGCAGAATACTGCTTGAGTTACGATACGGAAATATTGACGGTTGAATATGGTCTAATGCCTATTGGCAAAATTGTTGAGGAAGGTATCGAATGTATCGTGTACAGCGTAGATAGCAATGGCTATGTGTATACACAAGCGATCGCGCAATGGCATGATCGAGGACAGCAAGAAGTATTTGAGTATACTTTGGAAGATGGTTCAATTATTCGAGCCACCAAAGACCATAAGTTTATGACAATAGATGGGCAAATGCTGCCTATAGACGAGATATTTGAGCAAGGCTTAGAGCTAAAATCTGTAGAGAAAAGGCAATCCCTACTACTCCCTACAGTCAGTTAACGCCCCTAGACATTCCCGGACAAAGGTTCCCACCAGTTCCTTGCATCAGGGGAGGCAGGGGGAGAATTTTTATTGATGAGTTATTTCTGCCAAGCTAGTCTAGTTCCGGAACCGTGATAAGAGATTAGAACCCCTTATCGTATGTCATCGCGCAATTGAGTACGTCCACCCCTCATGCCGGTGTTAAGAGCGTCAAGTTGAGCCTCAACGGCGGCAAGATAATTGGAGTCATTGAGAACCTCTGAGGACAATCGTCTTGCTTTAATAGCACTCTCGACTAGCGCTGTTGCACTGATGTCTCTATTCTAGTAAGCCGCAAGCAGGCCTTCACCACTGGGAATTCCTTGTGCTTTAAGAAATCCTTGATAAGCTATCGTAACAAGCTCGAAGAGTGTCGTTTGGTTGTTAGATGTAGAAGATGGTGCCTCATATAGTCGGGGAATTAGAAGGATTCTGGCTTAATATTTCAGCGCGTAATGCAGGCGCATTCATTGATGCGAGCAACCCAAGTGACAAACTACTAAAGATTAAGCGTTTCATAAAACTTGTCGGCTTGAAAGTTTGGTTAAGAAACTTTAATGTACTTTGTTTCTAAAGTTTCTTGTCTTTCACCCGTGTAAGCGTCCTTCTCTAGACCGATTTTCAAGACTTGCAAATAGGCAAAAGCACTGATTCCACAGGGACACTAAGGAATGGGGAGAAGAAAAGCCTTGCTTTAATCATTATCAATATCGAAGTGACAAAACTTTATCTGACTCTACTTTCAGACCTTAGAGGGATTTAGGTTTAACCTGTGTCAATAACCATTGAATCAAAGGTGTGAGTATACAGCGTTACGAACTTATACGAAGTTTTGCCAAGGTAACGCAACTTTCTAATTAATACACCAATTTAAAACTTTGAAGAGGAAAAAATATGTTTCACAATGTAGGAATGATGCTGGGATTGTGGAACGCCCAATTCTGGCTTGCTAAAGTTTCAACGGCTCCACAAGTGACTCCGATCGCTAATCCTCCCGAATCGGCAGCACTAGTCTTTTCAGGTCCTCAGTTTTTTATCGCCTTGCTCGCAGGCGTGCTGATGGCATTTGCTTTCCAATTTCTGTTAACGAACTTCACCGTTGCTGCCGGAATTTCATCTGGAGAGAATCCAGTGGATGCTGATTCAGATGATAGCTGGGGTGATGCAGTTCGCGAAGTTGAATCGAAGGTAGGGTTATGGGCGTTAGTAACAGTCAATATTGCCTTATTCATCGCTTGTTTTCTGGCGGTGAAACTGACCCTAATTAACAGTGTGATGCTGGGAGCAATTACTGGCGTTGTCATTTGGTCAGCATACTTCTTGCTGCTACTGTGGGTGAGTTCTACGGCAATTAGTTCCTTAGTAGGTTCTGTCGCTAATACGGCGTCTTCAGGTTTACAAGGAGTCATGGGTATAGCAGCCACTGCCCTCGGTGGAAGCGCTGTGAACGCTCAGGTTGTTAATACTGTAGAGGCATCTGTAGCTGCCGTTCGCCGTGAATTGAGTGCGGCGGTTGACCCTACCCGTGTTCGGGATACCGTGCAAGACTACCTCGCAGATCTGCAACTACCAAAGCTAGACCTCAAACAAATTCGGAATGATTTTGAAAATTTACTGACTAGCTCAGAGTTGCGATCGCTCGGTGATAGTGATGTTCTGCAAAACGTGAACCGTCAGACATTTGTGGATTTAATCAGCAGTCGTACAGACCTTTCCAAACAAGACGTTAATCGGATTGCAGACCAATTAGAAGGCGCTTGGCAGCAAGTATTGGGTGTGCAAAAACAGACCGATCCCCAGTCACAATTGCTCAACTTCCTCCAGTCGGCTAGCCCACAAGAGCTAACATCTAGTCAGCTTGGCGATAAGCTTGGGCAACTCGTTGGAGTTGGATCGGGTAAATCCGAGGGCAGTAATAGCTCCGAGGGCGGTAATGGCAGTAGCTTGATGGAGCAAGGCTTGCAGCTGGGTGTCAGCGCTCTAGTGGGTAGAGTACTGTCGCGGACGGATTTGTCTGATGTAGATGTGCAAAGAATTACAAGCCAGTTGCAACAGTTCAAAGATAAAGCGACAGACGGGGCTAAAAGTCTTTCCTCTAAGGTCGCCGATCGCTTACCTGGGCAATCCTTTAATACGATTGGGGCAGATGTCGAAAACTACCTGCTCAATTCCCAACCTTGGCACTTGAACCGAGAGACGATTAAGCAGGAATTTAAAGACGTTATTTATGACCTAGAAGCGGCTCCAAAAGCAGTTCGACAGCAATTAGAGCTGCTCAATCGTGACACTTTCGTGAAAGTACTTGAATCACGGGATAATTTCACCTCCGATCAAGTAGCAGATATTGCCGATCAGTTGGAAGAGATTCGCAAGGAAGTTCTGGAAACGGTTCAAGGTGCTGAGTCTGAAGAACAGTCGCAAGACTTCCGCAGTCGGATCGAAGATTATCTGCGTTCGACAGGTAAAGAAGAACTGAATCCAGAGGGGATTGAGCGCGATTTCAAAGCACTTCTGGACGATCCAGAGGCTGGCATTGACTCGTTACGCGATCGCTTCTCCCAGTTTGACCGCGATACCTTGATGCAACTGCTCTCTCAACGCGAAGACTTCAGCCAAGAGGAAGCCGAGCAACTGGTTGGTCAGTTGGAAAGCACGCGGGATCAGGTTTTGTCACAAGCTCAGGAACTGCAAGACCAAGCGAAATCTAAAGCAGATGAGCTACGCGGCAGGGTAGAAGAGTATCTACGCAATACCAACAAAGAAGAACTGAATCCCGACGCTATTAAGCAAGAGTTGCAAACTCTCCTGGATGACCCGCAGGCAGGACTCAAAGCGCTACGGGAACGGCTGTCTCAATTTGACCGCGATACGCTGGTGCAATTGCTCAATCAGCGCGAAGACTTGAACGAGGAGCAGATTAATCAGGTCATTGATCGGTTCTTCGAGGTGCGGGATACTATCCTCCATGCACCGCAGCAATTAGCAGATAATGCCAAGGAGCAGTACGAACAAGTCACGACCAAGATTGCTGAGTATCTGCGGAACACCAATCTGGATGAACTCGACCCTGAAGGGATTAAGCAGGATTTAGCAAAAGTCCTGGATGACCCGAAACAGGGAGCTTTGGCTCTACGAGAACGGCTCTCTCAGGTAGATCGGGAAACCTTGGTCAAACTCTTCAGCCAACGGGAAGGCTTGAGCGAAGAGCAAGTTAATCAGACCATTGATCGCGTGCAAGATGCGATTGGCAGCATTACGAAAGCACCGCGACGCTTGGCAAGTCGTGCCAAACATACCGTTAAGGATTTTCAAGGCAATTTTGAAGATTACCTGCGGAACACCAATAAGGAAGAACTCAATCCTGAAGGCATCAAGCGCGATCTGCAACAGTTGTTCAACGATCCGCGAGAAGGCTTGAAGAGTGTAAGCGATCGCCTCTCGCACTTTGACCGAGGTACGCTTGTTTCTCTGTTGTCACAACGCGAGGATATCTCGGAAGAGGAAGCCAACCGGATTGCCGATAACGTCGAATCTGTGCGCCATCAGTTTGTCGAACAAGCTCAAGCGGTTCAGCGCCGGATGCAGTCTGCAATTGACGGCGTCTTTGGCAAAATTCGGAATTACCTCAACTCGCTTGACCGTCCTGAACTCAATTATGAGGGGATTAAGCGCGACTTCCGCAAAGTGTTTGACGATCCAGAAGCGGGATTTGATGCGTTGCGCGATCGCTTGAGTCAGTTTGATCGGGACACCCTGGTTGCTGTGATGAGTTCCCGTGAAGATATCTCCGAGGCAGATGCCAATCGGATTATCGACCAAATTGAAGGAGTGCGGGATAGTGTGCTGCACCGCGCTGAACGCCTCCAAGAGGAAGCTCAAAAACGGGTTAAAGAGCTTAAGCACAATGCTAAGAAGCAAATGAAAGAAACCCGAAAAGCGGCAGCAACGGCGGCTTGGTGGCTGTTTGGTACGGCGCTTACTTCTGTCGGTGTAGCGGCATTTGCTGGAGTAATGGCTGTACGGGGTTTAGCCTTGTTTGGTTAAGGGTTTCACTTCTCCCTAGTTAATGTTAGATTTAGCCTCCTTGATAGGGGGCTTTTTCTTTTATATGTGGGAGCGATGCGCTAACACTAATGCTCTCCAGTAAAGTGTTCCATTACAGCGCTTCTCGCTTGAGTCAAGTACAGGAGAGACCTAACCCCCAACCTCCTCACTAAAGCTCCGGTTCCCACCTCTCCCTAACCCTCCCCTACAAGGGGAGGGAAAAGGAAAAACTTTTACTCTTGGAAGGGGGCTAATTTCAAAGCCTCTCTCCTTGCAGGAGAGAGGTTTGGAGAGAGGTCAAAACTGTACCGCACACAAGTGAGAACCGCTATATTCGTAAAGCTAATGAGTATTGGGCAGACTATGAAAAACGTGAAAATGCCGACCAGTGATAGCTGGCATGATGCATTAATTGAATCGCTCAAAGACCCTGAAAGGGCTGCTGGCAATATCGAGGTTGTTTTGGAATTGGAAGAAAAAGACCCTCAGCCTGATATGCTTCGCCTGACGCTTAAAGATGTTGTGGAGGCGCGTGTCCGGATGAATAATCTTTCGGAAGAAGCTAAACGAAGCCATGAGAAACTTGACAAGATTTTGTCAGAAACTGGAGGTGCTGAAATCTACGGCTTGGTTGAGTTATTAGATGTGCTGGGGTTTCGTATTGCGCTCGCTCCCAAAGATTAATTGATGATGGCGTAGGGAGCGTGATGCGCTAACGCAACACTGGGCTAACACTTTCTAGTAAATTAAGCCGTGATGTGTTTGCAATAAACTAGTGGAAGCCCAGCCAAGAGAGATTCAGAACTACCTGACAGCAGAAGGTAGAAGTCCTTTTGAAGAATGGCTTAATGCTCTTCGGGATATTACAGCCAGAGCTAGAATCAGAAATAGGCTTAAGCGAGTCGAGTCAGGGAATTTGGGAAATTATCGCTCAGTTGGAGAAGGAGTCTGTGAACTTAAAATTGACTATGGTTCAGGGTATCGAGTGTATTTTGGGCAAATAGGGTCAACAGTAGTACTGCTCCTGTGTGGCGGAGATAAAAGTACCCAAGCACAGGACATTCTTAGAGCTAAAGAATATTGGAGAGATTATGAAGAACGTGAAAGCACTAACCAGTAGGAGTTACCGCGAATACCTGCTTTCATCTCTCAAAGACCCCCAAGAGGCTGCTGCTTATATCGAGACTTTTTTGGAATTGGATGAGGAAGGTTTTGAACCTGAACTGCTCTGTTCGGCTCTCAAAGAGGTGGTGGAGGCGCGTGAGCAGGCGAATAATCTTTCGGAAGCAGCTAAACTGAGCTATGAAAAGCTTGACAAGATGCTCTTAGAAATAAAAGGTGCTGAAATTTACAGTCTGGTTGAGTTTCTGGATGCACTGGGGTTCCGTATTGCGATCGCTCCCAAAGATTAATTGATGATGGTGTAGTGAGGATGATCCCCTTCTGCCAACTTATCCCGAATGGCTATTCCAGCTAATAATTTTTTGCGAATCTGATGTTTTAATAGCCGAAGCGATCACAATCACAGTGAACCTATTCCAAACATTGCTGTACCCAATATTCTAAGCCTTCTCTTAAGTTAGGAGCTAAGCCAGTTTCTTCTCTTAGCAATTCTCTTACTAGGGGAACTGCTTCAATTCCTCCGGCATTATGAACTAGTAGCTGCGCTGCATTAGCAACGATAACAGGAGATGGGTGTTTTAGGGCACGCACTAGCTCTCTCGCAGAAAGACCAAGCTTCTGTGCCAGTTCCCATTTAGGTTCTCTAGGTACTTCAGGAATTTGCTCAGAGCAGATGCTCCATTTAAAAGGATCTTCATCCGTCTTGTAGAGCTTCTCTATCTGTTCCCAAGACCATTCTTCTGTACTGTTACCTTCATTTAGTAATACAGAGTCAATAGCCTCTAAATCATATTGCTGTATGTGTTCCAGAGCCAGACTAGCTTCTGTAGAAAGTGTTTGAGAGTCAATTTCCATTGCAGCGATTGCACCTGTAAACACTGCATCAACAGCATCTAAATTGGAGTTTTCGCTCATAAGACTCCAATAGCAGTGGCGTAAACTTGACCATCCCATGCCTCGTAGAAGGATTGCAAGAGCCAAAAGCAGCTAATATAGCATCCTCTAAGGACGACCCCTCTGGATTATCGAATTCTAGTAAGTTCTTGACAATCGTTTCTCCCGCACCCAAGCCAGCAGCTAGTAGTATAGGCTCTCTCCATCTAGGATTTTCCCTTACTTTCTCTAACCATGCGCGTAGTTTCTCATTATCTAAATCAGAGGCATACCGCCCTGCTGCATACTCACCCAAGGTGGGATGAATAAAGGTAATTAAATCTTGGTTGCCCATACTGCGTCTTTCAAAGATGCAGCGATTTTCCCAAAAGTCCACGCCTGCTTCGGCTTTTTTTTCTGCCTCCGGTAATGTGTAATCTCTTGTCTTAAGCTCTTTAATTAGGCTTTCGATTAGTTCATCTGCTGAGAGATCAGGCTCTTGCAGTAGTTTCCACCCTGCTATTTCAAGGATGCGTTGTGCGTCTCGCTCCTTAAGCTCAATGGGTTGTCTGTCTAATGGAGGTCTTTTGTATGCAAGCTTAATAATATCTCTATAAAGCTCTGCACGGTTCTGTCTAATGCTTTTACCTTCTGCTATTAACTGAACAAGGAAACCAAGTAGTAGTGGATTTCGTGCTGCAAGGGAAGCATTTTTATTGGTTTGTAGTTGATTTTCGAGCAAAGCTAGCCGATTTTCAATCTCTGCTTCCTCGCCTAGAGAAGCATTCAGAAGCTGCTTGGCATACTTCTGGATGCTTGAGCCATCCCTTGACCAATCCAATGGGGATATTTCTGTATGTTTCCATCCAGGTAGAAGTCCTGGTTCGTAACCAATACGTGTAGTTACGACAACCCTAGTGATGGAACGTCTGGAAGGTGCTTTTACCCACGAGTCCAACTCCTTTGCTATGTTTGCTCGGTCAGAATTACACTGATCGAGTCCATCTGCCAGAAGATAGTCAGGAGCAATTAATGCAAGCCGTAGCTCCTCGTCACTAAGACCCGAGTTATCAGCAGAAGCTTTGAGGATTGCATCTTCAAACCCACCTTGTTTCCGCCATAATTTCTGAACTTCTGGAAGTCGAACTAGCAGAACTCGTTTTCCCAAAGCAGATAGACGATGCGCCAAACGGTTCATTAGCGTACTTTTCCCAGTTCCCGGAGTACCTGTCACAACACTCAGGCGATAAAGTTCAGGGACGAACTCTGCGTCAAAGCTCTCATTACTATCTTCCCTGAGCTTGGCTCGGAGCGGAATCCAGTTAGTCTCAATTGAAAGCTCTTCAGAAAGACGAAGTCCCGGAACTTTCAAGTGAACGGTTTTTTCCTTAAGCCATGCCCTGTAACGTTCAGCTACATTAGCTAGATCTGCCCCTGTCGCAGATCGCTCAATGGAATCACTGTAGCCGTCTGGAGAGGAAAGCAAGGAAAAGCCATCAGCTTGTAGTCTCTGTCTGAGAATTTCTGAATTGAAACTGCCAGCAGTTCTGTTGGCTTCTGATGCATATTCAACAAGTTTGGTGAAAAGCTGTGGTGACTCGCCTCTTCTGTCCGGGGCGAGTAAATGACTGGCACTCTCAACAGCATAGGTGTAGTCACGCGACCCCTCGCGTTGGAAGTCGAAGTACAGAATAACCATTGAGCGCAGAAAGCCCCACAGCTTTTCATCGCTGACGCTACTGCCACAATATCTGTCCAACTTAAGCCGAATTAGTCGAACGAAGCTGCGTTGTGTTTCGTTGGAAAGTTTTTTCTTGGCAACTCTCTCCAAAAAATCGACAGCATTGGCACTGCTACGTGCCCATGTGAGAACGCTTTGATAATATTCATCAATGTTCTTTGAGTAAAGTGCGACAACAATACCAAAGCGATCAATTCCCAGATTGAAACTAGAGGAGTTGAACGTATCCCAGCAGGCGCGTATCACCTCATCAAAAACTTTATTGTCTTTACCAAAAGAAAGGTCACGTTTGATTTGAAGGGCAAGTTTTGATTCACCTGCTGGAAGATCTGACACGATTACAAGGTCGTCGAGAGGTTCACCTTGGTAAAGGCGTTGAAAACGTACTTCCCGTGCAAGACCTGCTTCTTGACCACGAGGAACACAACGAAGGAGTGCGGTTGCCAGGTAGTAAGCACCAACACGGCGTTCGTAGTCACTTCCACCACCACCAGTAGAAACAGGACTAGCAACCTTAGGCATGGTTCTTCTTGTCAGTTAGCATAACGGCTCATCAAAATCGTCGCTGATCCAGATTGAGCTAGGGTGTAATCCTGCGATACGGGGAGTAGTTTGCGAGGCAATTGGTACTAGACGCGCAAGCGGAGTGCTACCTTCGGTTAGAACAATCTCCGTACCTCCACGCACTAGAGACAGTAACTCCTCCAAGCTTAACTGTACTTCAAGCACGTCAACTGTTCTCGTAGACATTGCCAGTTCTCCAACCTACAACTCACAATAACCTACTCAAGGGAGTTTGCCTTTCAAGCCACTCAAAAAAGGGAAAACGCGATCGCCTTGAGGAGTGCGCGAAGTGGAGTCCGATCACTCCCTTCTCCGCTACCGACACCACTGAGCGATCGCACTCTCTCAACCCCTCCCCTCCAGCGATCGCAAACTTTCACTCCTGCCTAAATGCTTCAACAAATTCCTCAAGGGTGCAGTTGAGTATCTGCAATAATTTCTGAATTTGCTCTGGAAATAAACGTGGTCTTTGTCCTCCCGTCTCCCACTGGGAAACAGTGCTAACAGTTACATCCATCAAAATTGATATCTGGCGCTGGGTTAAGCCAGCACGTTTCCTCAGATAAGCAAACGTGATTTTTTCTTTTTCGTTTGCCATGTCATCCCGTAAATTCTAGTTTGAATTGAATGGGTTGACATATGTAGGTCAACCTCAATATAGTAAACATGGAATAAGACAAGCCAGTTCAAGAGTCGCCTTAGACCTTCGATAAACTTGTCGGTTTCCATCACCTAATAAGACTCGTACAACCTGACACCAACCTTGTCCATTGGCTAACTAGCCCAAAGGTTAGCTTACCCCTTGGCAAGGTTTCGTCTGGCTGTCTGATGCCTCATGCATTAGACACCATATTCTCATTTCACCAAAAAGCGATCGACCCTTTCGAGCGATCGCTCTCCATTCAACCTATCCATAAATACCCCATGAGGAAACCCAAAGCAAGCGAGGCACATCGTGTCGCGCAACAAATTGCTGCCATTCGCGCAGCACTTCATAAACATGGCTATCAAATCCGAAAACGCCCCAAACAAGCAGCCTGGACGATAACCCCTCTTAATCCCCCAAAAACAACTCCTCCCTTAGCAAGAGGGTCAGGAAGAAAACTAACTCCCCCCTCAGCAACCCGAACTCAGGAAAAATTAACTCCCCCCTTAGCAACCCGGACTGAGGAAAAATTAACTCCCCCCTTAGCAAGGGGGGCAGGGGGGGTAATGCAGGAAACAACCGGAACTCATACAACCCAGCCCTACCTCCTCACCTATCAACCCGCCCCCATCAGCGCCTGGGTACTTAACCCCCAAACCAACAACCCAGACTGCCAAACGATTCAAACCATCATTCAAAAAGCAATTACCAGGAGTGCATCGTGACCTACAAATATAAGCTCTATCCGTGGTGCATCATTCGCCAACTCCCAAACATGCAGAATCGCATTGTCTGCCGCCTTCGCAGCCGTAGTGATGCAGAAGGACATCTGCAAGTCCTGCAACGACTAATGCCAACTTTGCACTTCACAATCATTTTCGACCTAACACCCGAAGACGACGACCCACCGACTCAGCAAAAACATCCTCAATTCAACCCAGACACAGAATAATTCAAACTTTAAACCCTAAAATCAAATGACAAATTTATTTCGCCGCATCAACCCGGCTCAAAAGTTCCGGATCAGCAAATATCAAATCGCTAAATTACTCCAAATTCCCCAATCACTAATTGTAAAAATCGAATCCTGGCTCTACGTTGTATTTGTCCATCGCAAAGATAAAGGAGGACAATTCATCAGCTATCGCCAACTAGAACAGTGGAAAAATGCTCTTGCCTGCCACTTGCAAAAATGCTCCACCTGGGAACAGCTAGAACACTTCTGGAACGCCATCAAATTTGACCACACCAAGCACACAAACCAATATGTCGCGTCTGTCCTGCCCTTTCTGGAAAAAATCTGGTTGAACTCTCAAGAAGCTATCGCAAAAGTGCCGCAAAATACAGACGTTCAGTCAATCTACTGCACCTTCCTCATTACTGATACTGAGCGATCGCCTCTCGCACTTTGACCGAGGTACGCTTGTTTCTCTGTTGTCACAACGTGAGGATATCTCGGAAGAGGAAGCCAACCGGATTGTCGATAATATTGAGTCTGTCCGCCATCAGTTTGTCGAACAAGCCCAAGCGGTTCAGCGCCAAATGCAATCTGTGATCGACGGCGTTTTTAGTAAAATTCGGAACTACCTCAACTCGCTTGACCGTCCTGAACTCAATTATGAGGGGATTAAGTGAGACTTCCGCAAAGTGTTTGACGATCCAGAATTGCTATTCAATTCACAAATTATTCACACTTCCTCAGTACTCTTTTATTTGTAAGCTTTTGGACTACTGACGCCCCTCTCACTTGGAAGATGTGAGAGGGATTTTTTTATTTCCTGCTTTTTGTTAAAAAGGCGACCGAGCTATTGTAAAAAGCAGCGCTTTGTGATTCGCCATCCATTCACAAATTTTTCACATGTTCTGCCTACAGTTGTATTTGCTTTGACCTAAGTTCATGCCCTCCATCAGGCTTGGGAGGGCATTCTTTTGAACCTGGCAATGGCTTACAAGGCGACTCATTTTTATCGGATTTTTCCGTAAGTTTAACCGAGATACGCTTTTCTTACACGCTCATCATTGAGGAGTTCTGAAGCAAGACCGGTGAGGGTAAGTCGTCCAGCCTCTAGAACATAGCCTCGATCAGCAATTTGTAAAGCCAGGTTTGCATTTTGTTCCACCAATAAGATTGTGACTCCCTCTGCGTGCAGTTGGCGAATTACTGAGAAGATTTCACGGACAATTTGGGGAGCCAAACCTAGACTGGGTTCATCGAGTAATAAGAGTTTTGGTCGGCTCATCACGGCACGAGCGATCGCTAACATTTGTTGTTCACCACCACTGAGGGTACCAGCTAGCTGCTGGCGACGTTCTTGCAAACGAGGGAAGATAAGAAACTGACGTTCAATATCGGATTTAATTCCTAAGCGGTCAGAGCGAGTGTAAGCCCCCAACTCCAAATTCGTCAAAATCGTTTGCCGCGCTAGTACTCTGCGACCTTCAGGGCTTTGGGCAATACCAAGATTGACGACTTGGTCGGCGCGATACCGGGTGATGTCTTGCCCTTTGTAGAAAATCTGACCTTTGGCAGGATTGATTAAGCGAGAAATGGTTTTCAGTGTAGTGCTTTTCCCTGCTCCATTGGCACCAATTAGTGTTACTATTTCTCCCTCGTTAACCACGAGATTCACATCTTGGAGAGCCTGAATAGCACCATAATTAACGTATAGGCTCTTGACCTCAAGCAGGGATTTGGTCATTTTTTAGGTATTAGTTGTTCGTTTAATTGGCTACAGATGAGAGCGTGTAAGTAGGTAGACAAGATTAAACGTAAGGTGGGCATTGCCCACGATTCTCTCTAAGAGGACTACAAGATTGGAGTAGGCAATGCCCACGCTACAAGTTTGTTGTGTTTATTTATGTCCATCTACTTAGAATACCAACATGGTGTCTAACCCGTAACTACTCCCTCATCTCCCAAATAGGCTTCAATAACGGCTGGGTTGTTTTTGACTTGTTCCGGTTCACCTAAAGCAATCAACTGCCCAAAATCTAAGACGGCAATGCGATCGCATAAACCCATTACTAGCGGTACATGATGCTCAATCAGTAGCACTGTCAAGTTAAAGGAGTCGCGGACTTGTCGAATTAACTCACTCAAGGCACCTTTTTCATTGGGGTTCATCCCCGCCGCCGGTTCGTCTAACAGCAAAATGCTCGGTTCTAAAGCTAAGGCACGGGCAATTTCTAACCGTCTTTGGTCGCCGTAAGCAAAATTGCGAGCTTTTTCCTCTGCTCTCTGGGCAAGTCCCACTAATTCCAATAATTCGATAGATTTAGAGAAGGTTCGCTGTTCTTCGCTAGCAGATTGAGGCAATCCCAACACGCCTTTAAGCACGCCTGTTTTACTATGGATGTGCTGAGCGATCGCTACATTTTCCAACGCCGATAAATTCCCAAATAGGCGAAGATTTTGAAAAGTACGGGCAATGCCCTTAGCGGCGATTTTGTGGGGACGCAGTTTGGTAATCTCTTCCCCTTGGTAAATCAGCTGACCTCCCGAAGGTGGAATTAAGCCCGTGATTAGGTTAAATAGTGTAGTTTTCCCAGCCCCATTTGGTCCGATCAGACCAAATATTTCGTGTTTTCGCACGGTAAAAGAGACTTTATTCACCGCCACAAGACCACCAAACCGACGAGTTATCTCTCTCGCCTCTAGAACAGGATTTAAACCTTTTCCTACCTGCTGATGGTCGGTCATTGTCTTTGCTTTTTGAGTGGCTTCAATCGCTTCAACAAGTCTGGAGTAATAATTCCTTGAGGGTAGAACACGCTACCAATTACAATCAGCAGTCCAAAAATAATCAAACGACCATCACGCAGAAATTGGGCAAGCCAAGTGGGTAAGCCACTGGTGTCTGCGATCGCCCTGAGAGCTTCTGGCAAAGCTGTTAGTACCATGCCTCCCAAAACGGGTCCGACGAATGTCCTAGAGCCACCGATCAGCACAAAGGCTAGGTAAATTATACTCGCATCAAAAGTTCCTTGACGAGCGTTCCAGGTATTTAAAAAATGGGCACTTACAGCCCCAACCAGTCCGGCTAAAATCGCCCCGAGAGTAAAAGACAATACTTTATAATGAGTCGGGTTAATGCCCATAGCATCAGCAGCTAGTTCATCTTCTCGGATAGCGCTGAAGGCCCGACCCACTCGGATCGGTTCCAGACGATAGAGAAAGAACATGCTCAAAATCAGCAAAGGTGCAGCAATCCACAGATACTCGATTTGCGATTGAAACGGTTGAGGAATGCCAAAAATCCCCACGGCACCGCCTGTAATGTCCAGGTTTAACGCCAAAACTCTCAGAATTTCCACAAAGGCAATTGTGGCAATTGCTAAATAAATCCCCCGTAAGCGGAGAACTGGAATTCCCAGTGCGATCGCGAGTACTCCCGAAACTAATGCAGCTAACAGCATTTCTAGCAATAAAAACGGGATGGGGAAGAGAGTCCCTGTGAACTGAAATACCTGCGTTGAGAGAATGGCTGCAATATAACCCCCCAAAGCATAGAATCCCGGAGTAGCTAGAGACAGTTGACCTGCCATCAGTGGTAAGTATACTGAAAGCCCTAAAATAGCTCCGAAAATCATCGAGACGATTAAGAAGCCATAGTTGTTAATAAAATCTGACATTTATATTAGTTTTATAGTTTTAGTTGTCTATATTAGTTTTAGTTGTCTTTCTCTAATAACCAAGGAAGCATATCACTTCTAGGAATCTAGACCAATGACTAAACCTTTGTGACACGCGATCGCCCCAGTAATCCTTGGGGTCTAACCAGCAGCATGATAAATAATAGGGCAAATGCGATCGCCTCCTTATAACCCGAATAGTCCGAAGGAACAAATGCCTCTGCCAAGCCGATCACTAATCCCCCCAGTACCGCACCCGGAATATTACCTAACCCTCCCAACACAATCACTCCTAAACCTTTAAGTCCGAAAGAAATACCAAAATAAGGCCCAGCAATACTCACACTAGAGCCGACTAACGTTCCGGCTAAACCTCCGAGAAAACCACTCAAAAAGAACGTCAGTACAATAAAGCGTTCAGTATTAATTCCTAGCAGACTCGCTGTTGTAGCATCCTCAGCCACAGCTTGCAAAGCCTTACCTATTTTTGTGTAATTAATTAAATAAGTCAGAATGACTAAAATAATTGCAGATACCCCAAAGATTACGCCTTGAACTGTACGTACCATAACGGGTTTTTCTGCAGTTCCAAAATTCATGGCTTCTGGCAAGTTGCCATAAACATTAGCTGGGAATGTATAGATTTCTGCACCAACTAGATACTGAATTAAATTAACAATTACGACAGCAGCACCCAGACTAGAAACCAATGTTAGCAGTGGATCGGCACCTCTAGCGCGTAACGGTTTAAATGCCAAACGTTCTACCACTACACCAGCCATGCCAGCTAAAATGCTTCCGATGAATAAGGCGATCGCAAAGGGCAACTGTATCGGTAAAGACGCATTAGCCAACAGCCCATTAAAGCCAAAAACCCCTCCCGCTAAGCTATACGTAAAGTAAGCTCCCAGCGTAAAAATCGCCCCATGAGCAAAATTGATAATTCCTAGAATGGAGAAAACTAACGTATAACCTAAAGCAAAAATGGCGTAAACACTGCCGATAGATAAACCATTTAGAAATTGCTGTAAAAATAGAGTAAAGTCCATAGTTATTAGTCATTAGTCATTAGTTACAGTATTTACCTCAGCGTAAGTATCGATTATCTTTTGGCGAAACTCCAGCGAGTAGGCTTGCATCCTTATTCATATAAAATTGAATATCAAAATCATACCATTCGTATCTCATTAGCCTGAAAAAGGCTGTATTAGTCATTAGTGATTAGTCTAGTGACTAATCACTAATGACTAGTTACTTCAAAAATGCAAACTTCCCATTTTTCCCATCTGTCTCCATCTTGATCTGAGCTACGTAAAACTGATTTTGTTTCACTTCGCCCTCTGGATCAAAAGCAATTTCACCGAGAGGTGTATCATATTTCCCCGCTAAAATTTGCTTGTTCAGCTGTGTGCGTAACTGTTCTAGAGACAAGGTATTGAGTTTAGTTTTAGTATCTAAAGCTTTCAGCGCATCTACAAATACCTGTACTCCAGTGAAAGCTTGAGCACTAAATTGCGGTGGTTCTTTCTTGTTTTGTGCTTTATAAGCATCCCGGAAAGTCTTGTTAATCTCACTGGGTAATTCAGGACTATAGGCTTGAGCAATTAAAACTCCCTCGCAGAAAGTCTGACACACAGGATAAATATTCGATGTATTCAGACCATTGCCGCCAATAATTAAATTTTTGTATCCTAATTGACGCAATTGTTTAATCAAATTCCCACCATCTGCGGCTAGACCGGAGATAATGATCAGATCAGGTTTGAGGTTAATCGCATTAGTTGCCTGGGTTTGGAAATCTGTGTCAGTGGTTTGAAACTTTTGTACAGTTACTAAATCAAGATTTTGGTCTTTAACCGTCTTTTGGAAAGTCTCTGTCTCTGATTTACTGAAGGCATCATTCTGAGCAAATAAGACCGCAACTTTCTTAAGTTTAGGATTGAGCTTGAGTGCTTCTTTCACTGCATTTGGAGCAACAACAGCTACAGGTGCTGACACACGAGAAACATACTCACCAATCTGAGGAATTCCTTTGGCGGTATTAGAAGGCCCTAAGACTGGCACTTTAGCGCGATCGGCACTTCGATCAGCGGCAAAAGCTTGCTGTGATAGTGTTGGCCCAACAATCCCAACAACTTTATCTCGGTTAATCAAAGTATTAAAGGCATTAATTGCCCCTTGTTCGTCACCTGCTGTATCTTGGAAAACTAGCTTAATGGGTGTGCCATTAACTCCACCTTTTTGATTAAAATACTGCTCAGCAATTTTGGCACCAAGGACTTGTTCTTGACCCAATAATGAAACGTTACTGGTTTGTGCGACAGCAATGCCTATTGGGATAGCTACTGCTGATGTATTGCCTGGGCTATTATTAGTTGTTGCAGCAGGTTTGTTGTTCTGAGAACAAGCAACAACTAGGACAAAGGCGATCAATCCCGTAAGTATTGGTGTAAAGATTCTTTTCTTAAACATCTTCAGTCTTTGATGTGAGCGTATCTCCTAATTATCTATCTAATGGTAGAGGTTATTAAAATCTTAAAAAATCTCTATTGAATTTTTTCAAAATCTTTAGAGGCTAGGCAAGTGAAGACAAAAATATTTTATTATACCGTGTTTTCCTTTTTTGTGATTTTTTTTAACTTAAAATAATGTTTTGAGATCGCAATCATGAAACTGCATAAGTGCAAAATTGTGAGATATAGATTTGCAGTGGATGATTGCTGAATACTGAACCCGTTGATAGCCATGCGTCTCCCAAGAATTAGCCTCACTGCCCTCCTTACCCTAGTAGCTACTCTGACGATTAGCGATGTCCCCCTAATCGACAATCTCAAATTTAAAACCCACACCTATCAGGCGTTGGCTCAAACCCTAGATACTCGTAAAGCGTCAGCAGAGCAACTACTAGACCAAGGTACTAAGCTGTTTCAAGCGAGTCAATTAGAAGCCGCATTACAGTCTTGGCAACAGGCACTGACTATCTATAGAGAAATTGGCGATCGCGCGGGAGAGGGTCAGGCTCTGCACAATCTGGGACGTACTCTCCTTCAATCTGGCAATCTTGCGCCTGCCGAGAAAACCTTAATCGATAGCATTCAGGTTTGGGAATCTCTACGGACACAACTTGGGGGCAAGAACGCTAACAACGTATCGATTTTTGAAACACAAGCTCAAAGTTATCGCAATTTACAACAAGCTCTCGTCGCCCAGAACAGAAACGATGCGGCTCTGGAAATTGCCGAACGGGGTAGAGCTAGGGCGTTTGTAGAGTTGTTGGAGTCTCGGTTACCCTCCAACGGAAGAGCGCAACACCTTCCAACCAGACAAATGGCGATCTCTCCACCCACGATTGAGCAGATTAAACAGATCGCCAAGGAGCATAACGCTACACTCGTTGAATATTCAATTATTTCTGATAATTTTCAAGTTTCAGGTAAGCAACAAACCCAGGAATCAGACCTGTTCATTTGGGTAATCCAGCCTACTGGTGAAGTTACCTTGCGCCGCGTTGACCTAAAACCTCTGTGGCAAAAACAAAATACATCGCTCACTGACTTAGTTGCCAATACCCGTAAAGCCATTGGTTTGAGCGGCGATAGCAGCGTTTCTCAAGTTGAGAAGCGCCAAACCAAAGGTAGCCAGATCCAGATCCTTAAGACTCCCAACCGTCTAGCAGTACCTTCGCAAGAGGTTCGCCAAACTAAGGAGTTACAACAACTCTATCAACTGTTGATCCAACCGATCGCGGATCTCCTACCCAAAGACCCAAGCGCCCGTGTTGTCTTCATCCCTCAAGGTTCGCTGTTCTTGGTTCCCTTTGCAGCTCTCCAAGATGCTTCGGGTAAGTACCTGATCGAACAACATAGCATCCTGACGGCTCCGGCAATTCAGGTACTGGCTTTAACCCGCCAACAACGGCAAAGGTTAGGGAGTGGGCAATTGGGAGTAGGGAGTGGGGAATTTTTAGTGGTGGGTAATCCTACGATGCCTAGCCTTCCAGCGAAACCGGGAGAACGCCCGCAACAGTTGGCTAGTCTACCAGGTGCGGAACAGGAAGCAAAAGCGATCGCTGCCCTTTTGAATACTCAAGCCATCACTGGCAATCAAGCTACTAAGGTTGCCATATTACAGAAAATGCCGAGAGCGCGGATCATTCATCTGGCAACTAGCGGGATAGTGGATCAGATGCGGGGAATCAGGAGTGCGATCGCACTGGCTCCAGATCCCTCCGTCTCCGGCACCCCCCCTGACCAAGGGGGAGACAGGGCGGGTAACGGCTTCCTCACGGCTGAAGAAATCTTTGATATGAAGCTAAATGCAGAATTGGTGGTGCTGAGTGGCTGTGACACTGGGCTAGGCACAATTACAGGAGATGGCGTGATTGGCCTATCGCGATCGTTTATTGCTGCTGGGGTTCCCAGTGTAATCGTCTCGTTGGGATATGTATCCGATGAGGCGACGGCTTTGCTAATGACCGAGTTTTATCGCATTCTCTCTTCAACGCCCGATAAAGCCCAAGCGCTGCGCCAAGCTATGCTGACGACGATGAAAAAGTATCCTAATCCGATAGACTGGGGGGCTTTCACGTTGATTGGAGAAGCGGAGTGAGTAATGTCGCGACCTCTCCCCCAACCCCTGCTTAAAAAAGCGATCGCCCGAAAGGGTGCGGATCAAAGACTCTATCGCCTGCCCTGAATCCTTCTGTAAGCTAAAATTCAAGCAGAATGGGCATTGTGCAAGTTAGCTTCCGCATGATCGAAACACTCTCTCTTCGACTTTACGAACTCGAACAATTTGCCAACGGACTGGTTGATAACCAACTCTCACACCTTAGCTGGGTGAGTATCGGTATTATCTTTTGCGCAGGGTTGCTGACCAGCCTCACGCCCTGTATGCTCTCTATGCTGCCCATCACTATTGGCTACATCGGAGGCTATGAAACACAAGGACGCCTCCAAGCGGCGGCTCAGTCAACTTGGTTTTCCTTGGGGTTAGCCACTACATTAGCGGCTTTAGGAATTCTGGCGGCGTCTGTAGGGCGCATTTATGGTCAAGTTGGAGTTGGTTTGCCAATAATCGTCAGTCTGATTGCAATCATTATGGGACTGAACTTACTGGAAGCCTTGCCTCTACAGTTGCCCTCGTTTGGTGGTATGGAGTGGATTTCCAAAGACTTACCAAAAGGTGTGCGCTCTTATCTAATTGGCTTGACCTTTGGTGTGGTAGCTTCCCCTTGCAGTACTCCTGTCTTGGCAACATTACTCACTTGGGTTGCCGCCAAGCAAGACTTGATTTTAGGCGGCGTCTTGCTGCTATCCTACACAGCAGGTTATGTTGCACCGCTGATTTTGGCGGGTACCTTTACGGCTTCTATTAAAAAGTTACTGGAATTGCGCCAGTGGTCTAGTTGGATTACGCCAGCAAGTGGTGTTCTTTTGGTGGGCTTTGGCGTGTTTTCCCTGCTCTCTCGGATTCCTGCGGGAATTTTTTAATTACATCAAATGAGTGTAGAAAATTCATCAGTTAATATCGGGGATTTTTTCCGGCGTCAGCTGTTGCCAGTGTTAGCCGACTTAAGGCTGGCGATCATGCTACTACTAGCGATCGCACTTTTTAGCATCAGCGGGACGGTAATCGAGCAGGGTCAGTCCTTCGCGTTTTATCAAGCCAATTATCCAGAAAACCCAGCCCTGTTTGGTTTCCTTACCTGGAAAGTACTTTTGGCGTTAGGACTAGATCACGTATATCGTACTTGGTGGTTTTTGTCAATACTCATTCTATTTGGCAGTAGTCTGACCGCTTGTACCTTTACCCGTCAGTTTCCCGCCCTCAAAGCCGCCCGCAACTGGAAATTCTACAAGGAACCCCGGCAGTTTGAGAAACTCGCCCTTAGTGCAGAACTCGAAACAGGTTCCCTAACCTCTCTTTCCCAACTGCTAGAAAAGCGCCGCTATAAGGTCTTTCAAGAAGGTGAGTCTCTCTACGCTCGTAAAGGAATTATTGGACGTATTGGCCCCATCATTGTCCATGCCAGTATGCTGATTATCTTAGCGGGGGCGATTTGGGGGGCGCTGACGGGATTTATTGCTCAGGAAATGGTTCCCAGTGGCAATACATTCCAAGTAAAAAATATCGTAGATGCTGGCCCCTTAGCCGCACCACAAATTCCTAAAGATTGGTCAGTACGCGTAAATCGCTTCTGGATTGACTACACAGCAACGGGTGGAATTGACCAGTTTTACTCCGATTTGTCTGTTCTAGATAATCAAGGGAAGGAAGTTGATAAGCAGAAAATTTATGTTAATAAGCCATTACGCTATCGGGGAGTGACACTTTACCAAACGGATTGGGGAATAGCTGCCGTTCAAGTGCGATTGAACAAAAGCCCGATTTTCCAGATACCAATGGCGCAACTTGATACTGGTGGAAAGGGACGCATTTGGGGAACCTGGATTCCTACCAAACCAGATTTGAGTGAAGGGGTTTCACTGCTGGCAAGAGATTTGCAGGGAACACTGCTGGTGTACGATGCGGCTGGCAAGCTGACTTCTACGGTTCGTTCGGGTATGGCAACTGAGGTGAATGGCGTCACTATGAGAATAGTCGATGTCATCGGAAGTACTGGCTTACAAATCAAAGCTGATCCAGGCATTCCTTTTGTTTACACTGGCTTTGGCTTGTTGATGCTGGGTGTGGTTATGAGCTATGTCTCTCACTCTCAGATTTGGGCCTTACAAAAGGGAGATAGGTTTTATGTAGGTGGCAGAACTAACCGCGCACAAGTTGCCTTTGAGCGAGAAGTTATCGAGATTTTGGATCAGTTGAGTAATCAGATACCAGTGGCAGAGGATTCAGCTGTGGTGACAGAATCTCTTGCCAGTCAAACTTAGACGGTTACACTTTGCACCCACCAAGGGTTTTAAGCCTTGGCTAAGATGTTGTAGGGGTGCAAGGCTTAAAACCCTACCATGTGTGTGGTACACAAACATGTGCAGGTGTTGTTGAGCATCCAAGATTCCTCAGTTAATGCGAAAAAGCCACCCGCGATACTTAAGCTATACTGAGCGACAGTACGTTCCTTGATGGCAAATCGCTAATAAACCTTTATTGTGCTGGCCTCGTCATCCCAAAAAATTGACCGCGCCTAATCCGGATAATCGAACGGAGCGACTTTCTCATTAAATGGAAACCCTAAACTTGCTTCGCTCTGGACAGTTAGCGGGGAGCAAACGACTCAATCTTGCCTGCGGACTGACTCAATTTCCATCAGAGATTTTTGCTCTGGCAGATTCCTTAGAAATCTTGGATCTATCGAATAACCATTTAAGTGCCTTACCCGATGAGTTTGAACGGTTGAAGCACCTCAAAATTGTTTTCTTTACCAACAATGATTTTGAGGAAATTCCCTCCGTGATCAGGCACTGCCTTGGCCTCAAGATGGTGAGTTTTAAATCCAACCAGATTGCGAGTATTGGCGAGCATGCCCTACCGCCTAAGCTCCGTTGGCTGATTCTCACCAGTAATAAAATTGAGAAGCTACCCGCTTCCCTTGGCAGCTTGAGCCATTTGCAAAAGCTGATGCTGGCTGGCAATCGGCTCCAGTCGCTCCCAGAGGAGATGGCTTCGTGCAAGAATTTGGAACTCATACGGCTTTCGGCGAATCACCTCCAGGCGCTGCCCCCCTGGTTGTTCACCCTTCCTCGCCTGTCTTGGCTGGCTTATGCTGGCAACCCCTTGTGTAGTGTAGACGCTACGGCCAAGCCAGCGCTACCAGACATTGATTGGGCTGATCTAACACTGGGGGAAACCCTTGGACAAGGTGCTTCCGGGGTGATTTATAAGGGGCTTTGGACGACCAAGCTTGCCCAAAAAGAGGTAGCGATCAAAATATTCAAGGGTGAGGTTACCAGTGATGGGTTGCCTGCTGATGAAATGGCTGCTTGTCTTGCGGCTGGGTGCCATGACAATCTTGTTAACGTGCTAGGCAAGCTCAGCAACGGACCCCAGGAGAAACAAGGGCTTGTGTTTTCGTTCATCCCCCCCGATTACAAAAGCTTAGGGCAGCCGCCAGACTTTGACACCTGCACAAGAGATACCTACAGTGCAAACGCTTCGTTCTCTTTGCCTGTCATTTTAGGCGTGACGATTGGCATTGCCTCTGCTGCCGCACACCTTCATGCTAAAGGCATCATGCATGGTGATCTCTATGCTCACAATATTCTGGTCAATGAAACGGGCGATAGTTTGTTGGGAGACTTTGGAGCCGCCTCTTTTTATGACCCGAGTGATTTGGTGATGGGGCAAGCGCTAGAACGGTTAGAGGTGAGGGCTTTTGGGTGTTTACTTGAGGATATGTTAGACCGTTGCACGCTCCAGGAGGAGTCTGAGCACTATAAAGCGGTGGAGAGTCTTCGTTGCTTACAGCAAGACTGTCTAAAGCAAGATTTATCACGGCGTCCTCAGTTTACAGAAATCGGCGAGCGTTTGACTAACGTTTTTCAACAGGTTTATGGCACAGCCGAACAATTTTACACTGACTAATTAAATGACGCCGATGACAAGTTAGTGTTATCGAATAGAGCTTATCCGGAGAAGGGCTTCTAAAGCGCTGGCTTGAAATACCGATAATCGAAGAGAGCCGAAGCTTGAGGGTGAGCGCTAGGGATGTCGGGAAGTGGCAGTTTTGCGACATGCCCCACCTCCCAAAAAACAATCGACGAAAGAGCCAGCAGTCAAAGAGTCAAATTGATATAGCAAGCTATAATGCTGACCCTATTAGAAAGCGATCGCGCCTATCCATCTTCTCGCGTTATCCGGATTTGGAGAGCAAACTTAGGTTGAAGTAGATAGTAGTTGACTTAAAGACAGCCCTATGCAATTACTGAAGCTCGCTATTTCCCTAACCGCTTCAGCCATCTTTCTTGTAGGCTGTACCTCTCAACCCCCACAAACTCTCTCCTCGCCTACTACATCGGAAAATCCTCAAACCACAGACAGCACTATCCTCGACGCAGCTGTCAAGGAACTGCAAGTCTTGAAAGCAAAGATTGAAAGTGGCATTGACGATAGAGCCTATTCAGTCATCATTACCAACACATTGCCAATCGTCCAAAAGGCTAAGGGCGAAGCTAAGGCAGTAGCTGCCGCGAAGTCTGCCTTACAAGGGCACCAATTAGCTCTAAAGTTGTGGCAGTGCGATCGCATTTACGGCTACGAGGAACTGCACCAATGCCAAGATAAAGCTCTTGCAGAGATATTTGCCAAATATCCAGATATCAAAGCACAGGCAAAAGTAGCGGTTAAAGGGGAAGCTGTTGCCACCGCTAGCACGGGTTTGGATAAAGAAGCAATACTCAAGGCAATCTGGAAAAAGACAAGCGCTGATACTGAAATGGCGCGTCAGTTGGGAGCACAGCAGCAAGGGAGCAAGGGAGCAACCCCATAGGATGATGTTGTGGAAATGTCCACAATCGGTCTTTAGATTGAGGAGAGGCTCTGGGTTGTGGGTGATTATTAGTGATTATGCAATCTCATGAACGCAATCAAGACGTACTCGATCCTCAAACTCGTGCCTTCTACTGTCAAGTACTCGATATCATAAGCAAATCTCAAATACCATTGCTCGTCGGTGGTGGATATGCTTTCGAGCGCTATACGAGAATTGGACGCCCTACCAAGGATTTAGACCTTTTTGTTCGCCCCAAGGATTGTCCGGGCATCCTAGAGGTACTTTCTGACCATGGCTACCGCACTGAACTAACTATTCCTCATTGGTTGGGAAAAGCCTTTGAGGGTGAGGACTTTGTCGATATTATCTTCAACTCTGCCAATGGTGTGAGTGAGGTTGATGATCGCTGGTTTGAACATGCTGTTGAGGAGCAAGTTCTGGGTATGTCGGTTCAGCTATGTCCTGTAGAGGAAATGATCTGGTCAAAGGCGTTTGTGCAGGCTCGCGATCGCTTTGATGGTCCAGACGTAGCGCACTTGATACGTGCCTGTAGTGAACAGATGGACTGGGAACACCTACTCTATCGCTTTGGTTCTCACTGGCGAGTGTTTTTCAGCCATCTGATTCTGTTTGGCTTTATCTACCCTAGCGAGCGATCGCGGATTCCAAACTGGCTCATGGATGAGCTGTTCCAGCGTCTACAGCAAGAGGTAAACAGCACTCCTGAGGCAGAAAAACTCTGTCAAGGTACGCTTCTATCGCCGTTGCAGTACCAGATTGATGTGGAGCAGTGGGGGTATCAGGATGCACGGCTTAACCCTAAGGGTGGTATGACGGCAGCAGAAATCTCTCAGTGGACAGAGCACCTTAAAGAACAACTCTAAAACAGGTGATTAGTGCCGCTTTTTGAAGTCAAAAGTCAAAAGTCAAAAATCAAAAGTTAAAAGTTAAAAGTTGTTTGAGCATGACGTTTTCAACCGCTTGTAAGCTGGTCACTTACTTCTATAAGCATGGACTAATCTCATAGGGGAAACTAGAGATTTCATGGATATCACCTCCTATTCATCTCACGGATAAAACAACATTTTAACTAAGAAACGGTAAGGAGCGATCGCTTAGTGTTAAGGCTGAGATATCGGCTTCAAAAACAGCCAGTACATAGCTTAACTGGCTATAGATTTAGCTAAATCTTGATTGGGTAAAGAGAATTCTTGCATTGCCTTATCGCTGGGAATCAAAGTCCATTTTGCCTGAAGTAGTTTCTGATAAGTTGCCCATCCTTTAGAACCTCTGGGTATTCTATAGTCTGGAACCGCATATTCTGGGTAACCCGTGTAGGGTCGCCAAGGTTGATTGGAGCTTGTTCGCAAGTGTAGTATTTTATCTCCGTCAGAACCGAAAGTAGCTAGCCAACACATTTGTCCACGCATGCTTAATTTCCTTGAATTGAATAATGAAAGGTAGCTTTAGCTGAACACATTTCTTATAGACTTTCTCCTGATTAAATAGTAATGGCTCTCAGGAAAGTCTACTTATTCTATAAATAAGGAGAAATTTAGGTAAATTTCTCCTCGGTTTACTATTATGTCCAAGCTATGTACCTAGGAAAATAATCTAATCTAAAATCCGTGGAATCTGTATACCCAAATACCTAAAAATTAAATCTAATTTAGACTGTTAAATAGTTTAAGTTGCTTAACAAAGTCCGATACAGTACTCTGAGTTCTAGAAGTAGGCTTTCAGCTAAGGTACAGTTGCCTGTTATAGATAAACGTTAATGATTTTGTCAGTGTCGAAGATGAGAATTACCAACACAAGGTTTAGGAATCTAAACATTAGTAACTTGTAAAGGTGAAGTGACTGGCTTTCTCGGCTTATTTATAGAGAGCGATCGCATGCGTGGACGTGAAAGCATATTGTTAGTGCGGCTAGATAGAAATAACTTATCAGTTACCAAGAAACTTATCAGTCAGTAAGGGGAGCATGACAAGAGAGTTTTTCTTCAACTGGTAGAGAACTTTATCCTTTGTTGTGACTTTTTGGGGATAGCTTCAATACATTTCAACCCGATTTTTTCTAGGAATGGGAGAACACAAACGAGGTATTGTTTTTTATATTTTGTGTGATCAAAGGTAATAGCATTCCACAATTGTTCTAGCTCAGGCAAGGTTGAGCATTTTTGTAAGTGGTAGGCAACGGCATTTTTCCACTGTTCCATCTGGCGGTAGCTGATGAATTGTCCTTCTTTGTCTGTGCGATGGACAAATATAGCAAAAGGCAGAAGGCAGAGGGCAGAGGGCAGAGGGCTTTTATGTTTATTACTGATACGTGGTCATTTCAGCATCCAACTTCCTTAGTCAAAGGAAGCAAGAGCAGTTTGGCTCCCTCCCCGTTGCGGCTACTGTGTATACACATTTCCTGATCAACCTCAAAATGCTGCGTTTCGCCCCCCCAACCCCCCCAATTTTGGGGGGAGCAGGAGCTTAAAAGTCCCCCAGAATTGGGGATTTTGGGTTCCTTGCAGAGCTTTCTAGCTCCCTAACACCTACCACCTACCACCCCACTCCCTATTTTTAGGTAAGACTCCCGATCACCTGATCAATCAACTCTGAAAGCCGTTGTCGATCAGCCGTGGGAATTCCTGCCAGTGCTTGTTCTCGGATTTCCATAGCAATTGGAGGCAATACTGCTTCTAGTTCCTTACCAGCTTCGGTTAGCCAGATGCGCCAGATGCGGCGATCGCGACAATCACGTTCGCGACGCACCAAACCTCGTTCTTCCATCCGATCTAGCACCCCGGTTAACGTGCCTCCTACCTGTTGCAGTTTCTCCCCAATACTAGACGTGGCTAAGCCATCTTCTTCCCACAGACAACACAGCACCACCCAGTGAAACGTAGTTAATCCGAACGGCTCCAATCGTTCCTGAAATGTTCGACCAAGCAGCTGGGAAAGCAGTTTGATTCGATAACCAAGGCTGTAGGGAGCTAGAATCTCATCCCAGTGCGTTAGGTGTCTGTGATTCACAGAAATAGAAGACATGCAGCCAAAAATTGCTTAAAATCCGTAATTTTATGGTATCATTTTTAGGCTTGACTCATGTCTTTCGATTTGTTAATGTGCCGCGGTACCAGCACCTGATTTCACTTTCTTACAGAAAAGAAGGGTAAAACCACTCACTAATAAAGCAAAACCGACGAAATAAAAGCCATCGTTGAAAGCCATTACATAGGCTTCGCGCCGGACTATATTATCGATCGCAGCGATCGCTTGGTCGTGGGCAGTCACCGGATTACTTCCTCGACTGATGAAAGTCTGAGTCAGCTGGTCGATCCGTTGCTGAGTTTCCGGGTCAAATATCGAAACAGACTCTCCAATACGATTGGAGTGAAACTGCTGCCGCTGCGTCAATAGGGTTGAAAGAATAGCAATCCCAACTGACCCACCCAAGTTACGGAGCATATTAAATAGACCGGAGGCGGAACCGGCTTGTTCGGGTTCAATACCGCCAGTGGTAAGGGCAGTTAGGGGCAAGATCATCAAGGGTTGTCCCAAAGCGCGAACCAGCTGTGACCAGCGCAATTGATCGATACCTGTTTCGTGGGTCATGTGCGAATTCATAAAACAGCTGACGGCAAACAAGCTAAACCCCGCCGCCGCTAAGAAACGTGCATCGATGCGTTGCATGAGTTTCGGCACAAAGGGAATTAAAAATAGTTGCGGTAACCCAGACCACATAATTACCTCGCCAATTTGCATGGCGGTGTAATTCTGAATTCTGGAGAGATACAGCGGCAAAATGTAAATCGAGCCGTACAATCCTAGTCCCAGGGAAAGAGCAGAGAGACTACCGATACCAAAGTTATGCCGCAGTAACAAACGCAAATTGATAAATGGTCGCCGACGGGTTAATTCAATCCAGAAGAAGAGGGCAAGAAAAATTACGGCAACAACGGCTAACTGAGAAATTTCTCTAGACGAAAACCAATCTTTGCGGTTTCCTTCTTCTAACACCACCTCCAAGGAACCCAAGCCAATCGCCATCGAGATAATCCCCCACCAGTCGCCCCCTTTCAACAAGTTCAGTTGCATGGGTTGCTGGGGAAGGGCGTAGGCGATCGTGGCTAACATGATTATCCCTGGAATCACGTTCAAGTAGAAGTTGTACTGCCAGCCCAGGTTATCCGTCAGCCATCCTCCCAGCGTTGGACCAATTGATGGTGCAAAGGTAGCTGTAATTGAAAACAATGCCATACCAATCGGCTGTTTGGCTGGAGGTAAACTTGTCAGCACTATAGTCAATGCCATTGGAATCAGAATGCCCCCCGTAAATCCTTGCAGGGCGCGGAACGCAATCATCATCGGCAGATTTACCGCCCACGCACAACAAACGGAAAAGAAGATGAATAGGGCAGTATTGATTAACAAATATCGGCGTACAGAAAATACTTTTGACAACCAGCCTGTCAACGGAATTACCACCACCTCAGCGACCAGATAAGCGGTTGAAATCCAAGAACCTTCCTCTAACGTCGCACCCAGGGACGCTTGAATCTCTTGGAGAGAAGAGTTAGTAATCTGAATATCCAAAACCGCCATGAATGCCCCTAGCATTGCTCCCATCAGACCTATCCAGGTTTTCCGGGAGACGCGATCAGATGGAGGCATTTGCTCTGGCTTTCTAATTGCACCTGTATCAGCCATAACAATTAACAATTAAAAATTAGTATCACACGGATCAATTCAGGGTCTTGAACTTTGAGCAAAATTTAACTAAAGAATCTGAAAGGCTTTCATCCTTGTAGGGTAATCACTCGTGACACCTGACAAATCTGAACTAGCTTGCTCGACTCCTAGGTGACTTATGAGTAACCTGCGAACGCGTGCGGATTCAAGTAACGAAATTAATCTGCGATCGCGGATTTAATTTTCTGCTATACCAACAGCTCTAAACAAAATCCATACAAACCTTTTTGTTGGTTGACAATGCTTTTAATTGCCTTGAGTCAAGCTTTTACCTCATCATAAGCGGCGTTTCTCTAGAATGCTTCGTCCAGCTGGATGACCTGAAGCAATATCATCGCAGAGAGGGCGATCGCTCTGTTCCAGTTTCGCATTTGTTCTCAGGTAATGTCCTACCCAACCACAGCCATACTTCAGGATGTTATCGGGGTGTACCACTGTATTGAGATCCCACAGAACAACAGTCTGATCGTTACTGGCAGAGGCAAGGGTTTTCCCATCTGGGCTAAATTCGATTTGTTCAACTGAAGCTTTATGCCCGTTCAAGATTGTTATCAAGGTACCATCCGCTAACGGCTGTTTGACGACTAACCCTAACAGCGCTAATTCAGTTTGTTCTCGACTGTCATCGGTTTCGACCTCCACACCTTGTAAAATTTGTTGGTAGATGCCCAGCAATCTCCCAGAGCGTTCCTCGTTTCTCAGGATGTGATCGCGTATCGTCCTTAAATGTTCTGGCTCATCTTGGGATTCCCACTTGTGGATAATGCGTGACTTCACCACACTTTCCACCCAAAATCCCTCCGTTCCTGAGGGAATGGTCAGCGCCCCACTTACTTTGTCTTTACTGGAACTCAGAACTGATTGACCTAACTTTTGGGTCAGAAATGGCTGTCCTCTTGTCCAGGCTAATATCTCTTTAAGTACCTCTTGAGAATTTCCTTCTTTTAGCTCTAATCCCTGAGCTAACGGCTGCGTTCCTCCAGATAAAGCCATGCAGTTCTATCGCTTTTCCAATATTAAAAGGGGTTCTATTGCTGTCTTGAATTAAATCTGAGGGCGTTGCCACCCCGAAAATTGCAAAAGTAATCCGCTTGTATTCTGGCTCGATAGCTCGTTGATTATATAGAAATCTAATCAGGGCAAAAAAATCATCAATGGGGAAATCCCGGCTGAGGATGCTATCTATTTCATCAATAATGCATTAATTTTTTGTTAGTAGCAAAAGACTTTTCACATCAGCTTTTAGGAAGAAGACTTAGAAAGCACGCCAATTCTGTGATACACGGGTAGAATTAAACGCCTTAATTCGGGCAACTGCTTAGCAAAAACCAGAGAACCTAAAATACAAAAAAGCCCACCAACCATTACTGTATTCGGTGCACCGATTTGACTAGCCAAAGCACCTGCTGCTAAGTTACCAAATGGTAATATACCTAAGAAAGACATTGTGTACAAGCTCATCAATCGTCCGCGCTTATCCTCTTCCACAATAGTTTGCAAAATCGTGTTACTAGAGGCGATTTGAAGAATTGAGGCACAGCCAACAAGTAACATCATTAGTAAAGATAGCCAGAGGATACGGGACTGAGAAAAAATAATTAATCCAAGTCCTAAGAGAGCCGGAGAAAAAGCGATAATTTTTCCTAAGCCAATTACACTTTGACGAGAACTTAGATAAATACCACCAATTAACGCTCCTACCCCCGAACCCGCCATCAGAAAACCCAGCGTTTCAGCCCCACCGCCAAGAATTTTTTGTGCAAATATTGGTACCAAAACTGTATAGGGCATGCCCATAAAACTGAATAAGGCTAGCAAAAGTAAAATTGCCCGGATTGGTGGAAAGCCAAAGGCATAGATAAATCCTTCTTTTAATCTTTGCCAGACATTAGTGGTTTGCTTGGGTATCTTTCTGGGCTTGAGATTCATCGCTAACAAGCTAGCAATTACGGCAATATAACTGAGTCCATCAATGAGAAAACATACGCCTGCGCCAACGCTGGCAATTAGCAACCCCGCAATAGCAGGCCCAACTAATCGCGCTCCATTGAACATCGAAGAATTGAGAGCGATCGCATTCCCTAAATCTTCCCGTCTCTCCACCATTTCTGTCACGAACGCCTGACGAGCGGGTGAGTCAAAGGCATTGATAAAACCTTGAAAGATACTCAGCAGGATAATGTGCCAAATATCAATGTTGCCAGTCAGCGCCAAACCGGCTAGCACTAAAGACTGGATCATCGCCAGTATTTGAGTAGTAATTAGAATTCGATGGCGATTCCATCGATCAACGAGAATCCCGCCAAAGGGAGAAATAACAAAGCTGGGAATTTGGCTGGAAAAGCCCACGACTCCCAACAACAAGGCGGAGTTTGTCAAACGATAAACTAACCAAATCATGGCAACTTGAGTCATCCAAGTGCCAATCAGAGAAATAGCTTGTCCAGCGAAGAAGAGACGGTAATTTCTCGAATCTAAGGCACGCAGAATTGGCTTTAACTTTGATATGCCAAAGCTCATTAAAATACACCTGTTTACTAACTACAATAAGCTTGTCAGTAAGGAACGCTTATAACCTCTGCTAAAAGCGAGATTCGGTAGTTGGCGTCCTGTACAACTCAAATTCGTGAATTAATAAATAGGTAGGTGTAATTAAACAAAACTTGTTGGTTTTCGTGATTGGGAAAACCAACAATGTTTATTCTTACTGACCTGCTTATTTATGTTCCACGCTCACAACAGCTGACATTCCAGGAGTAACCCGCGATTCATATCCCCTGATACTTTGAGGATCAAAAGTAATTTTGACGGGAATGCGCTGCACGACTTTAGTAAAGTTTCCAGTAGCGTTATCGGGAGGCAGCAGGGCAAATTGGGCACCTGAGGCGGGTGAGATACTATCAACACGACCGACAAAGGGGTGATTCGGGAAAGCATCAAGTTTAACCTCTACCTCTTGCCCTGGCTTGATGTCTTTCAGCTGGGTTTCTTTGAAGTTCGCTGTTATCCAGTAATTGTCCTCCACGATCGCCATTAAAGGACTTCCAGGCTGCACTCGTTGTCCGACTTCTATCGTTTTGCGACCGATTCGTCCATCACTAGGAGCGACGATGTTGGTGTAAGACAGTTGTAGCTGGGCGTCTTTGAGAGACGCTTCTGCTTGAGCTATAGCTGATTTCGCTGCTTCGTATTGAGCGCGATTCACCTCAGTTTGTTGACCGCCTGCTGTAGCTTGTTGCAACCCACCCTTGGAGGCAGCCAGTTTGGCTTGGGCACTGGCGACACCTTGTTGAGCCTGTGCTAGTTGGGACTGCGCTCTAGCGACGCCTTGTCTAGCTTGAGCTAGCTTAGCCTGAGCTTGTTGAACGCCTTGCTCAGCAGCTCTTTTTTGAGCACTAGCCACTTCATAGGCTGCCTTAGCTGTATCTAACTGCTGGCGAGGAATAGCACCTTGCTGAAAAAGCGTGAGGTAGCGGTTGTAATCTGCTTGTGCCCTCTGCAACGTCGCATCCGCCTGAGCAACTTGGGCTTGAGCTGCGGGAATTCCCGCTTCAGCCTCGGCAACTGCTGCTTGAGCGGTCGGAATTCCTACTTGAGCTTCGGCGACTGCCGCTTGAGCAGCATCAATGTTAGCGGCAGCTGCCGAAACATCTCCCTGAGCTTGAGTCGTCTTAGCTGAAGTGGTTTCTGACGCCAGAGTAATATTAGACTGCGCCGCGTTAGCCTGACGCTCAGCTGAGACTAGTGCAGCCTGAGCTTGTTGAGCTTTCACCTGAAGGTCACGGGGGTCAAGCTTCACAAGCAGTTGTCCCTTTTTCACAAGCTGGTTATCATTCACGTCAATTTCGGAGACGGTGCCATTGATGCGGCTATTGACTTGGTGAATGTGACCTGAAACTGTAGCGTTGTCTGTTTCTTCGTGGGTTGATGCGTGTTGCCAATAGTGATAACCAAAATTACCAGCCACAATTGCGGCTATGCCTGCTACTGCAAAAATCAGCGGCTTTCGATTCTTCTTCTTAGGTGAGGGTTGAGAAGTCGAAGGTTGATCTTGTTCTTGGTCATGAGTGACCTCAGGGACTAACTCGGGTGGTGCAGTTTCTACTTTGTCAACTACTGGAAGCTGATTTTGTGAAAGCGGTTTTTCCTCTAGCACTACCGCTCCATGTCCATTTAATGAGGCCTTGTTTGAGCGTTCCATAGTCCTTATCTTTTTGGGTTACTGGGTTGGAGAATTGTTACAAGAAAAACGATTTACTAAGTAGTCATTTATTTCATATACGTAATATCATTTTGCAGATTCCCAAAAAACAGTGACTTAACTCCTTTATTACTTAGCATCCGTAGTATTGAGTTTATAAAAATTAATCTTCCAAGACCCCCTTCTGCTGGATGATCTTAAATTGCTTCTTAAGGACGTTTTAGGAAAGATTGGTAATTGCCTGTTCAAGAAGTTGCCGAAGTTTTTCTTGATCAGATGTTGAAATCCCTACCATTGCCTGATCACGTAATTCCTTGGCAATGGGAAGTAACGTTGCTTCGAGCTCCTTCCCGGCTTGGGATAGCCAAATACGGCAGATGCGGCGATCGCGACTATCACGTTCTCGACGCACTAGCCCTCGTTCCTCCATCCGATCTAGCACTCCCGTTAAAGTGCCTCCTACCTGTTGCAGTCTTTCTCCAATCGTGGAGGTGGCTAATCCATCTTCTTTCCATAGACAACATAGCACGACCCAATGAAATGGAGTCAGTCCAAACGGATCTAGTCGCTCCTGAAACTGACGGGTCAGCAGTTGGGAGAGCAGTTTGATCCGGTAGCCGAGATTATAGGGAGCTAGAACTTCTTCCCAGGGGGGCATCTGTCTGCGGTTTATGGAAGCAGAAAGCATAAACTAGCAATTACTTCGTGTGCGTACTATTAACATAACATCTTTTTTGTCTTATTGACAAGCCAAAGAGTAGCAGTTTGTTAGTACTGACCTGTTTATCCTTGCACAACGGGAGTAATATAAATACTTTGTCGTTTTCCAGGGTGGAGAAATTAATGGGTCGTGCTGCAAAAGTTGTCTTGACCTATTCAGCTGAAGTGGATACCTCTGTAGGTATCCCGGCTAACCAAGCCATGTCGTTAATGCACAATTTCGTTTGTACCCTGCCCAAGCCCTAGTGCCGCTCCATTGAAAGTCAAAAGTCTTCGACCGCTTGTAAGCTGGCCACTTATTTCTGCCAGCCTGCACTAGTTACGACGGTTAACAGTTGTCCAACCGAGTTCATATTTAGTTCACACACATGCTTTGGTGTGAGTGTGCTTGGTACGCGATGCTACTTGAAAGGAAAATTTGGAATGAAAGCTCAGGATTTGAAAGGAAAAACTATTGCCTTTGCTGGCTCCGGTGGTCTTGATAGCTGCACAATAACCCGTTGGCTTACAGAACAGGGGGTACAGGTTGTGTGTTTTACAGCCGACTTGGGGCAACCTGATGAGGACGATACGGAAGCAATCAAAGAGCGGATGCTGTTGGCTGGTGCATCAGATTTTGTCTTGTTACCTGTACGAGAAGCCATAGCGGAAGCTGGTCTTAAGGTGATTCAATCTCAAGCCTGCTATGAAGGACGCTACTGGAATACAACAGGAATCGCCAGATGTGTCCTTGCCGAAGCCATGATCCAAGAGATGAAAAAAAGGGATCTAACTATCTTCAGTCACGGCGCAACAGGACGGGGTAACGATCAAGTACGTTTTCAACTGATTACCAATATGCTTGCTCCAGAGTTTGAGGTGTATGCTCCCTGGCGTGACGAAGAATTTCTGGCGCGTTTCCCTGGTCGCAGCGAAATGATTGACTTTTGTCAAGAAAAGGGACTTCCTATCACTGCGACGAAAGATAAACCCTACTCCACTGATGCGAATCTGCTAGGTCTAACTCACGAGTCGGGACTTCTGGAAGAGCTAACCACACCTGCCCATTTTGTTAAGCCAATTATGGGTTGCTATCCCGCCGATGCTCCCGACAAAGCGGAGGAGTTCACCGTACACTTTGAGCAAGGTCGCCCGGTTTCGATTAATGGTAATTCTGTAAATTTAGTCGAGGCAGTTCTTCAGACCAATGCGATCGGTGGACGGAATGGTATCGGCATCGGTACTCATTTAGTCGAAAACCGTTTTGTGGGAATTAAGTCACGGGGTGTTTATGAAAGCCCTGGTGTAGAAATCCTGGGAACTTGCTATGCATTCTTGCTACAACTGATTTTGGATCGTCGTGCCCGTGAGTTCTTTGACCAGCTATCCCTATTGATCGCCAAGCAGATTTATCAGGGTTATTGGTTTGACTTGGCTACTCAGATGGCACTCCAAGCCATTCAACGAACAGCAGAACTGGCGACAGGAACGATTACAGTTTCTGTTTATAAAGGAAATATCTCGTTTGTCTCTGCTAGTAATACGCCTCATTCCTTATATTCAGAAGAAAATGCCTCTATGGAAGGTATCGGTAGTTATAATCATGCCGACTCGGAGGGATTGCTACGTGTGTTTGGTGTAAGTGCGCGTGTACTGGCTACAAGCGGTCAAATTAAGGGTTGAAGCTCCCCTCCCCAGTTGAGTTGGTGCGTTACGCACGAGCTAACGCACCTTACGCGATGAGCGATCGCACTGATTCCCTAGCTTGCGATCGCTAAAATGTTACTAACAATCCATTGGGATAAGTCTCCATCAACGAGTTCGGGATGTTGAGAGGAAACCATTATGACCAAAGAATTAGAAGCTAACCGATACAGCTTGTACGAGGCGGACTATCTGACATGGATTGAAACCACTCTAGAGAAGTTGCGGGTTCGGGACTACTCAAATATCGATTGGGAAAGCCTTATTGAAGAAATCGCAGACATGGGGCGGAGCGAGCGCAGGAGTTTAGAGAGTAATCTTGTCGTAGTTCTGACTCACTTGCTTAAGTGGCAATTTCAGCCAGCGTTCAGAAGTGGTAGCTGGAAAGGTAGCATTGCTGAGCATCGCCGACGCATCCGAAAAGCCCTCAAGGAATCTCCTAGCCTCAAGTCTTACCTAGAAGAAGTGTTTGTTGAATGTTATTCAGATGCAGTTGAACAGGCGAGTGCTGAAACTGAACTGCCAGTGGAGACGTTTCCGCAAGAATGCCCCTACACATCCGCAGAAGTTCTAGACTCTAACTTTCTGCCAAAATGAGCGATCGCGCTTGGTATAGGCGAAGAATGAAAGTATTAAATCTGCCTTAGGGCAGTGCATTGCTGAAATGGTTGCCGCCCAAATATTTAATCAACGGAATGGAGAGGCGATCAAAAGTATTTATGGAGCGGTAACGACGGGAACGGATTGGAAGTTTCTTAAGTTGATTGATAAAACCATCTGGCTTGATAAGCGAGACTATTTTATCAATGAAGTGAGTCAGATTTTGGGAATTTTAACAATGCCGTTTAAGGTGCAACTTCTTTGTGAATAAAGATAAAGAGTTCCCTGACGGTGCAATCTACGGCACCTCTACCTGAATCATCTATGGAAGAACTGAAAAATGATCGAGGCTTTTCATAAAATACAGGACATAAGTCGTCTGGTATTTCAATATCGAATTCCTCTTCTAGCGCCATAGCCAGCTCAACAAAATCAAGCACATCAGCTCTCAAATCATTTGAGATATGACTATCCAAAGTCACTTCACTCTCATCTACCTCTAATTGCTCACTGACTATTTTCCGAACTTTAACAAAGATCTTAGCTTGGCTCTCCTCTATTCCAAGTTCTCCCATTATGCTAGTTATTTCGTCACGCAAAGGGGCTTCTTCAGCAGCTTTTTCTTCAGCAACACGCCGAGCTTCTTCAGCAACACGCTCCTTTTCAGCAGCTAGCTGATATTTCACATCTCCAATTCGAGAATTAACTACATCTCGTAGTGTGGATAATTCAACTTTATGTCCACTCTGGCTATAAATTCTTGAGGCTAACTCCCACACAACTTGGTCACGATTAGCCTCAAGTGCTTTAAGACTTTCTTCCGTAACTGATATGGTTTCGTCTAGGTATTTATTAGCTACCATCTTCAGCACTTTTAACTCATAAGTTTTATTTACTTCACTCAATGTTTGATCTCCTGCAAATCTCTGCAACACCTATGAAAGCAATAGCCTAACTCCAACAGACCAAAACGCGATCGCCTATTTTGCACAGAAGCGATCGCAGCATGGATATAGGGGAGCGATCGCCTAACTCGAATAGACCAAAACACGCTTGCTCTCCCCTCACTCTTTCCCCGCTGATCCCCTTCTGTGCGATCGCTATAATTTGGGACGTATATCAAAAGCTAACTGCGATCGGTAAAAGCAAACATCAAATTCCAGAAAGAAGTTCATGCGCCCCAACAATAGAGGAACATCATTCGTTTGACTCCATGCGAAAACTAGGCGACATGGCGCAAATGGACGAATATCAGCAGATACGACCAATCCTCGTGCCTCGACAGGAGCTAGATTGCCAGCTAAAAGAACAGTTATAGTCTGTTCATCCCACACTGCTCCCAGACGCACACCAACATCATACGGTAAGACATTTACACTTGCCCCAGTTATCCAACATTCCTGATACTTCTATCGAATTGCCTTGATGACTCAGAATTAAAGGCAAAGAGGGAACAGCATCAGCAGTGCCAAACTCATCAAACTTTTCGGTAAAGGGAAATCTTTGACCATCAAGCATTACTTCCCTTCTTATCTTCTTCCAGAAGTTGAGCTAGCTTGTGAGCGGCTTCATGGGAATTGAAAGGAGACCAAACTCGATAGGTTGCTCCGTCTTCTAGTGGTGCTTCATTCTCTTCTCTAGCAAGTTCTGAAATTAAAAACTGCATGATTTGTAACTTATCAGCACGAGACAGTTTTTGCAGAGTTAGCAGTAATTCTGTCACAGACATAGGACAGACATTTAAGAGCTAACTTCAATTATAGAGATAGCCCAGCTCTCAACGTACTATCCGTAGGGCGATCGCCTAACTCGAATAGACCAAAACGCGATCGCCCGGTCATTCATTTACAAAGGAGCAATCGCCTCTCTATCACCAGTTCTAAAATGAGGGTAAGGTTTGGTACTCAGATGCCTGCAAAGGATATCTATCACAACGCTGTCAAATAGTCTCTAGTCAAGGACGGCTGGATCATCACGGCTGACCCATACAGGATTGTGTATGAAGATGCTGAACTATATGCTGACCTAGCAGCTGAACGCCCTATTGCAGCCGAACGCGATGCTCAGAAAATAGTTGTTGAAATCAAAAGTTTTGTAGGGCGATCATTAATGTATGACTTTCACAACGCCGTGGGTCAGTATATGGTGTATCGCAGGCTAATTGAGCTAACGCAGCCCCATTACAAGCTTTATTTAGCGATTGATGATATTACCGATGAGAATTTATTTCAACGAAAATCCATTCAAGCTGTGATTGAAGATAGCAATCTGCTGTTGATGGTTGTAGATATTCAACTACTCCACCCTGCTACACTTCGCCTGACGGCTTCGTTTCGCTGAGGGTGGAGATTGCATCTATCGTCCAGCGCAGTTCCGAATACCTCAAAAGGCGTTCGGCTTTGCTTTCATCCGACGACGCATCAGGGTGA
>DATNPH010000234.1:0-14128 GCA_036703315.1 Coleofasciculaceae cyanobacterium
GATAATTAGGGGAATTTCAATCTCGTCTTGTTGGAATTCGGCAAAAATCTCTAGGGCTTCCTCAGCACTTTCAGCTAGTTCAATGTCATAATCATTTCCTAAGTGATGGATTAGCTGATCTCTGAGACTAATCAGCACAACCCGTTCATCATCCACACAGACGATCGCTGGTCTACTCATCCATCTCCTCTAACCCTGATTCAAGGACTTCGATTAAAGTAGCTTCATCCCAGGGCTTGGGTAGGTAGCGGTGCAGGTTAGCATGTTTTCGGGTTCGTTCAATTGCCTCTTCAGAGGCTTGTCCCGTTAACAGTACCTTAACAATACCAGGAAACCGCTGATGGACGTGAATGAGAAACTCATCCCCTTTCATATTGGGCATGAGCCAATCGGAGACAATGATCAGAATTTTTACTCCGTCTTCATTTAATTCCTCAATCACTTCCAAGGCTTCATCAGCACTTTCTGCAAATTCATAATTGTAGCGATCGCCAAAATGATGGGTGATTTGATCTCGCAAACTGAGCAAAACCATTCGTTCATCATCCACACATAAAATGGCTTTCTTGACCATGGCTAATCCTCCTGGCTCAAGCGTGAGTCAATGGGTAGCCATACGCTAAACGTAGTCCGCCCTGGCTGGCTCTCTACCTCAATTTTTCCTCGATGCTTATCAATAATTTTCTTGACAATATCTAACCCCAAGCCACTACCTTCCCCAACACCCTTAGTGGTGAAGAATGGCTCAAAAATCCTGGATTGGATTTCTGGCGGGATGCCACACCCTGAATCAGTGATTTGTACAACTATATTGTTGTTTTGTTTAGCCACAGCTATCTCTAGTATTCCCTTGCTATTCATAGCTTGAATAGCATTATGGATAAGATTTGTCCAAACCTGATTCAGTGTTTCAGGATAGCAAAATATTGCAGGTATTTCCTCATAGTTTTTAATAACTTCAATACCTTGTTTTAACTGATTATGGTAGATAGTAAGAACGATATCAATTCCTTCTGTTACTATAGCTTGGGTCATTTGACCTGAGTCACTTTGACGAATGTAAGCTTTGAGAGCAAAAACAATCTTTGCGGCTCGTTCTATGGCTAACATGATGTTATTACTATTTGTTATTTGTGTTGATAAATTGTATGCCGATTCTAAAATAAAGCTGTTATCTTTAACTTTGAATAGTGGGATAAAAGGAGTAATCTCTTGTGTAATACCCATGTTAACCAAGACGGTAGCAAGGGTATCGATATTTTCAACTCCTTGTGCTTCCAGCTCTTTTTTTAGAGCACGTTTTAATTGCCTCTCTTCTCTAGAAGAGAGGTTTTTTGGGTTTTGTCGGGTTGCTTCTAGTAACGCAAAGAAATCGACTTGCTGTTCAGGAGACAGTTGCCGAAATAGTTGAGGTAATTGTTGAATGAATCTGTCTAGAGCGGTGCAGATATTGCCAATTGAGGCACGGATGGCTCCAAGGGGCGTATTGATTTCGTGAGCAATACCAGCAATCAGTTGTCCGAGGGCTGCCATTTTTTCGGATTGGATCAGTTCGTTTTGGGTAGCTTGGAGTTGTTGGAGGGCGTTCGTCAATTCCTCATTCTTTTTGCGTAGAGCTTCCTCTGCTTGTTTGCGTTGCGCAGCTTGTCGATAAGCATCGCTGATATCCCGAATCATGAACAGCACTTCATTTTCTCCACTGACAACTACCCGAACTTCTTCGTATTGCAGCTTGCCGTGAACCCAAATCTGTTGCTCGTAAATTTGGTTTTTTCCTGTAGCCAAAGCTTGTTGCATATGGCGTATGTGTCTCTCACCAACTTCAGGAGGCAAATATTCCGATACATGTTTACCCACTGGATCAAAGTCTGGTGGTAAAAGTTGTATAAATTCGCAAGTAGACAAGAAGTCTAAGTAAATACCATCTGAATTAATCCGAAACATCAAATCAGGAATAGCTGTGAGGATGGCGCGATTTTTAGCCTCACTTTGCCGTAGGGCAACTTCTGTGCGTTTGCGCTCCGCGATTTCCTGCTCTAATTCTTTGGTGCGTTCCTCTACTTTTTGCTCAAGGCTTTGATTGTACTGTGCTAGTAGTTTCTCTGCCTGTTTGCGTTCGGTGATGTCAGTAAAAGCAGCGATCGCATAAACAATATTGCCCTGTTCATCATAGATAGGTGTTCCCCAAGACTGGAGAGGGGTAATCCTGCCTCCTTGGCGGATTTCTAGATCATCAATGGTGGAACTCTGATTCCTCAACGCCCGCACCATAGTCAAGTTTTCTACAGGATACTGCTGATCTGTACCCGCTTTATAGAGCCAATAAACCTGTGACAATTGATCAGAGGTGACCTCTGGCATGACTCCTTTACCTAGTAACTGCTGTGCCATCTGGTTGGTGTAGTAGGGTTTACCCTGAGCATCAATCACAAACACACCCACTGGCATAGCTTCTAGGATTTGAGCCAGCCTTCTTTCACTTTCGCGCAATGCCTCTTGAACTCGTTGACGCTCTGTAACTTCTTGCTGTAGATGGATCAATAATTCAGCTTGAGCCTGCCGTGCTAAACGTTCCTGTCCCAAAGCTTCTTTTATCTGCCGCACATGTTGCAGAGTTTTATAAGTAGTAATTTCTAAATCCTGCAAATTGAGTGGTTTAGTCAGGAAATCAAATGCACCGCGATTCATTGCCGCCCTGATATTTTCTAGATCGCCATAGGCAGAAATAATTACTGTTTTGATAATGGGATATTGCTCATTAAGCTTCTCAAGCAACGTCAACCCATCCATTTGGGGCATATTAATATCAGTCAAGACCATATCTATATCTGGTTGGTCTTGCAGCTTGAGCAGCGCTTCCACACCATTAGAGGCAAAAATACACTGAAGTTCTTTTTGCCGGATTTGTTTTCTAAATTTTTGGCGGATCAGGGGTTCCAAATCGGGTTCATCATCCACGATCAGTATTTTGGCTAGCATTGTTTACTCCCTCTAGCTCAAGCTTTGTTTAATCGGCAGCCAAACACTAAAGGTAGTCCGTCCTGGCTGGCTCTCTACCTCAATTTTTCCCTGATGTTTTTCAATAATCTTATTGACGATATCCAACCCCAATCCGCTGCCTTCTCCTGCTGGCTTAGTAGTGAAGAAGGGCTCAAAGATTCTGGATTTAATGTCTGGCGGGATGCCACATCCGGAATCAGTGATTTGCACCACGATATGATTAGTTTGCTCAGTGACAGCTATCTCCAATTTCCCCTTGTTGTTCATAGCTTGGATAGCATTGTGGATCAGATTTGTCCAAACCTGATTGAGTTCTTCAGGATAGCAAAGTATAGCAGGTACATCTGCATACTCTTTGCTCACTATAATCCCCTGTTTCAACTGATTATGATAGATGGTCAAAACCACATCAATTCCTTCTTTTACCTGAGCTTGGCTCATTTGACCGGAGTCACCATGACGGGCGTAGCTTTTTAGAGCAAAGACGATTTTAGAGGCTCGGTCTACAGCCAGCTGAATGTTCTGACTGTTGTTTTGTTGCAGATATAAACTGTAGGCAGTTTCTAAAATTAAACTCTTGTTTTTTTCTTGTAACAGCGGGATAAAGGGGGTAATATCTTGGGTGATGCCGAGTTTAACTAAGCTACTAGTAATACTGTCTGCATCATCAATTCCCTGTGTTTCTAATTGTTTCTTAAGAGTGCGTTTCAATTGCCGTTCTTCTCTAAACGAAAGACTTTCGGAGTTTTGGCGAGCGGCTTCCAATAATACAAAGAAATCAGCTTGGCGTTCGGGAGAGAGCTGCTGAAACAGTTGGGGTAATTGTCTGATTGAATTAGTTAAAGCGTTGGAGATATTGCTAATGGAGGCTCGAATTGCCCCTAACGGCGTATTGATTTCGTGAGCGATGCCAGCAACCAGTTGTCCCAGTGCTGCCATTTTTTCGGATTGGATCAGTTCTTCTTGGGTGGTTTGCAGTTGTTGCAAAGTACTTGCTAATTCCTCATTTTTTTGACGCAAGGCTATTTCTGCTTGTTTGCGAGCCGTGATATCTTCACCAATACAGAGTAAGTGTGTAGCTTGTTGTTGAGGGTTAAACAAGGGCACTTTCATAAATCGCTGCCAGAGGCTCCCTCGAATATCATGCTCAATATGCTCTTCTTCAATGATCATCAATTTGCCCTGCTCAAGGATTTCTAAGTCTTCAGCCAGAAAGCGCTCAGCCAGTTCAGCGTCAACAAAATCATAACCATTGCGCCCAATCGCTTCATCTTGAGACACACCGTACAGTTTCTCGGCGGCTTGATTCCATAGGATATAGCGCCAGTCATTCTGCACATCTTTGACAAAGAGTGCCAAGGGGATGTTGGCGACAATGCTATCCAGGAAACGGTTGGCTTGCGATAACTTCTCTTCTAGGTGTTTGCGATCGCTGATATCCTGAATCATGAACAACACTTCATCCTCTCCACTCACGACTACCCGGACTTCTTCGTGTTGTAGCTTGCCATTAATCCAGTTTTGCTGTTCGTAAATTTGGCCTTTGCCTGTAGCTAAAGCTTGTTGCAGATGGTACATGTGACGCTGGGAGACATCTGGGGGCAACAATTCTGATATGTGCTTGCCAATCGGCTCAAAATCTGACGGCAACAAATCTATGACTTCGCAGGTAGCGACATAGCCCAAATAAATCCCCTCAGCGCTAACTCGGAACATCAAATCAGGTATAGCAGAGAGGATAGCGCGGTTTTGCGCTTCACTTTGGCTCAGTGCCTCTTGCGTCCGCCTGCGTTCTGCGATTTCCTGCTCTAAGTCCTGGGTACGTTCCTGGACTTGGAGTTCTAAGGTGCGACTGTATTCTGTGATCAATTTGTCTGCCTGTATACGTTCGGTGATGTCAGTAAACGTTGCGATCGCATATACAACTTTCCCTGTTTCATCAAAAATAGGTGTAGTAAAAACTTCTAAGGGGATAATCTTATCGGGTTGGCGTAGTTCGAGATCGTCCGCTTTGACACGTTCACCCAACAAAGCGCGCACGATTGGTAAATGCTCTGTTGGGTATAACTGTTGAGTTCCGGCACGATAAACTTGATAAGCCTCTGTCAATTGTTCGGTTTTGGCTGCTCCTAAAGCACCCAGTAACTCCTGTGCTGTGCGATTGGCATAGTAGACTTGTCCCGTGGGATCGTGGACAGACACGGCTACTGGCATCGCTTCTAGAAATTGAGTTAGCCGATTTTCACTTTCTATAGCCTTGGCGTAGAGTTTAGCATTGGCAATCGCGATCGCGGCTTGCCCAGATAATAGTTGTAAGACTTCTAATCTGTCAGGAGTAAAAGCACCAGTGGTCAGATTATTCTCCAGATAGACAATACCGCTAAGTTGCCCTTGATGCATCAACGGCGCACACAAGATCGACTTTGGTTTGTACTTTTTGATGTACCGCTCATTGGTAAAACGGCCTGCACGAGTGGCATCATTCAAAACCACACTTTCCTTAGTACGGAGCACATAATTGACAATCGCTGATGAAACTAAGGGCATCTCACCATCAGGTTTGACAAACTCGATAGGCATCGACTGCAACACCGTAACTTGACCATCAACGGTTCCTTCTGCTTCAATCAGCAGTTCGCCCTCTTGTTCCAAAATCAAAAAGCCAAATTGCGCCCCAGCATTCTCGATGAGAATTTTCGTCAAGTTTTCCAGTAACTTATCCAGCTCAATTTCACTTCCAATCGCTTGGGAAGCTTTCATGACTGTAGCTAAATCCAACGCTTCGCCTGATTGAGAGCTACTTGTGGTATCTATAGTCGTCGCGCGTGTTTTTGTAGTACTCCTTGCCGCCGCTGATTGAGTTATTAGCTGCGGGTATCTTTCTTCTAAGTCTTTAACTTTTGCCGTGGCTCCCCAGCAAACATAGCCGTAGTGAGCATCAGCCATATAGACTTGTGCAATCTTCTGTTTACCCCAAGCTAGGTAGAATTTTGCAGCGAGTTCATTGGCAAGGGCTTCTTCGTTAATGTACTCATTTTCTTTGGCGATCGCTATAGCGCGATCGTAATAGTCCATTGCCTCAAGATGGCGACCCATAACCCGGTGTCGCTCTGCCTCTACCAGCTCAAATTTATGTGAAAAATTCATCGGAGCATGATGTGCCCATATCTTCATTTTCTCTTGATTTGCAATCACCTTCAGGTGAATATCATCCTGCTCAGACTTAGTACTATCAGTGTATATGGCTAGCTTTGCTAGAGAATCGTAAAAATAAAATAAAGGAATATTTAGCGTTGCCGTCACTCCATCTAAATATTTTTCTGCTCTAGCACTATAGTCAGCTGATTGATGGTAATCATAAAATAGATAATAGATAACACTTTTGTTAAAAAACAAATAAAAGATTGCTGTTTTGTCATTTGATTTTTGATGCAATTTCAGCATTTCTTCCTCGTTATAAGCTTCTCCCTTTAAGAGTTGAACATTGGCTGATTTGCCTAGTAAATTTAAGACAAATTGTTGATAAACTTTATGATAATTCAATGCTGTTTCTTGGTTGAGCTGACCAATTGCTTCCCTATAGGTCGCCATATCCAGTTCCAAATTACTCAGTTCCTTACCCATGAAAAATGAATGGAGGCAGTATACAGCTCCACAGTAGGCAGCATATTCTAAATCTCCTGTTTCCAATCCACTTTGATACGCTTCTAGTAAGGGTTGTAATGTTCCACTGACAGGCTCATGCCAATGGCTGATGAAGCTATAAACTATCTGCATCGTTCTAGTTTTAACTTCTTTAGCCTTCAACTGATTTAGCAAACTCAGAGCAAGTTTGCCAAATTGACAGCCAGACTCAATATCTCCCGCAATTCCACAAAGTATTAGTCCATAAGTGGCATAGGCAAAGGCAGACACCGATGCATTGCCATATTGAATCGATAAATTGACTTGTTTACATACAATCAGCGGAAACATTTCAGGTATGGCTTGATAGGCAGCAGAAAATACACTCGATAGGATTTTTATAGTTGCCAACTTCTCGGGATCTGTCATTTGAGGCAGGTCAATTAAGTCTAAGGGGTTCTTCCCGACTAAATTGGACGCCGTCTCCTCTAACCCCTGCTGGATATCATACTGGCTTGGCTGATCGGGAAACTCAACCCCCAACAACTTTAGAACAGTTAGTGCTGTCTCCCAAGCTGCCAATTGTTTGTTCTGCGCCATACAGGCTTGTAGCTTAACTGTATACACTTTTACAGTGTCCAATAGCGTCCTAGCTTGTTGCAGCACTACCTGGGTCAAGTCAATTTGTTGCTGCCAATCACCACTGAGGTAAGCCGCTTCTGCTGCCACCGAGTGCAGCGCTAGCGTTAAGTCATACTGAGTCTGCCAGCTATCTGCCGAGAGGAACTCTAACCCCGCCTTCAAATACTTGACGGCTGCCTCATAAGCTGTAGCCGCCTGTGCTTTCTGACCTGCTCTCAGATTTAGCTTGGCTATTTGATCTCGCTCTTGTTGATCAGTCACAAGCTGACTGCCAAGATTGAGATGATCGAGTATCTTAAATAATGAGTCTGGCACAGTGTTCTGCAACAGCAGACGACCGATTTGTAAGTGAATGGCTTTTTTTTGTTCCTCATCAATCAAGACATAAGCCGCTTGTTGGACTCGGTCATCCAGGAATTTATAATTTTGAATTAATAGACCTTCATCTAACTTGGATGTAGATAGAATTAACCCTAACTGAACTGCTACCGTTAAATGTTGAAAAACTTCCTTTGAGGATTTCTTACAGATAGTAGAGAGCATATTTAAGTCGAAATGTGAACCCACGCAAGCTGCAAATTGTAAAACTTGCTGTGTAGATTCTGGCAGTTTATTCAGTTTTTCAATCATCAACTCCACCACATTATCGGTGAAATCCATTCCTTCAATTTGAGCAAGATCCCATTGCCAGATTAAGCGCTCAAAATCAAAGATTATTAGGTTTTCGGCGTGCAGGGTTTTGAGAAACTCATTGACAAAGAAAGGATTGCCTCCGGTTTTATGTCCTATCAGTTCTGCCAAAGGTAAGCTGGTAGTCCTGTCACTGTACAAAGTCTCGGCAATCAGGTGATTAATCTGTTCTAGTGTTAAAGGGCTTAAAGTAATATGGTTGATAGTTGCCCCTTGTTTCTTTATCTTCTCAAGGGTCATCATTAATGGATGAGTAGAAGTGACCTCGTTATCCCGATACGCCCCAATCACTAACAGATATTGCATATCCGCATCCGTCATCATCAGTTCTACCAACTTGAGGGTTGCTGAATCTGCCCATTGCAAATCATCCAAAAAGATAACTAAGGGATATGAATGTGAACAAAATACCCGAATGAAGTTTTGAAAGACGAGATTAAAGCGATTTTGTGATTCTGTCCTCCCTAACTCTGGTACCGTTGGCTGTTTTCCGATAATCAGTTCCACTTCCGGAATCACATCAATAATCACCTGACCGTCGGAACCCAATGCTGATAAAAGTTTCTCTCGCCATTGGTTAAGTTGGGCTTCGCTTTCAGTTAACAGTTTCCGTACTAATCTCTCAAAGGCAGTGACTATAGCTGAATAGGGAATATTGCGCCCAAACTGGTCAAATTTTCCCCAAATGAAATAGCTGTGCTTTTCTGTAATGGGTTTATGAATCTCGGCTACTAGGGCTGACTTACCGATACCAGGAGTACCAGCCACCAACATCATCTCGACTTTCGATTTTGGGGCGTGGTAGCGATCGCGAAGCGTTCTCCGAAGGAGTAGCGGGACGGAGTCCGGGTCAGAAGTTTCCTCCGATCTTATGTAGCGCCCTAGATTCCGGATTTTGGATTGGGAAGTCTCCCCTACTTCCTCTGCTTCCCCTGCCACTACTCGCTCAAATGCAGCTAGTAATGTCGCAACTTCTCGCTCTCTGCCATAGAGTTTTTGAGGAATTTGAAACTTGTCGGAAATATCATGTTCACCAAGGATAATGTCTTCAATCTCACCATTAGCCTCGAACTGCATCAAACAGAGTACTAAATCAACTTTGATTCCCCAGGCACCTTGGTATCGATCTTGAACCGTTTTCGCCATCAATTTCATCACAATATCTGAAACGGCTTGGGGAATCTCTGGATTCACCTGATGAGGTGGCACAGGCTGTTTTGCAATGTGAGAATGCACCAATTCTAAGGGATCAGTTGTTGTAAAAGGCAACTGTCCAGTTAGTAGTTCGTAAAAGGTGACTCCGAGGGAGTAAAAGTCTGTGCGGTAATCAACACACAGACTGATCCGCCCTGTCTGTTCCGGCGATATGTAAGCTAAAGTACCTTCTAAGATATTGGGATTTTTAAGCGTTGGATTTTCGCGGGTTAATTGAGTGGAGATGCCAAAGTCAATGATTTTGAGCTGTCCGGTTTCTGGGTTAAGGACGATGTTTGAGGGGTTAATATCTTTGTGGATAACATGGCAGCAGTGAATCGCGCCCAAAATCTCAGTAATCTGAATGGCGATCCGGAGGAATTTTTGTAGGGACAATACTCCCCTACCTACCCCCATCCACTTATTGCTCAATTGAGCTAATGATGACGCGCCAAAATCCTCAAAGATAATGACCAGAGTTCTGTGATAAGTTTCTAAGCTATAAGCTTTGACCACGCCCTCCAAATTCAGGTTGTGGGTAATTTGATACTCCTGCTGATATCGAGTGAGTTCATTGGGCGTCAAATAATCGTCTTTGAGAACTTTGAGGATAACGGCTTTGTTATCCTGTTCTCGGATGCCTCGATAGACAAGAGAATTGGTACTTTCAGAGATTTGAGTGAGAATCTGGTAGCCAGGAACAGCAATCATAAGAAGTAGGCAAGCAATGGCTAGGGCATAATGAAAACTCATACCTTATACCATTTCGCTCAATACTTGCTACAGATCCAATTGTGGTTTTTTGCTAATGACTAATCGCTAACGTTTAAAGACACAATTAACCATTAGCGATTACCAATCTCTCCTTCAAGGTATGCGTAGCATTCATAAAATGGAAATGGTATTACATTAGGACTTACGCATAACCTCTAATTGTAGGGTGAGCATAGCCCACCATAACGCTATACGTAGTGCCTGAAGGCTCGATTTGCGTAAGTCCTGACATAATTCAAGCAAGAAAACCAGCTGTTTGGGATAACCACGAGGTTCTACCTGCTTTCTTAATAGCGTTCTTTTTCAGGAATCTGCAAAACCTTAATGTTCCAGCGGAACATCTCTACAACTCGTAATCTAGGTAAAGTTGTTGGACTTCCCAAGACGAAACAATCCCACGGCAAGCCGTAGGATTGTCAACATCCACTGACTATCAATGGACAAAATTAGCTAGATTAATCTGTGGTACCGGTTTGTAGGGATTGTTCTGCAACCTGAGTCCATTCAGTGTGGAAGGTGCCTGGTTTATCGGTACGTTCGTAGGTGTGAGCACCGAAGTAGTCACGCTGCGCTTGAGTGAGGTTTTGTGGCAAGCGATCGCGTCGGTAGCTATCGAAGTAATTCAACGAGGCAGCAAACGCGGGAGCAGGAATACCTAATTTATTAGATACCGACAGCACCTCGCGCCAAGCCTCCTGCCGATCCAAAATACTTTGCTTTAACTCAGGAGCTAGCAGCAGGTTAGGCAACTCCGGCTCGTCCGCATAAGCGGTTTTAATCTTATCCAGGAACGCTGCGCGAATAATGCAGCCACCCTTCCAGATCCGGGAACATTCACTCAAGCTGAGGTTGTAATTAAATTCTTTTGATGCCTTAGCCAACAGCGCCATGCCTTGAGCATAGGAGCAAATCTTCGAGCAGTAGAGGGCATCCCGGATTTTGTTAATAAACTCTTTCGTATCCCCCTCATACTTACCCGTGGGACCTGTCAGGATTTTAGATGCCGCTACTCGCTCCTCCTTGTAGAATGACACAACTCGGGCATTGACAGCAGCCGTCATCGTAGGAATCGGTACAGCCAGTTCAAAGGCACTCTGCACCGTCCAGCGTCCTGTTCCTTTCTGACCGGCAGCATCTTGAATGACCTCTACTAGAGGTAAATTTGTATCGGGGTCAATAAACCTGAAGATATCAGCAGTAATTTCAATCAAAAACGAGTTGAGTTCGTCGGTGGTATTCCATTCAGCGAAGACCTCATGCAACTGCTGATGGTCAAGTCCCAAACTGCTCTTGAGCAGGTCGTAGGCTTCTGCAATTAGCTGCATATCGCCATACTCAATTCCGTTGTGTACCATCTTGACGTAATGACCCGCACCACCTGGACCAATGTAGGTTACACAAGGACCGTCATCTACCTGAGCAGCAATTTTGGTCAGAATGGGCGCTAACTCTCCATAGGCGGTATCTGTGCCTCCAGGCATCAGGCTAGGACCATTCAGCGCTCCTTCTTCACCGCCACTGACGCCCATGCCCACAAAGCCAAGTCCTGTGGATTCTAATTGTTGTGTGCGTCGCTCTGTGTCGGTGTAGAGGGAGTTACCACCGTCAATGATCATGTCCCCAGGCTCTAGCAAGGGTTTGAGTTGGGCAATCACCGCATCCACTGGCGCACCGGCTTTCACCATGATTAGAATCTTGCGGGGTCGTTGCAGCGATTGAACCAGTTCTTCAATGGAATAGGCAGCGGTGAAGTTCTTGCCCTTTGCCCGCTTTTCCATAAACTCCTGGGTAACGGCAGCGGTGCGATTGAAAACAGCTACAGGAAAACCATTTCGCTCAACATTCAGCGCTAGGTTTTCTCCCATGACCGCTAGGCCAATCAAACCAAAGCTTGGTTGTGTCATAAAAACCTCTCCCGGAACTCTGCTTAACTTGTAGTATGATTTGTCTCACCTACACAGTAGCCTGATCCCCGGAGGAGTCCTCTAAAAAATAGATTAAGAGTTTGCTTTTTTAGCGTAAACCCTTACTATACCAGATTATGTTTAGGTTAAAAGCTTATCATACGTTGCTGGAATTAGCAAAGACATCAGCAGGCAATAGCTGCTTAACTGGTATTGGTATTTAAGCAAACAATTTCACGCAAAATTAAGAGACACACAGTAAGGAGTACCCACAAAATGCTGGCATACGTCCTAGCGTTGGTCATCGGTCTTGGTAGCCTTGCCCTTTACTTGGCAGCGTTCTTTTTTCCAGAAGTGCATCGCAAAGAAGACTTTATTTGGAGCGGGATAGGGCTATTCTACGCCCTAGTTTTATGGGTATGTGCAGGACGCATTACTGGCGGTGTGCTGCTGGGTCAGCTGGCAAGTGTAGCACTGTTAGGTTGGTTCGGTTGGCAAACCTTGACCTTGCGGCGACTTCTTGTACCCCAAGAGCAGCAGACAGCAATTCCCAGCCAAGATGAACTTAAAGGAAAGTTGGAAAAAGTCTTACCCGCTGGTGGTGTTCAAGGACTGCAAGAGCGGGTAACAAGTCTTTTTCGCAAAAGCAAATCTGAGGCTCAAACCACTCCAACCGTAGTTGAGCCTCAAGTCACCCAAACCACTGTGCAGGAAAAGATAGACAGTGAACCCGATGAAGTAGCTGCTACGGAAGAAGAAGTCACTGCCGAACTTGTTCCACCCCATCCACCAAGTCCTGAACTGGTTGAAGCTGCTCAAAAATCAGCTGACACGGCTGATTCAGGTGAAGCGGCAGCAATACCAGTAGAAGAGATTGCTCCTGAGGCTGAGTTAGCTCCACCGGCTGAGCCAACAGGTCCAGGAGATCCAGAAGACAGAAAAGCAGAACCCTAACTAAAGGGTGAAGGATGAAGGGTGAAGGATGAAGGGTGAAGGGTGAAGGGTGAAGGGTGAAGGGTGAAGTTATTAAGGCTTATTTTGCTTGGCACTAACAATAATGGCAGTAATGACTGATATGAGTTCTTCTGTTTCCCCGATTAAAGCTATTAGGCGTTTGTTGGGAATAAGTCCTGATTCAGCCAAAAGACGAAGCCAATACAAGCTTTCTCTTGCTTCCTTTTGAGCAATGCTGTACTTGTGGATAAAATCAGCTCGACTTTCCCCAGATTGAGCCTCCTCTACATTAGCCCCAATAGAAGTTGCCGATCTAAGGTACTGTTTTGCAATTATCCAACCAGCACCATCTTTCCCTTCCTGTAAACATTGATAAAGTTTGATTGCCCGCAAAGCATATTTAAACGACCTTTCCCTAATATCCCAATTCTTCTGCTTTTCGCCATTCATCATTCATAATTCACCACTCCCCATTTATAGTTCCCCATTCATCCTTCATCCTTCACCCTTCATCCTTGTTATGTCTCGCTCAAAATCCCTGCAATACTACATTCTGGTTCGGTTACTCTTAGCGCCTTTGATGCTTTTTACCATCGTTACCGTAGTGTTCTTGTTGCTGCGGGCGACACCAGGCGATCCGGTAGATGCTGTATTAGGGGGGCGCGCCCCCGAAAGCGTCAAACAGGAGTATCGGGAACGATTGGGGCTATTAGATCCCTTGCCGATCCAGTACATTCGTTATCTGGGCAACTTATTGCGGCTTGACTTAGGATCTTCGATTACTACTCAGGGTGAAGGCGTTTGGGATGCGATCGCCCAATATTTCCCAGCGACGGTAGAATTAGCAGTATTTAGTATGGCGATCGCCCTGCTAGTAGGTATTACTGTAGGAATGCTTTCTGCTTCCCGCCCAAACTCTTGGCTAGACGTATCAGGGCGGCTGTTTGGCATTATCACTTATGCCCTACCTTTATTCTGGGTGGGGATGCTGGTACAGTTAATTTTTGCCGTTCAGTTACGTTGGTTCCCCATTGGTACGCGCTTTCCCACCTCCCTACCTGTACCCCAAGGTTGGACGGGACTATACACAGTTGATAGTCTTTTGAGTGGCAACTTGAGCCAGTTTTTTACAGCTTTATACTATCTGTTTCTGCCTAGCTTGACGCTGGGAGTTTTGCTTTCTGGAATCTTTGAGCGAATTGTTCGAGTCAATCTCAAACAAACACTTCGATCTGATTATGTCGAAGCCGCCCGCGCTAGAGGTATACCAGAAAGGCGAATTTTGTTATCTCACGCCCTGAAAAATGCCTTAATTCCAGTTATTACGATTTTAGGTTTGACATTTG